>CAYWFX010000001.1:0-254866 GCA_964457945.1 uncultured Syntrophomonas sp.
TCTGGTAAAAGCTTCATGTGATGAAAAACCATAATCAAAAGCAATATCCAAAATGATTTTTTCACTATCCCGAACCTCTTTTAGTGCAAAGGCTAACTTTCTAAGCCGTAAATAATCTCTAAACTGCATACCAGATATTTCCTTAAATTTTCTGGTAGTATGAAATTCAGAATAACCCAACTTGTGAGAAAGAAACCGTAGCGTTAGTGCTTCATCGTGATGATGTCTGATACACTCGTCAATTTCATCAACGATTATTTGGATCTGCTTGTGCCACTCGTACATTCGTCTGCTAACCTCGTTTCAATCACCCTATAACATTTATAGCGTAATGGAAATTGCATTGCTTGATTTTACTTGCGGAAATCAATGATTTCTTTTGCGCCAGAGATTATATAAATAATCCTTGATTACATCATTATACTAATGTTCAGTATAACTTACTTATAAATTGTTGCGCATCTTAAACAGACTGCGTAGTACTAAATACAGATAATTAGTATCTCATTACATATTTCCAAGTTGTCATTTCTTTGATTATCATAAGTAACCGCAACTCCTCATTATGTTCAATATAATTTAATAAACCATTTTCATCCAATCTCAACCAAGCATTTTAAACTTTGCCTAAATGATACAATCCCGATATTTCCGCACAATTCTTTATTTACTAGCATAGTTATTATGGAATAAACAGGCAATAATGTTTTATCCCCATAGTTTTCGTTATTTGGACAGGATATATTTATTTTCGCTATTGATTATAAAGCACAATACACGTGAAAAATGCGTAATTAGAAGTGATTTAGCAGGAATTATATGCAGAGTCCATCCCTCAAATTGATTATCTGGTCTCCATAATTGGCGGCTTCATGAGAATGTGTTACCTGGATAATGGTCTTGCCTTTTTCCTGGTTTATTTTTTTTAGGAGTTTCATAATTTCGAAACCTGTTTTGGTATCTAAATTTCCTATGGGTTCATCTGCCAGGATAAGGTCCGGCTCGTTTATCAGTGCCCGGGCAATGGCAACTCTCTGCTGCTGACCTCCGGACAATTCCCGTGGGGTATGGTGCCTTCGGTCGGTCAGGCTTACATCCGCCAGGATTTCATCGAGCTTATACCGGTAGTCCTTTAATCTCTTTCCATCCAGCAAAACCGGCAGCATAATGTTTTCTTCCACGGTCAAATTAGGAATCAGATTATAGAATTGAAAAATGAAGCCTATTTCTCTCCTGCGCAGCAGGCTTGCTTCCGGGTCATTCATTACGGAAAGGTCCTTGCCTTTGATCCTGACGCTGCCTGCCGTTGGCTTATCAAGACCTCCTATCAGATAGAGCAGGGTGCTTTTGCCCGAGCCGGAAGGCCCCATAATCGAAACGAACTGCCCCTTTTCAATTTCCAGATTGATGTTTTCCAGTGCCTTTACTTTTACTAAACCCAGGGTAAATGTCTTACCCAGGCCTATCGCTTCTACCAGTACCGCCATCTTGAGTCCCTCCTCCGCTTGATCCGGTCAGGTTATTCATATTTAATCGACTCAATAATGTTGAGCCGGGATGATTTAAGGGCCGGACTTATTGAAACTACCAGCGTAATAACTATGCTGGCCAATATCGAAATCACCACTATGCTCGGCGCATAGCTGATAGGAATTGGCATGTCCAGGGCTTTCATTATGTAGGGAAAAACAGAAACCATTAATACTCCGCCCCCAACGCCAACGATTCCGCCAATTAGTCCGCCGGTCATAGCTTCTATAAAAATCATTTTAATAATCTGCCGCTTGCTCATTCCCAGCGAACGCAGCATTGCCAGCACCCGTTTGCGCTCGATAAAACTAATCAGGTAGTTATTAAATACGCCTAAAATCCCCATTACGATGGTCATAAACGAAAACCCCTTTAAAACCGAAAATATTTGCTGATTGGTTTTGATAACATCTTGTTTATCTGCGTTTAAGGACTGCACATAAGGTTTATTATCGATATATTTCTTCTTTAGCAGCGATACAACCGCAGCGGGGTCATTCGTTGTTTTCATCACTATATAGCCGTAATTCCGTTCACCCGTGTCCATTTTGAAATAGTTTTCCGAGATCATGGCGTAATCGCCTTTTTCCATAAGAGTGTTGATAAAACCTATGATCCTGTATTCTCTTGGGCCTTTGCCAAATTCCAAGGTAATCAGGTCGCCCTGCTTTTTTTGGTACCTGTACCCCAGGGAACTGTTTAAAATAATATTCCTGCCAGAATCAAGCTCCTCCAATATATCTTCATTTCCGTCCACTACCTGCAATTTAAAGTATTCCAGGTGTTTGTTCTTATCAATACCGTCCAGCGTGCCTATCGGCTCATGGGAACCGGCCACATTTACATCTTTGGCTGTATAAAGGCCGTAGGTGCCGGTGGTGCCTTGTATGGCCTGGAGGTGTTTGGCAAAATTTCGGTCAAGGTTGGGCATTTCAATGTAAATATCATATTTCATATCCGCAAAGTAATTACTTAGTTCACCGATTACGCTGTAACTCATGGTATTTATCATCAAAATACTGCTCACTCCGATGGCCAGCAAAGATATATTATTCAAGGCGCTTTTGTTGTCCCGCAAGTTTTGGGCGGCCAGGATGCCTTCGTTGCCAAATAGATAACTATGGGTGCTGGCAAATATCCTGGCAAAAACGGCGGTAATAAACGGGATTGCCCAAACTATGGCCATAAAGCTCAAGATTATAAAAAGGGTATTTACAGGTATGGCGATTGCTTTGGGGATGAGCGGCGGAACTGCCCAAATCATAACTATAAGCATAACCGCTATGATAAGCTTCCCCGTTTTCTTCGAGGTCTCTTTTTGGATATTATTAAGGACGATATCTTTTACCGGTATTTTGGCCGCTTTTAATATTGGAAGACCGGAACTGATCAGAGATAGAATCACAGCCATCAGAACGGTGGCTAATAGCTGCAGAGGTGAAAACTCCAGAGTTGTCTTAATACCCTGCAAAGTTGGAGGTGTTGAAACTGCCATAATAATATATAGCAGTCCAATACCCAGCCCCCCGCCAAAAATGCCGCCGGTTAAGCCGTAGACCAGGCTTTCCGCCAATAATATCAAGTTTGTCATCATCTGGGTGGCCCCAATGTTGCGTAAAGTACCGATAACGGGCAGCCGCTCCGTGGTGATGACTTTAAAGGAAGTAGAAATTATAAAGATACTCATTAAGAATACAATTATGGAAGTAACTGCAAAGCTTATTCTCATGGGCTTCACCTGGCGATTTAAACTCTCCGTGGAGACAGTTTCCTTGACCGCATAGAGCTTAAAAGTTTGGGCTAGTTCTTCCCTAGTTGCTTGTATTTTCTCGGGATTCTTTAGTTTAATTAACAGTAAAGATACTCTGCCCGGTTCATTATATATAGAGCCCAGGGTTTCTTTTGGCACTAGGGCGCTTACTCCCCGGGATTGGTCCAGAAATGGCCCCGAGGGCTGCGCCAGTGCGCATACATCGAATCTTTGCCGGTCACCGTTGACTTCAAATTCGATTTTGTCACCCAGGCGAATGCCGTATTTATCGGCTGTATCCTTGCCGATAACCACCTTGCGGCCACTGAAAGGTAAAATGTTGTTTTCGCTGTACAGGATAATGGGATTCATAAATTGGTACTCATCCCAATCAACTCCCAGCATGTTTATCTGCACCGTCTCGTTGTTACTGTCTTTATAGAAAACGGTTCCCTGTAAAATCCCCACAATATATTCCATCTGTTCTTTATAAGGATTTAGGGGCTGAGGGTTAAAACGAGGCGAGGGCGAATGATCCCCTGCCTGAATCATAATGTCTGCGGTTCCATAGTAACTTTTCAAGCGCTGCACATACATCTTTTCCATTGTCCCGTTCAAAGCGCCGGTAGCCAGGAATAGGGCTGAGGATACCGTAATAGAAAATATGATCAGGAAGCTTCTCATTTTCTTTTCACAAATGTTTTTTAGGACCAACCTGGTAATGATCCCCACGATCTCCACCCCTTTTATTGGTTTTCATATCTCCTTGGGCAGGCCCTTGGTTATTCCATGTTTATAGAAACATCCACGTTAAAATCAGGCCGCAGGAAATCATCCTGGTTCTCTATGGCAATGTCCACGGAAATGGTAGTCTCGCCATTTATTTGGTGAGCTTTATCCGCTATCCTGACGACTCTTCCCTGGTAGGCCCGGGACTTGTCAGCCACCGGCACAATTGTGACGGTTGCATCCAGCCGTATGTCTTTTATAAATTCTTCGGCCACATCGGCATGCACAAAAATGCTGTTCAAATTAATGATGCTTAAGAGCTTTTTTTCATTATTAACGACATCTCCCGGCCCATATCCAATGTCACAAACCAGTCCATTGGCGATATCGGCTGTAATAACATTGTTTATTAAATAGCTTTTATCCAATTTATCTCGTAGGGTTTTTAATTCAAATTCCAGTACGGCTATTTTTTTATTGTTAATCTTAATGTTGCATTCCTGCTCATTTTCCAGGCTGGTCAAAGTCAGCTTTAATTCTTCAACATGTTCTCTTCTGCCCTCGATGGAGTTATCGTATTCTTCTTCTAGTTGATATTTGGGAAAAGCCCCGACTGCAAACAAGATCTCGGCTTTCTGGTACAGTTCTTCCTGGTATCGCAACTCATTGGCCAGTTTTTTTAACTGGGCTTCATAGTTGTTTTTAGCTAGCTCTAACCAGGCCACGTTCAACGCTGCTTCCTTTTTAATTATGGCTGCCTTAAGCGCGCTTATATTTAAGGTCACCAGCGGTGTTCCTTCTTTTACCCGTTGTCCTTCTCTGACATGCACTGCTTCTACAGCGGCGGGAAAATCAATCATTATGTTTTTTTCATCTAACGCTTTTATTGTGCCAAAAACCTCCACGGCATGTTTAGTGTCCGTCTCCGGCTTATCAACCTGGATTTCAGCCTTCTTATCACATCCCATGGCCATAAGCAGCAATAAAGTAACTATAATTAACTTCATTCTCATTTATGTACACCCCTTCCTTATTTCCAACAGCCTGCTATTCGATTTCCTGGGCCCAAGGCTGGCTTAGAAAAGTAAAATCCCTCACCTTTTAATAGTAAAGATGAGGGATTCATGGCACATCGTACCTAGGATATATTTTTCTCTATCTTAAGTCATGGTTTTTTTGGGACAGAAGAACTTCCTACTCCATTATCCCAAGAAGAGGATAATATTTGACCTAAATTATGTGGCAATCAGCGCAGCTCTAACTCCCTCCAATACGAACCAGCAGTTTTCTATTATGCCCAACGAAGTAGTGAAAAAACTAAACGAAAGCTATGCCTATTCTTTTTGGCAAAAAGTCGGTGATAAGCATAGTGCGGTGCGATTTTGCACTAGTTGGGAACTGATGTGAACGCCGTGCAACAATTAATTGATGACATTGAAAAGGCTTAAATGGTAGAGTAGCGATGAATTCTTTTAGCAATATAGCTGCATCCACTAGGGTTAGAAAATGGTCCCATCGGATGGAGGGAAATATCATACCCACCAGGTAAAAAGCTAATAGGTTGCCAACAAAACAATTACTACTTTAATATACAGGTACACAAATTTCACAATGATGATTATTAACCATTTGGGCTATATACCTTTCGAGGATTGGTCTTGCTTCATCAAATTGATATCCTTGCCTTAATAATTCTGGAAAAATATCAATCCACGCTTTCTGAACTGCTTCTGCTGTATGATTAATTTTAAAAACAGCATATTTTCCTCCAACAATATTACCTTCTCTTACATCGCCGTCAGTTACTGAATAGTCGTTTGAAACAACAATGCAGGTATCATAACGACAGTTTTCAGGTTTAGTAGTTTCAGGATTATCCTGAGCAATTCCAAGGATTATGGATTCGTCATTAAATAAATGGTTAAATTTTGCCCATTTTTTTAATTCTTCCATTGTTTTCACATTGTTAATTCCATAAGGGCCAATCTGCCTTATGTAAGCAATCCGATATGCTGGCATCTTTCCAATTACAATACCCATAATATGTTTTATTTGCCTCCTTTAAAGAATAAAGAACTTCTTCATTACAGAGTTACTGCGCTTTAAAATATAAAGAAAAGCATTTTTTAAAATTGTTTAAATTTCAATTTATTGAATTGTTTGCATGTGGTGAAGTAACTTGTAAGTCAAATAAAAACATAAACACAGCCTCCATATAATTACAAGCTGATATAGCACTCAGATTAGGCTAATAATGGGAAGTTCTATAATGGTCTTGGTATATCAATAATACGAAAGAACAGGTGCGCACATGTTCAATTTTTATTTCGACAAGGACAAGCCGCAGACCGAGCAAAGTCCGCAATACGAATCAAGCTCGAAATCGGCTTCGCAAGTCCAAAATATCCAGCGAAAGGCAAAGCCTGCGGTATCGCCGCCCCCCGCCAAAAATGATAATCTTGCTTCCACGCCGCTGCTCCCATTAATCATTGTTTGAGTTGATTAAAGATTTATTAGAGCTGGATCTGTTATTAGTTTAGAGGCATTTATTCACTATTAAAGCTGTTTTAAGTCGAATCACTTTTGGTTTCTGCCAAAAAAGTAAAATCTCTTCCTCTGGCAAAAGCAAATATACGTAAAAAAGTAGTCCCTTCAGGTTAAGTCTCATAATCAAGCCAGTATAATAATCCCCTCTTCTGCCAACACTAACTCTATATAAGTGATGTAATAATGAAATATACTAAGGGGCTCCTTCTTTTGAGGGGGCCCCAAAGCTTTTTCTGCGTTTCTTTTATATCTGAAAACAGAACAAAGATATTGAAAACTGCTAACTAGCAACCGTTGCAGAGCGAAGAAGCAAGCAGCATTGCATTCCATATCCTTGTATGTGCGTATTCATCTCCAAGGATTGAGGTCAACAAATAACGGATTTCGGGGTTTGGAGCACATCCTGCTAGCTCTGCATATCGCCTAATTGCCTCTAATTCACCTCTGATAGCTGCTCTCACATCTGCCTCAAAGTTGCCAGTCGCTGGCGGGCAATCTGGAGGACATGATATTGGAGGCGGACAGATGCCTAAGAGAGAAGCCTGTAGTCGTGCATGCCCATATTCGTCTCCTACAATACTCGTGATGAGTTCGCGTAGAACATCTGTCGGAGCCTCATTAGCTATCTGAGCGTAAAATCCAGCATCGCAAATCTCATCCTGGATTGATTCTTCCAGCATTTCACGGTAATTGGCACATTTGGGACATCGACATGTCAATGTGAGTTTTTCCGATTTGTGGTGAGACATAAAAACACTCCCTTTCTTATATTTTGTTTCGCTTCAAGTATTGGTGAATACCTCTCACAATTTCATAAGAACTCATTGATTCACCTCCTTGGTTCAATATATGTCGACATAATCCAATGGGGAACTATATTTTTCCTGTTTTATCTATTATTTCTATATCACAAACTTATGTGCATTTATTACCATTATCTTCTAGTGTGCGGTCAAATTGGTTCTTTTATTGTCAGGTCGAGACGTAATTAAATGCTCATAACAATATAGAACAGGTCAGCCACCCTATAAGGTCACTAACCTGCTATATAAACTGTTTGTGATAAATTAGCTTATTACGTACCAAATCGACTGATTGGAATGCTGTTTTGATTTAGGATTAGCGAGGGCTTATTCATCTTCAGTTGAACTAAGTTCACCCAATCCGCTGTCTTGAATAGATTGTTGTAACCGTTGACGAATGTTTTCGATTCCTCAGTGTGGTTTCGAATTTGTTCAAATAAGACCGCGTTATTTTTATTGCCGTTCATTATTAAACGAGAAGCGGCATCAGAACGACTTTGAGCGCTATTTGCTGACACAAGGTCATCTAAGCATTGCAATGCCTCATCGCTCAAACGAACACTGATCACGTTATTCCTACGTTCAGACGTTTCATGAATCCACCTGACTAAGTTCGATTAGAAAAACTACAAAATTAAAGCCTCCCCGAAAAGCAGCCGTTTTGGAAGCCTCGCCCGTTACCAGTGATGTCTTTGCCTTCGGGTTGACTAGTCCACCGGTTCGCCGCTGATCTGCCCCTCGGTCCTCATTCAACAGCCTTCAAAGCTTCCACCATGTTAATGCGTTTGAGCCTTCGGTGCATAATCAGCATGACAACAAGGGAAAAGGCGAAGGTGAAGGCCGCGGCCAAAATATAGCTGGCTGGCTTGATTGCGGGGTCAAACAGCACGCTGGCAGGTGCTAGCGCAGTAACGATGAAGCCGTGCAGGAGCAGTCCGAAAACGTAGCCGATAATAATTCCGATTATAGTCAGGATCATCGTTTCGCGATAAACATATGCCGTCACCTCGCGGGGATAAAAACCCAGCACCATAATGGTTGACAATTCGCGTATCCTTTCTGAGACGTTGATGTTTGTTAGGTTGTACAGCACCACAATAGCCAGCAGCGAAGAGGTTAGAATAAGGATCAGCACCACGATGTTTAAAGATTGGGTCAGATCCCCGATCGCATTGCCGGCGACATTGGTATTCACTG
Organism: uncultured Syntrophomonas sp.; assembly: GCA_964457945.1. Taxonomy (GTDB): domain Bacteria; phylum Bacillota; class Syntrophomonadia; order Syntrophomonadales; family Syntrophomonadaceae; genus PHAA01. The sequence goes on from CAYWFX010000001.1 coordinate 8,557, forward strand.
TGCTCAGCACGACGTCTTTCTCCAGCATGCTTCTGGAAAAGAGGCTGGCGCTTTCAGCGCTTTGGTCCAGAAGCAAAATATAATCGCTGTTCGGGTGGTATATTTTGCCGAAGATTTCTTCATAATAGGCTGGAGCCATATATAGATAATGTCCGGCGTAGTTCTCTGTGATCCCCGCGATTTTAATGGTTTTAAACGTGCCGTCGTTGTCCTTGAACTCGAGCTCGTCACCCACGCCCACCCCTAGAAGGATGGCGATCTTCTCTGTAATGACCGCGCCATTCTGCAGGGCGATGGGCTCTTTGCTTTTGCGTTCCCGCAGTTGGTTGATCGTGCGGAACGCCGCCTCATCCTCGGGCACGACGACAGAAACTGTCTGGTCAAGTTGTCCAGGTATCTGGATGACGCCCTGTTCTAACCGCGCCGGATAAAGTCCGGCGATGCGGCTATCGCTCTCAAGCTCGCCGTTGAAGGCCTGCAGTTCTTCCTTTGCGGCATTCTCGTCAAAGATCACAACAGAGTCGTAGCGGAAAAGCTCTCCGTACTGCTTGACAAGAAGTGAACTGACTGAATCGCGGATTCCGAAGCCTATGAAAATCAGCGCAGTGCATCCGGCCACCCCGAGAATCGTCATCAGCATCCGCTTTTTATAGCGAAAGATATTGCGGGCCGTAACCTTGTAATTGAAGGACAGGCGGTGCCATATCGGCGTGAAGCGCTCCAGAAGGATGCGGTTTCCGCTCTTCGGCGCCTTAGGCCTGAGCAGTGCGGCGACATTGTCCTTCAGGGAAGCTCGGGTTGTCAGAAAGGCTACAACCCCTGTGCAGAGCAAGCTAATCAGCACGGCGATCACACTGAAGACGGGCGATAGCAGGGGCAGCTCTTGTTTAAAGAGAAAATTAGAGGAATAGGCATCGAATACGACCGGCATCAGTATTTTATGTCCTGCGACTATGCCGATCAGGCTTCCGATCAGGCTGGCAAAGCTTCCGTAGGCTAGATATTTTTTTATGACATCCCAGTTCGAATAGCCGAGCGCTGTCAGCGTGCCAATCTGCAGCCGTTGCTCGTCCACCATGCTCGTCATAGTGGTCAGAGAAACCAAAAGGGCGATCAGGAAAAAGAACACCGGGAAGAAAAGGGATAGAAGATCCATGCTCTCGGAATTTTGGATGATCTGGAAAAAACCCATATCCTTGTACCTGTCATTGATAGTGTAGTCGGGCACTTTGAGCCTGGCGAGCTCGTTTTTGGCTTTGCTGAGCTCAGTCTTACCCTGCTCAATAGATTTCTGTGCATTGGGCAGCTTGTCAATATACTCCCTGCGCCCTTTTTCATAGTCGGCTTCGCCGACGAGTAACTTCTGGTACGCCGTCTTCATCTGGTCCTCACCCTTTGCCAGTTCAGTCGCAAAGGTTACCATGGCATCTTCGAGCTTTGCCGCGCCGTCGTCGTACTTCGCCTGGCCGTCAGCCAGTTCCGCCCGGGCTTTATTCAGCTCAGCCTGCCCATCGGCCAACTTGACGCGGCCCTCTTCCAGTTTGTCAAGGCCGTTCTCATATTCCGCTTTCTTGGCGTTGAACTCGGCCCGCTGCGCGTCCAGAGTCTGCTGGCCGTCGTTCAGCTTGGCTCGCGCGTCTCTCAGCAGGGGAATGGAGTCGAGGGCTGTCTGCCGCTGGGCTAATAGAGCGGCCTTCTGAGCCTGAAGCTTTGTTTTTTTGCTCATAGCCTGGTCTTGTTTTTTCAGCAAATCTGTTTGCTGCGCCAGCAAGGAAACTTTTGTAGCTTTTAAATCCGTTATTTTCGCTACAAGTTCTGCTTTGCTCTGTTCAAGCCCCTCCTTTGTTTGCAGCAACTGCACATTATGGGTCTTGAGAGCCGTCTGCTGGTCCTTGTCCAAATCCGACAGCTGGCTGTCGATATTGGCGATTCCATCGTCAAGGGCCGCAATTCCGGCATCAGCCTGCTGCAAACCCGCCTCGACTTGGGTCAGTCCTGCCCTAATCTGGCCTATTCCGGTATCGATCTGGGCCATTCCGGCGTTGATCTGACTTAGCCCGTCGTTGAGTTTGTCCAGCCCGTCGTAAAGCTCGACCGTTTTTGCTGCAAGCTCGGTTCTGCCGTCGCAGATCTTTTTCTGAGCGTCATCCAGCTGTTTTTGGCCATCCGCAAGCTGCGTCTTAGCGTCGGCGAGCTTTGCCTCCGAGTCGGCTAATTGCGCCTTGGAATCACTCAGTTTCTTTTCTCCGTTTGAAAGCATGGCATAGCCTTCATCCAGTATGGGCTTCGAGTTAAGCAGCTCCTCCTGTCCGAGGGTGATTTTTGCCTGTGCATCGCTAATTTTCTTGTCAAAGGTGGTCTTCCCGTCCCGGTAGTCCGCCCACCCCTTGACCAGGTCGATTCTGGCGTCATCCAGCTTTTTTTTTGCGTCGCCCAGTTGTTTCCCCGCGTTGGTGATCTCGCCCTGCGCTGTGGAAATCTCTGCGGTTCCTTCCTTGCGGTATTGTTCAAGCCTTGTTCCCGGCCGGGAAGCAAAAGAATGCTCCATTTCTGCCGCATGTGCCTTCATCTTGTCCTTGTATTCGTCAGAATAGGCATCGAGCCCTTTGACATCGCTGAATGTCAGTCTCGCCAGGCTGACATTCTTCATGGTGAAATTCTCTTTCGCGATCACGCCAAAGCAGTCCACAACCCCATCGCCGATGGCGGTTGTACCCTTCTCTGCCGGCATAAGGTATTCGGGCGAGTTCACAAAACCGACAATGACAAAATCGTAATTTTTCAGCGCGTAGCTATCCCGCAATTTATCAGGGACAAACGAGATGCAGTCGCCGATTTTAGAACCCTTTTCCCGCATCATCCCGTCCAGGGCTATTTCATCCGCTCCCTCGGGCAGCCTGCCTTCAAGGATCTCGTACCCCGGCAGCCTCCCTAGGGACTCTGCTCGGACAATCAAGTCAGAATCGCGCTGCATCAAATCGGTGCGGTAGCTGTAATCCAGGATTTCAACCCCAGGAACGGAACCGAGAATCAGCTCATCTTCCATTGCCAGGCCCAGCGGAGATGTCACCGTCAGGTCTTCGAGACGGTACTTGTCTGCGTATGTGAGCAGAGTGTTGCGCATGGTCGGGCCCGTCACATACATCCCGACAAAGATAAACGAACCCAGGGCGATCATCAACATGATCGACATGAAACGCGTAATCGATTTTGTGAATTCCTTGAAAATGTCCTTGTTTAACGCTATTTTACGCATGGCCAATACTACCTACCATTCAATAGCATCGATGGAAACAGGATGTTCATTGACCTTCATTTTTCTAACCTTGGCGTCGTTGATCTCAATCACCCGGTCGGCGATCGGAGCAATCGACTGATTGTGAGTAATCACAATGACGGTTGTCCCAGTGTCCTTGCAAGTGTTCTGCAAAAGCTTTAGAATCGCTTTTCCGGTCTTGTAATCCAGCGCGCCCGTCGGCTCGTCGGCCAGCAGCATTTTTGGCTTTTTCGCCAGTGCCCGCGCAATGGCCACGCGCTGCTGCTCGCCGCCGGAAAGCTGGGCCGGGAAATTGTCCAGGCGCTCTACGAGGCCGACGCTCTCCAAAACCGACTTCGCGTTCTTGGCGCTAGGTACGATTTGAGCAGACAGTTCTACATTTTCCAAAGCGGTCAGATTGGGTACCAGGTTATAAAACTGGAACACAAAGCCGATGTCCAGCCGTCTGTATGTTGTCAGCTCTCTCCCCGTGAGTTTGGCGATATCCCTGCCGTCGATCAGTACCTGGCCTTCGTCGCAGGTATCCATACCCCCCAGTATATTGAGTACCGTCGACTTGCCGGCGCCCGAAGGGCCGACAATCACCACAAATTCACCCTTTTGAATGTCAAAATTGATTCCGTTATTGGCCACAATAATCGTGTTACCCATTTTATACCGTTTGTAGCATTCAACCATCTGAATAAAAGGCATAGCATCAACTCCAAACCGCATAAATTTATCTTTGCGAGTATAGATATAATTTCATATTATAGGGAGTATGCAGAAGTCTGAAAGCACACCAACGAGTGGCACTGACGAGTCATGCCAAGGGTCGTTTCTCTCATTCTTTACCCGTAAATGTATATTTATGCGTAAAGGTGCAACTCAATATAAAAAAGTCCCCTCAAAACATCTGTCTGAGGAGACATATTTTATGTTAGCCCACATACTTTTCGTTACAGTTTTGCCACCAAAGTTCTTGAAAAAGATAGTCTATTTTTTAAGAACATAGTCATTTCCGGATTATTGGAGTGGCTTACAGATGGTACATGGAGTATATCCCTCTTCTTTTGCTTCATCTAAACCTAAAGCGATTTTGCCTTTTGACAAAGACTTGCAACTGACACGGTGATAATTATACCCTTCATCGGTAGTAACATAAACCATCTGTATCTTGAATTCCGGTTGGTTAGGATCATAGTATTCCTTGAATGCTGGCCCCATCGGAACAGTAATGACCTCATCGGTTTTGATCGAAGTACTTATCTGAGGTTTTGGCGTAGTCTCTTGAGGGGTAGTAGCAGTTTGTGTATTTCTACCACAGCCGGAAGATACAAGCAATAAGACAATCACAATAATAATAGGCATTAGTCTCTTGTTAATAATTATAACCATCCTTTCGCAAGCTTTAGGTATAAAGCGAAATGAAACCGTTGCAAGCGCTCTTAGTCGTGATATTTCATCCTGATTAATCTCATCCCGTTCAGGGTTACCAGAATCGATGCCCCCATGTCACCAATGATTGCCAGCCACAGGGTTAGCCAACCAGGGATGACAAGTAACAAAATGAGTCCTTTGAGGATTAAAGCAAAAGTAATGTTTTGTTTAATGATTTTAAGCGTTTTGCGGCTCAGTTCTATGACGTAAGAGAGTCGGGTCAGATCGTCTGCCATTAATGCAATGTCAGCGGTTTCCAGCGCAGAATCAGTCCCGGCTACACCCATTGCAATGCCTACAGTTGAAATCGCCATAGCCGGTGCATCATTTACACCGTCTCCTACCATGGCTACTTTACCATAATTACTCAACAGATCCTTAATAGCGTCAACCTTGTCTTCTGGCAGTAAATCTGCTCTGAAGTCGTCAAGTCCAACTTGATCTGCAATTGCCCGAGCTATAAGCTCATTGTCACCAGTCAGCATGATTACCTTCTTAATGCCGGCTTTTTTAAGCTTTTCAATTGCCTGTTTACTATTGCTTCTCAGAACATCAGCCACGGCAATCAAACCCAGTATCTTCTCATTGTTTCCCAGGAACATAACGGTTTTACCTTCACTCTGAAGCCTGGATACCTGGTCCTCAACATTGCCCAAGGGCATCCTTTGCTCAGTATAGAATCTTTTATTTCCTATTTGATAAAGCTCACCGTTAACTTCTCCTTTTGCTCCCTTGCCAAGTATAGCTTCAAAGTTGGCAACTGCCGGAATGATTATACCTTTCTCCCTGGCATTGTTGATAATCGCTTCTCCCAGGGGGTGTTCAGAACGTGATTCGATGGCTGCTGCAATGGAAAGGATATCATCTTGTGAATTCCCATTGGTCGAGATTACATCAGTAACCTGCGGTTTTCCCGCGGTTAATGTACCGGTTTTGTCAAAAGCCACCACGGATAGAGCCCCTGCTTCTTCCAGATACATACCACCTTTTATAAGTACTCCGCTTTTAGCTGCACTCCCAATGGCGGAAACGATTGCGACCGGTGTTGAGATAACTAGTGCGCATGGACAGGCTACCAGAAGCATTCCCAGGGCTTCATAAAACCATTTATCAAAAGGTTGCCCGAATATCAGTGTAGGTACTACTGCTACCAGAACTGATGCTCCAATAACTGCCGGGGTGTAATATTTGGAGAATTTATCTACAAACTGCTGAGACGGGGCTCTCTGTCCTTGAGCCTCTTCCACCATGTTGATAATTCTAGACATGGTATTATCTTGGGCTAGTTTAGTAACCTTTATATCAAGTGCCCCACGTTCATTGATGGTACCGGCGTATACTTCGTCTCCCATCTGCTTCAGGGCCGGTAGTGACTCGCCAGTAATCGGGGCCTGGTTTACAGATGAAAATCCGGAGACAACCTTTCCATCCATAGGTATTCTTTCTCCCGGGCGAACCAGCATGATATCGCCCAGTCTTATTTCCTCAACTGGCAGAACGATTTCTATACCGCCCCGCCTTACTAATGCTTCGCTGGGGGCCAGCTCCATAAGAGCACGAATCGAGTTCCTGGTCTTATCAAGGGTGTAACCCTGTAAGGCATTACCAAAGGAGAATAGAAAGACAACGGTTGCCGCCTCCTCAAACTGGCCTATGGCAATAGCGCCGACTGCTGCAACGATCATCAGGAAATTCATATCCAGCTCCCGCGCATTTATTAACATCGAGATACCGTTTTTGGCTGGTATGAAGCCCCCCAGTAAGATACCCATGAAAAACATAGAATGGGTATAAATTATTGGCATTTCCAGTGTTTCGGTCACGATTGCCACTATTAGCATCACCAGTGATATTAATGACGGAATAGCATACTGGTTCGTTTTCCAAAAGGAAGCGGGCACTGGCCGCTTTGCCCAACCTTCATCCACCTTCCCTGAATAGCCCATCTTCTCAATCGTACTAAGAATTTCCGAAACAGGTCCACTGTGGGAAACAGTCATTTTAGAAGCTCCAAAATTGACCTTCGCCTCTTCCACTCCAGGGACTTTTGAAATCCTTTTTTCCAGTTTGGCCGCACAGTCGGCACAATCCATTCCTATAATACAGATGTTGGTGCTCAAAACGCCTTCCGCAGTCCCGGAATATCCTTCTTCGTCAGCTTCATAACCCAGCACCTTTACTTTGTCGATTACCTGCTTAACGCCCGTTTGGCTCACATCGAAATCAAATTTCAGTTTCCCCGAAGGAAAAGTAATCGTTGCCGAGCTTATACCCGGCATCCGCTTTACGGCTTTTTCCACCTTCGCTGCACAATCCGGGCAATCTAATCCAGTAACTGTAACTTTACCCGAGATAACAGAGTTGCTTATTTCAGCTGCTTCTCCCATTGTTCATTCCTCCCTGCTAAATATATTGACATGATACGGCAACCATTATTCAGTAACGTGTTCCAATCCCTGGGCAAATAGTTTTTCAATATGCGCATCAGCCAGGGAATAATAGAGGATCTTCCCGTCCCTTCTAAACTTAATCAATTTTAATGTGCGCAAAATTCTAAGTTGATGTGATACAGCTGATTCTGAGGCACCGATTACTGCCGCTAAGTCGCAAACGCACAATTCTCGGTTCATTAGTGCAAAAAGGATCTTTACCCGGGAAGGTTCACCTAATGCTTTGAACAATTCGGCCAAGGAACTGGCTATATCCTCGCCTATCATTATTTTTCTCACATCATTGACAGCTTCCTCATGGATACAGTTGATGTCACAGCGATCAAAGTCTTTTGCCATCATCTTCACTCCTGTATGATAGATTACACATATGAATATACATTCATATGTGTAATTGTATGTTATTGTTTTTTATCACCATAGTCAAGTATTAAATAAGTAAATATTTATCGAAGAAAGTTGTTGGATATTTGGAAATAAATCTGCATGAAGCAGACCGAAAGGATGGTATTTTCGCTCTAGTTACCTTTGTACTGGGATTTTATTTCGCGCGCTGGGTTCTGTGCAATTCTTCATCGCGCGATTGGCTGTCGGTGTGGGCGTGGTGATGCTGTGCACGCTCTGTATGTTGGATCCGGATAGTCTTGTTGCCCGCTAAAACGCGGAACGCTATCTTTCAGGAAAGCTCAGCAGTTTTGATGTAGAGATTTTATATCGTTCATGGCCTGCTGGAGTTGATTCTGCCTCGAAAGTATATTCGCAAACCAAAGATAAAGTAATGCGGGATTCAATTTACAGTGGGCACGTGTTTTTATTTATCTGGTTGAAATGAATAATGTGCATGTATTATTTTCCATTCATTTTTCAAACATTCCAAATATAATGTACATCTTACTGCAGGATCAGGAAAACTTTTATATCTTGAGATAAAGCATAGACAAGCAGTATTTTCTTTCTGAAAAATATGTAGATTTTCTATTATTATTGGCTCAACATCTCCTGATTCTGTTGTTTTTCCATTTATAAAGAAATCTGATAGTAAATTTATATGTTGTTCCAAATCATAAGTATCGTTATTTTTATGATTATCAAAATAAATTAATGTGTTATTTATTGAATCATAAAAGTTTTTTAGTTTTTCAATATCTTTACTGTAAAAGCACTCATTGTAAGAATTAAGAAAATCAACAAATACTTTTTGTTCATCATTTTTGATTTGCATAGTCTTCCCCACTTTTATTAAGAAAATATTAGTTGCGATTTAATATTGTCATATCATATTTGTTATGTTCATTTCAGAAATGCTTTTTAGTATTGCATAGATGTACAATAAAGATTTGACTAAGAATAAAGGGGCATAGATTCATTAAAACAGTGGTCTTGATTATAATTGCTTGGAAAAAATCCGTGCTTTTAGTGTACGGTTTTTATTTTTAATAAGCGGAAAAGGATGTTCGATTATGCATCGGGACACATTTACGAAACTGTATTGATAAACTGCTTTTTTGCTAACCTATAATTCAGACTTATTTCTACATTTGAGGGAACAAACAGGAAAATATTAAAATCTAACTGCTGGCTTTGGCCGCCCAAAGTGTATACAGCTCCTGCCATAAAATCTATCATACGTTTAGCTATTTCAGGAGACGCAGATTTGATATTAAGAATAACCTGGCAACCATTTTTTAAATTATTGGCCAACGCTTGTACTTCTTCAAACATCTCTGGTTCACAAATTTTAATTTCCATCTTATTGTTTGGATTAATATTAACTAGGTTCTTTTTTGCAGGTTTTGGATATGCGTATGCTGATATTTCAGATGTTTCTATTTCTTCCTTGTCTTGCATCCCCAACCATCCCATGATAGAATCCCAAATAACCATAGTTCATCTTTAGGAAGACTATGTATAATAAATTACAAAGCCTTACTAAATCTATCCTCCCTTCGTTTACTAATTTTAAAGCACTATTTCTTCTTCAATAAATTTAAATCGCTATGAAGTTAACAACGGAGTTCATACTCATTAAAGACAAAGACAACCGGCGACGACGAAATGTGCATTTCATCTTTGAACAAACGCTAGTAGGTCATTTCAATCCCTACCTCCCGTCTTCTATTGAGTATAATTATAACTATGTATTAGTATTATGATAACGCCTGTTTTTAACCATGCTGAAGGTCTACCTGATTTGTCTAATATACAGGACATATGACCCGCATTTGATTCGTGCTAGGAATAGCACTCTCTTATTGCCGGAGTGACTGTCTCTTAGTTTTACCTTGGCAGAGTCTAAAGTGCTTGCATTAGGATCATATAGGAGGATCGCGCGATAATAAAAGCTTTTAATTTTTAAGAAATATTATTTAGTAATATATTTTCTTAAAGACTCCTGTATTCGTTGTCTAAGGATAGTCTGGTTTGAAATTTCTACATAGCTAAAGTTCATTTGGGAATTCTCTAGAAACAAATCCAATAGCAATTCAACTATCATACTGTTTGTTATTTCCTGGTCTTTCACAGAGCGACTGGTCATTATCTTGATCCGCAGCTTATTGAGAGCATCATGGGTTTTATCGGATACCTTATACCCCCTGTTTTTAAGTACGATTTCATCCACCGAATTATTTGGTACAGGCAATTCAATAATAAACTTTTCTAGTAAACCGCTTATAATGTTTTCTTTGGAAATTAATTGAAGCTTATCATGGGCATCACTATCTCTAATATCAATAGCCAGCTTCAAAACCGGATTACCTTCGACATTATAGAGATTCCATTGTACCCCGTTTGTAGACACCAAGTAATTTGAAGGTGACGCTTTTGCTGTAGCAGATATTTTAGGTGGGAGTTGGCTCAGATCAGAATACAGAGGCCGAATATCAACTAATAATATAGGAAGTAACTGGGCGAACAAAGCATATGAAATATCACTCCCCTGCTTCAATCCCATTGGCTTGTAATCTGCAACAACTTCGTTCAGGTTTGATAAATTCCAGCCAATGGATTCAAGCACTGGGCTAACAAATGCTCGGTCTGTATTTCTCTCATTTAAACCCGTATTAGTAGCTTTTAATGTGGCACATAAAGTAATTAAAGTATCTCTTGTCATATAAAAACCTCGCTTTTTAATACTTTAGATATATTATATTTGTTAAGTTACTTTATGTAAATGATTATATAATCTTTCACATAATTTATTATTCACAATATATTATAGTTGATACTAATTATACAGCAATAATGATGGTTTGTTAAATTAATAAAAGAACAGTATTATAAACAAAATAAATTATAGTAGATTTAATATATAATATTTAGTGTTGTTATAAAACTAATAAATATATATACTTTAACTAATATAATGTTACATTAAAATATATAGCAAGTATTATAATATCTATTATTTAGTTAGGAGGTATATATAATTAACGGAGATTTAATTATCAACCAATCAAATATATTAAATCCACCAGTCACTGCAGGTGTTAATAGCGATGCACATTTAATATCAATGTTTTTGTCCAGTCGAAAAAGAAAATCAGAAAATACTGCCTATGTCTATTCTGGGGTTCTGAATGAATTTTTCGCCTTATTGGGCAACAAATCTATCCGCACAATTACATATAGTGATCTGGTGGACTATTCCGAATACCTGGCTGCGCCTGATTATGATCGTAATCCTGCAACGCTGGCAGTCAGCACCCAGAACCGCAAAATAGCCACTATTAAGAGCCTTTTTTCCTATGCTAAAAAAATAGGATATGTCACATTTAACCCGGCTGAACCCCTGGAAACAAAGCGGGTAGACTCTAAAATAGCCCAAAGGATTTTAATGGAGACAGAATTAGAAAGCATTGTCATGGCTGCTCAGGAGACAGGGAAACTCGCTTTATTGGTTGTAATATTTTTCGCCTGTACCGGTTGCAGGGTAAGTGAATTGGCCAATGCGATGTGGAGATCCATATTTATCGCACCTCAAGGGGAACGATGTATAACGATAACTGGTAAAGGTAACAAGGATCGGATTATCAAAATACCACATTTGTTGTGGGATACAATTTTAGATTACCGAGAAGATAAGGGGCTTCTATGTGAAATAGATGCGCAATCCTACTCTCCATTAATAGTCAATAAATTTGGGAACAATATGTCCAGCCAGTTTATCTGGAAAATAATTAAAGACGTAACGACCCGGTCTGGGGTAAAGAAAAATGTTTCACCTCACTGGCTGAGACATACGTTTGCCACGGAGGTAGCTAAAAATAGAGACAGTAATCTTTGGCAGTTACAAAATGATTTAGGGCACAGTAGTATCCGAACCACAGAGGGATATGTTCATATATCTCAAGGAATGGCCGAAACAAGTGTTGATCATCTTAATTACCTTCCTACTTTGGAAAAACATATTACCAAGAGAGACATTTAACCGTCCGTAAACTACAAAAAACAAAAACTAAACCATATTTATTGGCAAGTAGTCCATTCTTTCGCACCTATGTTATCTACGGCCTGTCGCAGATCATGTTGCGATGGAGTTAATTCCGATCGAGTTCCTTCATTATAATATGTAATGATTTTACATGTTATAATGAAGGATACAATATTGAATGGGCTTTTTATCCCCTGCCCGATTATCTTAGATTCAATGAAGATGTCCTCCCCTCAAGAAATACTTACCGTTTATAGGTGATAATCTATAGGAATGCCAACACATTAGTTTACATAATATATTTTATTGTTAACCAATGTACAATACATCACCGTTATATGACCCATAATTTTCCGCATTTACAGCAGAGGCTGCTGAATGGCTCGCCATTACCATTTCGTTCATTTTTGATAGTTTACTATTAGATTGCTACTTTCAGGGGGCGAAAACGGGCATATATTACATGGTTATTTTTGTGGAAGGAGCATGGGGCTCAACCTTTTTACCATTATTTTACCATCTTTTAAAATCATTATAAAATGCAGGGATTTTTCGTGCAGTTTGCTGCTATTGGTAGTATTTAAACAACTTGATTTATTTGTTCGAACTGCAGTTCCGCCGCACCGTAATATGCACCCACGATGAAAATGCAGATAATCCCCTTCCCTGTTGATTTCCTGCAACTCTGTTTCTGAAAATGAAATTACCATAGGCGCACAACATGTTGCACACATCTACACCACTCAAAACAAGCATTCCATTATTGACTAAGCTGGATAAAGCCTTATCTACTTGTTCTCTAGTTAGTCCAGTTCATTACATGAGTTTGTCAATATTGGAGCGCACCCCATCTATACATTATATTCCACACTAGCCACAACTTAGCCTCGACAAAGCATCCAATAGCCTTTTCTCCTATTTTCTTTTGCCATATTTAAAATAAAATATTTACATCATATCTTTTGCTAGTTCTATTAAGTTATAGGCTTTCATGATATTTATAAGCTTATCCGAATATTCAGGATCTGTGGCATACCCGCACTTTTGCAGTTGCCGAGCATATTCATCTGGATTACTGGCTGCTTTACGGCAGGGTGCGTAACGGTCATTGGACATTACTTTTACCAGATCCTCAAAACTCTCTTCGAAATTATTATAAGCCCGGAAATAATCTTGAATGTTAGTCTTAACCCCATTATAAAACTCAGTAGTATTCACCAGCACACTACCAGCCGGACCTTTGCCTTTGATGTTAAATAGATTGTAACTATACTGGCCGGTATTTATGTCAGTGCAAACATATTTCCCATATCCGGTTTCCAAACAAGCCTGAGCGGTAATAGCTGGTGCAGACAGACTATGGTTTTTTTGTATCTGCACCGCAGCACTAAGCACAGATTCTATAAAATCGCTATTGGACATCTTTCCACCTTCTTCCACAGGATTACTTAAATATATGATCGCCTGGACAGTTTTGACACCCTATGAACATTTTTCTTGCTTTTCAGCCATTTTTACGCCAACAAAAAACCACCCAGGTGAGTCAGGTGGTTAGTAAATATCTAAATTATGCCCAAGAAACTCTGTCTATTTTTCATAAACCATTAAGTTAAATCCACCTTCATGATTAATTTTTGCTGAATCATTAAATACTATTTCTTTTACGATTTTGAAGCCATTGGAATGATATAGTTTTTGGGCAGGTAAATTGTCTGATAAAACAAACAGACTGAGTTTATCGAAATCCATGGATCGGGCTTCTTCCTTTACCATTGAAATAAGTTTGTTGGCAATACCTTTACGTCGGAATTTTTCATCAACATACATTGCGTTGATTAGAAGGCTATTATCAACTCTGGAATCATAAAAATCTTTGAATTGTTCGAGTCTTTCTCCTGGAATAAAGGACCTCATTTCATCATCTATTTTGTGATGCATATTAGAGTAAGCTTGTATCATCCCAATAATACTATGGTTATACTCAGCAACAATAACTCCTTTATATGAGTTGTATCTTTGCTCATCCTCCAAACCAAAAGTTAACAGTTGCGTTACTGTCAAATCGGGAATAGTATCTTTAAACAGATAATCAAGTACACCGTCAGAGGCATAATAAATAAATTCAGCCAACATCGGACAGTCGTTATTTTGGGCGTTACGGTAAACAATATCCATACATAAGTCACCCCTTCATATTTATGGTAAATATGGTAACATGTATACGGTCGTTCTGTAAAGTGAATAATGTTGTATTGCATAGATAAAACATCAGCAAGATCGATTTACATAACTGCTTTATTTTATATCAATTTGGAATTTACACAAAGTTCGGGATACACCTAAATTATCGCAAAGATCTTCTCGTATTTTCTCTATAATCTCACTCACACAATGCTCTATATCCTTATTTGAGCAATCAAGAGTTTTATCACTATACTTAATATACAAAGGAACTCTTTCCTCGTAAACGTCCTTAAGACTATTTCCTTTCTTTATTACAATACCTCTTCTGGTTGTTATGTTTGTTAGCCTCTTTTTGATTTCTTCATATGGAACATGCAAATAAAAAATCTGTCCATCCTGTTTAAGGGCATTCATAGCTTTTTCTGAATATATAACACTTCCACCTGTAGCTATAATACAATTTTTCAATTTCAAATCTGATATAATTCTCTCCTCAATTTTCATAAATTTTTCAATGCCTTTATTATCAATTATATCTTGTAACAACCTACCTTCATGTTGTTGTATAACAATATCTGTATCCACATAATCCATTCCTAAAGCTTTTGCAAGCAACACACCTAAAGTGCTTTTACCTGCTCCAGACATACCAATAAGAACTATATTCATATTCTTCCTCACTTTATTACAAGAATACTATTCATACGCTTAATATCATATTATGTGTATATTGGTTTATATTGCAAATGAATTTGTAACAAGATTGCAGTAGTTAAGTAAATAGGGGCTATCTTCCTCGGTATAGCCATCAACAGGATGATTGGGTCTTATTTCCAAAATAGAGAGTCCGGAGCGATGGTAAAACGCTCATGACCGTCTTCTGTGATGACAAAGGTATCTTCAATGTTGAAACCGGCATGAATCTGCGCGGCACCGGTGGCGGAATAGGGTGTTTCCAGGCTGAACACCATGCCGGGCTCCATAACAGTATGGCTAAACGGAGACAAAGTAGGCCATTCCTCGACTATAGTACTTAAACCTACGGAATGTCCGACATGGCCTCTGGGATATTTGGGAATCAATTTCGATTTTTCCACCTCAGCGCGAACGGCATTATACAGATCGGAACACTTTACGCCGGGCTTCAGGTATTGTTGCCCAACTACATTGGCCCTGTACAGAATGTCGTAAACTTCCTGAGCCAAATCACTGGCAGTGTCACCCACAACAAAGGTTCTGGCAATATCCGTGGTATAGCACATGTGACGGAATCCGACATCGAATCTGACGATGTCGCCGTCTTTAAGGATATAGTTACGGGGAAGTCCACTTTGACCATAGTAAGGCCCGACAGCTGGGATCCAGTGGAAGTCTTTCATCGTGATACTGTCATAATCGTTGCATTGGGAAGCATATGCCATAAACATATTGTCCAGTTTGTAGGCGGGCATGCCGGCCTTGATATCCAGAGCCATATGGTGCCAGGTTCTTTCCAGATGCTC
The DNA here is from genome assembly GCA_964457945.1 of uncultured Syntrophomonas sp. Taxonomy (GTDB): domain Bacteria; phylum Bacillota; class Syntrophomonadia; order Syntrophomonadales; family Syntrophomonadaceae; genus PHAA01. The sequence continues at coordinate 23,821 of CAYWFX010000001.1, forward strand.
TGCTCCAATTTTCAGCATTTTGATTTCCCATGGAGTTTTGACAACTCGCGCGTCCATAATGGTACTGGTGCAGTCAATGATAATTTCCTTCGGAATAATGCTGGTCAATCTCTGATACAGATTAAGGGAGATAGAACCCATCTCAATCCCAACTTTGCCAGTTATTTTATTAGGCTTGATGATGTCTTTAATTAGATGAATTGTTGCATTGGGGTCAATCAGATCACCTTTATCACAAAGGCACTCTGGTGTGCCGTCGTCAATGAACACCCAGGAAAGGTACTGATAAATTTCCACATCGTTGGTAGTGCAGCGAGCATCCATGCTTTCCAGAGTGCTTAATACCAAAGCAGGATTTCCATTAGCGGGAACAATCGATACTACATTGCCCACTCCTATTGGCATGTAGCCGGTGCTATAAAAGATGTTATCCTTGTGGTTTATGATCATATATTCAATTCCATTTTTCTTCATGGCAGCCTGAAGCTTATCTTTGATCAGGTTTTGCTCTCTTTCCGCAAGTAATGGATGCAGACATTTTTTTAGCATAAAAAATCCTCCTTAGTAGTATTTACATAAAACCTTAAAATCTTTTTTTCAAGAACGCAGCCTGGTTCATTCTCCCATTAAAAGCTTTATTTATTTGCGAAAGTTGAGATAATAAATTTACTTGTTATAATTATTAATGGCCCGTTCAATTCTATTAAGAGCTTCTTTCAATGTAGCCCGAGTGCAAGCAATATTAATTCTGGTAAATCCTTCACCACCAGGGCCAAAAAGATATCCATCATCTAGTGCCACTTTAGCCTGTACTAACATAAATTGCTTAAGAGCTTGTTCTTTCATGCCAAGTCCCCTGCAATCTAACCAAATGAGATAAGTTCCTTCAGGCTTTATTACTTTAATTGTGTCAATCTTGCTGGCAAAAAACTGTATCAGATATTCAAGATTTTGTTGTAAATAGTCCTTAAATTGTTCTAACCATTCTTCTCCATAGTTATATGCAGCTTCCGTAGCCACTTGACCGAAAATATTCGGCGTAAGTAGATGGAGTTTTTTCATATAGTTACTAAATATGAGGCCTATTTCTTCATTGGGAATAATTATGTTTGATGTTTGCAAACCTGCCAGATTAAAGGTTTTACTTGCCGCTGTACAAACAATCGTATTTTGAGCAAACTCCTCAGAAATACCAGCAAATGCAGTGGTTGCGAATCCCCTAAATGTCAAGTCAGCATGAATTTCATCGGAAATAAGAAGCACCTTGTGTTTAAGGCATATCTCTCCCAGTTCTATCAACTCGTCTTTTGTCCAAACTCTGCCGACGGGATTATGTGGATTACACAAAATTAACATTTTCACATTATTATTGGCGAGTTTTTTATCTAAATCTTCATAGTCCATGGTATAGCGGCCATCCTCAAATTTGAGGCAATTGAGAACCACTTGGCGACTATTATTGATAATACAATTAGTAAAAGGATAGTATACAGGAGATTGAATCGCAATGCTGTCTCCCTCCTTAGTAAATGCTTGTACAAGACAATTCAAAGCAGCAACCACCCCCGGAGAATAATGGATCCATTCCCGTTTTACTGACCAATTATATCGTCTGTCCATCCAGCCAATAACTGCATCATAATATGAATCTGTAAGCATGGGATAGCCAAAAATGCCATGTTCTGCTCTTTTTTTTAATGCATCGATAACCGGCTGTGGAACTGCAAAGTCCATATCCGCTACCCACATAGGAAGAGCACCTTTTGCTTCCACTCCCAAAAAACGGTCTGCCCCATCCCATTTGCCAGATGCAGTATTAAGCCGATTAATAGGTTGATCATAATTATAATTAATCAATATCACATCCTTCAAAATTTTGTTATAGTCTTAGTACAATGACCGATGACGACCTTCGTTGTCATCGGCCATTGGCTGAAGCTTCAATTAGTTATACTTCCCAAAGACTTTCTATCGTCTCGAATATTAGGATTTCCATTTCAATTCTCCGAGACGGATGACACTGTCGGAATAGAATTTGAACCCTTGCAGATTTTTGTTTAGCACAGCCGTTTGATTGTAATTGTACAAATAGCCCCAGGGAGCCTCCTCGGTAATAATTTGTTGAATTTTGGTCATATTATCTGTAAACACCTTATCATCGCTTGTGGCAACAGCCTTTGCAAACAGGTCGTCCACGGTTGTATTCTTAAAATGTACATACCGGCCAAAAGAGCTTTTGGATGTGAACAGGCTGCCGATATGATACGTTGGGGAGGGTACAAAGGGAGTCCAAGTATTAATGAAAGCTTGCGGCGCTTCTTTTTCTTTCAGTTTTTCGAGGAATGTTGCGTATTCTATCTTTTCAATGTTCATTTTTATGCCGATTTTGGCAAGTTCAGACTGAATCAGTATGGCAGAATCCTCATAGTCTTTATATCCTGAGCAAAGCAAAAAATTGAAGGAGAAGCCGTTGGGGTAACCAGCCTGTTTAAGAAGTTCTTTGGCTTTTTCCAGGTTGTAAGTATACGGAGAATCGGATGCTTTTTTAAACGCGGTGTTAAGTGCGGGCGGCATACAACTGATCAGTCGTGTGGCATGTCCTTCCATTACATCATTAACCAAACTATCATAAGGGATCGCATAACTGATGGCCTGACGAAGAAGCTTGTTGTCAAAAGGAGCTCGGTCACTATTAAAAGTGAAATATGCGATACGGTTAGAAGATGCTTCCAGAACGGACAGATTAGGATTAGTCTTTAAAGAGTTTAAATCTTTGGTCTGGATACTTGTACTAACGTCAATTTTACCCTTATTCAGCAAGAGTGTCCGATTAGAGGCTTCTGGAATTACACGCAGAATAATTTTTTCGAATCCAGGAGCGCCGTTCCAGTAATTTTTATTCGCTTTTAAAACAATTTCTGTTGTGGGTTCCCACTTTTCAATTACATAGGGGCCGGTTCCGGCTGTATTGGCATCAAGCCACTTCAGGTCACCGCCTTTAACCTGTTTTGGATTAATCGCGCAAATGTTGATCAGATTAGGTAAAAAGTCCGGATTTTTTTCTGTTATAGTAACTTCAACAGTCGTGTCATTCACTTTTTTGTATGATTTAATTCTAGAAATATTGTAAAGAAAAGAACCTTTGTAACAATCTAGTGTAAAAATCAGGGCATCGGCATCAAAAATGTCTCCGTTAGCAAATATCGCTTTTTCATTTGTATGAAGCGTATACACGGTGCCATCTTTGGACACATCATATGATTTAACTAAGTAGGGCTCAGGATCCCCTTGGTCGGCATATACGATATCGCCTTCAGTTTTATCTTTTGCCTTAAGCATAGGTTCATAAATTGCTCTCAGCATAATGGTAGATGAGTTATCCTGTACATTCAGTATGTTGAGCGTAATGGGACTAGCGTTAAGTGCAACTGTCAGAACGGAATGACCGTTTTTTTGTTCCTTTGCCGATTTTGGAGAACCACATCCAGATAATGTTGATACAAGCAACACAGCTGTTAACAAAAATGCAAATATTTTTTTCATTACTTTCCCCTCCCTTTTATTTGCATAGTATATAAACATAGCGATAAACAAAACAGTAAATGATTCAATTACTCCTTTCTTTAATTTTTGTTTTGCAATCTATGTTTTGCTTCCTGTTTCACTCACCGCCATATGTTTCCTGAACAACGTCTCTGACAGTTGGTTATAATCTCAACTGCCAGACCTGGTTCTGGGATCCAAGATATCCCGTAATCCGTCTCCCAGCAAGTTGAAACTTAGTACTGCAATAGCTATGGCTATTCCCGGAAAAAAAGAAATCCACCATTCACCGGAAATAATGTAGCCTCGGCCTTCGGAAATCATGGCACCCCATTCAGAGTAGGGGGGTTGAACACCCAGTCCCAGAAAGCTTAATGCGGATATTGTCAATATTGCCACACCAAGCCCATTGGTAGCTTTCACGACCAATGTGGGCAAGCAATTATTAAATATATGCTTCGTTAAAATTTCCATCCGGGAAAGTCCCAATGCAAAACCTGCTTCAATAAATCCTCTTTCTTTTATGGAAAGAGTTTGGGAATACATCAATCTTGCATAATCAGGAATACCGACAATACCCACAGAAATAATTGCGCTTATTGCCCCACGACCAATCACTGTGGTAATGGTGATTGCCAGAATAAGTGCTGGGAATGCGGAAACCGCATCCATAAAACGCATGATGGCCATACCAAGATTGCCGCCGTAATAACCAGAAATACCACCCAAAAAAACCCCGATTAAAAAAGAAATACCAACCGCAATAACACCTAACCACAGTGAAATCCTGGCCCCATAAATTACCCGGGCAAAAATATCCCGACCATAATTATCACATCCAAAAATATGCAGCTCATTGGGTGGCTGCAGTTTAGAAGCCATAGAAGTAATATTAGGTTCATAAGATGTAATTACATTGGCAAGCAATCCAGCCGCTGTTAAGAGAAAAATCATAACCAAAGCGAAAAAACTAAGCTTATTATTCCAAATGATTTGTACTATAGACAGATGTCCGTTTTCTTTTTTCTTTGCCATGAAAATATCTCCCTCAATATCGTATGGCGATTCTAGGATCCACAACCGAATACAGGATATCAAGAATCAAGTTTATTACAATGTATATGATAGCGCTTATCAACGCGAACGCCTGTACAGCAGCATAATCATTCAGCAGAATAGATTGCGTGATATAGCTTCCGATTCCCGGCCAGGAAAAAATAGTTTCGGTTACAACGGTTGCTCCCATCAATACACCTAATTGTGATCCTAAAACCGTAAGTATTGGAATAAGCGCATTTCCCAGCGCATGTTTACATACAACTACATATCGAGAAAGTCCCTTGGCCTTGGCCGTTCGAACATAATCCTGCGAAAGTGTTTCCAACACACTGGCCCGGGTCATCCTGGCTAAGATAGACATGCTGCACATACTTAAGGTAACAGCAGGAAGAATAAGCTGTTTAAAAGATTCCCATGCCAGCGCATAATCTCCGGTTAAAATGGAATCCAACACATACATCCCGGTAATATACTGGGGAGGAGATGACAAAATGCCGATACGTCCAAGAGCTGCAGGCAGAAGGTTGAACTTATAGTAAAAGACATAGATCAAAACCAATCCCAGCCAAAAACCTGGTATGGCAGAACCTATCATGGAAACGATTTGGCAAACGTGATCCATAAACGAATTTTTCCTTACGGCTGCAATGATGCCCAGTGATACACCAATAGTGATTGCAATAGATATGCTAAATAACGCAAGTTCCAGTGAGGCAGGCAAACAGTTTTTAAAATCAGTTAACACAGGATTTGATGTATGCCAAGCATAACCTAAATCGCCTGTCGCCAGGTCTTTTAAATAATTGATAAACTGCACCGGATATGGCTGGTCCAATCCCAACTGTTGCGTGACTTTGGCCAGCGTTTCCGGACTGGCGTTGTCACCCGCCAACATAACCGCCGGATTGCCAGGTAGCACACGAACCAGAATGAAAATCAAAACAATTACCATGAAAAGGCTTGGAATTGTATATAAAATACGTTTAAAAACGGCTTTCATTGTCTTATCCTTTCAATTGTTGTACAAATGGCATGCCACTACATGATCAGGTGCAACTTGTGCAAGACTGGGCTCTATTTCCCTGCAAATTTGTTTTGCAAACCTACACCGCTGATGAAACCTACACCCTTGCGGAGGATGAACCGGGTTGGGAACATCCCCGGTCAGCAACACCCGCTGATTTCTGTTTTTGGGATGATTTGCCGGGATAGAAGAAATTAACGCCTGAGTATAAGGATGCAGCTGATTATGGAATAGCTCTTCCGTTTCTGCCATTTCCACAACTTTTCCCAGATACATGACACATATGCTGTGACTTATGAATTTAGCAACAGCTAAATCGTGGGAAATGAACACATAGGTTATGCCTAGTTTTTCTTGCATGTCCAAAAACAGATTTAAGATTTGGGCCTGGATGGAAACATCCAGTGCAGAAACAGGCTCGTCACAAACGACAAAACTGGGACCCAGCGCCAGAGCCCTGGCGATTCCAATACGCTGACGCTGCCCGCCGGAAAACTCATGTGGATATTTCCCCAAACTTTCTTCAGACAGGCCTACGGTTCTTAATAGTTCTTGCACAGCTTCGTTTAGTTCACCCTGACCAGATGCCTTATAATGATGAATTTTAAAGGGTTCTTCCAAAGTTTTTTTAATAGTTTTTCTCGGATCCAAACTGGAAAAAGGATCCTGAAAAACAATCTGCATATCTCTTCTCAATTCACGCATTTCCTGGAGCGATAGTTTGCAGATGTTCTTTCCCTTGTACCAGACTTCCCCTTCGGTCGGTTCATGTAGGCGCAGAATACACCGTCCCGTTGTAGATTTTCCGCAGCCGGACTCTCCAACAATACCCAGTGATTTATATTTTTTCACCGAAAAAGAAATATCGTCGACAGCACAGACACTCTCTCTTTTTTCAAAAAAGAATCTCTTATTAGCCGGATAATATTTTTTCAGGTTTTTCACCTGGAGTAATTCATTCATACAACAGTCTTCCCATCTAATTTTCACAATTCAATTAGAATATTTGTGACATCTGCACCAGTGCCCTGGCTCGATTTCCATCAGAAGAGGATTCTCCTGCCAACAGATGGTCTGACAGTACTTGCACCTGGAAGCAAAACGGCAGCCCTTCGGCATGTTGAAGAGCGGCGGGACCATTCCTTCGATCGCTTCCAAACGAGTCCTTATTTCATCCAGTTTCGGCACACATTTCATAAGTCCATGGGTATAGGGGTGAGCCGGATGGTCAAACTGCGTTTCCACGCTGCTTGCTTCCACAATATTTCCAGCATACATGACAATTACCCGGTCACAAACCTCTGCCACAACACCAAAATTATGGGTAATCATTAGGATAGACGTATCGTTTGTTTCTTTAAGCTGTATCATTAATTCCAATATTTGTGCCTGTATAGTTACATCAAGTGCCGTCGTTGGTTCATCTGCAATAAGGACTTTTGGCTTGCAAGCCATGGCCATGGCTATCATTACCCGCTGCAACATTCCGCCGGACAGCTCGTGAGGATAGTTGCCAACTACTTTTTCCGGCATGGGAATGCCAACCTCATTCAGAAGATCAATCGCTCTTTTCCACGCATCTTTGGTTTTAAGTTTTAAATGTTTTTTTAAGATTTCTGTTAACTGATCTCCTATTTTGAAAATGGGATTAAGCGACGACATTGGTTCCTGAAATATCATAGAAATCTTATTGCCTCGAATTTCTTCGAGCTTTTTCTCTTTCAATTTGAGTAAATCTGTGTTCTCAAATAAAATTTCGCCCCCGGATATCTCCCCTATTCCTTTCGGGAGCAATCCCATAATAGAAAGCGCCGTTACACTTTTTCCACAGCCAGATTCTCCAACGATTCCCAAAATTTCTTTTTCACCAAGATGCAGACTCACATCATCAACTGCGCGAACCCGGCCCAAAGGAGTTTTAAAATCAGTACAGAGATTTTTCAATTCCAAAACATTCATTATCCACCTCGCATTTCGTTCAAATTAGTAAATAAAAACTAAAATGCGGCAAAATGGAGAAGCTTCAACATCCCAGCTTTCAAAATATAAAAAGATCTATAACGTAATCAAATTCATCATTACTTGCAACATTTTGTTTATAATACAGCCATATATTCTCTGGTTTATATTACCATTTAATTTCTACATATATATGGTAATTCCTGCAATAAAAGAAAATAAGAGCCTTAGCCCCCTGAATACTGTCAATTATAAATCGTATATCAAACTCTCAATACAATTTATTTACATAATGTAGTAAAGGCTAATATTGGGTCTTTTTCAAGCGGAGTATTTAGCTGTAATATGCATACTCCTGCTTTCTACCAGGGTTGCAATTATCGCTTCCTGGAGTTCTTCGCGATTCATAGATGTATTAATCTTTGATCTCTTCTTAAAATGTTCTTCTATAACCATCTGCCTTCTCAGAAATATGTGAGGCAGTTATTAGCCAGCGAGCTGATTTTGTTCTGCAGTATTTTCCCATTAATAAGTGATCTTTTATGGTACACAGTAATGGTTTAAGCGCATATATATACGTATAGCCAAAAATGGGTGGTTAAATCCGCTTAAGTTTAACATGGTTGGAGAGGAGGATCATTCTTGTATGGATTTAGATCTTCAAGAATTAATAAAAAAGGATCGCCAATCCGGGCAGCGTGAGGCCTTTGAGGGCAGCTTTGCAGAATATTTAAGTTTAATCAAAAATAATCCTGAAATAGCCATACTGGCACATGAGCGCATGTATAATATCATAATCGGCAGTGGAGCAGAAGCAATTCATACTGAAGACAACCAGCGGCTCAAAAGAATATACGGAAAGGAAACCATAAAAAGGTACAAGTTTTTCGAAGATGATTTCTATGGCATTGACAAAACCATAATGGAATTAGTCCGTTATTTTCACTCGGCTTCCATGCGAGGGGAAGAATCTCGCCAGGTGCTTTATCTGGTTGGTCCGGTCGGGTCGGGTAAATCTTCATTGATGGAAAGCCTGAAACGGGCATTAGAACAACAACCTCCTATATATGCGCTTAAAAATTGTCCCATGCGAGAAGACCCCCTGCACCTAATTCCCAAACATCTAAGAGCACAGTTTTCAGAAGTTCTTGGGGTAAACATTGAAGGAGATTTGTGCCCTATTTGCCGATACAGACTGGTTCATGAATACAACGGTGAGTATGAAAATTTCAAAGTAGTAACCAGCGATTTTTCTGTTCGCTCGCGCAAAGGAATAGCTGTGGTTCCGCCGGTCGACCCCAATAATCAGGACACATCAGTTCTGGTCGGGTCAGTTGATATCTCCAAAATGGACCTGTATCCTGAGGACGATCCTCGGGTGTTGTCATTAAACGGGGCCTTCAACGCAGGCAACCGGGGACTGGTGGAATTCATTGAGATATTCAAAAATGATGTTGAATACCTGCACACCATACTCACAGCTACCCAGGAAAAATCGATTCCCTCCCCTGGCAAAAACTCAATGATCTACTTTGATGGCATAATTCTGGCCCATTCCAATGAATCAGAATGGAATAAATTTAAATCGGATCATACCAATGAAGCCATACTGGATCGAATCGTCAAGATAGAAGTCCCCTACTGCCTGGAGTTAAACGAAGAGGTCAAGATATACCAAAAAATCCTTAAGAAAAGTAATTTCAAAGCTCATATTGCGCCTCATACCATCGAAATGGCTTCCATCTTCGCCATCATAAGCCGCCTCACCCCTTCCACCAAAGTGGATATCATCAGCAAAATGCATATTTACAATGGAGAAGAAGTTTTACAAAAAGATGCTACCCAAAGGATTGATATTAAGGAACTAAGAGAAGAAGCAGGCCGGGAAGGGTTCGTGGGCGTTAGTACCCGCTTTATAATGAAAGCGATTGATAATGCACTTTCCGAATCAGAACATGATTGCATAAATCCCATAATTCTTTTGGAGTCAATTGTAAACTCAGTTCGAGCCAGCGACTTTGGCGAGGATGAGAAGAAAAAATTACTCGGTTTCTTACAGGATGTTGTTAAAAAAGAATATAACCGGATACTGGAAAAAGAGGTTACCAAAGCCTTTATACATGGTTTTAAAGAACAAGCCGAATCACTTTTCAACAATTATCTGGATCATGCTGAAGCATTTGTTAACAAGGTGAAACTTAAAGATAGAAATACCGGCGAAGAGTTAGAGCCCGATGAAAAATTTATGGAATCCATTGAAGCCCAACTGGGTTTGACCGGCAATGCTGCCCGTGGCTTCAGACATGACGTAACCGCTTATATGTTCTCTCTTTTACGAAACGACAAAAAAATCGACTACGACAGTTATGAACCTCTTAAGGAAGCGATTGAGAAAAAACTCGCTTCGTCAGTTAAAGAATTATCCCGGATAATAACTCAGGCCAGAGTCAGAGATAGTGAACAGGGTAAGAAATACAATCAAATGGTTGAAGAAATGAAACTCAATGGGTATTGTGAAGACTGCTGCAACGTGGTTTTAAAATATGCAGCCAATAATTTATGGAAGGATTAGTTGTTTTAGGTCTTGAAAATGGGAGTGATTGGTTTGGCTATTTTCCATGACTACGATAGCGGAGGCAGAGATAGAAGCGCCGAGGACCGTCGACGCCACCGGCAGCTGGTAGAGGATTCAATCAAGAAAAACATCGGCAGTATAATTGCCGAGGAGAGCATTATTGGCAAAAGCAAGGATAAAGTCATTAAGGTTCCTATAAGAGGGATAAAGGAATACCAGTTTATTTATGGCGAAAACCGCCCGGGAGTTGCGGGGGGAACGGGTAAAGAAAAACGCGGTGATCGGCTGCAGGGAAGATATAATGCCAATGGCCCGGGTACAGGCGATGGAGCAGGTTCAGCCGAAGGGGAAGATTATTATGAGACAGACATAACTCTGGAGGACCTGATCCAATACCTGTTTGAAGACCTGGAACTGCCCAACATGCAAAGAAAAAAGTACTCCTATATCGAAACGGAAAAGACCAATAAGCGTTGGGGAATTCAAAGAAAAGGTATTCCTCCCCGCTTATCCAAGAAACGTTCCATGCAGGAAAAAATCAAAAGGCAAAAAACCATGAAAAGATCATATCGGGAAATGGGGATGGAAGCGGAAACTGAACGATTTCCCTTCCGTGAGGAAGATTTACGCTATCAGAGGGTAAGAGAGGAGCTGCGCCCACAGTCCAATGCGGTTGTGATGTGTTTGATGGATAACTCAGGATCTATGTATCAGAATAAAAAATATCTGGCCCGAAGCTTTTTCTTCCTTCTATATCAGTTTGTCAAATATAGATATGTGAATGTTGAGCTGGTCTTTATCAATCACACTACAACCGCCAAAGAAGTTGATGAAGATGAATTTTTTCATCGCGGCGAAGCAGGCGGGACCTTTATTAGCAGCGCCTATGAAAAAGCCCTGGAAGTAATTAGCGAACGCTATAGTCCAGAAGTATGGAACATATATGCATTCCACTGCAGTGATGGTGACAATTGGCCCGAGGATCGCCTCCAGGCTATCAGCAGGGCGCAAGAATTGTGCTCCCAATGCAATTTATTCGGGTATGGGGAGATTACTGCATCGGCCAATCAATTTTATAAACCTGAAAATACCATGCTAGACGAGTTTGAAACCAGTATAAAGGCTGATAACTTTGTAGCCGTATCTATAGATAGCAAAGAAGAAATCTGGCCCGCCTTTAAGAAGCTCTTAACCGTTGCGGATAAGGAGTGATTAATTTGGCAGAATACACTATCGCCGATTTGGAGTATTACAACCATCTCATTGAGGAAGCGATTGAGAAATTTGGACTTGATTGTTATCCCCAGGAGTTTGAAATATGTAATTATGAGGATATGCTCAGCTATGAGGCTTATTCAGGCATGCCTTCACGTTATCCGCATTGGAGTTTTGGCAAAGCCTGGGAAAGAAAAAAGACCTTCTATCGGTACAATTTGACTGGTTTGCCTTATGAAATGGTGATTAACTCGAATCCCTGTCTGGCCTATTTAATGAAAGAAAACACCCTGCTCTTGCAGGTGCTTACCATCGCCCATGTGTATGGCCATAACGATTTTTTTAAAAATAACCGTCTATTTAAAGATGGAACTCGGGCTGAATATACTACCGAAATATTTAAATCTAATGCTAACCGACTCAGGGAATATATAGCTGACCCTAGTATTGGTTACGCCAGAGTGGAAAGAATTCTTGATGCAGCCCATGGTTTGCGTTTTCAGATTTATCGTATTACCAATGAAAAACATCTTTCTGCAGACGAGATGAAAAAGCATCTTATGGACAAGTACTACAATTCCGAACCAACCGAAAATCAATTTTTTAACGTCCCCAAAAAGGAACCCGCACCCGATTGGAATCAAGTACCACTAGAGCCCGAAGAGGATATTTTGCTTTTGTTAATGCGCTATGCTCGTTTGGCAGAATGGGAAAAAGATATTATTAATATTGTCCGAGAAGAAACGTTGTATTTTATCCCTCAAATAGAAACCAAAATAATGAATGAGGGATGGGCAAGCTTTTGGCACTACAAAATTATAAATCATCTAAATTTGCCTCAATCGATGCATATCGAGTTTATGAAGCGACATAATCAGGTTATTGCTGCTCATGAAGGTTCGTTAAATCCTTATCATCTGGGGTTTGAAATATGGAGCAAACTTGATCGCGAATCCGAAGATAAGCAACGTATATTTGCTATTAGGGAGCAAGAAAGAGATGCCACGTTTCTACGCCGTTACCTGGATGAAGAGCTATGCCGTGATTTAAACTTATTTCAATACCAGAAAAACAACAGTAATTATGCAGTGACCGAGGTTTCTGATGAGAGCGGCTGGGAGAAAATACGTGATACGCTAATAAATAACGTGGGCATGAACAGTATACCAGTAATAAAAGTCATAGATATCAGCTCAGGAAATATCTTAGATATGGCACAAGAGCAGGATGGGCGAGAATTATTGCTGGATTACGCCCAGCAGACCTTAAAATATATTGCACGTTTATGGGGGCATAAAGTAAGACTTCATTTAAAAGTCAATGGAGTCTATCGAATGCTTGAAATTGATGGTGATGACAATTAATTATAGTTGCTATTCTCTCTTGCTCGGGTGATGAATCTCAAGAGGTCCATGATAACTGTAAATGTTTATAAGATTATAAATCGATAAAATGCGCTTTCTTTTCCATTTTGAGATATTGGGCTGTGGTCTTGCTCAAATTCCTGAGGCCTTTCATGTCGCATTTGTATTTTTTAATCCGTCTTTGGGCAGCCGCCTCAGTTCCATAGAAGTAGCGGGTCTTCCTCCCAAATTCACTTAAGTAGTCAAATTGCCAATATAGTCTCATTTGACCCCATCCTCTCTAATGGTGCTCCTCATCAGTACACCTACTATTACACAAGCCAAACAATATGATACCAAATAGCACAATAAATAATTATAAAATTACTACATGGTGTTAAATGATGCTAATTGGTACGTAATATAATTTTACAAAATGTTATAATAATTAACAAGAGTCTTTAAAATATTTACCCTTTATTTTTGTATGAGGTGATAACATGATCGATCCGTTATCCTATTCGCCGGAAGAAATAGGAAAACTATTGAAAATTTCCAAAGGAACAGTTTATGAATTATTAAGACGTGGAGATATCCCCTCTTATCGCGTTGGTAAGAAAATACGCATCAGTCAGGCCGACCTGCAAGTATATATGCACGCTTCAAAAGCTCCAATAAAGTCAACCACTGCGAATATACAAGTCTCATTGGAAAAAATGATCATCGAAAACCAGGGACTGATTATTTGCGGCCAGGACATTGTCTTGGATATATTGACACGCTATCTAGAAAAAAAGAATTCAATGCTCCGTTCGTTACGTTCGTACGTGGGAAGCATTGATGGTTTGCTGGCGCTTTATAAGGGAACAGCTAATATCGCGGCAACTCACCTCTGGGATGGCGAAACAGGTGAATATAATATCCCCTATGTCCGCAGATTGCTGCCTGGTCAACGGACCGTAATTATTAATCTAGTTTATAGGACTTTAGGATTTTATGTGGCTCCCGGTAATCCCCAAGCTATTCATGATTGGCCGGACCTTCTCAAGCCAAATGTAAAATATATCAACCGCGATAAAGGTTCAGGCACACGGGTAATGCTTGATGAGCATTTACGCAATCTCAATATTGATTCACGTGATATCAAAGGTTATCAAAATGAAGAAATGAGCCATATAGCAGTTGCCAGTGCAGTTGCTAGAGGGCTTGCTGATGTTGGATTAGGCACAGAAAAAGCTGCTTTACAGGTACGTGAAGTAGAATTTGTCCCGCTAACAAAAGAACGCTATGATCTCGTCTTATATAAGCATGACTTGGAAAAATCTAATTTTCAGACCTTGCTTTCGATCTTAAGGTCGGTTGAGTTCAAAGACGAAGTAAATGGAATGGGCGGTTACGATACTTCCAAGATGGGCGAGATTATCGGGGAATTATAAATCTAAATAGCTGACAATTAATTATATGTCTCTATTTTAAAGCTGCTAATTAAAAACAACTAGTAGTCTGATATCGATTATACAGATTTACAGCAACTTTCGAATCAGTTCTGACTATGTTAAGTCCCACTTAACGCTTTTATTTCTGATTGGCTCTATACTTCGTTTAGATGCATATTTTTTTGATGTTTTCTGATTCAATGACATATCCACACAGCTTCTTTTTAAACGAGGTATACTGCTTCCGCCCTGACGTTTACATTTTTCCCCTAAATACACTAGGCAGTACCCATAATGAATACACACAATGCAAATCTTATCCGTCTTAAAATCATTTTTAATCATTTATATCTCTCCATTTAGCAAATCCTTTTATCTAAGGCACCAAGTTCATTTCTATCATTCGTTTAACAAGTAGATTAAGGAAAGCTTTTAGATCCCATCAGTTTTCCACCACCTTGATCTTAAAGACGTAGGTGATGGCCTCTAGGAAAACCATCACCTACAATATAGATTATAGAGAGGAGTCTCTATATATCTCTAGTCCAAAGGGATAGACCATCCACGTGTTAGGCTAAAGCTTTGTTCATTTCTGGCACTATATCATGCAAATCAGCAGTTAGTATATAATCTGCCATCTGATTGATCGTCGCATCTTCATCACTGTTTACACTAACTATGGTCTTGGCATCTCGTATCCCTACGTTAAACTGCACTTGTCCAGATATTCCCAGCAGCACTGCCAATTCTGGTTTGCATTTCTTGCCTGACAGCCCAATTATGCGCTCTTCGGAAAGCCATTTTTTATCTGTAGCCACCGGTTTGGAACAGCCTACTTCACCACCCAGTGCTTTGGCTAGAGTTTCAATCATAGCCAGGTCTTCTTTACTATTAAGACCCTGTCCTACTGCCACTAGTACTCCCGCTGCCTCTATATCAACACTATCCTCACTATTACTTATAACGTCCAGCACCTTAATAGATGCATTAGTTTCTATGGTCAGGGAATCAATTTTCCCAGCTCCACCTGCAGTTGATTTTCCGAAGGTCTTGGGCATAATAGCTATTACCTGTTTTTCTGCAGCTATATACTGGATTGCAACTGTAGCGCCACCCAATGCATTACGCTGGCATTCTATTTTATTACCATCATATTTTAGGGCGGAAACATCAGTCAAACAACCCGCACCCATCTTCTGGGCTAATCTTCCTACCAGTTCCTTACCCCGGCGATCGGAGGAAAGCAGAACCATATCTATGCCCAATTTATCTACTGCAACCTTTAAAATAGCTGCTACAGCCGCAACATCAGCAATGGCTAGGCCATCACTGTTGATCTGATAAACCTCAGCTCCCGCACCTGCCAGGATCTCCCCTTGTTGAGCATTGTTGATACTGACTGCTTTTACACCCATAGACAGAGAGCCTTTTAAAATATTGGCTGCTGTTAAGAGTTCAAGTGCTAAATTATCTTTATCGCTATATATTAATATTCCTGCCATCTAAATCACCTCCTGATTACGCCTTCAGTATTAAGAGCCTGCATTAGTTCAGCAACATTCTTGACGACTATCCGTTTGCGTTGGGTCTCCGGAGCTAGGTTGCTTACCGTTACCACCCCGGCAGAGGACTTCAAAACAACCTTCAGCTCATCAAGTTCCAAAGTTGTTTTGGGTTTTCTCCCTGCCTTAAGGATCTGAGTAACGGATGGAATACGGGGTTTATTGATATCCCCTAGAACTGTAACCACGGCCGGCAGTTTGAGTTCTATTATTTCCTGACATTCTTCCAGAGAGCGGGTTATTACTGCCTTGTCTTCTTTTATCTCAATGGTGCTTGCATAACTCACCTGAGGTAAATCTAGTATTTCAGCCACCCTGGAACCAACCTGACCCGAATAGTTGTCTCCGCTGCCTTCTCCGAAAATTACCAGCCCTACATCCTCAATCTGTTTAATAGCAGCCGCTAGTACTACTGCAATAGCACTACTCTCAGCTCCATTTAGAGCATCATCCAAAACAAGAACTGCTTCATCGGCTCCAGCAGCCAGGGCTTCCTTAATGGTATCTTCAAGAACCTCGTTACCGGCAGACAGGGCTATTACTTGGCTGCCGGTATTTTCAGCTAAAAGAACTCCGGCTTCTAGAGCATTTTTCTCTATATTACCCAGGGTTAAAGGAACATCGTCAAATACTGGTTGACGGTTGCGAATCCTGACCTGTTGCAGATCAGGAATCTGTTTCATGGCTACTACTATGTTCATCTTCCCCAACCTCCCTATAGATTTTTATTAATATAGTTCCATGTGATATGAGCACAGATTATGTCGGAACTATAAATTTGTTAGAATTAACTTTAGAATTAACTCCAGAGAAATAAAGAGCTGGAAGCTCAAAATACGACGACTATGAACATACGCAAGAAATATTCTTAAGCCTGCATCGTCCCGTGTTCTAGTACTTTTTAGCCAAATCGGAATTGTACTCCTGCTCCTGCCCTGGGGTAATTCCAATCTAGTAATTCTGTTCCGCAAGCCAGTAAGCAGGTACCGCATTCCAGGCATCCGTCTATAGTCAGTGCAACCTCTCCATCTTTGTTAAGGCTATAAAGCCCAGCCGGGCATACCAGCACAGCTTTTTTTAATCGAGAATTCTTTTCCATTCCTGGCTTAATCCTTATATGTGGTGCTGAGTCGTGTTTAAATACATTGAGACCCAGCTTGGCTTTAAGTCCCATAGCTTCGCTCATATCTTCATCACCTTCCTCATATCACCGAACATTGACCATATTTCGCGTAAGTTCATATACTGTTTTATAGTTGGATATAATCTGTTTTTTGGACCATTTGGAATCGAATACACATCCCGCATTATATTGCCCATTAATTCGGGATAGTTATTAAATAATCTGGGGTTTTCAAGCACAACGGGAGCTTCCTTGAAGCTGGCAAAATCTTTCAATACGAAACTCTTCTTGAGCATGTCTTCATATACCGCCAGGGTAGCAGCGCTATAATCGGCTTTTTCTCTGGCCTGTAGCACTGCCTGAGCGGCGTAATAGCCTGATGCCAGAGCATATTCCATTCCCCGCACGGTTACCCCAATGTTCATGGCCAGCCCGGCTGCATCACCAGTTACCAGAATACCATCTCCGAACAGCTTGCCCACGGCCTTAAGTCCACCCTCGGGTATGACATGAGCAGAATACTCAACCGTTGCCCCGCCATTAATCAGACAGGCTATTTCAGGACGCTTTTTAAAGTCATCTAACAGGGTTGGGGCCTCAACCGCAGGAGTACCCTCCATTAAATCCTTAATGCCCACCACTATACCCAAACTGATACTTTCCTTGTTGGTGTAGAGAAAACCACCGCCAAATTTACCCTTAGTGACTTCGCCCATATACATAGAGGCAGACCCTTCATTCCCCTGCAATCCAAATCGGTTTTCAATAAGAGCTGGATCCAGTTCAATGATTTCCTTAAAGCCTACCGCAAAATCATGGGCCTTTCTTGGCTGGTGCAACCCGGCCTTTTGGGATACCATTGAAAGTACTCCATCACTGGCGATTACCACATCGGCACGCAATTCATCCCCTGATGCCCAAACACCCGCTACTTTACCATTTTCAATAATTAAATCATCAACCCGGCTCTTGCTAATCAAAATGGCACCCTGTCGCTCTGCTTGCTTAGCCAGCCAGCGATCAAACTTGGCGCGCAGGATGCTATAACTCTGGTAAGGCTCCTCCAAAAGTTCATTTCCAGAATAGCCAATGCTTATGGAGCGCTCAGCGGCCATCATAGTAACCCCTTCATGAGCAATAAAGCGCTCCAAGGGTGCCTTTTTCCAGAGATCGGGAAAGAGTTCCCGTACCGGGTTAACATAGAGACGACCGCCGGTTACATTCTTAGCTCCCGGATAATCACCTTTTTCCAGCACCAGAACTTCAAGTCCTTCTTGAGCCAGAGTATATGCGGATGCAAGACCGGCCAAACCAGCCCCGACCACAATTACGTTGAATTTTTCCATAATCCTGCATCTCCATTTCGTCAATACTATTCCATAGGTGATCCACATACATAATTTTGCAACCAATAATTGATTCAGGGAATATATGCCACCATTCCCTGAATCATCTATGTCAAATATTAGCTAGTCTGCTAAATGCCGAGTTCCTGGTCCTTACCATATTTATCTTTCTAATGCTTGGATTAAATCAAGCTAAAATGACTCCAGCGGTAATGATTTTTTGCATATCACTTACGCCCTCTATCTGGGGACCCATTATGGCATCCCGATACAGCCGGGATACTTTATAGTCTGCCATAATCCCATAGGAACCGTGTATGTCAACGGCAATCCTGGCCACGTCTACATAAGTCTCACATATAAAGGTCTTGGTTAAAGCAGCTTCCTTAGCGAATACCATTGGGTTACCGGGCTCATTTCCCAGACATCCCAAACGATAGGCCAACCATCTGGACGCCTCATATTTGGCAGCTATATCTGCAATTCTTAATTGTATGGCCTGAAATTTGGCTATAGGTTCACCCCGGTGGGTTTTTTCCTTGGCATATTTTACTGATTCTTCAAAGGCCGCCAGCATTCCGCCCAGGAAAGTAGAACTCACCCCAATCTTGCCAAAAGAAATCCCAAACTGTAGAATTGGATAGCCATTACCTGCTTCCCCCAGCACATTATCGAGAGGAACTCTAACATCTTTTAAATATATATCCAAGAGGCTGCCACCATGCATGCCTATCTTTTCCCATGGTTTGGATACAGAATAACCCTCGCATAATTTATCAATAATAAATCCGGTGGGTTTGCCGCTTACACTATCCTTAGCAAAGAGAACAATTGGACCTGGGAAAGCGCCATTCGAAATAAACCGTTTGGTACCATTTATGATATAGTAATCGCCGTCTTTTACTGCAGTTGTGGTTATTTGCTTGGGATCTGATCCTGTCCCAGGTTCTGTAAAGGCAAAAGCAGCTATGGTATCACCTTTACAGGCAGAAGGCATCCATTTTTGTTTCTGCTCTTCGGTACCAAATTTATCTATTGCTCCCAGGGCTAAGCTATGAGCCGATATAGTCATAGCCGGACCGGAGGATACCCGTCCTATCTGTTCCATGGCCAAAACATAGCTATCATACCCAGCATTGGCACCCCCATAGGCTTCCTTAAATGGCAGGCCAAAAAGATCGAGTTCTGCCATTCCTTTCAATATATGGTCCGGTACTTGGTTCTCCAGTTCGATCTGTTCAACTACTGGACTAATTTCCTTTTCTGCAAATTCCCTGGCCATCTTTTGAATTAACGCTTGTTCTTTACTAAGTTTAAATTCCATATAAATAATCGCTCCTTCATTTATTAATACTAAAGGCGATGTGACAAAAAAAGGTATGAGGGGAAATGAATTGAATTGTCCATTATTAATAAAGGGGCTTCTACCTGATACTTAGCAACTGCCGCCTCCATCGACATTGATTATGCTGCCAGTAATAAAACTGGCCATATCCGAAGCTAGGAAGAGCACGGAGCTTACGATTTCATCCACATTAGCGAAACGGCGCTGCGGGATTATCTGCAGAAGCTGCTCGAACAGCTCCTTTCTTGCCATCACCGGCCTGGTAAGCGGGGTATCAACATATCCCGGAGCCACGCCGTTTACCTGAATGTTGTACTGGGCCAGTTCGACCGCCAATACTTTGGTAAGGCCTACCAAACCACACTTTGAAGCACTATAAGCCGACATCTCCGCAAGGAATTTGTAGGCGGCATTGGAAGTCACATTTACAATCTTGCCCTGCTTTTGTTCGATCATATGCGGAAGAACCGCTTTGCAGCCCAGCCAGTGACCGGTCAGGTTCAAATCGATGACCCTTCTCCAATCGCTTTCACTCATCTTCGTGATGGGCACCCGTACGTTTATACCCACATTGTTGACTAAGACATCAATTCTTCCGAATTTCAATGCCACATCAGCAACCATGGCATTCACCTGTTCACCCGAGCTGCCATCCACCCGGTAAAACAGGGCTGTTCCGCCGGCAGCATTCATTTCCTCAACCGTATTCATGCCTGCTTCTTCATTGATATCAGCGACAACTACCTTAGCCCCAAGCTGTGCAAAACCTTCAGCGATGCCTTTTCCTATCCCCATCGCAGCACCTGTTACAATGACCACTTTGCCTTCAAAATTGAAACAATAATCCATTTTGTCTAACCTCCTTAATTCTCGTGTAATTATGGATGCTGGTGCACAGCTTGCCCCAGGCCCCCTGCATTCTATATTACGGCCTAAGGGATGCCTGATTGTCTCTGGCAGCAAAGATCCATTAATAAAAGGGATAGGGAGAGGGGTATTCGCTACCTTCGAATATATGGCCCCCTGCTCCCCCAACGCAAAATATCAGTTGCTGCTTTAACCCTTTTTGCTATTCAGGAATGCC
The DNA here is from genome assembly GCA_964457945.1 of uncultured Syntrophomonas sp. GTDB lineage: Bacteria > Bacillota > Syntrophomonadia > Syntrophomonadales > Syntrophomonadaceae > PHAA01. The sequence goes on from CAYWFX010000001.1 coordinate 44,435, forward strand.
AACATACGGTCGCGCATAGGCTTGGCACCAACAAAATTGCGGAACGCATAAATCTGAGTTTTGACTGCATCTTCCGGTTCCATCCCAGGGACGCGGTTTGACTGCTCCTTAATGGTCATTAAAGCTCTGCGGTCTGAGCGTGCCATTCTGGCAGCATATTTCATAACCTTATTCATAAAATCATCGACCGGATAAACATAATTAGCCAATCCTATCTGTAATGCTTCCTGAGCTCCATAGACTCGGCCAGATAATGATAACTCCTTGGCTCTACCCAACCCGCACAATTTCCACAGAGGGTCTTGAAAACCGGTTAATGCCCAGTTGACTTCCGGTTGTCCCACTTGAGCTGATTCCGAGAATATACGGATATCAGCCATAGTCATAACGTCAAAACCTGCCGCCAGGGCTGGACCGCTAACAGCAGCAATAACTGGCAGTTTGCATTTCAGGATGGAAATATAACAATCCTGACCTAAATCCAACACTTCCTGTTTATTTTCTTCATTAAAACTCAGGGCCATGTCCATATCCAGTCCAGCTGAAAATACCTTTTCCCCTCCGGTTAACACAACAACATTAATCTCGGGATCGTCAGCGATAGTTCTGAAACAATCACGCAGCTCCTTAAATACCTCTGGACTCAGTGAATTCATTGCATCTTCCCGATTCATTTTTACAATTGCCACACCTTTTTCTTTGCTAACTAACAGATTCTTGAATTCCATATACTAATCTCCTCTTAAATCAGTTATAATCTTGAACCAATTAATCTCCGAAATTAAAATCAGGATAATAAAAGTTTGTCCGTAGGCTCTTGCGCAGTTCTCCGCGCAGGTCGGGATGGGCTATGGAGATTAGCTCCAGGGCCCGCTCTCTTCTGCTCTTGTCTTTGAGCTGAGCTATACCATACTCGGTAACAACATAATTGGCATAGGCTCGGGTAACGGTAACTGGAGTTCCCTCGGGCAAAGCGGGAACGATGGAGGAAACCAGGTTGCCGTCTTTGTCCTTGGAAGCTGAATTCAAAAGGGTAATTCCTCTGCCGCCCGGGGAGAGCCAGGCACCTAGCATAAATTCAAATTGGCCTCCGCAGCCGCTTACTTGGCGGTGGCCGATTCCTTCGGAGGCGATTTGTCCGCTAAAATCAACCAAAAGTCCGGTATTCATGGCTACAAGGTTAGGATGCTGGGCGATAAACGGGATATTATTGCTGTAGCTCCCCGGATAGACCTCGCACATCGGATTTTCCGCTACAAAATCATACATTTCCTGATCGCCGATGCAGAAGGTGGCTATCGAAACCCCGGGGTGCAGGGGCTTATGCATGTTAGTCACAATACCCTTTTTGACCAGTTGCGGCAATCCACTCGGGAACATCTCGGTGACTACGCCCAGGTCGTGTTTGCCTTCCAGTCCAGCTACCACCGCTTCGGTGATTCCGCCTATTCCCATTTGAATGGTGTCTCCGTTGTTTATAAGTTCCAGAACGTAATTTCCGATGGTTTTTTCAGCCTGACTGGGTTCTCCGCGGGTAAAAGTCGGAATTTTTGAGGAGTGCTCAACAATTATATCAATCTCCGATAGGGGCATCCAGTTGTCACCATACACCACCGGCATCTGGTCATTGATTTCCGCTACAATGGTACGTTTAATACCGGCCTTTCTCCACAGCGCCAAAATGTCTCCAATGTGGTCATTGCAAAGGCCCAGGTTTACCCAGCCGTTTCTATTGGGCGGGGTGCACATTATCATCAAAACATCGGTCCGCTTTTCCAGTCTGATCCCTGCATCAGCGGTTCCTGAGATATAGGGATCGGTTGTATTGGCCTGGTACGCTTTGCGGATGGTAGCCATGCCAAAACCGGCTACATGGGTTATTTGCCCCTCCAATTGTTTCATGAACTCCGGGTCATATAAACGGGTTTTCTGTAGCTGCAGAACATCAAAAAAGAGGACGTCTTTAAGTTCTTCGTGGCGATCGATAATAGCCTCATACATTAAAGGCGATACGGCACCGGTGCCCATACCGGTGGTTACGAAATCCCCGGATTTAATAGCTTTAGCTGCGCCGGCAAATGATGTCAGTTTACTTTTATAATCTTCTTTCCAGTTCATATTTGTTCACCTCTTTATTTTATTTGTGATATTTCAACAAAATCTCTTTATCCCGAACAACAACGACTCAGGCATCATCTCCTTTGACACGCTATCAAAGTCCCTTCCACAAGACCTTGACTCTACTATTAGCAATTTTCATGCCAGAGGTGCTTGTAGTATAAAGGAATGGCTTTATACAGGGAATTAAACCATTTTAAATAAATAATTGGAGTGAGAATCCTAAATAAATGGTGAGGCTTATTTGTCATTGTTTATGGCAGCTTAGTACCTAAAGTGGCAGAAATGTCACAGACTTATTTAGCGTAAATAGAAAGGGCTGTTGCTTTGCCATTTTAAGACTGCTGTAAGGAGTTGCATAGTAGTTTTTTTATCACTTTATTTTGGGATTAAGGTTGGCTGGGCACGCAAAATAGATGAAAGAAGCTTCCCAAAAGTTCAGCTAACTAATGAGAAGCTTCTAATAATTTTTATGAATATGCGCAAAATGCGAGTAATGGAATTTTAATAGAATAGTAAAGCTGTGATTACAGCGCCAATTAATGAGAGGACACCAGCCACCAGGATGACCCAAAAAACATGTTTATAGCACTGTTTATGAGTTAAACCGGCTATTCCCATCAGAGCAAACACAGTCCCGTTATGTGGCATTCCACCCAATGCTGCAGCAGATATTGCAGCAATTCGGTGAATTACTTCGGGGGCTAGACCGGTAGCTAACCAGGCTTTGCCGAAAGCCGGCATAACAATGCCTAGAGCTCCGGATGGAGACCCGGTTACAATTGCCATGAATCCAGAAAGGGTGACTACTTCCATAATGGGCCCACCGGGTATGCCTTTAAGAACTCCCAAAATAGCTTTAAATCCTGGCGCAGTAGCTGCAACAGTCCCAACTCCTACTGCCGCAGCAGTAAACACTGCAGGACCCATAGCATTCAGTGCTCCGCTATTAATGGTTGCCAGGTGCTTGGGAACATATTTGTTAAGTGCAACAGCGGCAACTAGGATAGAGATTATTAACGCAGGGATAATTATATTGGGAATTTTCATTGAACTACCGACTAGAATTATAAGGACGAGAACTAGCATTGGGGTTACTGACAGCAGCAGCCCTGGCAATTGACGTTCGCTAGCAGCGGCTTGAACATCAGCTGCATTTGAAACAAATCCTTCTCCCGCTGCGATAGCCTTGTTTAATTGCCATTTCATATAAAACAGGCCAAATGCTATCGTGATTATGGTAGCAACAAAACCAATCAATGGAGCAGCGGTGAGGGTTGTTCCCAATGCAGTTGTAGGAATGACATTTTGAATTGATGGAGATCCTGGCAACATAACCATAGTAAATGTTGCACACCCCAAAGCTATAGGGGCTAACACCAGATCCCAGGGAATATTTAATGCCCGAAAAAGTGGCCTGGAAAGTGCGATTATCGTAAAAATAACAATAAACACATTTATCCCACCATAGGTTAATAAAGCTCCAATTGCCGTTACCGATAATAGTATTGCGTAAGGGTTATTTTTGCCAGTAACTGAAAGAACACTATTGGCAATAGCTACAGCAGCGCCACTGTCTTCTAAGTATTTTCCCAAGATTGCGCCCAAGACAAATATCAAGAAGTAATTAGTAATAAAACTTCCCAGCCCACCCATGTAGGAAGTTGCTCCCGTAAAAATGGCCGGTGCAAGAGCCATTTGGTTGGTTAACATTATTATTGCTGCTGTGACAGGACCAATGACAAGTATGCTGACACCTCTATATGCTAAAAACATTAACAAGGATATTGCAACTAGAATTCCTATAGGGCCCAATAAAGCCATTATAAATTCCTCCTAATAATTATTAATAAAGAGGGGCAAAATACCCCTCTTTATTTACTACGCACATTTCCCACAGAGGGTCTTGAAAACCAGTTAACGCTCAATTGATTGTGTTTCAAACATCTCTATGATTGCACGGGGAAAGGTCGGGTATTCTTTATCTCGTCCCCTTTATACCCGATGCCACTGTGATTAGAATTTGATTCCGGTCTTCCATGTTCAAAGCCGCCTCTAATCCACCGCAGTCTATGTTCATATTAATAGCCTCCTTGGTAAGGCGTAAGGCAAAGTGATTTTTGCTATTAAGAATTCGGGCATATTCCAGAGCAGTATCCATGAGTTCTTCCCGTTGCACTACTTTGGTGACTAGACCCAAATTCATCGCTTCTTGGGCCACCATATTTTTTCCTGTATACATGAATTCATAGGCTCTACCCGTTCCTATCATCCTGGGTAGAAAATAACTACAGGCCATATCAGCACCACCTAGGCCAATATTGATATAGCCTGCGCAAAATTTTGCATTGTCGCTGATTATCCTTATATCCGAAGCCAACGACATGCTGAAGCCCTGCCCGACAGCGGCTCCATGCACAGCAGCTATTATCGGTTGGGGAGCCCGTCTCATGTGAAGATTTACTCTACACAATCTAGCCTGGAATTGATACATTTCTGGAGGAGTCATTTTGGCAAGCATAGGACCTAAGTCTTTCATATCGAGACCCGCACAAAAACCCTTTTCACCTTCACCGTTCATTATGATTACGGCAGTGTCCAGGTCATATAAACGTTCTTGCCAGAAGCTCTCCAATTCCTTCATCATGGTGTCATTCACCGCATTGTACACTGCGGGTCGATTGAATGAAAGATGTCCAATCCCCTCTTCTAGAACCTCAAACTTAATAGTTTCATAACTCATAAACTTGTACCCCCTTAATTTTTAATTATTTCTCCTGGTATGCTCTGGTAATAAAAGAGTTTACATCACAGCCTGTAGGTACTTGGAATCCATTTCTACAGTGATTGCCTCTGGACTGGTTAGTGTTTTAGCCAGGCTATAGATCTTGTTAAGTTCATAATTGAAGAAGAACCGGCCGGTGTAGATCTTGCCCTGATAGAATATTTGATCAGATTCAAGCAGGTCACCCTTTTGGTTAAGAGCTTTTTGAGCCGTAATCATCTGCATTAGCCACTGCCAGGAAATAGTTATCAGGCTGAACATCTCCATATACAACACCCCATCAGCAAGGAACTCATCAACTTTACCCTGACCGCCCAGGCCCAGCAGATATTTGCTAACACTGTCTAGTTGGTTCAATGCTTCGGTCAGCATCTCTGCCATTGGTTTCAGATTGTCAAACCCCATGGCCTCCTTAATAGTTGGAGTCATCTCTCCGACAAAGTATTTCATAGCTTTGCCTTTTCCCATCGTTATTTTACGACCCAGGAGATCCTGACCCTGCACACAGGTAGTGCCTTCATGGATGGGGTCAATACGGATATCACGATAGTACTGTTCAACCGGGAAGTCCTGGCAATAACCATAACCGCCCAGGCACTGTATGGCTGCACTGGTGGAAATAATACCTGCTTCCGATGGATAAGTCTTGACAATCGGAACCAATAAATCTACCAGCATAGAGTATTTTTCTTTATCCTCATCATTTTCTGCTACCTTATGCAGATCCAGATACTTGCTTACCTGGAAGCTCAATGCCAAGCCACCTTCAGTAATGGCTCTTTGCATGAGCAACATGCGCTTCACATCCGGATGCTCGATAATGGGAATCATCGGTTGGGTCTGGTCTTTTTCCGTGAGACTTCTTCCCTGGCGTCTTTGGCTGGCGTATTCCAGAGCCGCATAATAGGCTGCTGTAGCTTTAGCTACCGCCCCAACACCTACATTAACACGTTCTTCATTCATCATTTGGAACATGTAACCCAGGCCACGTCCCGGTTTACCTATCAGGTAGCCATGACAATCATTACTGTCTCCCATGGTCAGTTGGCAAATTGGGCATCCTTTATAGCCTAACTTATGTTCGATGCCATCACAGCTTAGATCGTTGTATTCCAGCGTTCCATTATCATTAAACCTATATTTGGGAACCAAGAATAGAGAAATGCCCTTTACTCCGGCTGGGTCCCCTTTAATTCTGGCTATCATCAGGTGTAAAGTATTCTCTGAAGCATCGGTGTCTCCTCCAGATATGAATATCTTTTTCCCCTTAATCAGGTAATGCCCTTTCTCTGTTGCCTGGGCACTAGTGCTAATGTCACCCAGTGAACTGCCTACATCCGGTTCGGTAATAGCCATGGTGCCTTGCCATTCGGCAGAAACCAGTTTCTCCAGGTATTTATCCTTTAGCTCCTGAGAAGCAAATGCTTTGACAAGGTTAGCTGCACCAGCAGTCAAAATTGCATAAGCAGACAAAGAGTAATTAGATGCTTCAAACAGGAACATGCAAGCAAATTTGATTATGTTAGGTAACTGCTGCCCGCCATCGGCATAATCCCATTCGGGGTTAATCCATCCACCCTTACCACATTCGTCCATGAAAGTTCTGACTACTGGGTTAACTTTGGCCTGTGAATTTTCATATCGGGGAGGATTCTTGTCCATTTCCTGAAATGCGGGATAGCATATACCATTCCCCATTTTCATGGCTGTATCAACCGCCATATTAAATGTATCTAGACTGTGATCTTGAAAATATTCGTATTTGGTGAGGGATCCCACATCAAATACCTCTTCCAACATGAATTTGAGGTCCCTTCTATTTGCAAAACGCTCTGCCATATAAACACTTCCTTATCTGTTTTTTAATAATATTTTTGTGCTGGGGGTGTATCATTGTGGAAGGATTTAACTTATCAAGTGTGATCAATGTCTAATTGAGAGATAAACAATAAACTATATTCCTATCACTTCCTCTCAAGCTGGCAAATAAATTAAGCAAGCTAATTATTCACCCATCCCTTTATATAGCAATTTCTATGCCAGGCAAGGCACTAAAGGTTACAGTGAGGAATTTGCAGGCAATACCGTAGGTCAACATATCTTGTGCAGAAGAGGTTAAAACGCGACTTTACTGTCACGGATGAGACTTCAAAGCCTCATCCGTGACACAAAAATCACGCACCTACTCGAGCACATAATTATTAATGGTTCACAATTACTTCACATTCTTCTGTAGTATTGTTTGAATCAAGGTGTTTAAGAAATGCCTGAATGTAGCATATATCGAAGTGCATTGTATCTCTTAGAAGTCAAAAATAAATGTAAGGTCTTCTAAAATATTTTTGCGGTGGATGCATTACAGAAATATTGCATGATTTTGCGTTAGACTTTAAGTAAGTTACTGAACTAGGTTCAGCTTTTAATGAAAAACATTTTAACAAATCACTTTGTTATTTTATAAGAATTAATTTTACGGTATATGGTACGTCGGTCAAAACCCATTTCTCTTGCGACTTGAGATATATTTCCTTTGTGTTTTTTTAAAAGTCCTATAATCTCATCCCGTTCCACTTGTGCAAGAAGTTCCCTGGTCTTCCTCCTTCCTTCCACTTGTGGTATGGGAAAGTATGATTGCTCCGTATTTTCGTTTAAGTCACTATTTAACAATTCAGAGGGAAGGTGTTCCAATTGAAAAGGCTTACCATTAGCCACATTTACAATTCTTTCTGTTAGGTTTTGCAATTCCCGTACGTTACCAGGCCAATGATACATGTGCAAATATTCTAAAATCAAAGGATCGATATTACTAATAAATTCTTCATCGATGTCAAATATTTTGCCAAGAAAGTGCTTGAATAATAGTAGAATATCTTCAGGTCGTTCTCTCAATGGTGGTATCTTGATGGACAGTACGTTTAAACGGTAGAAAAGATCCTGCCGGAAAGTACCCTTATTCACTTCTTCGTGAAGGTTCTTGTTGCTGGCGCAAATTATACGAACATTGACAGGAATAAGTCGATTCCCACCTATGCGGACCAGGTTTCTTTCCTGAATAACACGTAAGAGCGTTGCCTGTTGTTCTAAAGGCATATCACCTATTTCATCCAAAAATATCGTTCCTCCAGAGGCAAGTTCAAATTTACCCGGGTTGCCTCCTTTTTTAGCACCTGTAAAAGAACCTTCCGAATATCCGAATAGTTCGCTGGCTATCAATTCTCGGGGAATTGCACCACAATTTAACGCTACAAAGGGACCATTATTGCATTGGCTTTTATTGTGAATGGACTGAGCAAATAATTCTTTACCGGTTCCGCTTTCGCCCTCCAGCAAAACATTACTCATGGTCGATGCAGCAATTTTAGCCATGTCAATCATCTTCCGTAATCTATCGCTATTAGTAATAATATCTTCAAAACAGAATTTAGCCTGGGCTCCAGTGAATCGATTTATTAGTTTATGAACATCTCTAATGGGACGAACCAGAATGACCGCTCTATGGGTATCATCATTTTCATTCTTGATAGGTGTACCTGAAGCTAGGAAATGAATATCTCCCTCGCGCCTTGGTATTATTATTTCCTCATCCAGAAAAGGCTGATTATAAATCAACATTCTGCCCACCAAGGATTTATCGTTATATAGAATACTATCTTTTAAGTAGTTTATTCCCTCCTGCTTGAGAATTCGGCTGGCCATTTGATTAATATGCTCAACATTACCAATTGAATCAACAACTAATACTCCTTCGGACATATTCGAAATAATACTATTGAGAATCTTATTGGTAACTGATACCTCCTGGTTTATTTTATTTAATTCAGCAGTTCGTTCAACAACTCTCATTTCCAATTTATTATGGGCTTCATGCAATTTTGCCTCAATCATCTTCCGTTCTGTGATATCCAGTGCTACAGCAATTGTTGAAGTGGAACCGTCCAAGTCAATAATATTATGCAACAATTCAAGCCAGTGCTCATGATTGTTTTTGTCTATAATCATAATTTCGTAACGATCAGGTACCGGTTCGTAATTCATTCGTTTTTTATTGCGATCAATAATGACATCCTGGTAATCTGGATGTACGATATCCCACCAATTCATATTATCTAGTTCTTCTTTGCTACATGCAAAAGTTGCTAGTGTAGTAGGGTTGGCATAGGTAAACTTGTCATTCTGAATGGAATACATAAGTACCGGAATATTTTCTATCAACTGTTGGAACATTGATTTATTATCTTTCTTCTGGTTCCGTTTCTGCTCGCTACGTTCCTTGGAATAAGGCATAGTATGACCTCCCAAATGTCCATTGGTAGATTATCTACAATACGCATCAGTTCGAATACACCTTTTTGTTTAGTCACCTTACAAATTAGAGAAAGCAGGGGTGAAGTCCTTTTTTTACTCTATAAAATACCCGTTTTTTCTAGGCTCATTAATAAGTAAAATACTCAATTAATAATAATGCTTTAGATTTTCACGGTCAAAAAAACATATATCTATACTTCATTTCGATTTGGCTATCAAGAAAATATCGGAAAATATCATACCTGGTTAATAGTAACAATGAGGTTAATTATGCTATCCTCTTATATAGCAAATTCTATGCCAGGCAAGCACAATTTTTAACAAGCAGGGAACTAGTAGTCCATATCTGGGTTTAATGAATTTTTGTGAAAACAATCATAATGTGACATTACTGTCCAGTATGGGATTTCAACGCCTCACGTGTGACGCAAATGTCACAACTCCCTCCTAATACAATGCTAATTAACAGGATCGTCTGCTTTAGGGAAAATGCAGAATTCAAAGAAGTCCCCAGGATTTATTGATATGTCCTGGGGACTTCTACATGGTGAATAATCACTCAATCTTATTTAACTATTCCATTTCAATGGTAACTTCATACCCGTTTACAGTTACATCTTTCGAATATTTATATTTTTGTTTTGAGGTAAACAGATTATCAGCCAGCGTTTCCGAACATATACTTTCACCGAACTTAGCTATAACCGAATGCATAAAGCTATCTTCAGTGTAAAGTGCCAATTTTATATGTTGTTCGATACGAAAGTTGCACTCTTTTCTGAAAACCTGGCACATACGCAGAAGCTCCCGATAAGTGCCTTCACGGACAAGTTCAGGGGTCAAAAGAGTGTCTATCGCGACTACAGTTTGATTATCATTAGTCATAGCAATATTAGTTTTGGCAATTGAATGCACTGTAAAAAGAGATGAATCTAAAGGAACAGAATAATCACTTATACTAATATTACCACCGGTTTGGTAGTTGATTATCAGCTCCCGCATATCATGGTCCGAAAGGTTGTCAATAATGTTTTTTACCCTATGCAAATCACCTTTAAGTACAGATCCAGCTGTTTGATAATTTAGACTGAGGCATTTTGTTTCCAATTCAGACCGATCGGAAAGATAGCTTATGCTTTTTATATTCAACTCTTCCTTAACCATGCTTTGCATAGATATTAAAGCGGTTTGAGCACTTTTATCGGCAACTACATATAAAACGGCTAGCGGTTGTTTTACCTTTAACTGCTTCTCGTTGCGTAGTTTCAGCGCCATCGCTATTATCTTGCGAACCTCATTGGTATCATGGATTATCTGGATATCTACATCCTGATATTTTGGAAATTCGCTTAGATGAACCGATATTGGGCCAGCGCTTTCACATTTTACTACCAGGTTCTGCCATATATGCTCGGTCATAAAGGGTATAATAGGTGCCATAACTTGAATAATGGTTTTTAAGGCTCGATATAGGTAGGAGTAGGCCAGCCTTTCACCATTCCAAAACCTGCGCCGATTAACCCTTATATACCAATTAGACACATCATCGCAACACTCTTCAAATGCTTTGATAACTGTAACTGTATCATAATTGTCATAACCTTTGCTTGCAGTCTTTACAAAAGAATTTATTCTGCTATCCAGCCACCGATCAGTTATATTGGAAAATTCAAGTGCAGAATTTAGATCAATTTCGGGTTTTTCAATCTCTGCATACGTCATAAAAAAGGTATATATATTCCACAGTGATAACAATTTGCGACGTGCTTCATCGCCCAGGTTAAAACCAAAACGCACATCGCTTGACGTGTTGGAACCAGCAAAAAGATAACGTATGGGGTCAGCACCAAGTTTTTCCGCGGCATCATCAAATTTGATCATAAAGCCGGTTTTGGAAAACCTGGTGCCATCTTCGGCTACAACACTGTTGTAGGCCAGTACTCGTTCATAAGGTGCCTGGCCAGTTAGGGTTACACTCATAAACAGCAATGAATAGAACCATAATCGCACTTGTTCACGCATTTCAGTAACCCACTCGGCCGGGAAGTATTTTTCCCACTGTTCACGGTCGGTAAAATAACCCAGGGTCGAAAATGGCACAATACCAGCATCAAGCCATACATCGCCAACTGCTGTAATTCTGGACACCTGATTTCCGCAATGCGGGCAATGTATTTTGATCTCATCGATCCAGGGACGGTGCAAATCCGGCAGTTGGTCTACCTCCTCACCAGCAAGCGTACGCAATTCATTTTTCGAGCCTACCACAGTGAGCTGACCACAGTTTTCACAAGGATAGAATGGTAAAGGCAGACCGTAAAAGCGTTTGCGAGAGATATTCCAATCCCCCATATTATTAAGCCAGTCAGTCATTTGTTTGCCAGAATATTCTGGTTCCCACTTAACCTTTTCGGCCGCTTCAATCAGCCTGGGTTTTATCTCTTCCGTTTTAATGTACCATTCACTGACCATTCGAAATAGAACTTCGGTTTTGCACCTCCAACAAACTGGATAACTATGGCTATATTCATGGGTTTTAAAAAGCTTCCCTTGTTTGTCGAGTTCCTCGAAAACCGCGGGTGCTGAATCACTGGCTGCTTTTCCGCTTAAGAATCCATAGTCCGGTAAAAATCTACCGTTATCATCAATAGGACCTATTTGGGGAAGTCCAAGTTCTCTCCCCAAATCGTAATCCTCAGCACCGCAACCTGGGGCTATATGCACAACTCCGCTGCCTTCTTCACCAGAAACTTCATCCCAGGCCACTATTTTATGCACCAGATCTTGCTGAATTGCTAGCAACGGGAAGAAGGTTTCATACTGAAGTCCGATTAGTTCGCTTCCTTTAATGATTTTCATTATTTCTTTCTTTCCCTGTATATGCTTTAAGGCGGTTTTAGCCAGAAGCAAGGGCCTATTTCCGCCCTCATAATTTATGATCACATAATCAAGTTCAGGATTTACCGCCAGGGCTACATTAGCAGCAAGTGTCCATGGCGTGGTAGTCCAGACTAATATTTCAAAAATCTGGTTTTTCACTGGAAGTTTGGCAAATACTGCTGTATGGGTTATATCCTGGTACGAACCCGACATTTCATGTTGGGATAATGATGTTCCGCAGCGTGGACACCAAGGCATGGGGCGGTATGATCTAATAATCCAGCCGTTATCATGGCAGGTTTTCAAAAAGTGCCAGATGCCAGTTATATTTTCATCTGTGTGGGTGAAATAGGAATGCTCCCAATCCATCCATTGACCAAGACGCTTGGATTGCTCGGTAATCGTATTGGAAAAGCGGGTTATTCTATCAATACACTTATTCGTAAACTGTGCCATTCCATAGTTTTCAATATCTTTTTTATCTTTAAATCCAAGTTCTTTTTCTACCTCAACTTCTACCCATAACCCTTGCGTATCAAAGCCGTTGCGGTAGTGACAGGAATAGCCATTCATTGCCTTGTAACGCAAAACAACATCTTTTATACTTCTTCCCCAGGCGTGATGAACACCCATGGGATTGTTGGCTGTAATTGGACCATCCAGAAATCTAAAGGGCTGATTATTTTTATTCTTTTCAAGCAGCTTGGCAAAGCAGTCTTCTTCCTGCCAGAAATCCAGTACACGGTATTCCATCTTTATAAAGTCAGGTCTTTCGGCAGTAGCTGTAGGTTTTAATTCATTTGACATTTTGTATATTTCCTTTCATTAAATATTTTTTTCTAATGTCGGAAATATATCCAATTGCATTGGCTACGACCATAGCCTGACCACCTCCCAATATTTCATGCATGTTGGAAGGCGAAAATAAATAAAAAAAGACTTTTATCCCCGCAAAAGGGATAAAAGCCATTAACTTTCATCTACCACCTATTACAACATACCAACATATGCGTTCCCTGTAACGGTGGAAAGCCGTCAGAACCTACTAGTCAAGAACCTAAAAGGCACTTAAACTTTGGGCCTGCAACTCCGGAGTGATTTTCAGATGTTTTCTAATAATATTAGGCTTACACTATCCCTAACTCGCTGTAACGTTTGAAAACGCTTACTCTCTCCATCATAGTCTTAATATTTAATTTCATAATTATAATGTATGAAATCAAACAGGTCAAGAATTACTGCTCTGTTTTTGTTCCCCATGGGCACTCTAATATACAATAACCACAAGTATGTTTTCTGCCATAAACATGAATATATTCACTTCTTTTTTTGTTGCATGATTGATAATCAAGAAGTTCATCACGTTTCATGTTTATATTCCACTCATTTCCCTTAATAAAGCCCCATGGGCAAGCATCAACACAAGCATGACAGTTTCCACAAAAGCTCTTATTTAAAGGTTTCCCACACTCTAAAGGATAATCAACAAGTATAGCAGCAAGGCGTACTCTTGGGCCAAACTCTCGGGTAACAAGCACACCACTTTTCCCAATCCAACCAAGCCCAGCTTGTACTGCAGCATATTTAAACGAAAATGGTGCGATCAATGATATTTCATCTATTTGTGATAATGGTGGTATATAATTATTTATTCCATATTGGTCAAATAGTTGTTTTAAAAGATTAATTTTCTTATCAATAGTTCTTTTTATTTCAATCATTAAGCTATGATATATCTGTTCAACATAGTCATTATTGGTTATGAATCGATTGTATTTTTGAGCTAAAATAATTGCTCTGGGATAATCATTTTTGAATTTAGAATAAGATACATCTCCTGTTGCCCATATTGTATCATTATCATTTCCAATTATATCAATTATGCTATTGATTATATCCATGCTACCTCTCCAAGAAAACGCTTAATTATTTATTATAAATAATTATACTTAATGAGTTCTCGTATCGCATCATTAACAGATTACACAGAACCGAATACTAATAAAACCCAAATAGAATCGGAAATATAAATGCTACTATTGCTGTCCAGATGAAATAAACATTTAGATAACCTGTCTGCCATTTTTCCAGCTTGATAAAATCATTTTTTCTTTTGAAATAGACAACATATAGCCACGCAAGGCCGCCTAAGTTACCTAATAAAATTAGATTTTCTCCCAAAGCTGCAATCTTATTAGGGGTGATACCAAAGGCCGATAAACGGAAAAGTATGGCAGATAAGGCAACCCCATCAATAACAAATGCTATTAATATTAGGGCTAAGTTCAGATAATCAAAAAAGTTGGGCGGTTGTTGATTATTGCGTGACGAAATAACGTATAAAACCAATCCCAATACTAGAGCAAGCATGAGATCAAAGGCTATTAAAAATTCTCGTTCCATAAATGGACTCTTACCGGTAATAATTATCACTACTAAGAATGAAACCATAATTGCCAAAAATAACGGACTAAATATTTTTGCTAAAATAGGCGCAAAATTTTCAACAATACTTTTCTTTGCTTCAACTAAATAAGCAGTTATTAGGACTGCCGAACAGCCTCCATAAATAACATAATACTCCCCCAGGAATTTGCCGGCATCAACCTGTATGGCTTTGAATATAGCCATCGTAAACATACCACATACCATTACTCCCGCAGATACCAAGACACCGTAGACCACCATTTCACCTGTAAAGCGTATAAAATTCATTCTGCCCTGGCTGCTTTGCCACTCTCTGCCTATATATGCTACCCCAACGATTAACCACAAAAGTAACGGTAAATGAAGACTGCTTAAAATTTCGGTATTATATGGAGAAAATGACGGATAGATATTAATAATCAGTGCTGCAATGATAAAAGACACCATAATAGTTGACCATGTTTTCCTGTCAGCTTTTCTCTTGATTAAGAAAAACGCTGCGACAAACGGCAGAATAAATAGGCTTATGTTTCTCAAATAGAAATGTTCGGCGCCTGGGTCATCAAATCCTAATCCAAATAATCCCGGAATTTTTATTAGTGTCCCTGCTAGCAGCGCAAAAATTACTACCAGAGCAATATCGCGCCTGCTTTCTTTTTTTGCCGTGCTATCTACCGGATCAATAAACAAATGTTTCCATAGATTCTCGGTGTTAACCTTGGCAAACTCATGTGAAATCGCATCCAAATTACCTAATCGTTTCACACTAATAAGAAATGATTCATCAGGGGAAAGTCCGGCTGAAATTAAGTCATCGATCTCTTCCTGCAAATGACTTTCCAGTTCTTGGATATCTGCTTCCTTAAGATTACCATGAGCTCTTAAATGATCACTCCATGAATGAATCTGCAATTCTAAATCAAACATACTGTCCCTCCTTACGTCTATTCCTCTTCACTCCAAGTTTTAGATAGAGCAGAATGAACTATCTCCCATTGCTTCTTTTGTATTTCCAATTCGTTTAAACCACTTTTATTAATCCTATAGTATTTACGCTGCCGGCCTGCTTCCGATTTACTCCAGTATGATTCGATTAACATTTGCTCCTCGAGGCGGTGTAATACCGGATACAGCATACCTTCCGTCCATACCAGTTCATTTTCCGACATCTCTTTCACCCGTTTGATAATAGCATACCCATAACTGTCATTTTCCTTGAGAATGGCCAATATTAGAGGTGTCGCAGAGGCTGCAATTAAGTCTTTAGATACATTCATTAAATCCCCCCCACTATACCTAATACTTCTATGTAATAATTATGCATAGAAGTTCTATGTATGTCAATAATGCATTTAGTAATTAGCGGCCATTCTCATTAGTCGTCTTAATGACTCTCCTACATCCCTCGCCACATTACATATTCCTTCCAAGATAGGATTTAAATAATGGTATAACGATGATAACATTACCTTGACTGTCATAGTTATACGATGTACATTGTATCTATGGAGGTGCCTCAATGATTGATAACAAAATCTCCTCGGATTTACTTAGAGGACATACGGATACGATGATCTTGAAGTTGCTCTTAAGCGGTGATAAATATGGGTATGAGATATCAAAATTGATACATTTAAACTCCCATGGCGAGTATGAACTTAAGGAAGCTACTATGTATTCGAGCCTAAAGAGATTAGAGAATGATGGCGTTATAACTTCATATTGGGGTGATGCCACTCAGGGTGGAAGAAGAAAGTATTATAGAATTAATGAACAAGGAAAAGAGATATATTCTGAAAACAAAAATAACTGGGAGAACGCTAAGCGTATTCTAGATCAATTACTATAGGGAAAGGTGGTAACTACAATGAATGAAAAATTAAACAATTATTTAAACGGAGTGTTTGCATCCTATGAGGGATCGCACACGGTCGGGGATTTGAAAGAAGAATTGCGCAAAGACTTACAGGAGCGCATGGATGACTTGAAAAAACAAGGGTACGATGATGCAACGGCTTATACCATGACCATTGACTCCATCGGAGATATTGAGGAAACCATTCATACCGTAGCAGCTCAAGCGAGAGGGTTGCAGCATTTGGTCATGACGAACTTTTCAATGACCAACCTTCCAAATTCCGACTTCAAGAGCATAACGGTGCATGACGGCAAATTTGCAAACAGCGTGTTAAGAGGGTCTGATTTCAGTGATTCAGACTTGACCGGCAGTTCTTTTAAAAACTGTGATTTGCGCGAAGTAAAGTTTGATAATTCTAACCTTACCAGAGCGAAATTAACATCGGCAGCATTAGGTGCTGCGAGTTTTCAAAACTGTATTCTTGAGAAGACGGATTTAAGCAGTTCAGACTTGCGGGGCGCAATATTTAAAGGCGCCAACCTCACTGAGACAATAGTAACTAAAGTTGCGTTGAGCAGTACCACTTTTGAAAACTGCACTTTTGATGGTACAGATTTTAACAGCTCAGATTTGAGCGGTGTCTGCTTCGACAACCAGACCTTCACTGGTGTCCTATTTGACCAGACCGGGCTGGCAAAGACTTCTTTCAGGAATGCTATTTTCAGAAATGTATCCTTTCGGTGGACTGATGCCAAAAAGACCATCTTCGATGGCACCACAATGGATAAGTTAACCTATGCTGTGCTAAAAGGCAGCAAAGCAAACTTGACTAATGTCACCGTAATTTAGGAGGGATTATCATAAAACTAATACAGCAATTTCAGTAAACGACCTCGAGAAGTCTTTTAAGCATGTCATATCCAGAATCAGGAATCAACTCAGCGATACGGTGGTTTACTATTTCCTGCGCCTTTTTTGTGATATGAATTAATAATTTTAGTTACATCAAGGTCCTATTGATGGAGTTCCCTGGTGAAACATTATTCGCCATTTACCTTCCTGCAATATCCAAATAGAACTGCGCAACGAATATTCTAATAGTTCATCCTGTTTGCTATGCTTGGCTACACGGTAAATTGTTTGTGCAACGCCTGGTGCTAAAAGTTTTGCTTGAAAATCCATTAATGTCATTTTAACCATGGGCGAGGTTGGCAGCCCGTCGATAATCTGCTGTTTGTTGTAAGTACAACCTGAGCTGCCTAATTCTATGAAATCATCAGCAATAAGAATTGTAAGATCTTTTTCAGATTTACGAAATTCAGGTTGCAATAGTTTTTCTTCCATTAAAAGTAGTTGTTCATTCAATTCAGATTGAATTTTCATTCGTTTCTCCTTGATGCTTATAACATCCTAGTTAACATATTAGTATAATTAACATTCTGTTGATAATGTGAAACTATAAAAAACGAATGCTTGTAAAGTTGCTTTTTATTTAACAATGAGGCCTAGTAGGGTAGAAAGAGCAGCTGCTTGCATGGGGTTAACTATAGCACCATTAACATCAGTAATGTTTACACTTATACCTTCAATGTCACAACTAGTAAAATCTATTCCTTTAAGACTTGTGAAGTTCATTTGAGCCTGAAGTAGATTAGTCTCTTGAAATACAACTTTTGATAATATTGAATTTTTAAAATCCGAGGAACATAACTGACATTCTAGGAATGCAACTTGCTTACAATTAGAATAGCTAAAAAAAGCATATTTGCCATTGCAATTTTCAAAAACTACATCTCTCAAGGTGGCTTCACCTAGATTTATGCCAATAATTTTACTGTTTATAAATTCCACTCTATGTAATGAAGCTGCATTAAAATCAACATTTGATAAATCACAGTTTTGAAATCTCACATCCATCAACTCTATATGTTTAAATGTTATTTTATTAAAAACGACATTATTAAATTTTACTTGTTTAAAAGCCATTCTCTCCGCCTCATGGTTTTCTAAAGAGCAATCGCTAATTATTCCAAAAGAAAATATAGTTTCATCCACTATATTTCCTCTAGATAACTCTATGATATCTAGAGAGTTATCAAATTTAGGCCTTAAAACCTTTGTTTTATTTTTCTTGTCTTCCATATATACTTGCCTCCATTTCAAGCAAATTCCGAGGCCTGGGCGCGTGGACACAAAGTTTACCTGCTCTATCTGTTCAAGGGTTATATGTAATTTTGGAATTTTTCTCTATTCATTACTAGCACCTCAAATAATGTCTCTTTCCTATTTTCTCATATCTACTTACTATATTTTACCATTAGTAGAACCTAACTTGCCATATGCGATTTATTGATATGCTTTAATCAAATATATCGCTTTATAATACTATCTAACGTAAGGATATTTAATAAACGAATAGCTTAAACAGACACTCGCGTATATCGCTAACAATTTTACGTATGGGCAAAAGGATGTAATTTCCTGTATTTTGTCAATGAAAAACTGTTACCTTGGCTTTGGGATACTATTCAGAATTCGGAATAATTTATACATGTTTTCAGTACAAAGGACTATAGTGATTGTAAAGAAGTATTCAAAAAGACCTTGAAAGCATTTGAAATTTAATAAGAAAAGAGGGATTAATAATGCCGCTGATATATTTTGAAGTATATTGTGCTAATTGTGGTGAGGGTTTATGTAAACTTACAACTGTTGATGAAAGAAGTGGAATTAAATTAGAAATTAAGCCTTGCCCTGAATGCTTAAAATATGCTGAAAGTGATGGATTTGATAAAGGATTATTTAAAGGTTGTGAAGTTACTAGGGAACAGGCTGAAGAATAAAGTATTGGTATTGATGCAATTTAGTACTATCGTTTCTAGGCTTTCTGCCTAAAAACATTTCTTGGATTTGGTCTGGACAAGCAACCATAGCTTGCTCAATTTTATTTGGCAAATCTTATTTTTGTTTGGGCAGTTAGGTAATTAACAGCATGAGTATATCGGTCTTGTACCGCATTCATGTTGAGAATAAAAACTTGTTCGTTGCTGAAAGCTATACTTTGTCAGGCTTCCTTCTACACGGCATCATTATAGCTTCGCCGTCGACTACTATTTCATCCCTCTGGTTGGTGCAATAGGTGCGCAGCCATACCCGGTTTTTGGGTTCATCCTTTTTGGTCACCTCAACGATCGCGGTTATCGTATCGTCGATAAAAACTGGCTTCTTGAAATCACATACCTGGCGAATGTAAATGCTTCCTGGTCCGGGGAGTTGAGTCCCCAACACATTAGATATAAATCCGATAGATAGGATTCCGTGGGCAATTATTTTGCCGAATGAAGTTTCACTAGCAAATTCCGTGTTAATTTGAGCTGGATTAAAGTCACCAGTGATACCGGCGATAGAATATACATCATATTCAGTTACAGATTTAGTGAATGAGGCTGTATCACCGACATTGATTTCTTGAACAGTTTTACCGAGCATGGTTATCCTCCTCCTATATTCCCGTCTGGTATTTAGATATTGACCAATAAAATAGAAAGGACTCATGGATACGGTTTATATGGTTTGTTTTGAAAGAGTTATTATCGATGCACTGTTTATTTTGCTTGTAGCTGCAGGCTATATTTTTTTAGGCTTTTTTGTAACTGGCATCATTTTAGCCTCACCGTCTACTACAACTTCA
Source organism: uncultured Syntrophomonas sp. (assembly GCA_964457945.1). Classification (GTDB taxonomy): domain Bacteria; phylum Bacillota; class Syntrophomonadia; order Syntrophomonadales; family Syntrophomonadaceae; genus PHAA01. The sequence goes on from CAYWFX010000001.1 coordinate 64,499, forward strand.
CCCCTCTGGTTGGTACACCAAGTATGAAGCCACACCCTGTTTCTGGCTTCGTCCTTTTTGGTCACCTCTACGGTTGCGGTTATCGTATCGCCGATATAAACCGGCTTTCGGAAATCGCACACTTGGCCGACAGTAATGCTTCCTGGTCCAGGGAGTTGAGTCCCCAGTACATTGGAAATAAATCCGATAGATAAGATTCCATGAGCTATTGTCTTACCGAATGAAGTTTCACTTGCAAATTCCGTGTTAATATGAGCTGGATTAAAGTCACCGGTTACACCTGCGAACGAATAAACATCATATCCAGTTATGCTTTTGGTGAAGTCCGCTGTATCACCGACATTGATTTCCTGAACAGTTTTACCGAGCATGGTCTCCCACCTCTCATATTTCGATTCAGTATGAGGAAAATAGTTGATTTTTTTCATTATAACATAAATCATCACCAATGCTTGGCAGAATAAATAGTAATCCTAATGATATTATATGCGGTGGTTAGGTCTTTTTTTACTATTGTGATAATCGTGGCTTTGATAGGAAATTTGGGAATGGTTGCATAAAATAAACACCTGCAAGACCCCAGATGATTCCTTCGAGCAGCGGAATCTTGTCTGGAATCTGGTGCCTATCACTTACGAATATTCAGGTAAGAGATGTGTTATATATTAGGTGTATTTAGGCATGCATTAATGTGACTTTTATTCGGTAAACTATTCTTTTTTTATTTGCTATGGAATAATTCCCAATAAGAATCTATATTTACAGTTGAAACTTCCAAACAGTCAAACTGTCCTTGCGCGGCGTTATATCCAATACGGGTCTTTATATTACTGATGCTTGTTTGGTGTCTTAGTGGAAGCTGGTATATTAAAATCTTTAATATTGTCTGCCGTTTTCTTCTTTTTCTCTTTGTTCTTTGGACTTTTATCTCCCATTATTAAAATACCTCCAATCGTATATTAACAAAAATGTCGCAATTTCCCCTTGAATTTGTTGCCATCGGCAGTTAATCTAATTAACCTTCCAAACAGCTTATATAATATGATTTCCAAATTCCTGGCTATATATTCTGAAAAATGCCACTAATGGCGCAACGGCTGATAAGAAAATTATTGAAAGAGATTTATAAAGCTTCCTAATAAAATTTGCTCGTTATATCAATACTAGATATAAAGTTCAACATGGGAAGGAAGGAATAAAAATGGATAACAACAAAAACAGAATAAAAGACAGGGAAAAAAGCAATCCGGAACTCCGGAAAATGGAGCCAAAGGATAATGCGGACGCAGGGATGATTAACGGCAAAGTCATTGGGGTCCATGAGAGCAAACACGAAAAAAGCAGACGAAAGGTTTAATTTATCCCACAAGGACATTTAAAGCTTCACAAGGCAGAGGAAAAGGAAGTAAAAAGTGTAAAATACCCCGTCGATTGAGAATCAGACGGGGTAATCGGTATCTTATAAATTGTGAGGAATTGATTGATTTCTAGAAGCGGATTAACTCTTCGTGCAAAACCGTATTTCCTACCAGATTTTCATTGCCAGCTCGCCCACCTACCCAGATATAAACATGTGGGCTATCGGTTAAAACCTGTACTTCAAACGCATTAAATGATGGGATAAACTCGGTCCCTGTCTTTGAGTCAGGATTAATCGTAAAAAGCTCGCTAAACACTTGTGTTTTTGCGGTTGGATCTAAATTGAAGATTTTAACTTTGGCAAAGTGTTCCTTTGAACCGTTGTTTAGTAAAAATATCCGAATATTGTCAATACCTTCGCTAACACTAATAGGTCCTGTAGAATATCTGAATCTCAACCTTGATGACATATTTTCATCCCCCTAATAATAAATTGTTACATTGCTATATTATTCATAAATAGTAATTTCCGTGTACAAATTTTTATGCTGCAACCATTTATTTTTTGACGTGGTTCCAGTGTGTATCTGTATACTTCATGAAATAGCCCTATAGTAATAATTTATTATATAAATTGAAGAATAACAGATGAAGTACCCTGATATCCCCTTTTGATAGGGATTCAGGGCTATCATCGTACGTTTTCCTTCCCCAGATTCATTAGAATCAGTACAAAATATGTTTGGATCAAGGTAGTTTTCAAACTTGATTGAGCTTGGAATTATCACAAAATGGCTGATAAATTGCTCTTCAGCCATTTTGTATCGTAACTACTGCTTATATTGAGGTTCCTGTTCCTCTATATATTGTTGTCTTTGCTGCAAGGTAGTTAGAGCATTGTCGAAGGTCTTGGCAAGCTCTTGAAATGTTTGCTTTGCTTGTTGGTCTTCCGTTTCCAAGGCAAATGTTTTAAGTGAAGCTGCAGCACTTTGGACGGTTGCTATTGCCTGTGACATTTGTGTCCCTACAGTCATATATATCACCTCCTTTCGCAAAAAAACATTTAGCCTTTTGGTCTAAATAACAGTGCCGATAAAAATCCAAAAATAATCGCTGCTGAAATACCCGCACTGGTAACTTCGAATATTCCGGTTAATACCCCAATAAGCCCAGTTTGTTGTGCTTCCTGCAAAGCACCCTTCACCAATTGGTTGCCAAAGCTGCTTATGGGTACAGAGGCCCCAGCCCCGGCGAACTCAATGAGTTTATCGTACAAACCAAATCCTCCCAGGATTGACCCGGTTACCACAAGAGTACACATGGTATGGGCAGGCGTTAGCTTAAACTTGTCCATTAGGATCTGACCAATAACACATATCAATCCACCGATAATAAAAGCCCAAATGAATTTCTCCAAATAAAAGCCTCCCTTTTACATCTCTATTGATACTGCATGTGCTACACAGGGTATGGTTTCTTTTTGTTGGTATGACATAGGTGAAAGCAATGCTCCTGTCGCTACAACCAAGATCTTTTTCAGCTCTCCCTTGCGCATACGATTTAAAAAATGTCCATATGTTGTTGTCGCAGCACAGGCACAACCACTTCCGCCTGCCCATACTGGTTGTGTATCCTTATATATAAGCATTCCGCAGTCAGTTAGCTTTTCTTCAGGTATATCTATTCCATGCTTTTTAAGCAGATCTCTGGCAATAACGTGTCCTACCCTACCTAAGTCTCCAGTAGCAATAAAGTCATAATTTGCAGCTGAAACATTCAAATCTCTAAAATGTGCTTCAATTGTATCAACGGCTGCTGGAGCCATAGCGGCACCCATATTAAAAGGATCAGAAATCCCCATATCCACTACTCTTCCGATGGTAGCAGCAGTCACCTTGGGTCCTTCGCCTCGCTGGGCCACGACTCCAGCTCCAGCTCCGGTAACTGTCCATTGAGAAGTCGGTGGCTTTTGCGCCCCGTATTCTGTAGGATAACGGTACTGCTTTTCGGCTGCAGCATTATGGCTTGATGTTCCGGCCAGGGCAAGCTTGGCAAACCTGCTGTCCACCAACAAGGATGCTAGTGCCAGGCCTTCCATAGAACTGGAACACGCACCATATATTCCAAGAAAGGGGATACCCAGCGTTCTGGCGGTGAAACTACTCGAAATGATTTGATTTATCAGATCACCACTCATAAAAAATTGAATATCTTCTTTTTTGACGCCAGCCTTTTTTATGGCTGTTTCACAAGCCTGTTCCAACAATTTCTTTTCGGCCTTTTCATAGCTGTCCTGTCCCAGCCATAAATCATCATGGAGCAGGTCAAAGTCGGCTGCTAAATTTCCCTGTGCCTCAAAAGGGCCACCAATGGCAGCAGAGCCGATAATAACCGGCCTATTCTTAAAAACCCACGACTGATGACCTTTTAACATTTACAAACCACCTAACATTTCTATTATTAATTTCACAATTGCAACCACAAAGGCTGAGAAAACACCGTACACTATAACAGGTCCGGCTAATTTGAACATATTGCCGCCGACACCTAAAACGTAGCCCTCGCTTTTATGCTCCAGTGCCGCCGAAGCAATCGTATTGGCAAACCCTGTAACCGGTACAGCGGTTCCAGCCCCAGCCCATTGGGCGATATGATCGTAAAATCCAAGGCTTGTAAAAAGAATGGAAATGAATATTAGGACTGCTACAGTCGGATTCCCCGCTGTCTTTTCATCAAAGTTGAAGTAGGTCATAAAAAACCACATCAGCCCCTGCCCGATGGTGCATATAATTCCGCCAACTAAAAATGCTCTTATACAGTTTCTTAAGATCGGGCGCTGCGGTTCTCTCGAAAACGCAAAATCTTGGTATTGCTGCTGGGTGGGGGTTAATTCTTTCCTCTTCTTGCTTGACATCTAAAGTCACCTTCTATCTTAATAAATATGGGTATAATTTAAACATCAATTGTTTTAACTTGCGGGCATTTTTTTCGTACATCTCTTTGGCGCTATCGTCCTCGGTTTCTAGAGCAAACGTGGTAATACTGGCTTGAGCTTTTTCTATATTTGCATATATCATTTCCTTTACTTTAGATTCTGGAAGCTCTATGGCATCAGCAAAAAGATCCAAATACAAATCGCCGGAAGAATCTACCTGTCCTAGAAAAACATTGTCCAATGACACACCCATATTTTCTAATTGAATGCGAAGCCATTCCTTGTTTAACCCCAGAGAACTCAACGGCTCATTTAATGTATTGCCATCTAAAATAACGGTTTGTGGTTCAGCCTGAGGTGCGGTATTAATTCCTAAGTCATGGCCGGTAACAGGCTTTTTATCGGATTTTAAGTATACATTTATTTCCCCCGTGGTTTCCATTACGGCAAACTCTACATCCATCAGGTTAAAGGCGTTTTTACTGCGAAGCTCTCTTAAGAGTTCCTCCCCGGTTAGCCTTGTTTGCTTAAGGTTATTCTCCATGATTTTCCCATGCTTAATTAATACGGTTTCCTTTCCGTTAATGAGGTCATGTAGCCCCTTGCTTCTTAAAGACAAGTAATCAAGTACAACTGGAAACAGTACCCACACCCCCAAGGCTATCAATCCGAATGCTACTTCTTTAATAATGTTTACAGAAATCAAGACGGCAATAATAGCAATTGCGTAATAGCTTACGAGTTGATATGAGGGAACACGAGCTATATTTCTTTTCCCCAAAATCCTTGTTGCCGCCAATACAAGGATAAATAGTGCTATTGAGCGATATAGTATTTGCAACCACATTGGCATCCATATTTCCCCCAATTAATTTCCTTTATATTGCGGTTCTTGGAATTCTAACACCTGCACCCTTTTTTCAAGGTCATTTATAACTGCTTCGGTAGTTTCTAGAGCTTCTTTATAAATCGACACGGTTTCATCGTCCTGGGTTTGGGTAGAATATATCCTTAAAGTGCCCTGAACACATTTTAAACCTGCTAAAGTCTGTTTTATTTGTGAAGCTACTGTCATAAAAAATTGCCTCCTTTTCCTGTATTATTCTTGCTACTATATTAATTTTAATCCGTTTAAAGAAAATGTAATATTTGGTGGTCGGCTACGGTTCTCTTAAGAATTTGTTTTCCTGTGGCATAAGAAAAGCCCACAAATCTTTAATAACAAAGAATTATGGGCTTATGTTATAAGGTTTTTGCGAATGTACTTTTGTGGAATTAGAAATGTGCCTTGATGTTTCGGGAGCCAGGGTCTTCAAGTGGTTCTGCTTAACTATTTGCCCCCGGGGCTATTTTCTGTTTTTTCTCCAAATCAAGGTGATCCCAGTTGCTGTTAAGAAGACTATACAGCGGTTTTCCTTCAATATTATCTTCAAAGGTAACGTGGAGGTTTTCACTTTCACCATAAAAGCGAGCTGTATGGGAAGATAAGACTTCTACTTCGAAAGCATTGAACTGACCTTTTCTACCTAAATCAAATGATTTGCCTCCAGGAATTTTGATTTTATCCATGTCTAAAAGTCCCCTTTTCATTAGGTATTCCACAAAAATAATAAAACATGCTGTTCCAATATCATTAAATATTATTTTGGTCTGCCTTTCAAATTGACTCAAGTCCGCACAATTCAAAATCCTATGGCTAATTATCATTCACCCTGTATGTTGGTTGTATGATCTTCCATTACCCGGGGAAACTAATTCCGAGGTGATTTGAGATGCCCAGAAATGATGGAAATAAGAGTCAAAAAGAAGATATCGAAAAGATGGAATTAACCTTGAAAAACATCCGGAAAAATGAAAAGTTCTTAGCGGAAAATGCGAGAGAACTCACTCCACATCAGGTCAAAGATGTAAAAGAACATTTGTCATCTAAGAAAAAGTTTCTTGAAGAGACCGAGGGTACAATTCAATAATAGAAACCTGATATTCCAAATGTCGTACTATCACCTATTTTGGCAATTGAAAACCATATCCGGTTGTGCTGGAGTTTCTTACATGACTAGCTAAATTGGTGGAAAACGAGAAAGATAATAACAGATCAATGGACACTTAAAAAATTTCTCAGGGGGCATGATAAATATATCTTAGAGTGAGGAGGCTGAAAATGAAATCACCTAGCTTAAAAGTTCAGTGTAGCGTAGACAATTGTCAGTATAACAAAAGCCAAGCCTGTTATGCTTCACAGCTGATGGTTACAGCGATGGGAGACGGAGTGGCAAAAAATGCCGATGGAACCTGTTGTAGTACCTTTGAACAGCGATCAGAGTGAAATGTGATTGACAGGCAGTCATAGCTTATTTGCCCAACTGTAGTTTCGATATAAAAGAAGCCTTCTGAATCTAGAAGGTTTTCTTTTATATCAGACTATACCGGTAAAATCCCATACCTCCAAAAAAAACCAAGCATTGCCGGCTGAAAACAAAACTAATTGGATGGCCATTGACCCATTTCAATTAACATATTTTTCATCAAATCAAGATGATCAGTAATAAAGGCGCACACATCAACTATTCGCTTGTCGGGAGCAGCGGTTGGATCGAATTCTGTTGCTGTCGATAAGGCATATATTAACCGGATATTAGCATCTTTTAAGAGCGCCCGCTTTTGTTTATTACTGTAGCTGCGCTTAAAGTACTGATCGCATAGACCGGCGTAATTAAGCATATTTGCAGCAAGCAATGCAAGAGTTACACTAGGTATTCGGTCTTTAATCATTTGATCTAAGTTATCTGCAAAATCTTCTGGAGGATCAGGCTGCAAAACATAATATTCCCAGTATTGATCTACCGCATCAAGAAATGCGGCATCTATCATATTGGCACTTTCTTTTACTCCATATTTAGGCAATTTAGGTATTACTTCTTTAATTGCCAAGGTATAAGCCTGCTCGTTTAGATTGTGACGATATAGTATTTTATCTCCGAGCTGGTCAAGATCTATTTCGTCCAGGTTAAGTTCTAGAAGCATATATATGGCTTTTTCAAGTTCAAGTTCTATGGTTTTTAACTCAGACAGACCTAAAATATAATCATAACTATCAACAAGCTTTTTATTATCTTCAAATAGGTTAATCCTAATGCTTCTATTAATAAGTAGGGCACCGTATCGTTGTCGTTCTTCGCTGCAACACCATATAGTTCGATATGAGAGGGTATGGTCATTATTGAGAGATAACGTCATATCAACAATATGGTAAGGAACGCCATTCTCTACTATAAGTTTGAAAAAGATAATTACATCCTTTATTTTTTGCCCTGGTTGAAAATTGTAATCAGATATAATATCCATATAAAGCCTATTATTAGCTTGAACCGAGAATTCAAACGCATCTTGCCCAGTCTTGTTATATTTAGATTTTAGCGTTTTAGAAACCTTAGGCATTACTATTTCAATACCAGATTCTTGATCAATTTGGTTCTGCAATTGTCTTGCAAAGGCTGGATCTGTTGCAACTTTATTGGCAATATCTATTACACAAGCTCTAATCTGATCGCCTATTTTAGACGGGCTAGTTTCGATTATAGTCCGAAACGCCTTTTGGCTAATCCAATAGTTTTTCTCGCTATCTGGCAGAAGCCTATAATCTGAATCATCTACATATTTAGATAGACAATGTTTTTCCAAGTCATTTAGCCAAGCTAAATAGGAATACCCGAATTCATCCAGGTCTAAACGATTATACAGATCTCTGGTTGTTTCTATCGGTTCAGGGAAATACTGTTTCATTAAATGTTCTGGTGTTATTATCATTGCAAAACCTCCATTCTAAGTAATTATCGTTAATAGGCAGATAATATGTCAACTAGGGTTGTGCTGCCAGGTGGGTAATGAATTGCTGAGCAGTTCTGCCTGAACGACCATTATGGCCTATTTCCCACTGAATTGCCTGTCTGCGAAGTTCTTCGATGGGTATTAAGATATCCCGTTTTTTAGCGAGATCTTCTACAATGTCCAAGTATTGATCTTGATTGGGTGAATAGTAGCTGATGCTAATACCGAAACGGTCGGCAAAGGACAGTTTTTCCTGATGCGTATCAGAAATGTGTACTTCTTCATTCGAATGTTGACGATCACTCCAATTTTCTTTGATCAGATGGCGGCGATTGGAGGTAACATAAATCAACACGTTCTCGGGTCGAGCTTCCAAGCTTCCTTCCAGGCTGGCTTTGATATATTTGTAATCCACTTCAAAATCTTCAAAGGATAGGTCGTCGATAAAGAGAATAAACCGATGTCCACGGTTGCGGAGGGACTGGATAACCAATTTGTAATCGCCCAGTTGCATTTTGGAGAGCTCTACCATGCGCAGACCGTCTTCGGCAAACTTGTTTAACAGGGCTTTGACAGAAGAGGATTTACCGGTTCCTTTTTCACCGTACAGAAGAACATTGTTGGCCTCTTTGCCGGCAACAAAGGTTCTGGTATTGTTAATCAGCAACTCTTTTTGATGTTCATAGCCGACCAGATCATCAAAGCTGATCGGATCGGGTTGATCAATGCCAATCAGGCCATTGTCCCAGCGAAAGGCAGCATAACGAGCCATTTGACCACAGGCATGCTGATGATAAAAAGCAATTAAGGCAGAACGCTTTTCTTCAAGACTCAGGTTGCCAATACATACCTCACCCAGATCATTGATCTGCTGCTGATACCGAAGCTGATATTTTGAAGCTTTCCTAGGAAGAATAATATTGCTCCATGGCAGGCTGGCTGTTGGTACAATTCTTTGCTGGATTTCAGCCCAATCCAGATTGTAAAGAGTCAGGAGAATCTCCAGGTCATGTGACGCGAGTTTTAACAAGTTTTCATTGAGTGAGGAACTTTGCTGCTCACAGGCCAGACTGAAAATATTTTCATCTTCAACAATGAGCTGCAGGAGATAATTTTTCCAAATATCTCCGCTGATATGTTTGGCCTGCGCAGCTTGGAGAAGCCGATAATAAAAGTCAAAATAAACCTGCTCGGATGCGGTCATTGGTAGAGCGTTATTACTGGCTAGTTGATTCAACAAGATCTGCAAGTGCTCGATTATAGGATCTTTTAACAGGTCCCGATATAGAACTAGTCGATGTAGATTTAAGGTTGATAGCTGCATTTTTTTCCTCCGATTGAACCAAAGTACAACTTATCATATCGTACCGGGGTTTTGAAATATATGAATATAAAACTATCCACGTCATTGTCCAGCAGGCACTCTCGAAGAACACCTTGCCCGATCATACCTGTCGCCCCAAAGAGGATTACCTTCATACCGTTTCTCCATTTATCAGTAACGCATTGTCATTTGCAAGATAAGGTAACATTATTTTACCATGTTGTTATTTATCTTAGTATTTTTTGGTGAAACTAAATTGGAAATGCTTGTTCTAAATTTGCTTTAAATAAAAACTTTTCCTTTTATAGTGAGTCAACTTATGGAAATATAAGCCATTTATCACCAACTATGTTATTTTTGTCGCATATTATGCACTGTTGCCAGGCTGCCTTTTTGTTATAATGACTAATAGATAGAATCAACGAGTTGTTCGTTGGTATGAAAGCCCTCAAAGTAGCAGGAGGATGAATCAATCATGAACCGTTATAATAAGCTCATTTTTCCTCTATTATTTGTAATAATATTGATATCCGGTTTTGCTTTCTTTCTGAGCCAGCAACGGGAAAGGGAATTTGAACCTCCCCCACCCTCAGTACCCAATGTTGAAAACATTAGTAATGTGGTAAATATCGAGCCACCACCCATAGAATATACCGGAACATCTATTCCCGTACTGATGTATCATGAAATAGGCACTGGCCCCAACAGTCTTTATGTACCGATAGAAAAATTCCGCGCCCAGATGAATTATTTATACAACAGCGGTTATCATACCGTTACTATGGCCAATGCCCAGGAAATGCTTGTCAACGAAAAGATTCCTGCCAAAACTGTGGCTTTAACCTTTGACGATGGATATAATTCTGTTTATACTCGGGCTTTGCCTATTATGCAGGAGTTCGGCTTCACCGGCACCGTGTATGTATGCACCGATTTTTCAGGTAGAGACAATTACCTAACCTGGGAGGAAATGAAAACCTTACAGACCGCAGGTATTGAAATTGGCAGTCATACCAAGAATCATATAGATTTGCAAACGGCCAGCACTGAGCGTCAGACCAATGAAATCTTTGGCTCCAAGCAAGCATTGGAAGAAATTTTGGGTGTGCCGGTTAGATCGTTCTGTTACCCCACCGGCACCTACAATGAAACCACGCCTCAATTGGTAAAAGTGGCTGGCTACACTTCCGCAGTTACGGTTGCCAATGGTCAGGCCACCTCTAAAAACAATTATTATCTGATCCCCCGAGTAAGAGTCCCCGGTTGGTCCAGTCTGGAGCAGTTTTCTAATAGCTTCAGGTAAAGACTACCTAAGGGTTGGAGGCTGCGTTGTAATATAGCAGTAGAAATATGCAAAGAGATTTTAAGGAATGGTGAAGATAGATGAGTATATTCGGTCAAGTGTTTAAAGGGACTGTAGGTTTATGCGCCAATGGATTAGAGTATGTAATTACTAAATCTGCCCATGGCATTTTGAATAAATACGGAGAGAATGAATTTGTTCAAACTGCATCAGAGATTGGATCAAGCACGGTACGAGTAACGGAAAGCACAGTTAAAACACTTACCGATGTAGTAGATGGGGGTATTGATGCTGGTGTTGGATATCTAGCCAAAGATGAAGTAAAGGTAAATAATGGCTTGAAACGATCCAAAATTGCAGGTAAAGAGTTGGTGGTCGGCGTCGAAAAAGGACTTGTATATACTTTTGAAGCAGGTGCTAAAACCACTACCAGTGCTGTACAAGCCGGAAAATACTATATCAAAGGGGATAAAAATATGGCCCACCAAGAATTAGGAAAAACAAAAGCCTACGCAAAGAACTTTGGTAAAGTTGTGGTAGTAGGCTTACTGGCGTTTGGTCCAATAGACAATGGTGATAAAGATAAGATAGATGAATAACTGATTAATGTGCCATATCTGCGGGTGTATCCCGAACTTTGTGTAAAGTCCAAATTGATGTAGAATAAGGCGGTATTTTTTTAGGGGCAGACGGCCGAAATAGCCAGGCTGCCCCCTTAAATTTGGATTATACGGTAATGATTTACGTGTCAATCCATATAGGTTATGTATTCTTTTGATAATTCCTTTCATGAAAACTTAAAATTCATTAGATTACTTGTTGAATGTGTTCCCTACAATTCGGCAATCATTTGGAAAGCAAATAATACCGAAAATCGCAATAATCAGCACCTTCCATAATGGTTTGGGTCCGCACTAACTTGAGTTGGGGATTAAAGCCTCTGGCAAAAGGTTCATCACGACAGCAGGAGAATTCTACGCCGAACTCATCTAATCCCAATTCCCGATATTTCTCATAATAGGGACAGCGGGAAACGTTAAAAAAATAGGTTGTTGAAGTTTGTTCTAAAACGTCCATTTCCCAAATTCCGCCCTCTCCCCAAGTGGCCACATCATTAACCAATGCATCTATCCCATTCTGTCCCTCGGTCATCATATTTTGACCACGCTGAAATGCTTCTTGCTGATTGGTTTCCTTTAATATGGCCATAGCTTCGTCCCTGCCGATTCTTTGTGACACTGCTTTTATCACCGGGGCAATAGCTAAAGCCTCAATAGCTCTTTTTTCTATCCTGTTAAGTTCTTTGTTCTCTAAGTGCTTTTTCATATTTGTCCACTCCTTTTTGCACATAATCGGAATAGGGAGGGGCCTCCTCCCTCCTATATCACCGGAAATACGGATTACGCACCACGGTGGTTCGGTTGATTATTCTGGTCTGTGTAAAACCAGCCGACTTTTCAGTTAGTTTGGTTCAGTACACAATTTGATCACCAACAAAGGTAAACGGCTACACTTGAGTGCCGGTCTAATGAGCACTTTCTAAAATGCCTTCTTGCTCTCTCTTACCGTTTGGGCCTTCAGAGACACCATAACATAGGACACTTTCCCAATTAATAGTAATTTGCTTTTTCCACTTCCAGTATATCATTTTTTGGGAATTAATCGAGGGGTAGTACAAAAAACGAAGGTAAAAATAGCCTTTTCACAAAACATTGTCTGTTATTTTACATACACCCCATAAATTCATTTACTCTTTTCGTATTAATATTAAATATCTATTACAGTTTATTTTTTTGCTTATTATTAATAATTCACATGTAAGGAATAGAATAATGAAAAATAGAAATATTTATTGCATCACTGCAGCATTGTTTATTATACTGACACTTTTTATTAATTCATCGATGGCTTGTGCGACTACAAGCTATTACCCGAGTTCATGGTCTTCCCCCAAAATAACAATTTCCGAAACCGCCGGCATCACCCCAGAAGGCTTTGATACCCAGCCATTTACAAAAAGCATCACACGCAAGGATTTTTACGAATTGTTAATCAACACCTGTCGCACCTTCGGAACAACATTACCCTCACCTCCTATGTCCCATCCGTTTACCGATACGAAGGACATCAATGCAGAAATGGCGTATCTGTTAGGTCTAACCCAAGGCACAGCCATTGGTATCTTTAGTCCAGACCTGCCACTTACAAGGGAGATGGCTGCTGTTATGCTCTCCAAATTGCTAATGCTTTTTCAATCCACCTCTGGTAATAACAACAAAAATATCGATCGGAATAATTATACAGCATCTATAGGTTCTCTCGCCTACACTCAACCTATAGACAAGCAGCAGGCAGCCAAAACACTTTTAGAATATTCCACCGACAGCAACCTGGTATCTGATTGGGCCAAGACTTATATGGCGGATGTTTATACAAATGGTATCCTCTTAGGTACTGGGGAAGGCAGGCTAGATCCTAAGAGTAATATAACACGTGAGCAGGCCGTAATATTATCACTTAATGTATTGACCTACTGTGACGAATCACAAATCCAGGCTGCAGGAGTTAAAGAATGCGTTCTGCCAATGCCAACAGGAATTTTCATCGCCCAATCATATTACATGGGCGATGTTTATCTGCGTTGGAATGATATGCCTTTGGCTTCAGCCTATGATATCACTGTATTTAAGAATGGCAAACCTTGTTATACCACGAGAATAGATAACAATTACCTTGATTTACGGACAAGATCAACCACTTATAATCGCGTTTCCAAATCTTATGTCTTCACGGATTATACTAATCCGCTCTATAATAGCATATTCGGGAGTGATAAACAGACGATTCATGCTGCCTTGAAAGTAGTGCCGGTCAATAGCAAGGGTATTCCTTCTGTGTTTTCCCTCACGCAAGAGTTTAAGATTGAACCATGGATCAATAAAAATGAAATGATTTTTGGTGACTCTGCAAAGAATATCTTTGCAAGTGTCAATGAAGCAAATCTGAATATGACCAATATAAAGGTTAACATCTGGCAACTGACCTCCTTAGGCACGAAAACAACATCCTCTCTTACTCTTACCGTCAATAGAAATGTTGCTGAAAATGTAACAAAAATATTCGCGGACATATACAACGGGCTGGAGAAGTTTCCTATTAGAAGCTGTAACGCTTACTCCTACAGAAGCGGCAAATCAGAGCACAATAGCGGCACTGCTATTGATATTAACCCTGAAGAAAACTATTTTGTTGACCGGGTAGGGACGATCAAGGCAGGTACATTATGGAAACCTGGCGAAAATCAGTATTCCATACCACCAGATGGCGATGTAGTCCGCGCCTTCAACCGTTACGGCTGGCACTGGAGTCCCGACATGCATTGGTCAAACGGTGCTGATTATATGCACTTCAGTCTCGGTGGGACATGACGACCCTTAGGAATCATTTTCCTATTTGTTTAATATTATTCGAAACTGTTACAAGAGTTCAGAGCCTATCATTCTCCAATAATTTTCATCAAAACTCGTTTATCTCTCTTCCCATCAAATTCGAAATAAAATATCTGCTCCCAGGTTCCAAAATCCAATTTTCCTTGCGTAATGGCTACCACAACTTCCCGACCCATGATAGTGCGTTTTAAATGGGCATCAGCATTATCTTCAAAACCGTTGTGGGCATATTGACTATAGGGCTTTTCAGGAGCCAGCTTTTCCAACCATACCTCGTAATCATTATGTAAGCCGTCCTCATCATCATTAATAAATACACTGGCGGTAATATTCATGGCATTTACCAGTACCAGACCCTCACGTACGCCACTTTCATTAATCGCCTGCTGAACCTTCCTGGTTATGTTTTCCAAGCCTCTACGGGTTGGAAAGTGAAAATGCAAAACCTGACGATAGGATTTCATATACATACCTCTCATTGTATATTTTTCATGGTCCCATTCTATAATAGCGCCTAAAAGGCTCCAAAAGAAACTTGTTAGATTTTGCCTTTCTCCCGGGCAATTCGCAAGAACTTATCTTTTGAATTCTTAGGAGGAATGTGCAGAACAGACCGGCGGGACATGGATAACGAATCATTGGGGCAGGAGGCTACACACACACTACAGCCGATGCAAATCTCATTATTTACAGCCGGTACTTCGGTTTCATTTCCTTCGTCGTGCATGGTGATCGCCCCAATTAGACAGCTGTCGGCGCAGATACCGCATCCACCACACGTGTCGGTTTCTAATGCAGGAATAAAATTACTCGGATGGGTGGAAGGTTGTCCATATTCATTAATGCTGGTCATTACTACGCAGCAGCACCTGCAACAGTGACATATATAAGTTGGCTTATTCAGAACGTTGTCACAATTATGGACCAGTCCTAATTCTTCTGTTTTATCAAGCACCCGCAGTAATTCTTCCGCCGTGGCTGGTTTTCCCATACCTCTTCTTATAACCCATTCTGCAGCGGGGCCAAGGGAGGTGCAAACCTCAAGTGGCGCTCCGCAGGATTTGTCCAGATGGCTTGCCTTATGGCGGCAGGCACACATAGAAAGTGCTCCTCCGCCAGATTGCCGGATTATCTCACTAGTCCTTTCGTAATTTAAAACTTCAGTTTCAACAGCTAATGGTATAAGTTTCTCATATATCAATGTCCGCATCATTCTGGTATTGATTCCGGAGAACTCTTCCCGCGCTTCTTTGTTTTGAAAATAACTGTGAAAAAGCTCGGCTAAATCCCTCATATTTATTTCATCACGTACACGCATGAAGGTGTATTCGAAAAAGCCAATAACCATGGGCGCCATCATGTAAAACGAGGTTTCTCTACGGGGGAAGTCCATTACCAGTCCCTTGTCGGCCATGCTATCCAGCAGGGGTTTTAATTGTTCTGAACTAATCCCGACAATATCAGCTATTTTTTCGATCTTCATAGGAACCAAAGGGAACTTGCTGCCTATCATGGCCTCGCTCTCAGTATAGAGACGTTGAAGAATCGCCATCAAGGTATCGTTTACCGGTGCTCCGACCGGCTCCTTATTTAGACGTTCGGCTAACGCCCGATATACCTCGTCCTTAGAATGAATCAAGTGCCCCATTGGCATATCCTCCACTTTTAATTTTCTTACCATCAACACTACCCTAATAGTTCACAAATTATGATTCTTTAAAATTGACCCTTAAGAATAATAACCCTCATGTTAGAATTACAACACTATCATCGGAGCTATTCTGTCTTCTGAATCACCCATATATAATGCTAGGTCAATATCAGAGTTATGTTTAAAATCGCCCCTGGCTCCCGCTTCATATTTTTACTCATTATTGGCTATCTCTCTCCTAATCTTCGCTAAACTCAATTCCAGCCATTTTCATAAGAAAAGCAGCATTACGCGTATTCGAAACACCCAGCCGCAGTTTATAGTCAAAGCATATCTCATTTTTTACATAATATTCCTGAAAATGATAGTTTTTTATCTTATTACTTTCCTTTTCCAAATCCCCGAGTTCAAGGTCATGTGTAGATACAAGCCCCAAAAGATTTGCCTTACTTAACTTCTTAATAAGTACCTTTGCTCCTGTATGCCTATCTATCGAATTGGTTCCTTTGAAAATCTCATCAAGCAAAAAGAAAATTGTCTGCCCCTCTTCTACCGCTTTTACGATCATTTTAATTCTCAATAACTCCGCATAGAAAGAAGAAATATTCTTTTCAAGATTATCGTTTACCCTCATGCAGGTATAAATATCCATAATCGAGCATTTAAACATTTTTGCGCAAACATTCCCCCCAGCATAAGCCAGAACCAAGTTGATGCCGACAGTTCTCAGCAACGTACTTTTACCAGACATATTCGAGCCTGTAATCAGCAATATACTTTCAGGATGTTCAAACTTTAAATTATTAGCTACACCGGAATTCATCAATAGTGGATGGCCCATCTCCTCGGCAGTAAAAATAGGCCCATTATCCGAGAATATCGGCGTTGCCCATTCAGGATAGTCGTGCTGTAAGACCGCCAAGCTGGATAATGCCTCAAATTCTCCTATAATATCAAGCCAATCCTGCAAATTACTGCCGGACTTTTCTTTCCATCTTTCCAGCGCAAAAACGAATTGGTAGTCCAATAAAAAAAGGATATTAAAAAATATGTATAACTGATTGTACCGGTTGGCAATAGCCTCGACTATTTTCTCAAGTTTACGGATTTGCTCACCAGCAGTCTGACCCTGACTCGTCAGCCTGTTTTTTAACTCTTGTAAGTGCTGAGAATTATATTCTTCTTGTTCTACTAAACTTAACATCTTGTAATAAGCTTTTATATTTTGCATGAATTTATAGGCTACACCTAATATATATCCTCTTTGATTAGTGTTGATCTTCAGGATTACAAATTGTATGACCAATGCAGATATGAAACTATAGTATTTGGGTTCAGGACTTATGAATGTTAATATGCCAATAATTATGGTGATTATAGGCATAAGGCGAAAAATAAAAATGACCCGTGGGTTACGGTAAAATCTCTCTATCCTGTTGACCCATAAAAATAGAGCTTGAGGATCGTGCATTATAGACTCAAGCATACCTTCCGCCATATATTTCTGCCGCCAGTCGAGTTTTTGTGCAAGCTCAATGACTGCTCCTTGCCGGTTAGTTATTTCTTCAGTACTCCTAGTAGGCGAAAGAAGGAAATCTCTTAATTTGAGCCTCCCCAGATAAGTAATGGCTGTGTTTATAAATTGAAAAAGTGATCCTTTGCCGAATATATCTAAATCCTGTGAGTAATTATGGCTATCGTCCAAAAACTCTTCTCCATCATCGGTGAAAGTATTCCACTCACCATGGATTCGTTTTAAGGAGTCTTCATTGATTTTATGAAGAACGATTGAATACTTTCTTTTATTGAAATAATAATCGTGAAGGAGAATTAAGGGAATAAACAAAACCAGCATTATCACGAGGTCCCAAACCAATAACCCATAATTTTTCTTTACAATAAAATATATCCCCACAACCGTGCCGATAAGGAAAACTACAAGTCTAATGTTGCTGATAAGATTAATGATATGGGTTTGTCCTACTATCATTGCCTGGTATTTTTCTTGAAGTTCGTTATACTTTCTTTCTGCCATCAATCAAATTCGCTTCCTTCGTTATATCCAATAGCCTTTTGCAAATGAAATAATTCCAGAGACAAGAGGATAACACTATCCTCTATATGTATTTTTGGTAATCTTCCCAATTATCTTTCAAAAGTTTGGGAGTATCTAACCCATAAGGGCAATTATCTTTACATTGATTACAATCAATACAGTCATCAATCTTTCTCATTTCTTCCTTCCATACCTCATTCAAATATATTGAAGTCGGGGCACGTCGAATCAATAGAGACATCCTGGCGCAAGAAGGAATATCAATTTCCGTCGGACACGGCAGACAATATCCGCAGCCTCTGCAAAATTCCTCGCTCAATACCTTCCTGTCATGTTCAATAATTATCGCAAGTGCTTTATTAAGTACAGGTGGATCTTTTATATAAGTAATAAATTCGTCAAGCTCCTTCTCTTTTTGAATACCCCATATTGGCAACACATTATTGTACTGTGCCAGAAATGCATAGGCAGCAGCGGAATTTGTAATAAGACCGCCAGACAACGCTTTCATGGCAATAAAGCCAATATTCCGTTCTGAGCATAGCTTCACTAGACCTATTTCCTTATCCGTTGCTAAGTAACTGAAAGGAAATTGAATCGTCTCGTATAATCCTGATTCCGCTGCCTCAATTGCTACCGGGAGTCTATGATTCGAAATGCCAATATGGCGAATCATGTCTTTGGCCTTGGCCTCTAACATGGCTTCATACAGGCCTGTCCCATCCCCTGGTTTGGGACAAAAGCTGGGATTATGAAACTGATAAATATCAATACAGTTTGTTTTTAACAGGTTAAGCGAGGTGTTTAACTGCTCCCAGAATTCCTCCACATTAGCTGCCATCGTTTTAGATGCAATGTAAATCTTATCCCTCACATCGCTTAAAGCATGACCGATTTTTTCTTCGCTATCTGTATAAAATCTTGCAGTGTCGAAAAAGTTAATGCCATTTCGATAAGCTTTTTTTAATAAAGCGGAGGCCTCTTCCTGGTTAATTCGTTGAATCGGCAGTGCTCCAAACCCATTTTTATTTGCAATAATTCCTGTACACCCCAATGTTACTGATTCCAATGTTTCCCTCCTTCGTATATTACAAGTTCGAAAAGATTAAGACTTCTTTTCTTTATTGCTTTTTGTTGCCAACCTGCCAGGAATGAGACTTCCCATGACTAATCAAAGGCAAACCCCAAATATCCTAAATCCTCAGGCGTTATTTCAAGATCAATTTCCTGATTGGCCCTAATCATACCGAAAGGACGGATGGAGCCTCCTAGTTGCTTGCCTAAGAATGCCGGTGTGCGTAAAACATATTCTTTGGCTGGCAATAAATGGTTTATATATCTTACAGCTACCGGGAGAAGCTCATCAGGAATAAGGAGTTCTTTAATAAATACCTTATCTGAATTCATTCTTTCAATTACGACACAACCCTGTACTGCTTCAATTTCTATACCATAGATGTCCGCACCGAACTGCTGTGACAGCTTTTTTTGGTAGGAAATTTCCTCATCAGCATAGGAGACATAAAGCCTCCCACAAAGCTGTTTATTTCTCCTATTATTATACTCTTCGGGAGTAATGCCTGATATAGTGCATTGGCAGGTTTCATCAACGTGCCAGCTCTCGATCCACTCCCAGGTAAATGAAGCCTCTCGAATATAGAAACCATCCTGATATCCCTGTTGGCGATAAAATTCAAAAAGATTTTTCTCAGATGGCACCAGAACGGAGAACGCATTCTTTTTGGTTCTCAAATATTGGTGAGCAAAGTCCATTATCTGGGTGGAAAACCCTCTGCTCTGGTATTTCGGATGGGTTGCGACAGCGTAGAGCATAGTGGAATTAAAGCTTCGCTTATCAGAGGCTATGGTCTTGATCGGCAGCATGGTTAGCATAGCTAAAATCTCTCCGTCTTGAAGCAACAACAGCGTTTCATCTTCTTTGTAGCGATTGACGTAGTAGAAATCAATATAGTGGTCACTATCTCCAAAGCAAAGTTTCCATATTTCTTTTTGGCGAGCCATATCGCCCACTTTAGCAAATCTGACTTCGCTCATCTTAACTCTCGTGCTCCTCCTCTCATCAATCCCCTAAATTCACACTGACTTTAATCCTACAAATCTCCCCCAGTATTTTTCCTCCATTTTGAACGGGTGATAAGATAACTTGGCCTTTCTTAATCCCTCCTGGCCCATGTCCTCCTCACGGTTAACAAAAATAAGTTCGGGATGATTTATCTGGATAAGAGTCGCAAATTCATGGTTGATCATTTGATAGGCACCTTGTATCTCCTCAAGTGCTTTTTCAATATGAATGTCATAAGTATCCGAATTAAGTTTATCTCCCATAGTGTAGGCAACAACTATTCCTTCTGAACGAAGGAGTCCACCTTCTAAGCCAAGCTCTGTATAATAATCAAAACATCGGCTTACAGCGCAATTTTCATTGGCAAGCTGTTTCTCGTCCTCACACCCGTGTGCTTTACACCATTTTATATTCATCTCCCAGCACTCGGCTAGATTTTCAGAGGATATCTGTTCAAAGCTCCAAATGTTATGTTTTTTAAAATAATTGATATGGTTGCGTTTGGATTTGGATTTATCCCCCGATAAATTTACGAGCTTGTCCAAAAGGTAAACGTAGTCAAAGCTATCTCGCCTCCCAGTATACTCAAAACTGGCCGGGAATAAGCTGTTAATCACAGCCATATTCTCAGTTGATAATCCGGCTAGTATAAAATCATGCCCGCAGGTTGCTGCGTCTTGCCCCATTGCTTCTATAACTAATTTGGGATCACCCTGGCCTGCCGGATAGAAATAGTACGGAACTCCATCCAAGCTTTCACCTTTAACCAGCAGGTAATCATCTATCACTGCTACACGGTATTTATAGATTTTTGACCATGCGAAAATATTAGTAAAATTATAATGGCAGCCACGCATATCGGCTGCAGCAAGAAGAGGATCAATCCATTTTTTATCGTTTATCTCTACTTTTCTAAAATTTATCATTCAATAATTCCACCTAACATCTCCAAATAAACTATCAAGCATTTCTCCCATATATTCTCGCCTTTATCCTGTGATCTATGCATCGGCAATAACACCTGTAAGGTCGTGTTAGAGAATGACTTCCTGCCCTCTTTGGGTAAATTCAATAACCTGAGTAGCGGAAGCCTTCATTCTGGTGGAAAACTTCCTAACTGCCTCGTGATCATCCCAAAAGTGCATGGGGATAAAATAACTGGGATTGATTTCATTGATGAATAACTCTGCACCCAGACAATAATTGTGTTCTAGTCTCGGATCAACTGGAAAGAAAGCAATATTTATGTGCTCACCTTTTATTTTAGCTATTTCTTCTTTGAATCCTATCTCAGCCTTCTTTATTTCCTCAGGTATGTCCTCCGACCAATACCACCAGTTTAAATCTCCGGCGTGAAATATATTTTTCCCATCACATTTGACTAAGAAAGAAACACCCTCATCAGTGGAGCCGTACGCTTTAACGTTTATATCATCAATTTGTTTCTCCTCGTAGGGTGAAATAAAGGTAATATTATCTTTTGCGAGCGGAATACCCATATCACCACAAATATCATTACTTAGGATGTATTGGACCCTTGGCCATTTTTTCTGCCATTCAAATATTTCGGGGGTATAATGATCAGGATGGATATGGGAGGAAAAGACGTAAGTTTTTTTGTCCTTCAAATTGAGAGAACCCTGATAGAAATCAAAGACCAATAAGCACTTATCTGTTTCTACGCAAAAGCCACTATGATATAAATATTTTATGCTAATATTTAATTTCTCCATTAAAAGCACCTCAGTTTGATTATACAATGATTATTATATTTGTGTCTGTTTCCTTAAATATGGCAACTAAAAAATTAAGGAAAATAATAAATTTCCTGCGAACGGCTATGGACATACTCAAAAAAAGGCTCCGGAGTATCATTTCAGGAAATCCTCCCCCAGACCGTTGAACCGGAGCACTTCCCGAACCACAGAAAACTGTTCATCCAGCAGTTTCTCCCGGCCCCAGATGGAAAACGAGCGTTCCTTGCGCGACATGGGTTCTTTTAGCAACTATGAATTTGCCGTAGGTGAATAACATTTCTGGTGAGATCATATGATTACCTTTCTCAACTGCTATGTAAAGTAGGGTGTCATAGAAGCGGGGCATAACATCCAAATGCCTCCCTTGACATCCTTTATCTATAAAAATAATCTATTAATACTAAAAAATTATCGGCATTATAAGGCACCTATATGGATAAGAGAAAAGACCCCTATTGAGAGGTCTCCACCGCCCTGATTAAACCTCTATTTCTTCTCCCCGTCTACAATATAACGATGATCTTCATTGTTTTTATCAAGCAATATTTTTCCGTTTTCAACTTTGGGTTTAACTGCTATTTCATTTAATTTTTTCGATGATAGAGATAGCCCTTTATATTCTTCTTTTTTTGCAAATGCTGGCATTTTATTCCTCTCCTCTTGAGAACTATTAACAGTGATTTTTTCACAATCAATCTTCTTATCCATACCATATCACCTTCTAAATCGCCTCTATTCATCTAGCTCTCTATGCCCAGTCGCCTCTTCATCCACCCAGTCCTCCTCTATATACACCATCCCGTTTCTACCTTCGACTTTTCTCACCGGCCCAGCTTTAAAAAGCTTACAGGATAATGGACCATAACAAAACGTCTCAAAGCGGTACTTACGTTTGCCTGGATTCCATTTATCAATAATAATCTCTACCGGCATCCGGCATCCCCATATACATGTAGTGCATTAATTCAGACGATATGGCTTTTTTATGTCTGAGAAAGAATATAAGAAGAATATTAAAAGTTGCTTATATCTTGGATCAAAAACCAAGCAAAATAGATTTATAGAAGATAATCGCTTATCATCTTCTGATATAGCTACCGTAAAGCAAATGTTATCCGATCTCTATAACTTGCTTTTATTAACTTCATCAATAAAGGCAGGGCGGTTCTTGAATTCCGTTCTGATCTTGAATATTCTTTGTTCCCACGATTGATGGTCCTTTAAAATATCAATATAAATATCTCTGGCATTTTTTAAGTAATTTGTTGAAGATCGGTATTTACCTCGATCGCCGTTCTTTATTAAAGAGTAGGCTCTCCTGAGATAGTACTTTATAATCTCATGAGGGAAACTATCCTTAAGCCGAAGTGCAAACTCATCGAAATCACTTATAATATATCCACCCCACTGATTTTTAGGAGGTTCATTGATTATCTCTAACACTTCGATATTTAAGCCCTTATCGAGACAAATCCGCATATACTCAGTAAGGTTGTTTTTCTTGGCATCCTCAATAATTTGGGGTTCAATTAGATCCCAATCATCTTTTTTTAGAAAAGCCTGCATTCTTTGGTATTCCTCAAAGTGCTGCTTGGCTTTTTGACAATTATAAGACAATAGCATTGCATCTTTGGCTTTACTATAGTTTGTATCCTTGTAATAGACAAATAATCGATCTAAAACCAGCCTGGCATCGCTTTGCTTAGTTAAAGCGATATCAGCCAGTTTTTCAAGCTCTTCTTCATTACCCTGTTCAGCATAATAATCGAACAAAAATTCATACAAATCACTAAGTCTTCCTTCTCCCCGGGATATTCCATCCTTAGCCGTATCTACAGCTTCGTTATATTGGCCCTTACTATGATAGTACTGGGTCAGATCCCAATAATCACTTCCATACTTAAGATTATTTGATCGCTTCTGCAAATAGCTTTGCTCGTCTTGCAAATATTCCTTATATATATTGGTAATCAAGTTTTGTTCATATCTCGAAGGCATCTTCTCCAACTTGCTAACCAAGTGCTTCCACTCTGCTTCCGTTTCACACATTTCAAAAAACAAATCCATAAGGCCATCTTCAAATCCTGAATTATGCTTATGATATTCAACAAATGCATCATCTAGGAATGATATTTTGGTGTCACTTGAAACATTTCCGGTTTCAATCAATTGCGTTATGCATTCCAGCCATCCATAAGCGTCATCTTCCTGCTCTTCCGGTCCACCGCCGTATTGATTGAATTCAGATATTATGTCTTTGGCATTTTCCCAGTATTCCCATAATAACTCATCATTAATGCCCTTCTCTTCATCAGATAGAGGTGCACCTTCGTCATTATTAGTTTCATTATTTCTGCTATTCAACCACTCCAGTATAAACATTCTTATTTGGGAATCTTTGCTGATTAGGTTGTCAACCAGTTTACATAAGTCTTCCTTCCCAAGCGATTTAATCTTATCATTTAATGAAAATTCCTGCATAATGGGCCCCCTTATGGCAACTACTTACTATTTTATTCATCGTCCACCTCTATCAAGTCGTGGACAACCCCTTTGCCAGCCTTAATATCGACAATAGCTTTTCTAATCCTGTTTTGGTTGTATTCGTTGAAAAATTCATCTTTGGGCATAGAAATCTCATTAAGTAAACACCTAATCATCTCAGTCACTATATTCAAAGATTCGCGTGAAGTCTTCCAGATGATTTTCAGATCTACTCGGAAATACTCATGTGCCACTATATTACGCATACTTTTCATCTCATACCATGGTATTTCGGGATACTTGTACTGAATATCATCGGGAATGCGTCCGGATGCTTCCTCTATTATCTCGAAGTTTCTAACCACAGCGTCTATTGTTAAACTACTCTCCGTGAACTCTTGAAAGCTCATGTTAGAAGTATAGCGCTGTATCTTCTCAATCGAATCCAATATATCATGCAAATATAAACGCGGATCACGGGTCATACATACTGCACCTCCCCTATAATCTGCTCCTTTATCATGGGTTTTAAAGCGTCAGGTGTTACCATGTCAATCTTACGTCCGAAAAGCTCGGCAAGATAATACTGTAAGCGAATAAAATGAAACAGGTCAACGCTTTCACTAAACTCAACCAGAATATCAATGTCGCTGTATTCCGTTTCTTCCCCTCGGGCGAAGGAGCCAAAAATACCCAGCCTAGAAACCATGTAATCATTACGCAGCTCAGACATGTATTCTCGTATACGCTCAGATGGGTTCATACCCGTTCCTCCCTTCCATATTACCCCTATTTTAAGTCTAGAGTTTCACTACCTCAAGATCAGTACATTCTGTAAACTATTTACCTTCGAGAAACTCTAAATCTCTCATGGAAGCACATTGAATATCGGCTCAGTTCTTCCACAACATAGTGATGTTTCTTATATAATTCCGGCCGCTGAAGATATTGTGGAAATATTCAAACATGGATTGAGCCGCCGTATGCTCTCCATGTACTCAGCGTAGTCCTCCCGTGGCTTGATGATACGGTATTTATTGAAAAGAGATGGTATTGCTTCCATTGCCCCCCGATAGCCTTAACCGGACTCAACAACCCGCTCTCAATCATTTCTTCTATCCCACTATGAAAAAGCAGATAATCCCCTTCCTTGGTGATTTTCTGCAGCTCGGTTTCTGTTATGAATTTGCCGTAGGCAAATAGCTTTTCTGATGGGATCATATGATCACCTTTCCAACATGGTTTGTAACATCATAATTAGGTGTTTGTTTACTGGAAGCGGATGTTAAGTAAACCATAACATCTGGATTAATTAACGAATCAACCTTTCTGGTCTGGCATCCCAGGTAGTTCCTAGCAGAGTTCGACCATTCTTTTTCTTATTGACTCCACCCCACTGTTTGAAATAAAACAATACTTTCTGACGTTCACATTCCTCTTTGATGTCCAAAACCCAATTTGTTTCCATATCCCTGGCCTTAGGCCCACTTTCCCCCCCGACAATTGCCCAGTCTATGCCTTTGAAATTTATATTATTAACTGGGTCAATCAGGGGTTCAAACGAAATAAACCGGACTGCTGCCGGAACAGTTCTGAGATCATCGATTCTAGATTTATATTCGCCACTTTCAACGGTAACTCCTTGCCAAATATTACTTGTCCAGCACAGCTTATCACCCAAGTCAGCCAAACGTTCTGATCTTTTGGTTAGTATCTGAAATGTATGCCATGATGCTTTGTTCATAACCTCAAATACCTTCATAATAAACTCATTAGGAATTTGCTCGTGAAACAAATCAGACATTGAATTAACAAATATGAAAGACGGCTTGCGGATTTTTAACGGATCATCCAGGCAGTATTCATGTAAAGTAACATCAAAGCCGTTTCGATACTTCTGGCTACCCATCAATTTCAATCTGTTAGCCATTTTTAAAGCATAACAGTTCTGGCAGCCACTTGATATCTTCGTGCAACCGGTTACCGGATTCCAGGTACATTCTGTCCATTCAATTTTTGATTTCATTACCACAAAAATAACCCCTCATACAAATATCTAGTTATTATAAACTATTTGAATGTGTAAGAATATGATTTGCTGCCTTCAACGATAATTCAATGGCTTTTTTATTCTGATTACTTACTGCAAAACACAGTAAGAATAATGGAGAATTATTAATAGGATTTCTTAAAATCAATGGATTATCAGAAACTCCGGGAAAGACGGTTTTAAGTCTTTTTACTATATATTTGCTGATATTATTTATTGATACTCTTTCAACATCGACCGGTTCTCCGAATAAAGCCATTTGCGGTGATTCAAAATACATTTCCGTTTCCCATTCTGTAGTTCCCAATAAACTCGTTATGGTATCCTTAGTCTTTTTCTCAATTTTACCATCCCTACGCAAATTACGAGTCAATGCAGATAATGGAAATAGATACCACACATCAAATGCTTTAGTCTGTGCAATTGTTTTTAGGGAATCCCATTTTAACTCCATTGCATATGGATCTAAAAATATAACTCCACGCCAGTAGCTTTTATACCATGACACAGAGTTAATTCTACTTAGTAATTCATTGCAATCACCGGCAATGATATCAATGTTGTTTTCACCTTTGTTTTTGGTTGCTTCATTAAGCTTAGTTACATTCTCATCGAGTTTCTCAATAAAAAGATACCTATCAAACGGATAATCTAAAGCTCTTAACGCTGAACCAATTGTTGGTCCGATATTTTTGACTTCGAATTCCCCTTCTCCGGCAAAAGCATCTATGTAGCATAATTTGAACTTATTCTTCATCGCGGTTACATAGAAATTCAAATACTTTTCTATGACGTCAAGTTTAATTAGAGTCCAAGGTCCACCATAAGCCATGGTCTTCATCTCCCTTAAAACTATAATTCACAAAGAACATATGTTCTTAGTTTAATTATAGTTCAAACACCATATTATGGCAATCTGATAAGTTGAGGTAAATCTCAATTCATAACAGAAATTTACATGTCTTTGGTTACTTTTCCACAACCAGGGCCACTTATAATACTACGGCCACCAGTTTGGGGGATTACTTGGATTTGGACGCTAATTCGCTCCTTAAGAGCAGGAACATGTGAAATAACCCCTATTACTTTTCCATCTTGATGCAGCCCCGCCAAGGTCTCCAGTGCAGTGTCTAAGGCATATTCATCAAGGCTCCCAAAGCCTTCATCAAGGAAAAAGGAATCAATGCGAACATTGTGGCTGGCCATGTGCGAAAGTCCCAGTGCCAGCGCCAGGCTAACTATAAAGCTCTCGCCTCCAGACAGGTTTTTTGTTGATCTAATTTCGCCAGCTTGGTAATTATCTATAACATTTAGTTCAAGAAGCTCATATTTATCGGTTGCTAGAAGGTAACGATCGGTCATTTGTACTAGTTGTCGATTTGCATAAGAGACCATCGTTTGAAAAGTGAGGCCTTGAGCAAAATTGCGATATTTCTTTCCGTCAGCTGAACCTATAAGGTCATGCAGAATATTCCATCGCGCGAGCTCTTTAGCTTGAGAATCGATATTTTTCATCACTTCTTTTCGACTAAGGCGTGCTTGTTCATCTTCATCCAAACGTATCTTGACCGCGCCGATTTCTTGTTGGATATTCCCTATACTTGCTTCAAATGAAAACAAATTCTTCTGTAATTCATCATGCGGTTGATCAGTGATTTTTTTCTCATGTTCACTTTTTAGTGTCCCAGTTTTATCTTGTACAAGTGTTGAAATTTCCAGTTGTTCATTCCTCAAAATTTCAGCGGTATTTGTTAATTTAATAAATTCCTGGTCATCCAAGCATGAATCCAGATAATCGGCTTCCTGTGAAAATCCTGACTGGGTAAGGCGCGTGACTAGAGCTTGTTCCATTTGAGCTAAATCCTTGGCTCTTGCTTGTGTTGATAACCTTAATTTATCGGTTCTCTCCTTGAGGCTATTTAGGTCCAGTTCGGCATTCCGAAGATAATCACTTGTTTTCTCTAATTCCTTTTCAGCATATTGCACAGCATCAACCAGGCGTTTTTCTTCATCATCCGGGTTTTTATCATCAAAGAGCCCTCGCCGCTCCAAATATACTTTGTTTAGTTCAGCCTGCAAAATATCGAGGTCATGGAGCTTAAGCTGCAATTCCTCATCTACTTTATTGCTGAGCGTTTGCTTTTTAACCAGTTCAAATTCACTAGCGTTTATCAATTTATCTTGGGCTACTTTTTCAGCCTGTTTTGTTTGCCATTTATTACGCCTATCGGTGAGGTTGTTTAAATAATAATCCAAATTGGTGATTGAAAGATCATCTATACCATATTGCTCAACTTGGAAAAGAGTTTGGTTATGGGCTTGAGCATATTGTTGTTCCAAGGATGCACATTGCTTTCCCAAAAGTTTATATTC
This sequence comes from uncultured Syntrophomonas sp., assembly GCA_964457945.1. Lineage (GTDB taxonomy): Bacteria > Bacillota > Syntrophomonadia > Syntrophomonadales > Syntrophomonadaceae > PHAA01. The sequence continues at coordinate 93,151 of CAYWFX010000001.1, forward strand.
GTTTTGGGCTATCTTTAAATCATGACGACACCTATCAAGTCTTTTCTCAGAATCAATAAGTGATTTATTAAGAATCTCTAATTCTTTCAAAGATTGTTTTTCTTCTTTCAGTTTTTGCTCAACTTCAGATATTAATAATGAGAATCTGGAAATACGAATCTGGACATCCTTTATTTCCTTATTTATAATATCCGGTAGGACTCCATCCATCCCATTATGATTCAACTGCTCAAGATAATCGGCGCTCATTTTCCCTTCGTCGACTAAAGTTAATTTAAAAGCCTCCTGATTACTTTTTAACTGTTCCAGGTCTTTGGTCATTTCAGCGTGTTTCACCTTCAAATCAGCTGACTTTTTCGCCAGGAGTTTGAGTTCCCCTCTGGCTTTATTGAGGGAAATCTCTGTTTCGTTAGCCAAGGGTATATTCCCCTGGGCAAACGGATGGTGAATCGAACCGCATAAAGGGCAGGGCCTGCCGTCTTCTAAATAAGCCCGCTGTTCTTCCAAGTTTTGAATGCGTTTCAATAAATCCAACTGTATTTCAAGATGACTGATTTCTCTTTCAACCTGCAATTGTTCTCTTTCACATAATTGGATTTCTTCCTTTAAATTTAATTGCTCCGCATTAACCTTGTTTTGCTGAATTATCGTTTCGTGTAGGGATTTCTCAGTATCGTTTATTTTCTTCTGGCTCTGATGGAGTTGTTCCAAAATATTATAACGTTTTTTCAGATAATCCAACTCATAGCGCCAATCTTCGATTTCACGTCCTTCAAGTAATGCTTTAATAGCTTCAATAATTGACTGATGCTTTTTAGTTGATTCTTGTGTTTGAATAACAATTCCACTGTAAGTTGAATTGAGCTTAGCTAACACTGCTTCGGATTTAAGGATAAGCTCAGAAAACGTTATTAATTTACCACTGGCTTCTTTAGATTGAGTGTCTAATCCCTTTAAGGTATTGAAATTCTGTTTAATGGCGGCCAGGTTCTCAATTAACTGCGAATCAATGGCATTATTATTTAGGTATAATTGAATCTCATCCAGTTTCGTCCGGAATTGTTCAAGTGATATTTCAATGTCTAAAATACTATTTAAAGACTCCTGGAATACTTTTTTCGATTCATCTATGTCGTTCTCCGAAACCTTGACCTGCTTGCGTTTGTGTTCTATATGGATATCCAACTCCCGGACGGACTTAATAACAGACATTTCCTGCATCTGTTTAAGTTGAGCAGCAGCCAGCATGTCCTGGGCAGATTTATGGGAGCTTAAAATATTTATTAATGTTTCTTCAGCTGCCGGCAATGCATCTTGGTTGTTAGTAAGTTCAACCAGTTCCCGATTCTGTTCATCCCGCTTGCCGGTAATTTTTACATAATCCCCTTCAAGTTCTTTAACTTTACGGGCTTTATCCAGCCTTTGTAAATTTGGTTTGAATACCTCAACCCGTTGCTCAAGCTCCATACTTCTTTCTTTTAATTTATTAAGATCCTGTTCTAACAAAGCTATCCCCTCTAGCCACAGGAGGGCTTTTCTTGTGTTATCTCTCTTATCTATAAGTTGGGGCTCCATGGCAACTTTTTCTTCAAGACTAGAGCGCAGTTCTTGTCTGGCCTCTTCGGTTAGTAATCTGATTCCGGCTGCATCCTCCTTAAGCTTTTCCAGTTTTCTTGATTCTTCCGCTCTGCGCTCATGAACTTTTATAGAGATACGGCTATAAATCTCGGTACCAGTAATTTGTTCCAGAATAGGAGCCCGTTCGTTAGATGGAGCCTGGAGAAATGCAGCAAATCCTCCCTGGGCCAATAGCATGGAACGGGTAAATCGTTCATAATCCATACCGGTTAAGATCTCTATTCTTTCCCCTACCTCACGCAGCCTGGACTCTATGATTTCACCGGTATCTGCATGGGAAAGTTCATGCCGGGGCGTTTGCAGCTCACCGTCCGCCTTATTGCGAGCCCTATGCTGACTCCACTGGCAGCGATAACGGCCGGCCTGAGTTTCGAAACAGACTTCTGCTAAGCACTCTCCTGTCAGGCGGGACATTAATTCATTAGTACTCTTGGTAACTCTATTAAGACGGGGAGTTCGACCATAGAGGGCTAAACAAATGGCATCAAGAATAGTTGTCTTGCCAGCTCCGGTAGGGCCTATAATAGCGAAAATTCCATCGGATGTATAAGCTGGATGTGTGAAATCTATATTCCAAAGACCCACCAGGGAGTTTAAGTTCTTAAATCGAACATTAAGTATCCTCATCTTAAGCCTCCCGTTTCCAAACGGACATCCTCTTCTTGAACCAGCAATACCGCTTCACGGTAGGTATTAAAGAGATCATCGTGTTGCTCGAGCGGTACTTCATTAGAATCCAGACATCGTTTAAAAACCTCATCAATACTTAAGTCGGCAAGGGTTTCATCGTTAGAACTCAGCATACTACGCTCCAAGACACGATCATTCTTGATCCTTAAAATCTCCAGGTTTGTACCGGCTATGAGTTCATCCAGACGATCCCGCAGGTCTCCAATGATCTGTTCTCCGTTATAGATAATATCCAGAAGGATTGTTGTTTCTAAAACCTTTAGTTCTTCCAATCGGTTGACAATATGTTCCCAATCACCTTTTACGCTTTCCAAGTTTTGAAATCTGGGAACAGGAATGTCTGTAACAAAGGCGTTTCCTCCATCGAATTCAACTTGACAGAGAACTTTTTCGTGCTTTGCTTCTCCAAAGCCGATAGGAAGCGGAGAACCGGAATAACGCATAAGGTCGGATCCCCCTACTTTCTGGGGTACGTGTAAATGGCCTAAAGCTAAATAGTCAATACATGATGGGAAAATATCTTTTTCAACATGGGCCAGAGAGCCAACATATAAATCTCTTACGCCATCAGAGTCAATGGTTTGGCCACCGGCTGTAAACAGATGCCCCATAGCAATAATAGGAACCTGCTTATCCAGTTGTTTGCGAATTAGTTCGGCCTCCTCGCAAACACTTATATAGTGACTACGAATTCCCTCAATGAGCTTTCGGCCTTTTTCTTCATGACTTTCTCCAGCTTCAGCTCTTCGAACATCCCGGTCTCGCAGATAAGGAACCGCACAGATAATTATTTCCGGAACTCCTTTTTCGTCTGACAGGACAATCACTTCATCAGCCGTAGATTCAGACATGCAGCCGATAATATGAACATTAAGAAAACGCAGCACTTCTCGGGGTGCATTTAAGAAGGAAGGTGAGTCGTGGTTACCTGCCGTTATTACCACATGGCGGGCGAACCCACCACATTGCACAAAAACCGATAATAAAGTTCCTGAGCACGATTGCTGGGAGAAATATTGTCAAATATATCCCCAGATACAAGCAGGGCTTCAATTTCTTCGTTTTTTATAAAATCAGCCATCCAATTTAAAAATGCTTCAAATTCATCATACCGTTTCCGTCCATATAGGGAGCGCCCTATATGCCAATCAGATGTATGTATGATTTTCAATTAGTCACCTTCTTTATATTAACGTTAATAATTAATATCTTTATATAATGCGTTCAGCAGCCACACCACTCTTGCGATCAACCAACTGATAAATTTTAGAGGGAACACCCTCGTTTTCTAGTTTTCTCTGAAAGTATTTTGCTTGTATCGAGTCGTGAGTACTCATCATCACTTGATAATCAAACTCTATAATATAATCTCTTAATACATCGAAAACTGATGATGCATGAACCAGATCATGATGCTGAGTAGGATCGTCCAAAAGTAAAGCTTTCCATGGTGTCCATTGATATCTATTCGCCATCGATAACATAAGGGTTAATTGCAGGTCTGTAAGTTGAGCTTCACTTGCTATTTGAGCAATATCAATATTTCTATTGTGAACAGTTGCAGAAGTTTTAGCTATAAGCTTGTTTCTTGAAACAGTGTTATTCAGCAATGGAGCATTTGATATTAACGGACTAATAACAATTCTTTTGAGCAATCCCTTCCAAGGTTCATTAATAGCATCAAGTTCCTCATGAATTTGTTGGGATTCCGACATTACATTTTCGAAAAACACATTAACAGCTTTACTTTTCTCTAAAATGTTTTGCAGAACAGAGTTCTTTTGGAAAACAAAGGTTTTTAAAGAATAGAGATACCCAGCCTCACTTACGTTGCCAATTTGCTTCTTTACTTCACTATTGATTTTGTTAAACTCCTCGGCGGCGCGCCAATTAGCTAATTCTTGCTCGATTTTGTTCATGCCTATACTTGCTGTTTTTAATTCATCAATAGATTTTTTAACAACTTCGTGGTTTAGTATTAATGAATTCTGGTTAGGCTGCCCTTGTAAGCCTGCTCTTTCCCATTCAGCCGAAATACCACCTTGACTACCTTTAAGTTTAGAAATAGCTTCGTTTTCAAGAAAACAGGAATCCTGATAGGCTTTAAGTTCCTTTTCGGTTTCTAATAATCCATTTTCAAAACTGTTGATTTTATCAATTATCTCCTTTTCTAAGTTAGATTTATCTAAAAGACAATTCAGAACAGTATCTTTTTGTTCACTCCCCAGAGAATCAGCAATACTTTTAGTCTTTTGTTCAGCGGCGTTTATCTCGTTTTGCAGCTGTATTTTTTTAGTTTTCAAATCATTTATGGCTCTTTCATCTTCACTTTTTTTCAGTTTGGCATTGTCTATTTTATGACTATCTTCATGTGGCTCAAGTTGACTTCTTTTCATCTCTATTTCTCTAATTTCTAATGTAATTTGTAAAATCTGGTTTTCAATATATGAACGGGCATCTTCTGGACTGTTTATGCCAGAAAAGTGCGATAAAATACTCTCAGAGATAGTTTTTTGATTCGTTTCGAATTTACTTTTTTCGAAATTTAATTCGGATATGGTATCTTGTATTTTTTGACTCTCTTTTCTATGTATTTCCTTAACTTCTTCAAATACGGCTAAAGCTTGTTGTTCTTCCTTGATGGCTTTTGGTATAGCAGGATTTAATGTATCTAACGATTTCTCTATTCGTTTAATTAAATCTTCTGGTTCATAAACAGCCTGGCAAACAGGACAGAAGTTTTGATTATCAACCAAATTTATTCTGATTATGCTTACTGCATTTTGAATAGCACCGGAGGCCTCATTGAGTGACTCAAGATAATTCTTTTTAATAGAATATTCATTTTCCGCCTTAGAAACCTCATCATCCAAGCGTAATTTTGATTCCAGATAGTTATCCTTCTTTTTTTCGAGTAAAGGTATTGTTTTAATAATTTCATTATTGATATCTCTGAGATTTTGCCATTGCTTTTGAATTTCTTTTTTGTTATCTATTTGATTTAATATATTAATATTGTCATTTATTGAATCTTCAATAAGTTTAAATTGATCTCGAAGTCGTTCATTTTTCTTAAGGTATTCAACTGTAGTCTCATATGATTGCTGCAATTCGCATAACAATTTTTCGTTCTGCTCAAGTTCTATATTTTTTACATTAAAATAGTCAATTTGTTGTTCAATTTCTTCAAACATAGATTTTAACGAGTTTAGTTTCTTTATTTCATCTTGTATACCAAGTAAAATCCCTCTACCAATTTGGAGATCATTTTTAGTTTGCTCAATTACTGGGGTTAACGCAGCAATTTTCATTGAATGTTCAGAAATAACGATTTGTTTATGAGTTAACAATTCTAGGTTAGAAGAATAAAGCTGTACCCGTTCATTTAAGGCGCTTAACTTTATATCAAAGTCATTTTTTCTATCAACCTCTTGTTTAAGCAAAACCCTAACTTTTTCAAAATATGAATTTATGGGAGTTAAATTATACTCATCTTTATAATCATCACAGCTTATCAATTTGCTTATAACAAGAAGTTCTGCGACAATTTCTTTTAACGGGATAAATATATTTTGAGTTGCTAGACCATCTCTTTTGCTAATTAACTCATTAAACTCAGATAATTTTTTTTCAGCCCCACTTAAGTCTTCTCCCGCACTTGTTCGCGCTTTTGATATTGCTGTTAAAAGACTTTGTTTTTTAGAAAGGATATTTTGTAAATCTTTCCCCAGCGGTAATTGACTAAGAAGATCGCCAGCTTTTTTACCGTCTTGATCGATAAACCACTCATTACTCCGTTGTTCAAGAAAATGTGTCAATCTAAATAGATAAGGAAAAGACGATTGATTTTCAATTTCGAATAACTCATCATAATCGCCAATCCGCTCTAATTTTCCGCCTTTACGGTAGTTCATTTTATAATATTTACCTTCGGGAAAATCCAAGCGTACATTCATGGATGTTAATCCATCTCTAATAATCGCATCTGGAGGACCTTCAAGCCTTTGAATTTCTCCAGTTAAAGCCAGTTCAATGGCTTCAAAAATGGTAGTCTTTCCTGTTCCATTTGGAGCAAGGATAATCGTAGCACCTGCGCCGAAGTCAATTTCAACATTCGCACCTAATCTACGGGCATTACTTATAGTTATTTTTTCTATGTGCTTCACTTTAACCCCGCCCTTCAAGAAGATCGTTAAAAAGCTCACTCCCTGACAATTTAGAAAAGGCTTTTTTCCATCTTCTTTGCACTTCAGGAGTAAGCCAACTAAATTGGGCAAGCGTGTTGGAAAAGGCTCTTTCCAGCGGGTCTGTACTTTCAGCGGTATCTTTACTGCTTATAAATTCTTGTAGAAAAGTTCGGTCAACAAGATCAAAAATCTCTTCATTCGGTAAAAGAACATATTTGCGGCAAAACTGTTCGGTCGATTCAATACGCAGACATTCTTCGGTACTAATGTCGTGGCTAAATGCTAAAAAAAGATACAGATCCGTGCTCTCCGGTCCCGATAAATTTTCTTTAACAGCAGCAATCCAGCTCAAAGCACTTTTCAGTTCAGTTCTTATCTCACTTTCACTATCATCTGCTATTTCAATAAATACCAGCGTTTTCCACCTGTCAAATTCCGTACTCAACCGCTTAATGCGAAGAATTTCCTTGTGTTTAAGATTTTCAGCAGAGATACTTAGTAATTCTGCTGTAAATTCGATATTATCATCAAACATATAGCGCTCATCAATTAAATCGCGAATTCTGGTCTTTATACCATCAAATTTCATACCATTACCCCCTCGGCTATTTTTTCAGCTTCAAGCTGAATATTATTTTCGTATTTATCTAGACGTTCTTGTAAATATTCCCTTAAGTTTGATATACTGCCACTATTTAATTTCCTTTTGAATTCCCAATCTTGGGTAATCAATAATTTCGGGTACCGAGGGTGTGATAATAAGCAGCCTTTTTTAAATCCACCGAAAATGTCATCATTAAAAGCATAAGTCTCTGGAAGTTTTGACTGTGGAATTATTAGTATTTGCCCTGGTTCTTTTTCCAGTAATTTCCCAATGCCTTCATCATCGTCGATTTCTATAATTTTTTTAACCCCTTCAGCAGGACCACTCCAATAAGCGAGTCCAATTGAATTCACTTTTAACTGATCTTTTACTGTTTTCCAACTTCTATTTTTATCGTCACCTAAACACACAGATACAACCAATAAAAGAAAAATTGTCTCAGCCAATAATTCTGCTGTTCTTGGACCGACTCTTAACTCACCCGAGATTGATTGTCCTTCAGCCTGGGGATGAAGTATTTTGGTAAATAGTTTTTTTTGCTCGTCTATGTTATTTTCAAGTAAAGGCTTCCACGTATTCCATCGTTTTTCGACTTCCGTTCGGAGATCACCACTTGCCATATTCCGGATTTTTTTTGATGTTTCATTATTCACGTATTCAAAGCCTGTCTTATACATTTCATTGTGCAGTTCTTTTGCAAACTGTTCCTGTTCATCTAGTGTAGCAAGCTCTTTTATCTCAGTAGGCGAGGCGGCATCAAGTCTATCCGATATTCGCATATTGTCAAGATCGTCTTTCGCTGCTCCTAGTGTCCCGCCTATTTTGATTTTAATAGAGTTCTGCCAGCTAGATATGTCAGAGCATATAGTATCAAAAGAACCGTAAGGATGTAATGACAGACGCATTAAACTTTGTGACACACTACAATCCTCTATACAAGCCCCATCTATTCCCAACCAACGGGCATTTGAGTTGTCTTTAGACCATAAAGCGGGTACCATAATTGAAGGTCTTTCTATTTCGGTATTATCCTCTAAATCATGGATACCCGATATATTCCAAGCTGAACCGTTATTTTTAAACAATGTCCATTTAGGGATGGTGGGTAATAGATAATCTTGTAATTGGTACAATAATTGTCGTGGCCCCATTGCTCCTGCAAAGGTTGTGTTGTCATCGATATATGAAAGAATCAAAGAACGAATCCTCCCAACTTCTGATGATATAAATATTTGCTTAAGTTGGTTATCAGCACGAAATTCGATTTCTGATTCCGATCCAGTTGTAATAATATTTAAAACCCGCATTAGGTACAAGATATCATCCCATGCTTTAAAACCACACCAAGTCGTTAGCCAATCAAATATATTTTTAGCATCCTTATCTTGATCCGCAAGGTTCATAAGATCTGTAGCAGTAGTAACACTGGTAACATGCTGTTCTAATAATGTCTTTAAATGTCTTATTTCAAGTCCCTTTTTTATTGAACCTTCTGAAAGTACCACCAACCTAAATTCATGCTTTAAATCAAAGCCACTGGAATTTATCCATTTTCCAAGGCTTTCAAATACATTATCTAGCTCGGACAAATCCATGGGTTCGTTATCAATTGGTTTTCTTTTATAACCTCTTTCAATTGGGCTGGAGGAAAAATCCGTTGTTTGCCTTTTGGCTTGTATATAAATATTGCCTCCACCGTGTTTTCGAATTACAAAATCATCCCATTTATCAATATTACCTTGTTCAGCACCAATTGCTAAATGATGAGGACGCATATTTACAAAAGCTAATAGCATATTGGACAGTTCTTCTAAGGCAAGGTGTTTCTCATAAACCTTTGTTTGATCAAGTCTGAGCTTCTTTAACATATAAATTGCCTCCATTTTTAAAACAGTTCAATCGTGATCATTAAGTATCCTAATTGTTTATCTCATCCCAAAAATCATTCTCATGAACAATTAATATACCATGCCCTGTCTTCCTTAGGTTTACCGCCTGTTCCACCTTTCGCCCATAGCAAGAGAAAGCCCAGCAGGGGTTGCCTCCATTCCCTACTATCAGGTAGGTTGTATCTTTTACAACTGCATTTTTAAAATTGCCACCTTTGGATTCGACAATAGCTTTGATATCAGATCTTTTGGCCTTTGAAGATACCCCTGTAAAGCAGAATAGATTACCTGGTATTATCAACTGTGGGCACATGGCGCAAATGCCTGAAATATTGATGCTTTGCCGTAGTTCCTGTAGCTCCATTTGGTTCAAATTATAAGACATACGGGTATCAATGAAATCACTGAAAAATACTTTAAGCATGTTTTCTTCGGCAATTGATAACTGACCATCACTTAATATGATTGTCACCAGACTGCAAAGTTCGTCATAGGGATATGTTCCAACTAAATGTTCGTGTTCTGCCAGCCATTCCTCAAGCATTTTCACTTCATTTAATTCAATCTTGTTATCAGCCATGATGCCGTGCAGAATTCCGTGAAGCCTTTGAATATCACTAGTGACTAAATTATAGAAAATGCTGTTTGTAGAATACTGACTGCACATCCAAAGGATATCGGCCTTTTCTTCCTCGGAAATAATTCCATCCGCAAGTGCTTCTTTAAGCAGATCAGCCAACTCCGAGAACGGCTGCCGATTTAACAGATGGTAGTTCAGATTAAACCAGTTCTCTAATTCAGCGACTTCGGCTACATTAATCTGATCATCTATAGCGATGCCGCTGATTAAACCCTCCAGTGTATGTATTGCTTTATCAACCTCGGCTTTCAAAGTGTACTTCCTGAAGTTCATTAAGTCATAATCTTGAAGTGAAATGTCAATCCCCTCCCATCTTCGGTCCCTATTAACTACAAAGCATTCGAATGATAAGCCTTAAGGTATTAATGCCAGTTTTCCGATCGTCGCGCCGGCGTTGGCTATGTCCAGGTACAGTGAAGCATAATTTTTGCATAGTAATGATTCCGGAAGTAAGAAGTCCCATTTTTCCTGTTGCTTATTTTTAACAAGTGCCGCCAGGTCTTCTGCTGAAGGAAGCGGTTCATGGGCCAGATCCGTCAACGTGTTTCTTACTTCCTCGATAGCAATGTTTTGAATTGAAATATAAAGGCCTTCGTTGTTGGCTTTTAGTCCATTTTTAATTAACAACAGGGTTAGAGTATCCTGTACGTTGTCCCCTTTCCAGGTAAACCAGGCGGTATTTATTCCATGAGTCAGGAAAGAACTTGACTCCAGCATGAGCTCTTTATAGTAAAAGCGTGCTTCGCCCAACAACTCTGCTGCTGTGGTATCCAGGAAAGGTATTGCCTCAGTTGACCTGAGAACTTCCCGCATCTCCTCCCGCACTTGATCATGCAGCCTTGAACCATCGCCAAAAAACTGTGGAGCTTTACCGCCCTTGTCAGGAATAACCAGGATGATCTTTTGCTGTTCATTGACGTCTTCCACCCGCCAGCGCCGGCCGGCGAAAATCAGATAGCTGCCCACGGCTACAGCCCGGCTCAAAGGCAGTGACCCGATGGACTTGCCGTTATTTATAAGTCGGTATTCCTCATCACTCTTAAAAGCCGCATAAAAGGAGTAATGATTAACAAGTCTCTCTCCCAGATCGCCCAGAAGTAACAACCCGGTATGGTCCTGGATAATCACTTGCTTTTCTCCCAATCCGCGCAAAAAAATAATAAAGTCTGGTTGGGTTAGATTGTTAAAGGGTCCTGTTTCGCACAGCAACTGCCAGGCCCGGGCGGCGGTTAACCCACCGTATTGAACGATACCGGAAAGCAATTGCTGGACCAGGGTCGATAAATGCAGGCCTTGGCTTTGAACCGGTTCACACCAACCCTTGAGCAAGAGACGCATTATGGCAACGCTCTGTACTAATTGTTCATGAAGCATATCCGATAACTGTGACTGCTTATCAATTTCATCTTCTATACAAAAGGAGCGCAGGATGATGGGGTCTTCCTTTTTTCTGCCCGACCTTCCGATGCGTTGCCGCAGACTGGCTACAGAAGGTGGTGATCCCATCTGGGCTACACTCCTCACCGATCCTATATCTATACCCAGTTCTAAGGTATTGGTACATATGGCAGTGGCTGGTTGTTCAGTTTTCTTTAAGGCCTGTTCGGTTTCCTCTCGTATCTCCTTGGATAAACTTCCATGATGGGGCCAGAACTCGTTGGGCACTCTGCTTTGATCGCACCTTCTTCTAAGATTGTCGGTGATTATTTCTACAGACTTGCGCGAATTGGGAAAGACCAGGTTGTTACTCCCCCGCAGGGCTAAGAACAAATTTTGCGCCACCCAGTCATAAGACCCTGACTCACTCTCTTCCTCGGAGATAGAAAGATCCCTGGTCTGATTCTTATAACCCAGGAATAATACTTTGAGTTCTTTTCCATCCGCTTTACTATTGATTATGTCAATTCCATCCGCAGCACCAGGCCGCATAAATTCGGCAGCCATGGTCATATCACCTAAAGTAGCCGATAATCCGATGCGAGGTATTTTTTTATTAATCGACACCTCTAAACGGTGCAGGAGGCTTTGCAGCTGCTTACCCCTCTCGGTTCCCATATAGGCATGTAGTTCATCGACAACACAAAAAGCCAGCGAAGCAAACAGCCCTTTTATTTGGGTTCCATAGTTCATCAAGAGGGCTTCCAGCGATTCTGGGGTTATCAATACGCAACCGCCCGGTTTATTAAGAAAGCGTTTCTTTTTCGATGCGGATATATCGCCATGCCATGGAGTAACCATGATGTCCAAACGCTCGCACAATAGGTCCAGCCGCTCCCATTGATCATTTATTAAGGCTTTTAAGGGACTTATATACAGGGCGACAGGATGGGAGTTTTTATTGGACAACAGGTATGTCAATATAGGAAAAAAGGCTGCTTCGGTTTTCCCGGCTGCGGTGGCGGCAGAAATAATAACATCATGCCCTTCCAGAATAGCCGGGATGGCCTGATCTTGAATGTCCCTTAATTCGCTCCATTTCAATTCCCAGATCCATTTTTGAATACGCGGATCAAGGAGACTGAATGATGAAGATACTTTATTGGAGTTTGAAGCTGGCGAGTTCATCAATATTGCCTCCTATTGGCAGAGATATCCCCACATTCGCTGGATTTGCTAATCCATCAAAAAACGTATCGTTTTGAAAGCCCATATCTCTTTCAACCGGGATTTGTCCGAGCAGTTCCTGCCAAACTGCTTGTTCATTCTGATCCAGGACCGCTAAAAGATTTATAAAGGCAGTAATAGTAGTGCGCGGGGTTCGAAAATAGTAGTCGCCGATCCGCTGGTTGCAATGCTCCATAAAGGCAGCCAGGGCTTGATCGGGTAAAAGATAGTTATTCTGGTCGCCATGGGCATAAACATGCCTGAGTTTGTGAAGCAACACAAAGAACTCTTCCTGGCTAAGACTTAAAAGCCTGAGCACGGGATGCGTAAAGTCCACCAGACCGTTTTTAGCAAATGTATTCTCCGCCAGTCGGGATTGTAGTGCGGCATAACTGTACAACCCTCGGCGCATGTCCATCAGAAATTCAGGCGTTCCTCCCATTATGAAACCCAAACCCTGATTGTTTCCCTGCAGGGTATCATTGAGAATACGCAGTATTTGTTCATAATTGGAGTTGCGCGCTTGGGTATTTCCCAGTTTATACAGGTTGACCATTTCGTCCAAACATACCAAGAGCCCACTGTAACCAGCCAGGGTTACAAAGCGGCTTAATAGAAGGAGTTGATCATAAAATGAGGCATCATCGATGATAGTTCTTACGCCCAAGGCCTGGCGGGCTTCTGTTTTCGTGGAATACTCCCCCCGCAGCCAGCGTAAAGCATCCGACTTTAATTGCTCCTGCCCAGTCTCGAATCCCCGGCAGTATGCTGCTATAACTTCGGTAAAATCGAATCCGTTTACCAATTCAACCAGGCCGGATAGCTGATTGCGAATGATATCTTCGGATTGTAACCCCTTAGTACTCGCTTGATTTTTGGCATTGGCTATGAAGCGCTCGATGATTCCCGCCAGTGCTCCACCATCCGGTTTGGTGCGGGTGGAGAGGTTTTTCATGAGCTCGGCAAATAGCGAACGGGCCTGACCTCCGGTGGCATGCAGCCTCCGTTCAGGAGTAAGGTCAGCGTGCACGGTGACCAGTTTTTTCTCCAAAGCTACGGCCCGAACCAGATTTAGAAAAAATGTTTTTCCCGAGCCGTACTCACCGATGACCAAACGAAAGCTGGTTCCGCCATCAGTTATAGTTTCCAAATCTTTTACCATGGCTTCGATCTCGCGTTTCCGTCCCACCTGAATAAGATGCTGCCCCACGCGGGGAACTACTCCTGAGCGCAAAGCTTGTAATATGGCATCCCTTTCTCTAGCTTTTATTTTTGTCATTGATTCATCACCATCGCAATCTCTTGATTTATTTCAAAGGGATCTTCTCCTTCGATAAATGGCTCATCGAAACACTCAAAAGCTGCTTCATTGATTTGTTCGAGCACGCCCTCTAACATCAGGTTTTTGTTATAGGCTATTTCTTCTAATTCACGTCGATCCCAAGCTGATTTGTTGCTTAAAATCTGTACTATTTCGTATATTGAAGGGGTCAGCCCCCACAATTTATCGTGTTCTCCGACTTTGACTTCCTCTGTGTCTATGTTTTCATCTTTTTGCCCAGCTTCGTCCTGGTTGAAAATAGCACTTAATAGCGAGGAAACATGTTCAGTTTCTTGGTGCAAGGAAGCTACTTTACTCATATCCAAAGAAAATGTCTTTTCTTTAGGAGCCGGCTCACCTGGTGGAACGGGAATAGAAAATCCAATTCCTGTGTCTGTTGCCGCTTTAACCGTAATCGGTTCGGCATAGGACGAATGGATTTTGCTATAAAGTACATTTAAATCTATTTCAAGCAGGTTGAATACCTTTTCCATCAATTTTATTTCGCTGGCCGAGATGTTTCCGTCGGCCTGGGAAACTTGAATCAGCATATCACCAATGAGTTCTCTTTCACTTACCCCTAATGATTGAATTTTCTTTTTCATTCCTTTGGTGCTTAGGGGCTGAGATAGGAGCCATTGCAAATATATCTTGAGCCGTCTTTTCTCGGGTAAATTAAGGCTTGATGAGCGTTCTATCTGGTCTTTCAATACCTCGATTTCAGCCTGACTGACTTCCCCGTCCGATTCCGAAACCATGGCAGCCAGATGCATGCTTAAAGCGGCCAAACCATAGGCGGGTCCGATATGATTGATAGAAGATTCCTCCAAAGGAAATAGAATTACAGAAGAATCCATTTCGGGTTTTGCTCCGGTAATTCTAAAGTCAGGTTCCATGCCTATATTGCATGAATCTAAACGATCCATAAATAAGGAAAAGCGTTTCTTAGATTTGTCCTGCCAATCAGGAAAATGATCTAATAAGGTGGAGAATGTTAAGGTAAGTTCATTTTTCTGCAAGAGCATTGATTGCAAAGAGTCCAGATATTTTTTAATGTTGCTGGGCCAGACAGAAACCGGTAATTCTAACATGGCATCAAGTGTGTCTTTGTTATTGGGATTTCGTCCTAGATACCGGCTGTAACTGTCCAGCTTTTCCTGACAGGTCTGTACAAGAGGAGCAATTTTATTCATAGCACTGGTTTGACGGTTCACGTCAGGTAAATCCAAGGTTTTTGCATAGTTCTTACCTGACAACGATTTGCTCGCCGGTCTATGTTCAACTTTTAGTCTGGTTTTATTATCCTTTAATATTAGTCCCTTAACAAAAGTACGAGTATATTCTTCAGCAAATAAGGTCTGAAATTCTTGCTGGCATCGATGTGCTGGCGTGCGAGTATAGACAGGAGGATTGGGAGTGGATAAATACCATGCCAAGGCCCAGTTCGCCGGAATGGGGATGTCATCCTTGGCCATCTGGCCGAGGCATACCTGTAGATAAATAGGCACACCAAAATGGTTGGTATGAGTGGGAACTTCGTGCTTATAATCTATTGAATCGCAATAATGATCAGCCTGGATATAGGCAAGAAGAGAACTGGCATAAGAATCAAAAGAGCTATTATCACCGTAGATGTTTAGAAGTCTCTCCACTTCATTTACGAGGGTTTGAATTTCAGAAATGAGAACTGACCCATGGACAGTATCATAGAGCAGTCTTCGCTCTAAGCCGTAAAAATATAAGAACACGTAACCAATATCGGCACCAGGGTCACTTTTTCCGGTCGATAACCATTTTAAATAAGCAGCCCGCGCATCTGGAGAGGCTTCTGAGTAGGAAGGCCAGTAGGTTAAGCGCCGAACTCGGTAATCATCATTGTTTTTATCCACCTTTAGATTTGGATTGATTAGGGCACATTCTGTTCCATAACCATCAGGCGCTTTCAAGTCCTTCCCAACATATATCATTCCATCATCAATTATGTATCCAGCGATATCTATCAAGCTTTTCGGTCTAATCCAATAGCCTATTGGAGATTGTAGATCAGATCTCTGTTTATACTTGTTTTTATCAGGACTTATCGGTGAAAAAGTACTTAGAGATTTGATGTCTGATATTTGTTGTATGACCGTTGCTGTCACCGACGGGTTAATTTCATTATTAATAGTTGGCAAGGATGACCCATCATTTTTCAGGTTATTTGTGCTCGGCTCATAATTTTTATTCTGTTGGTTGGAAGGTGATTTTTTAAAAAACCAAATAACCACTCCAGCAAGACCTAATAAGAAAACATATGTCATAAGCTTCTCCATGCTCATCCTTATTATCTCTTGCTTGACTTCGACAATTTATATGGCTTATCCTGCGATTTTCGCACATTGAATTACCCATAATTTCGACACCTATGTTGTTATTCTAACAATATATTTTTTATCAAGAACAATATTCAAATAAATAACATAGATATTGCAGTAATTACGTCTAAATTTCAGCTTATTGCATTTTTATATAGAAAAAGGAGAGTTCTACGTTAGTAAATCTATGGTCTTATCTGTTTATGTTAAGACTATTTGCCTAATCGACTAATTTGGCTTTATGATGTAGATGAGAAAAAATGGTGGGACGCAAGTGCAACCTTACCGGAGGTATAAATGAACGGATTGCTAGAAATATACGACACCCTTTTAAATGCTTATGGTCAAAGGCACTGGTGGCCTGCAAAAACACCATTTGAAATGATGGTTGGTGCTATATTGACTCAAAATACAACTTGGATGAATGTGGAGAAGGCCATAAGAAACTTTGGTGAACACTTATCTCCTCAGTTCATAGCTTTGGCAAGTAATGATGAATTAGCAGAAATAATTCGCCCCAGTGGTTATTACAATCAAAAAGCAATCAAGCTTAAAGCGCTTACCCAGTGGTACGAAACATATTTGTATGATGTGAAGAAAGCCATGCAGATGGAAGGGCAATTTCTTCGCAGGGAACTCCTTGCTGTTAAGGGAGTGGGACACGAAACTGCTGATTCTATTTTGTTGTATGCTCTAAATAAACCTTTTTTTGTAGTGGATACATATACAAAACGCATATTATATCGGCTAGGCTACGATATACCAAATACTTATGACGAATTGCGAATGAAGATTGAGGAAAGCATTCCTCAGGACATATACTTGTATAACGAATTCCATGCTTTAATTGTCGAACATGCCAAACGGCATTGTAAAAAGACTCCATCTTGTGAAGCCTGTCCGGTTGAAGCTGTATGTAAAAACCCCAGGCTCAAGGGGACGGCATAATAAATGCTATTGACCATAATTCTCACTATGGTTATTCTGGAATTGTGATGAAGCTTAGAAACTATGTAGTCAAGAAAAGCATTATAAGGAGTAGTTATGAAGAATAATTACAGCGAGTTGCAGGTATCCCCTACTGATAATCAACCAACGAAGACAACTATTTTCTACTTTTCCGGTACCGGCAATTCTTTGTGGGCAGCCCGGGCTTTGGCCCGCGAAATGGGCAATACAGAACTTATCTCTATGGTGGATTGGGATATTAACCAGCATAATATTGATGCGCAGTTGATAGGTTTGGTCTTTCCAGTGCATATTTGGGGTGTACCGAAACGGGTTTTGGAATTCCTGGACCAATTGCAAGCAATGTCCCCGGAGTATATCTTTGCTGTTGCTAACAATGCCGGTCAAGTATCTAATACCCTGGTGCAATTGCATAAGGTTATGGTTTCCAAAGGTTTAGTCCTATCCAGCGGATGGTCGGTAATTATGCCTTCCAATTATATCCCATGGGGAGGTCCGGGTTCTTCGGAAAAACAAAATGAACTTTTTGCGGCAGCTCGTATAAAGATATCTTATATTGTGGAGGAAATTCGCCGTAGAGTTAAAATGCCAGTGGAGAAAGGTCCCCTCTGGCAAAGGATTGTTTTTACCTGGCTATATAAAGTTAGTTTTCCTCATATCCCTGAGATGGATGGTAAGTTCTGGGTTGATGAGCGGTGTAATAACTGCGGGCTGTGTATCCAGCTCTGTCCCAGTAAAAATATTACGATGCTGGGTGAGAAACTGGTCTGGCAAAATCACTGTGAGCAATGTTTGGCCTGTATACAATGGTGCCCTCAAGAGGCCTTGCAGTACGGTAAAAAAACACCAGCCTATTCGCGGTATCACCATCCGGAGGTTAAGGTCAAGGACTTATTAAAATAAGATTCCCTATATACCATTTTATAAATCGCAAACTAGAAGCGTAAGACCTCGCCACCAGTTCATAGAGTTGATCAAAATCTTGCATTTTTCTTCACCTTTTCAATGGTTCGGGTGATGTAGCTGTTCAACTTCGCTTCAAAAACTTCCTCGGTGATCTCATTATTTTGAATCATGAACAAGCCCTTCTCCCAACTGGCAGTCAGAGTCGGATTTAACAGCTCCTTGGCTGATAGGCGAACCAGTTCCACAATCGCCTCTCCTTTGGGCTCGGGTGAAACAATTTGAGTCTTGGGATTAATTTTAATATAGCCAATATCCTTAAGCTTCTTAATAATCCCCGAACGTGTGGCTGACGTACCGATGCCGCATGTCTTTATCTGCTCTCGGAGTTCTTCGTTTTCGATATACTTCCCCGCTTTTTCCATAGTCAGAACTAATGAAGCATCGGAAAATCGTGATGGTGGCTTCGTTTCCTTCTCTTCTAGATCCAAGGCCGTCGTGTCACACTTTTCCTTTTTAATGAGCAGATGAATGGGTGAGGAGGATATCTCCTCCTCGTTTTTTGCAGGTGCGACTTCATAAACCTCTTTCCAGCCGGGCTCTTTTAATGTTTTGGAATTGGTTACAAAGATCTCACCTTTGATTTCTGTTTCTACCTTCACCGTATTATACTCCGCGGCCGGGTAGAAAATGGCCAGAAATCTTTTCACAATTATGCTGTATACATTCCGGCTATTTGCATCTAATCTGGACAAATCAGTCGATACATAGGTGGGGATGATAGCATAGTGGTCAGTCACCTTGCTGTCATCCACAAATCTTTTGGTGGATTTATCTATAGCCAGTTTGCCAAAATCCTTAATTCTAATGACAGAATCCTTGAACGCTATATTTTTATACAAACCATTAAGGACTTTGGGTATTTCTTTAATAATATCCGTGGATAATACCCGACTGTCTGTTCTAGGGTATGATATCAGTTTTTTCTCATAGAGGCTTTGAGCTATTTCCAAGGTTTTATCTACAGCAAGTTTGTATTTTTTATTGACTTCCGATTGCAGCTCGGCCAAATTAAAAAGCAGGGGAGGTTGTTCCTTCTTCACTTTGATCTCCACTTTTTTTACGGTGGCTTCCTGCCCACTCAACTTGTCGATGATCTCCAGGGCTTCCTCCTGGCTAAGATATTTTTCTTCGTCTCCAAGTCCATCGGCTGGCTCTGGCCCCCTTTTTTTCTTGAGCTGCCATTTACCCTTATAGGTAATACTGCTCTCTTGAGACAAAAAGCTGGCTATAACTCCATAATGAACCTTGGCCACAAAGTTTCTGATTTCCAATTCTCTATCCACGACCAAACCCAGGACACAGGTCATCACTCTCCCAATGGCAATTACCGACCGTTTGTCCTCTTGGAAACGAGTCGCCAAATCCTTGCCATACTGGCAGGTGTAAATTCTACTGAAATTCATGCCAAAAAGCCAATCCTCTTTGGCCCTACAATAGGCCGCATGGGACAAGGAATCGTACTCGCTAATATCCTTGGCTTCATCAATTCCTCTTCTTACTGCTTCTTCAGTCTGGGAAGATATCCATACCCGTTTGGCAGGTTTATTTGTTTCACTTAATTGATATACTAATCGGAATATATATTCACCTTCGCGCCCGCTATCAGTACAAGAGTAAATCATATCTACATCATGGCGATGCATAAGCTTTTTTATAACATCAAACTGTTTTTTTGTTCCTGCATTATCAATGATCTCGTATTTATATTCTTGAGGAATGATGGGCAGATGCTCTATCCGCCATGACTTGTAGGCAGGATCGTAGACTTCCGGGTAAGCCATAGTCACCAGATGACCATAGCACCAGCTTATGATTGCTCTGCCATTTTCCGCATAGCCCCTACTCCTATCGGATTTCAATATTTCTAAACCTAACACGCTGGAAAAGCTGTCAGCCACTGATGGTTTTTCTGTGATGTATAATTTTTTAGTCAATATTTCTACCTCACGCCCAAAGTTGGGATTTTTCTTATTGAGTTTCTAAGCGACTCTTAAAATAATGATATCACTTAAGCTATTCAAACTTATATAAGGTTTTGAATGTTTTCATAAATCTAATTTGCAGAAACACAATATCCTACCTAACCCTACCCCTTTCGATCTTCCTTGGCAACTTTGCTCCTCAAAAAAGTGATAATCTGCCTGTCCCCTTGTCCCTCGTATAGAACAAACTAGCAGCAAGTGATACAATTAAAGAATCCAACAATAATGAAAGAAGATAAATGATGTTAACTAGTTTTAATGACCTGGGCATTTCGCCTCCCATATTAAAGGCGATAAAAGACATGGGCTTTGAGACGCCTACAGAGGTGCAGATCAGAGCAATTCCTCATGTTCTAAAACAGGAAGATCTGATAGTCATGTCTAAAACGGGCAGTGGCAAGACGGCTGTTTTTGGCGTTCCTATGCTGCAATTGACTGATTCCGGAGCGGCGGGACCTCAAGGTCTGATTCTCACCCCAACACGAGAACTGGCAGTCCAGGTAGACAGCGATCTCAAATTGATGGCAAAGCATCTTCAGCACAAGACGACGGCTGTATACGGGCAGCACAATATAAATGTTGAAATACAAGCACTTAATAAGGGCGTTTCCATTGTCGCTGGAACACCCGGCCGGGTATATGATCACATTCATCACGGGAATCTGATAACCAAACATATACGCTTTTTGGTACTTGATGAAGCGGACAGAATGCTGGATATGGGTTTTCTCGATCAGGTAGCGAGAATTATCAAAACCCTCCCTAAAGATAGGGTGACTCTCCTTTTTTCAGCCACCATACCCGCTGAAATCAGTAAAATTTGCAGGGAGTATATGAAACATCCAGTAACTATTGAGATTGAATCGCAGACCAAGACAGTGGATACCACCCAACAAGTATACTACCGTGTGAATAATGACGAAAAGAGAATGCAGTTGAACCGCCTGCTTCTGATTGAGCAGCCGGAAAGTTGTGTGATATTCTGCAACACTCGAATTGCTGTCGATAGGGTTCAAATGTTTTTATCCCGAAAGGGATATGCTTCTCAGGCGCTGCACGGAGATATTCCCCAGGTTAAACGGCTGAAGACCCTACAGCAGTTTAAGCAGGGTGAGTTTCATTTGCTGGTAGCTACCGATGTTGCAGCCCGCGGTATTCACATCGACGATTTGTCCCTGGTGATTAACTATGATGTACCTATAGAGAAAGACAGCTATGTGCATAGAATCGGGCGTACCGGCAGAGCCGGGAACGGAGGCCGCGCCATCACTTTGGTTACAGGCGAAGATATCATGAGCCTCTATGAGATAGAAGAGCATATTGGAGCTATGATTGAGGAAGCGGAATTGCCCTCGGAGGCTGTTCTCAATGAGCACAGATCTTCGGTAGAGAAATGGATACAGGCGAATTCACAGAAGACCCATTCGCCTCAGGCTGCTTCTGAGTCGAGCTTAAGAGAAGCTCAAAACAAACGCTCTTACACCAAACCTCCTCAGCATCATGAGAAGAACAGAGATCGGTCAATCCAGGTAAATACGGATCATAAAACATCCAAATGGGTCAATACAGTGCATCCTGCCGATCAGGCAAAACCAGTTCATGTAATCGCCAAACCCGTACCTTCCAATTCTACTGAAGTTGAAGTGGTCAATGCCAAACAAAGCACAGAGATTGTGCAGAGTCAAGATTCAACGACTAAGAAACCATTCATTCAGCGTGTACTACAGCGCATTTTTGGCTAGGGTTGATACGGTTTTTATAGTGCAATCCATAAGGAATAGGTTCATCCTCTTCCTATCTTTATGGTCTATCGGTTAATTATGTAAATAAGCAGGATTACCTGCAGCAGCAATATGAGTGGCATCCCCACTCTGAATTTAAGATGGCGGGTTTTATGGCGGAAAGCATACATCCCTAATAGCCCTCCCAATGAACCGCCTATGATTGCAGATAAAAGTAAATCCCTCTCCCTTATTCTCCACGCTCCCTTCTGGGACCGCCGTTTATCCCAAGCAAATAGACAGAAACTTATAATATTGGTTAGTATAAGGTAGATTAGATAAAATTTTAAACTAATCTCGCTTGGTAACATGCGTCGCATTCCTCTCTCTGCCTATTTATTTGCCTCTTCATTCCATTGTAGTTTTGCACAAGTTCACAAGTTGACTAATATTTATCGTTGGGAACAAACCCATCTTCACTCAATTCCATCGTTGCTGTTCCTAAGCTAAGGTTTTCAACTTTGGATATAAAATCATCCACCTTATCAACAGCTATCCAAAGCTCTAACCTAACCCGCTCAGAGTATTGAATATCTGTTACATGGTCCATTATGCTAGAGAACTGTTTTTCGAAACTGCCATAATGGCTATAATCCAGGGTAACCACTATCTTCTGTGAGTACTCCATGTTAACAGTCTGAACTGCATCCAGAGCAGATTGAACAGTCTGAGTATATGCCCTTACTAATCCCCCGGTTCCTAGTAAGCTTCCTCCAAAATATCGAATTACGATGGCCATGACATCTTCTAAATCCCTCTTCTTAAGAACATTTAGTATTGGCCAACCTGCTGTCCCGCTTGGTTCTCCGTCATCGCTGCACCGTTCCAATATACTACCATTCTGCCTGTTTATATAAGCAAAACAATAATGATTGGCACCAGGATATTTTTGCTTGGCATCTTGAATTGATTTATCTGCATCTTGAAGTTGTTTTAGCGGAATTAATATAGATATAAATCTAGATTTCTTTATAATTAGCTCTGCGGTGACGATTTCCTTAACAGTCTTATAGAACATCGGTAATAACCTTTCATAATTTCATTGTTAATACTTTTTATTACGGCATCTTAAGGAAGCCATAGTAATCTGAAAATCATCTCCTACCATACTGGATTCGATATTATTGTCTATTCTACACCTAAGCTGCCCTTTTCTCTTAAAATAAACAACAAATAAAAAGCTTTGTGAGTTCTGATTTCAAGAATACACAAAGCTTTTTTGAGGGGTGTAATTCAGTTAACGTATGCAATAAAAGCGGGTTTCATAAAGAGTTAATGTTTTACATCTGTTTGGAGCATCTTCACTAATAATTTGGTTAGAACCGCCCGATCTTGATCATCTCCAACCTTCCATAATTCCTGAAGGAGTCTTTGTTCTCTATTTTCAGGGTCAATTGAGGCAGATAGCATGTTTCCCATTTTAAGGCCTATCTTTTCAATAGTAGTTTGAGACATACCGACAATTTCTGCTAGCGACACTGCTTTGGTAAGAGTCCCCTTCCATTTTTCCCAATGACTAAAAGTTTCAGATTTATTAATTTCCATTTAATTCACCCTCTAGATTTATTTTATACTTTTATTATTTCTTAAATTAATAAAAGTATGTGTTATTGATCATCTTATCGTATCTCTGTTTTGCAGTTAATCCCAAGAAGCTCCATGGCTTTCTCCAGTTCCTGACGATCCCTCAAAACTTCTTGAAATTGATCCCCGACCTGGAAACGTGATAGCACGGTTCGAATCGTAAATTCATCTGGTCGTATAGACTCTAATTCCTGCCACTCGATAGGGGTAGAAACTGTGGCACCATCACGAGGTCGAACGCTGTAGGGTGCACAAATGGTTTTGCCCAGACCGTTCTGGAGGTAGTCGATGTAAATCCTTTTCCCTCTACGCTGCAGTGATCTCTGTATCGTGGCGATATCTGGAACTACGTTGCAAATCATTTGGGCAATCGTCTGTGCAAAATTGCGAACCTGGCTATAAGAATAGCGGGATACAATAGGAAGGTAGATGTGTAGACCCTTTGATCCTGATGTTTTTAAATATACGCGGAGACCGAGTTTGTCCATTAGCTGTTTGAGCAACCGGGCGACGGTAATGATTTCTTCCAGCGTATTTTGTTCAGAGGGATCAAGGTCAAAAACTATAAAGTCCGGATTATCGATAGTAAATGTTTGCGACATCCAGGGATGAATCTCAATGCAAGCCTGATTGGCCAGCCATATCAGATCAGCCTGGGCTTCCACCAGGACATAATGTTTAATTACCCCATCACTCCCCGTCCAGGCAAAAGTATGAATCCATTTCGGCAGATATTTAGGGGCATTCTTTTGAAAGAAGGAAGCTTCCCCGATGCCGTTGGGATACCGGGTGAAAACTAGCGGACGCTGCTTGAGGTGAGGGCTCATAATGGGAAAAATGGCTGCATAGTATTCCACTAGATCACGTTTTGTATAGCCTTGTTCAGGCCAGAGAACTCGGTCAAGATTCGTGAGCTTTACTTCCCCGTTTTCAATTGCTGGCGTTACTGATCCTGCCATGCTCATTTCCTTTCTTTATCAAACGTTGCAGTCTGCATCCGTTGCAGCGATAAACGCTTTTATTACCGGAAATCTCAAATGGAGTGATTCAGTCCACTCCAAAAACTCTACCAGCACGGCCAAACGAGGTTCGATATAGTGATGGGTTCGCTGAGGCCGCTCGATAAAGGGTGACGAGGCGACTTCATATCTGGGCAGTTCCTCAGAGAGCATTTTCAGATGCTCAGAACTTAGACCGTTGGCAGCTTTTCCTGCAAAGCGCAGCTTACCTTCCCTGACTACACCCAGCATAAGGGCATTAACTTTGTTATCTCTTAAGGTATAACCACCTACGAGGCATTTTTGCGTACGGAGGCATTTTATTTTGTACCAATCGCTGTGGTTCTTCCCAGGACTATAAAGGCTGGCTTTTCTTTTGGCAACTATCCCTTCTAGGCCAGCATTCCGGACAACTTCAAACAAGGTTGTTCCCTCAGAAAAACTTTCAACCTGATGAAGATATTCCTTATCAACAAACATCTCAGCCATTTTAGAGATGCGTTCCACCAGGCTTTCCTGTCTTAAATCTCTACCATTAAGATACAACAGATCAAATACCATGTAGAAAATCGGCAGCGTTTTACATAAATGCGTAATGCTTAAGGAGGTGCTGCAACGATCCCTTTGCATGATGCGATAAAAGCTGGGCTTTCCTTCCCGTAGTACAACGATTTCACCATCTAATACAGCGTTTTTCACCCCAGGGAGTCCTGAAAGACTTTGCAATTCTGGATACTGTTCGGTCCGATTGTTTCCGCGTTTGTTGCTCAAGTACACCGATTTTCCCGAAATAGCTGCGAGCACCCGAACTCCATCCCATTTCACCTGATAGAGAAAGTCTTCTCTATCAAAGATATCCTCTCTAATGATTGGATCCATGGGTTTGATTCCTGCTAAGAAATGTTCCATTACTAGCTACCGGTTCTGGCCCGTTTTCCCTGGCCGCTTTTCTTTTTCTTGGGATCAATCTTATTCGCCTCTGCCAGTTTGACACTAGCCTTAAGTGCCTCCATCAGGTCAACAACTTTGCCACCCTGCTGCTGTGGGGTGGGTGTCACGATTTCTTGCCCAGCAATTTTAGCTTCAATCATTTCCCACAAGGCTTTCCGGTAATCATCCTCGTAGCGTGCAGGATCAAAATCGATGGAGAGATTCTCGATTAGACTTACTGCCATCTTTATCTCGTTTTCATGCAGCTTCTCCACCCCTATCCCCTTGCCAAGCGAAGCAGGTGATCGTATTTCATCTGGATAGAAAATGGTCTCCAGAATCAGGTGATTATCTTTTACACGCAAGGCAGCCAGGGATTGTTTAGATCGTATCATGATCTTAGCGATTGCAATTTTACCGGTTGTTTTCATGGCCTCTACGATCAGGCTGTAAGCCTTGTCTCCCCCAGGAGAAGGTGAGAGATAATAGCTTTTGTCAAAATATACCGGATCCACCTGTTCCAATTTGACGAAGTCTAATATATCTATGGTTTTGGTGTTTTCCTGGGGAATACGTGCTAAATCTTCTTCATTAATAATTACGTAATTCCCCTTTTGAAACTCATAGCCTTTGACGATCTCGGCTGGTTTTATCTCTTTACTGCATTTCGAACAGACTTTTTGATAGTTTATCGGGGCCATACATTCATGGTGCAGGTAATGGAATTTGAGATCCTTGTTCTCGGTAGCTACATACATGCTAACCGGGATATTTACCAGGCCAAAACTTACTGCACCTTTCCAAAGTGTTTTCAATAACGCAGCTCCTTTCCAGGCAATTATTCGAAATTCAGGTTCAATTAAATAGCTATTACATTATGCAAAAAAATTATTCAGTGAATTTTTCCAATTCGCGATAGATATTCTATCATTCTGCTTACATAATATTTTCCATAAGTAGAGAGATATAAATACAAGGGAATTTATGGAGAAGATATTAGAGATTCATAAAGCTGACGGACGGCCCCTTAAACTAATATTTAGGAGACGTCCGTCATTTTAGCTGCTTATTTTTATCCTAGATTCATTTCCTTTTTCACTTAACTTTAATCAATAACAGTGAAAATCAGGCTTTAATGCACCCGTACGTCTTTAGCGCCGTGATTTCTTAAAATCGAAGCTACTGCGTCAGTTTTGCCTTCATCAGTTTTAAGAATCATTACCGTATTACCTTCTTTGATCTTGGTCTCATAGAAGTCACTACGTTCTTTGGGAATGCCATAATCAACTAATGCACCAGCAACACTACCAGTTACTGCGCCACCTAAGGCA
The DNA here is from genome assembly GCA_964457945.1 of uncultured Syntrophomonas sp. GTDB lineage: Bacteria > Bacillota > Syntrophomonadia > Syntrophomonadales > Syntrophomonadaceae > PHAA01. The sequence goes on from CAYWFX010000001.1 coordinate 119,619, forward strand.
GCAGCTAAAGGTCCCATGGCAACGATTGGTCCTATTCCTGGAATTAATAGAGCTGCGGCGCCTAAAGCTCCTAGAGCTCCTGCGCCTAGACCTAATCCTGCTAATCCACCTATAGCTCCACCTGTCATCGTGCCACTAGAGAGGTTCTGATTATCAAAACTCATTCCTTTGTTATCTCTACCTTTACTACCTTCTTTTCTGTCTTTATCATTTCCTAGAATGGAAATCTCGTTGAACCCCTTGTCTTTTAGTTCATTTACTGCTTGCCCTGCTTGATTGCTATCTTCAAAATAGCCTATAACCTTTTTTTCCATTATATCAACCTCCAAATATTATTCTATTAATAATATTTGCGTTCTAGCTTAAAATTATTAATAAGGGATTTTAAATAAATGTAACATCGAACCTAAAATAGATTATATTTTCTTTAATTTATAAAGTATTAAAGAAATACTTATCCGAGCTAATTTTTTTACCAAAAGTTGCAGTCTATAATATAAACTCACCTGTTATGGGTTGATTTTCAGTGAATACCCAGATACGGCTTCCGATAAAGTTTACAACGATGCCTCCTGCTGTGGCCGCAATCTTAGCCATCCAAAGATCCATTTGATTTACATCATATAGGATAAAAAGCAGGCTGGATGATACCAGCAAGGAAATACCGTTCAAGATGATAAACTTTGCAATCTCAGTGACGTTAGTTTTGCGTTTCACTTGAAACGTCCACTTTCGATTGAGATAGAAACTATTTATTACCCCGGCTGAATAGGAAAGCACCTGGGCAAACAGGTACGGCAACCCGCCTAGATTCAGGAGAAAAAAAGCTGTAAAGTCTACTGCCGTATTTGCTAATCCAACCGTACAAAAACGCATAAACTGGATGAATCTGGGTTTGTTATTAAACACTCCATTTTACCTCTTTGAGTTTTACCTTTTCTATTTTTTGCTTTTTCCGAAGGATATATAGGGGTCGGTTTTTCGTTTCATCATAAATTCTGCCTACATATTCCCCGAGTATCCCAAATAGAATGAGGATCACGCCGTTAAGCAGCATTAGGCAGGCAATAAGTGAGGACAATCCAGCAGATGTACTGGCAGTAAATATTTTTTGCCCTAAGGATACAATTAGATAAACAAAACTAACCGAAGAGACCACAAGACCTAGATAGGTGGCCAGCTTTAACGGTTTATATGAGAAGGAAGTAATCCCATCCATGGAGAAGCGCAGCATTTTCTTAAGTGGATATTTGGTTTCTCCCGCATATCGTTCCTCCCGTACATATTCGATGGCTGTTTGGCGAAAGCCTACCCAGCTGATCAATCCGCGTACAAAGCGATTTTTCTCCCGAATGCTTTGCATGGCTTCACACACTTTACGGTCCATAAGGCGGAAGTCACCGGTATCAAGGGGAATATTTACTTCTGCCAATGCATCCAGCAGGCGATAGAACAAAGCTGCCGTCCATTTTTTGAACAGGGTCTCTCCTTTCCTTTGGGAGCGCTTTGCATAGACGACTTCATATCCTTCTTTCCATTTCTCAATCATCAGCGGAATTAACTCGGGAGGATCCTGTAAGTCGGCATCGATAATCACGATCGCGTCTCCGCGAGCATAATCCATACCTGCGGTAATAGCTATTTGATGCCCAAAGTTGCGGGAGAAGTCAAGCAGCTTTACGCACTCATCTTTTTCAGCAAATCCTTCGATCAGTTCGGCCGTCCGATCTTCGCTTCCATCGTTGATAAAAAGCAATTCATATGGCTCGTCTACGGATTGCATGACGTGGGTTAGCCGATGATAGCTTTCTTGTATAACGGCTTCTTCGTTATAGACCGGAACTATAATTGTATAACGAACGTTTCTTTTCATCTCGTCTCCTCCTCGTGTCAGTGTTAGGATTTTGATTTTTGACTTGTTAAATGTTGAGCATAGTTTAACCAATAAATGGCAGACTATGCATAAGTCTTTAATCCTTACCGTATTTTGAAAAAAAGATGGTTAACTTACAGAGTAGAGGTTTGAGGTATTTTAAAAATGTAGGCTTTAGAAGCAGTACGAGAAGAGGAAGGTTTCAATGCAATCAGGGGAAAATATAACAAAGTATTTATGGGTTACTTTTGGATTGTTGGCATGGGGTATAATTGCCAATGTGCTTTTCCAATATCCACAGCCTGGGGTTTCAGATCAAGGAGACTTTGATAGGGTAATGTACGTGTCAGGATTAGAATTAAAGGCAGAGAATGTAAATGACCCCAATTTTGTCAGGTTTCTGGATTACACCGTAACGGACTATAAGATCTCTGATATAACCATATTAAGGCTTGTCGATCGATTGAAAGCAACCAGTATAACTTATTTAATTACATTGGTGAGCTTAATATGTAAAGTATTCGGACAGGATACTTTTAAAACAGGATATTTAGCCATTGCTTACGTTATGATGTATGTATTTGCCATGTATATGATAATTAAATATCTCAATATAAAAAGTGAACTAAAGCTAACATTATTTGTCTTAATAACTTTATTTGTATTCTTAGATGGTAATTATTTAGTGTGGTTTAACAGCTTATATGGCGAACCAATGATGATAACAACTCTAATGTTATATATTTCTGCATGGGTTTACTATATTCATAACCGAAATGTATTGAAATCTGAAGAGAAGGTATTTGCAAATATCATATTTATTTTTATAGCTGCATTCTTGTTTTTAGGTTCTAAAATGCAGGTGTTAACAGCATTGCCAATAATATTGTTTATGTCTATCAAGCTTTTTGGGGAAAACAGACACTTATTAAAGCGATATCAATTATGGTTATTATGCTTTTTGTTTTGTCTTTTAATAGTCTATTCTGTTAGATTAAATCTCATTAATAAAGATATAAGTAAGGATACCCAATATGATTCTGTGTTTTATGGGATACTGAAGGATTCAAAAAATCCAACTCAAGACCTAATAGATATTGGTTTAGACCCTGATATGGCCGTGGAAGCAGGAAAACATGCTTTTTTAGATAAGGGAGAATATGTGAGGTATGTTCCGCATAGTGAAATTACCCAGAAGGAATTCTACAGTAAAATAAGCAATATTAAGCTGATAAAATTCTATGTTACTCATCCTGCAAGATTAATACAGGGGATGGAATATACAGCGAGCCAGGCATTTTCAACAAGTACACCTTTAGGCAAGTATCAAAAAGAATATAGTGAAACACCTGTGAGGGATTTTAATAGATTTACTTTGTGGTCTTCTTTCAGGGAGCATCAACTTCCCCATAATTTATTGTTCTTGATAATAACTTATACTGTTGTTTTAACAGTTTCACTAATTGTATATACAAAAAACAATATATTCCCAGAGGTTAAGGCCAAGATACAGCTTCTATGGGGAGTGATGTTCATCGGTTTGCTCCAATTTCCAATGCCATATATAGGGAATGGGCAGGCTGACACTTCTAAGCAACTCTATTTATTCAATTTTGTGTTTGATATAATACTAGTTGTTTCAGTCTGCTGGTGCATTAATACATTTATAGACTTTTGTTATTTAAAAAGAAGTCTTAATATGGAGAAAAATACGTACTTGAAATCCTAACTCTTTACACTACTTTTATATAAAAGGATCTTGGACGTGGTCCATCAAATTCACAGAAATAGACCCCCTGCCATGTCCCAAGAAGCAGGCGGCCAGCGCTTACGGGAATAAGCTCCGATGTGCCTATGGTGCTGGCTTTTAGATGGGCAGCTGAATTGCCTTCCCCATGCCTGTCGCCGGGGTGAGTCCATGGATACAGCTCATTTAGTCTCAACAAAATGTCATGAACAACGTCGGGATCAGCATTTTCATTGATGGTAATGGCGGCCGTAGTATGTGGGCAATAAACCAGTACCATACCTTCCTCAATTCTTTCCTGCTTGATTATATCCTGTATATTCCTAGTTATATCAATCATTTGCGTATGTTGCTCAGTCTGTATTTGTAATTTATGCAGCATCAACAAAACCTCCTTCAGTAACGCATCCTGACCTATTTTAGTTCAATCTCATTACTTTTTATGCCTGTCTGGTTTTTTGCTTGTATTCATCTCGTGTTTAAACACTAAAAGATTTCGCACATTTTTCAGGATGGCCTCGCTTTCTACCGGAATCATTAGCCATTTGGTGCCGTTAAAGGGTCGGGAGGTCCTTACAATCTCCATTACGGCAGGATCATAGGAGCTGGCCATACTTTCTATAATGTCCACCAGCTCCAACTTAATTACAATGAGTATTATAAAGGACTCTTTTTCTGGATAGAGCGTGCACAGGGACTTGCCTGATTTTTGATATTTTACATTCCAACCCTGCTGGGCAGTGCATTTACTGTAGCTAATCTTAGGGGAGACCTGATATTTATGCTGAATAAAAGTATTTATCGCCTTCCACCAGGTCAGAGCTGGTTCATTGATGTAGCTAAAGATTTCTTCATATACCAGTGCATGGCTAGCATCCAGAATCAAGTCCTTGTCCATTAATCCATACTCCTTTCAACTCACTTGAGCATAAAGACTATTTTGGTCATCAGTTCACTTTCGGGGGTATTGGCGGGGTCATTTAAATAAAACTCATAACATACCCCGGCTGAGGTATGGCCGTTGGCAGCAATCCACTTTATAATTGCATTATAGGCGGTCTCGACTTGATTATATGGTCCGATATGCATACAGGATACCTGTGGTCCAGCTGGAATTTCGCTGGGCTTAAGCTCACCCTTTCCGGCTAGAGGTTTAGATACTGGAAAGCCCACCTCTATATCCAGGTCTTGCATATCCATATTAAAATAGCCCACAAAAGGTGCCCCTGATGGTTCTACGCTTATTTCACTCAGATAATTCATTATTGAACCGTAAGCTCCTCCTAATACCTGCGGCAAATTTTCGACTGAACTACGGGTGCGGATCGAAATTACCTGCTGTGCTGCCTTTTCTAGAAATTCAAATTGATAATTCATATATTGACCTCCTCAATTCTTTTTCCTAAATTATAGCATCTCAAACATGACACCTATGTGTCATGTTTGAGATGCATATTTCTTAAATATTTCTGCAGCTGTTCTGGCCATAGTTTCTCGGACATGCGGAGGATTTATCACCTCCACGGTGTTTCCAAAGCTTAAGAGCCAGGCATATAACCAATTATTTTCTGGCAGTTGGATTTTAATCATTATCTTGCCGTCATCTTGCCTGATCATATCTGAATCAAAATATTCCTCTGCCATGCTCTCCATCTCCTGCTCAAAAAGCAGGTCCAGTTCAAGCATCCTGGCGTTGCTTTTCCATTCACCTTCCCATGGAAACTGTTCGTTCGGTAGATCTCTGGCCTGATAAGATTTGTCCGTAATCAATAATTCCTTTATCCTATTCAGTTTGAAGATACGAAAATCTTGCCGCAACAGGCACCAGGCATAAAGATACCAGTTTTGTCCCTTCAGAATCAGGGAATAAGGTTCCACCCTGCGACTGGTTCTCGTACCTTCTGCGTCCAGATAAACAAATTCAATTTCATTGTGATTCTCGATCACTTGACGCAAAAGAATTATTTTATCTTTAAGCGGCTCATTTCCTCCCCAGGGAGACAGGTCGATTATCATTTGCCTGGTTTTCAGGTGAATCATATCAAGCTGCGCTGAAGATAGAGGGTTTTTCAGTTTCTCCATTAATACATCATAGCGGCTATCCGGCATCATACCTGAAACTCCTTTTAAGGTAGTGATGATAGCAGCCAAATCATAAGCACTGAGAACACTTTTGTCCAGACGATAGCCTTCTGCAATGCCGATACCACCATTGGTACCCTGGTAGGTTACGATAGGAATCCCGGCCAGGTTGATAGCATCCACATCTCGCAATATAGTCCGAACCGAAACATCAAACATTTCAGCCAGTTTTTTGGCTTGAACCCGTTCTCTTCTAAGCAGAACTACCAGAATCGAAACCAATCTATCGATCTTCACTCCATCACCACCTGTTTTTAGATGAAAGCATATATATATTACTTCTGCATATCAGAGATAATACCTGTAATTATCGTACTAACTCCTAACTTTTTCGATATATCTGAGAAATTCACTTTCTATCACCCCTTGAGTCAACTATATCACTTGGAGTTAACTCTAAATCAATATTATTTTAGATGAATATTATCCATTAATCTTTGTCCAACAAAAAAAGAGAACCTCAATTTAATGGGATTCTCTCTTCGCTTACAGTGCCCCCAAGTGTATTGAACATTGTGCGGAGCTAATCTTGCGTGCTGATATTTTTTCCTGTTTTAAATATTTTAGTTAATTTCGATATTATTATTTTTTAAAACTACATCGTGTGAGCCTCCCTCGATAATACTAGTAGCAGACACAAGTGTAATCTTGGCATTTTTCTGTAATTCTGGAATTGTTAAAACCCCACAGTTGCACATTGTTGAACGAACTTTATTTAATGAAAGCGTTATATTATCCTTAAGGTTACCTGCATATGGAACATAGGAATCAACGCCCTCCTCAAAAGATAGCTTACCATCTCCGCCCATGTCATATCGTTGCCAGTTTCTGGCACGATTAGAGCCTTCTCCCCAGTATTCTTTCATATAGTTACCATTGATATTGACTTTATTGGTAGGGCTCTCATCAAATCGAGAGAAGTATCTGCCCAACATAAGAAAATCAGCACCCATTGCCAGAGCTAGAGTTATGTGATAATCGTGAACAATGCCACCATCAGAACATACTGGAATATAAATACCTGTTTCTTCAAAGTATTCATCACGGGCCTTAACCACTTCTATTAACGCAGTAGCTTGTCCTCGACCAATACCTTTTTGTTCACGAGTAATGCATATAGATCCACCACCGATGCCAACCTTAATGAAATCTGCTCCGGCTTCAGCAAGATACATAAAACCTTCTCGGTCAATTACATTTCCGGCACCTATTTTCACGGTGTCCCCATAGTTCTCACGAATATAATCAATGGTTATTTTTTGCCACTCCGAAAAGCCTTCGGAAGAATCAATACAGAGTACATCAGCTCCTGCTTGAACTAAAGCAGGAACACGCTCTGCATAATCTCTTGTATTAATCCCTGCTCCTACGATATAGCTCTTATTCTTATCAAGCAGTTCATTGGAATTTTTTTTATGAGAATCATAATCTTTGCGAAAAACCATATACTTTAGCTTTTGCTCTTTATCAACTAATGGTAACGCATTTAACTTATGATCCCAAATAATATCGTTTGCCTCTTTCAATGTTGTTGCTTCATCTGCGTAGACCAAATCTTCAAATTTGGTCATAAACTCTTGTACTTTTGTGTCGGGAGACATCCTGCTGACACGATAATCTCTACTGGTTATCATGCCCAATAATTTCCCATTTGAAGTACCATCGGTAGTAACAGCAACTGTTGAATGCCCTGTTTTCTCTTTCAAAGCTAAAACATCAAACAATGTGCTGTCTGGATTAATATTTGAATCGCTTGTAACAAATCCCGCCTTATAACTTTTTACCCGAGCAACCATCTGTGCTTCATCTTCTACTGATTGCGAGCCATAGATAAAAGAAATTCCTCCCTCTTTTGCTAAAGCAATTGCCATCTTATCATCAGAAACAGACTGCATAATTGCTGATACCAAGGGAATATTCATGGTAATGCTTGAAGGTTCACCTTTTTTAAATTTAACAACAGGTGTTTTTAAGCTTACATAGGATGGAATACATTGTGTTGAGGAATACCCTGGTACTAATAAATATTCTCCAAATGTATGTGATGGTTCATCAAAATAGAAAGCCATATTTATCTCTCCTTATAAAAATGTTTTTTGGATTTTATTATTTAGGATTATAATATTATAACAGCAATACAAAGTCAGGTACATTCACTAATTTCATTAATGGTCTTGTTGAAATTTTGTAACTGGCAGGATTTAAATGAATAAGGTGCCAAGTAGAATGACAATAGTAAAAACGTAAAGTGATCGAAGCCCGTTGCACCGAAAGTATACCGCATAAATAACGATTCCCTACTTTAGACGTAAAAAAAACCACTCCGTCTGAAGTGACTATTGTCCAGAGTAAGCAAAACAACCCAGCTACCCTAGGATTTTCAAAGCAATTTGTTGTGCTTTGTGCAGAACTTCCTTTTCATTTATAGATAGTAAAATTCTATTTTTCATCAATACTTTTCCGTTAATTATTGTTGTATCCACATCTGATCCGTTGGCTGAATAAGCCAATAAAGCACAAATATCATTATGAGGATAAAGATGAGGCTTCTGGACATCAATTATAATGATATCTGCTTGCTTTCCCTGCTCAAGGGTTCCAATTTCCTTATCTAGTCCTAATGCTTTAGCCCCTTCAATTGTTGCCATTTGTAGTACGTCATAAGCTGTAATTATTGTAGGATCAAAAAACCTGTTTTTTTGTAACCAAGCTGCAGTTTTGATTTCTTCGAACATATCAAGGGTTGAACAACTGCCGGCACCGTCTGTTCCTAGTCCTACTGTAATACCTAAATCACGCAATTCCTTAACTGGCGCGATTCCACACCCTAACTTTTGATTACTAACTGGATTGTGTGAAACTCCTCCTCTTAAATCTCTCAAAATATAAATATCATCACGGGAAAGGTTTACTGCATGAGCGAGCAGAACATGATGTGATTCAAATAGACCTAAATCAGCTAAGTATTTGGTCGGCGATTTTCCATATTCATTAAACATTTGATTCACTTCTTCAGTTGTTTCAGCTAAATGTATATGAATACCACTATCTAAATCCTTAGCCAATTCCATGGCAAGTTTAAGCTTATCTGGCGGACAAGTATATGGAGCATGGGGACCAACCATAGTTGTAATTCGACCTTCAGCTTTGCCTCTCCAATTTTTAAACAGTCTTTGGGTAGCCTTTATCCGTTTATCCCCATTATCATCGTTAAATAGCAACCCTTGGCATAAAGCAGCTCTCATTCCCGAATCCTGAACAGCAGCTGCCACCTCATCCATAAAAAAATACATGTCAGCAAATGTTGTTGTACCCGATTTTATCATTTCTGCTGAAGCCAACATTGTACCCCAATAAATATCTTCACCATTTAAGCGGTCTTCCGCAGGCCATATTTTTTCGCTTAACCACTCCATTAATCTTAAGTCGTCACAGTATCCCCTTAATAAAACCATCGCTGCATGATTATGACAGTTGATTAGACCTGGCATAACCACTTTGTCCTCAGCATTTATAACTGTGTCAATCTCATCTGTTAAGAGATCCCTGCCAATTTGAACAATCCTGTTACCTTCAACTAAAATATCGCCCTTAAAAATACCAGGCACTTGGGTAGCCATGGTAAGAATTGACCCATTTTGAATTAGTATCTTTTCCAAATAGGATTCCCCTCTTTCCAATTACCATAAGATGTCGTTATATCGATGTGAGGTCGCCAAAACCGTAGTACGTCACCGTGCATTTTATATAAGTGTGCTTTTATGCATACCCGCACTTATTCCAGCTAAACCGACCAGGCTATTTCTTTACTATTAAAAATACACCAACAACAAGGCATATTAGTCCGCCAAGTCTGGGAAGCGTAAAGCTTTCGTGCAAGTAGAATACTGATAAAGCAACTCCTAAAATTGCAGCCAAGCTTAATTGAAGAGGATAAACAATATTAAAGGCTTCTTTGGAGAGTATATAAAACCATACAAAAGTAGCAATAATATAAATAAATATACCTAATAAAATATATGGTGAAAGTAGTATTTTCACTATATTCTCAGTAGAAATGTTCCCGAATTTCGAAAGCTCAACTTTCCAAAGAATTTGTCCTGTAACAAGCAAGATCACTTGCAACCCAATCAGTAAGTAAATCAAATATATCACCTGCATTAATATTTATTTTCGCTGCCTCTTATTTCAGTTTGTATATTTTCAAGTTCTCTCACTCTTTTTTCCAGTAGACCTACGGACTGAGTTAACTTAACATTTTTTTCGTTTAAACCCGAAATAATTGATGTAAGAGACATTAATATCAGTAGAATAACAAACAAAATCACTGCAAACAGAGCGTTAGAAGGCGTAGAAATGCCTACAAGAATTGATAGCTTTTTCAGTAGTATTGGGAATACTGCAATAATTGCCATTATTATGCCCGAAAATATCCACATCAGCGTATATTTCAAGGTCAAAGCTTTCTTTTTTAAAAGATAAAATATGGCTGCAAAATAGAATAGAATTCCAACTAGAATAGTCATTTGTAATAAAACTGGCACCATTATTTATACCTCCTGCTTAAGGTAGGCCGGTATATAATAATAGCAAGGGATACCTTAAGCATATAATAAATTGACTTAAAATTGCTAATTGAGCTGGTGCCTCCAGTCCTCTCATGCATCACAACAGGTACTTCTATGATTTTCGCTCCATACATAGCCCCGGAAATAATTGCCTCCGGCTCTGGGTAATCTTGTGCATATTCGGCGGCATATATCTCGATGAACCTTCGGTTTACCCCACGGTATCCACTGGTGACGTCCTTGACTTTTACCCCACAACAAAGTGTTATTAAGCTGCTTAAAATGTTTATTCCTAAGCGTCTGAACCCGGAGGACTGAAATCCTTCGCCGGTCACAAAGCGTGAACCTATTACAATATCTGCTTTGCCATCTATAATAGGAGAAACCACGTCTTTTATGTAGGCAGCATCATGCTGACCGTCGCCGTCGTGTTGAATGGCAATATCATAGCCGTTTTCAAGGGCATACTGATAACCAGCCTGAACCCCTCCCCCAATACCCAGATTAACCGGCAAATCTATATAATTATAGCCATTTATACAACAAACCTCCCGGGTGTTATCCCTGGAATAATCGTTAACAATAACATAATCCGCCTGCGGTGCTTTTTCCTGCAGATTCTCAATTACTTTTTTTATATTTAACTCTTCATTGTGTGCTGGGATGATAACTAAAATTTTAGATTGAGTACTCATTGCATTCATCCTGACAGACCATCCTTTTCTTAAATAAACGAAAATGGGAATTATCCAGGTATGTCATACAAATCATAATCATAATCGGTATTGCTGGATAATTATATCTTTCGATCGAAGTCACTAGCAAATGTAGTGCCATAATTCCGCATATAGGCAAAATCATATAGAACAATCGACCAACAGTTCTCCTAGCTTTATTTATTAAAATGTAATACAGACACTTAAAGCAGATATAAATGAAATATAATGCTAGCATTCTATATAGCCAGAAAGATAATTCACCCCATGCAAGAATGATTGCCGGAACACTTCCCGATTCTACCATTGTCGGCTGTGCGGTTATATAATCTCTAAGTTCTCTGTAAAAAGTATTACAATTGCCAAAAATATTTTTCGTCTTATTTGCCATTAGAAGTGCAAGGGTAGAAGAATCATAGGATTTAATACGCTCAATTCCCTTTTCAAGGAGTACCTTTTGTACTTGTTCTAGAGGATACTGAGCTATTACAAGATCTTGAACATCGGTAGACCTTGGATCCCATTGACCATATGTATTAGTATTTGATCCTTCAAAGACTGACCAGCCATAGCTTGGCTTGGAAATTACCGGTAATATTCTGCTTGTATAAAGACCCAGCCCCCATAAGGTTAGCATATATGCAACCAGCAATGTGCTAAGAATTACTAATTTCTTCTTATATAAATAGCTGCCGTTATCCGCAGGTTTTTTATTGCCGTAAAACAGCAGAACAAGTCCGATGGAAAATATAAAGATCACAGTAACTGGCCGGATTGCCTGTGAAAGACCTAGTATGATACCCGACCAAAACATACTGACAAAAAGCATAATACCGCGAGTTTGTAATCCATATATGAATAATGCCAATCCGCTGAATAAAAAGAAGATATACATAGGTTCTGATGACAATGAGACAGAATAACAAATGTTATTCGGCCACAGGGCATAAATCGCCGCCGTCAGAAATGCTGGATTTTTCCCCGTAAACCGTAAAGCAATGAAATAGAGAGCAACTACTGCCCCGGTATAGAAAAACACATTCATATAAAGGCCAACCGAGAGAGAAGCACCAAATAGGTTGAAACCCAATGCAAAAATACCGCAAATAATCGGAACATTAGCAGCGACTGCACCAAAATACAGTTGCCATTCAGGCGAAACACTAAAATTCTCATAGATAGACATGCTATTAACCAAATAGGTTGTATAATCGCTGGTTTGCGCAATAGAAACATTTTGTAACAAATAGAATCTAGGACCCACGGCAAGTAAAATCAGAGTTATAATTGCCATTTTTATCGATATAGTGTTCCTGGCATTCATTATTTCAATCAAAATTGTACAGATCATAACAATGGCTATAATATGCACAGGAAAAATCATTTCATTTTTACATATAATGATGAATTGGGGTTTAAGGAATACCAATAGCTGTGCACAGAGCATATATAGTCCAGCCCATAGAAATGCAATTGCCATAAAAACTAGGCCAGCTTTGTTAAATATTTTATTCATAAAATTAACTTCAACCTTTTACATTGCAAAATCTAAATCAATATCCTCCAGCCCAAATATTATCCGCATTACTCTTAATCTTAACAATAATTTCTACATTAGATTAGTTTTATCCTGCTTTTTGAAAGTCCTACATCCTCCGCAGTAAAAAGCACGACGGATACGGGAACAAATGGGACGGTAACTGCAAGTATGCAGGAAGACGAAGCCTATACGGGGAGGCCCGGGTTCTTCGGCAGAAATAATGAACTTTTTGCGGCAGCTCATATAAAAATATCTGAAATTGGGCAAGGAATTAGGTGTAGAGTTAATTGTGTTCGGCGCTAGTCCTGCTTTACTGCCATATGCCAGGGATTTCATTCGAATAATACTGTTGGGATCCGTTTTCCAGCATATCATTTTTGAACTGCCAACAATTATTCGTCCATAGGCAATCCCCGTATAGCCATGAAACCCGAAGCACTATACCTTCCCATTCCCCGCGCAATAAAGAACCGGGAAAACTGAATTCCTTCCAGGACTAGGTAGCCAGGTATTGAAAAGGTGGTAACCCAAATGGTGTAGATAATGTCTTTCATCATTCGGCGATACAGAGGGGGTTTTCCTTACTTTAGGTTTCAAGCTCAATGAGGGGCTCTGCCGGTTGCTTCCTTCTAAAGATACCTTTTAGATCATCCAATATGGTATACATTACGGGTACTACCAGCAGGGTGAGCAAGGTGGAGGAAATCAGCCCTCCAATTATAGCTAGAGCCATCGGCTGACGCATCTCCGATCCGGTGCTTAACGCCAGAGCGGATGGCATCATGCCGCCAATCATAGCCAAGGTGGTCATCAGAATAGGTCGTAATCGGATCAAGCCAGATTCCAGTATGGCCTCCCTGCGTCCAATCCCTTTGCTGCGACTCTGTTTAATAAAATCCACCAAAAGTATGGCATTCTTAGTCGCAAGTCCCAATAGAAATATAATACCTATCCCTCCAACCAGGGTTAGACCACTACCACTCACATATAATGCTATCAAAGCTCCTATAATGGCCAAGGGCAGAGAAAACATAATGGCCAGAGGATCAATGAAGCTTTCAAATTGGGCGGCTAGAATTAAAAATATAAATAGGATTCCTAAGATCACAGCTTGTAATAAACCGCTTAAACTTTCCTGGATTGATGCCTGGTCCCCGCCCATCCCGAATCTTATTCCCTGGGGAGGAGGCAGTTCACTATTCAATTTTTTCATAAAGACAGAACTCAGATCACCCGAAGTTATCCCTACGTAATTAGCCTGAACTTGTATTTCCCGGCTTTTATCATAACGGTTTATGGTTGAAGAGGAAGTTGTATAAACTTTTTTAGTCAAATGATCAAGAGGGACCATTCCCGTATTAACATTTGAACTTGATAAATATATACCATCAAAATTGCTCAGATCACGGCGTTGCTCATCTTTTAGCCGAGCCCGCACATCATAGCGATCATTGCCTGCTTCATACTGCCCGACAACTGTCCCATTAAACAAGGTTCTTAAGGTAGCGGATACCGTTGCGGCACTGACTCCCAGGTCGGCAGCTACATCCCGGTCAACAACTATCTGGGCTTCGGGTTTCCCGGCTTTATAGCTGATGCCTACATCCACAGCTCCCGGTATCTGGCTTAATAATTGTTTGGCTTTTTGGCTGTAATCCAGGAGCTGCTCAAAATCATCCCCCTTAATGTGAAGCGTATAATTCTTAATAGTATAACGCGCTCCGCTTGATGATTCGAATATGGATAAGTCAAGTCCGGGGATATTTTTTAATTCCTCCCGCATTTTGGCTCCGATTTGATCAGCACTTTCTTTTCTATCCTGCTTATCTGTCAGGTCAACATTTAGACTGACATTGTTTGGTTTTACCGTTGTATAAATATTGCGAACATCGGGATATTTTTTAACAATCGTTTCCATAAGCTTGGCTTGCTTTTCTGCTACATCCAGGGTTAGTCCCGAATCCAAACCAGCACTGATTGTGATTTTCCCATTGTCCTGAACCGCTTCAAAGCTCATGCCCATCTGCGGTATTAAAGCCAGACTGAAAATAAACAGAATAGCAGTAATAAGCATAGTCTTCTTGCGATTACTCAGTACCATACTTAATAAGTTTCGGTAATAGACTGCCAGCTGATCAAATAATTGATTAAACCCGGCTAGAAATCTTCCTACGGGCCCCTTGGGCTGCTGGTCTTTTTCTTCTTTAATGTAGCGGGAAGCCAATAACGGCACCAGGGTAAAAGATACGAATAAAGAAAGCAGCACACTGAAAGCTATAGTTAAACCGAATTCCTTAAAAAATTTTCCCAGCATTCCACCCATCATGGCCATAGGCAGGAATACAGCTACTACCGTAAATGTAGTTGCCATAACCGCCAAACTGATTTCCGTGGTTCCATCCCGAGCCGCTTGCAGTGGGGATTTGCCCATACGCAAATGCCTGATAATATTTTCAATAACCACTATAGAATCGTCTATCAACAGTCCCACTGCCAGGGAAAGGCCCATCAGGGTCATGTTATTCAAAGTAAAATTCATAAACTTCAGAGCTGCAAAGGTGGTAATAATTGATGTTGGCAGAGAGATGGCACTGATAGCTGTACTGGCCGCTCCCCGCAGAAACAGAAACACTACCAGGACCGCGAGCAAACAGCCTTCAAGCATGGTTTCTTCAGCATTGTTAACCGATCTACGTATGGTGGCAGAATTATCACTGACTACATCGATTCTCACCCCGACTGGAAGACTGGCTTGCATTGCCGCGATTTTCTTTTTGATATTATCAGCAACTATAACTGTATTGGTACCGGACTGCTTAACGATATCGATGCCTATACATTTTTTATCATTGTAATAGGATAAACTGTCCCCGTCCTTAAAACCGTCGATGACTTCAGCAACATCGCGCACCCTTATCTCAGTTCCATTGCGGGTGGCCAGAAGTATATTGTTAAAATCTTTCACATTCTTAATGCTGCCATAGGTTCGCAGGGTAATTTCCCGGGAGTTGTCTCTAACTGTGCCACTGGGGCTGTCAATATTATCGCTTCGCAAACTATTTAGAACCTGATCGGTGGTAAGCGCAAAAGCGGCTAGTTTTTCTTTATCCAGCTTGATTTGAATTTCCCGTTCCTGTAGGCCAAAGGTGGTAATGGATCCAACTCCGCTAACGGTATTAAGTTCGGGGATTATAGTATCATCTACCAGTTGTGACATATCCCGGGCGCTAAGATCCCCGGTAAGAGCCAGAGATATAATAGCCTGGGCATTAATGTCGAACTTCAAAATAAGCGGTTCCTCAGTATCGCCGGGCAGCGTGGCGCGAACACTATCTATTTTGGTGCGTACATCCTGGGCCGCCACGTCCACGGACTTCTTATCGTCAAATTCGATAATAGTCACGGAATAGCCTTCGCTGACGTTACTGGTAATGTGTTTAACCCCAGAAATCTGTCCTACTTCTTCTTCTATTTTTCTGGTGACTTTTGACTCTACCTGATCGGGAGAAGCACCCGGCAGTGTAATTACTACAGCAATGTAAGGTATATCGAACTCCGGCACGTCATTCAGGGCCAGACCCCTGAACCCGGTTATTCCCAGAGCAATTAGAGCAATAATGACCACAAAAGCAAAGACGGGACGTTTAAGACTGATGTTGGTTAAAAACATCTTTAAACCCCCTGTCCGCTAATCTCAACCGCATCACCATCCTGCATGCCGTTAAGGTTGCTAACAATTACGTTTTCTCCTGCCTTTATACCTGATATGACCTCGGTTACATCGTTTTGAATCTCCCCTATGCTTACCGAATGCTTACGGGCCACATTATTCTCTATCGTAAAAACGGAATAACTGCCTTCCTTGCCAACCAAGGCTGCCAACGGTATACTAAGAATTTCTTTCTTCTGCTCATTGGCTATTTCAATATAGCCGAATACACCGGAACGAAGCTTGCCATCTGCATTGTCTATCTGAATCTGGCAGTCAAAAACCCGAGCCGAAGCATCTGCCGATGCACCAATGTTTTTGACTATCCCCTCATAAGTGTTGGCATCATCCTTGGATAGTTTTAAAGTGGCTTTTTGTCCCACCTTTACTTTGTCCAGATCGCTCTGCTTAAGTTGTACGACTGCCTTGATGGATGTAGTATTTTTTACTGTGGCCAGAATCGTTCCCGGACTGACATACTGGCCCAAACTGACATTTTTTTCATTAACTTCGCCGCTAATGGGAGCCCGCAATACGGAATTATTCAAGGAATTATTTATACTCTGTATATTCACTTGCTCGGCTTGAAGGTTGGCTTTGGCCAGCTTCAGTGCCGTTTCGGCATCTTCAATAGCAGATTTTGAGGCAGCACCGCTGTCAAAAAGGGCTTTGGTTCTGTCAAAACTCCGTTGGGATGAATCCAGAGTGGCTTGCAGCTTCTCAAGATTGATTTGTGCCGCTTGCAACTGGTTTCTCAAATCCTCGTCATCCAGAGCTATCAATGCCTGTCCCTGGGATACCATGTCGCCATCCTCAAACAAGATGCGTACTATCTGTCCGGATATTTTGCTTCCCACAATCCCTTTTTCAACCGGTGCCAGATTAGCCTTAAGCGATAATGCAGATGTAGATTCGACTGTCTTGGCCTGCTGCACTTGAACGGCAACTTTATTGAATGCCTGTACAGATTGGTTTTTTGCTCCCGAATGCTTAAATACGCTTATTCCGCCAACCACAAGTACCAGTGCCAATACGATTAATCCCCATTTCTTTGGTTTACTCACTATTCTCCTGCCCCCTTCCCATTTTTTCTTCAAGACAACTTGGCCCATAAACGGCGAACCTATTGTTAAAAGCTGTATGGGACCCATGAGATACATACCCTCCGGTTTCCATGACCAAGGCACAGGCTTTCAGAAACAGAGGAGTCCAGCGTGAAGCTTATTGCCTTCCCCTGGGTGGTTGATTAACCGGGCCACACCGGTTGCTTTGCCTGCCGTTGTGGCCCGGTTCCCTGCAAGTAATTACCCGAAGGATTGACAATACCTCTGACCTTTTCCACACCCTGCTTTTGCAGCGAATTCCAAAAAACTGCTCTTGTCATTAAAGAGCAGTTAAATACCTCTTTAAAAACTCTAGGGTCTTCTCTATTATTTCATGGGTCCGAGGATTGTCATTCATTATTTCGAAAGCGTGCACTCCGGTGGGATGATTATAGATATCAATATGAATATTATTTTCAAGTGCTGCCCTGATAAAATTATCAAGCGAGTTAAGAATCGTAGGAATCTGATCCATACCGGCCCGAGCAACGAGTATCGGAGCTATTTTATCCGGGTGTTGACTCAATAGCTGAACTGGTGAATTTTCCTCAGCCTGCTCATCCGTTCTGCCAAACAAATTACATATAGATGTAAAATCGCCAAAACCGTAGTATGCCACCATACATTTTATATAAGCGGGGCTGTTATGAATGCCCGCATATAGACCGAAGGGGGCGCCCATAGAAAATGACCAGATGGCTATTTGGTTCTTATCTATACCATACTCGTCAGCATTATCAATCAGAAACGCTAAAAGATTCTCTATATCGCTGATTACGTCTTTTATCCCAGCGCCCTGCATCAGCACGCGATGATTAAAGGCAGCCGCAGCAAACCCTGAAGCCGCTATTACCCGGCCCAGAGAGGTGAATGATCCCGAGTCTTTAATATTCGGAACCGGCGCTTCACCGTGTACAAGTACTACCAGCGGAAGTTTTTGGCCCGGCAAGGGATTGGGCGGGAAGTATAAGTCCAAAAGCAGCTCGCTTCCTTGCTCAACACTATAGGCGATGTCTTTTTGGATGCTGGCCAAATCCATTCCCTCTAGCTTAAAAACAACCTTCTTTTTGAAAAGTTCATCCGGGTCAGGCATTTTCATCATTTGGAAGACGCTTGTGTCAAAAGTGTTTTTATAGGGTTTTAGGTCTCCCAAGTCTTTGCCGCAGTTGGAGCAGTGGGTGGCATACCAGGTATAGTTGGTCTGACAATCAGGACATTTCCATTGTGCTTCCTGTTCTTCCAGCCAACTGCTTGCCCCCTTACTCAGAATCGTTTGTAGATTAGTCGCAATCGTGCTCATATGGGGTAGTTTATCGAACAAGAATTTCGCGATTTCCGTATCCGGGTTAAAATTCTGGCAAGGAAAATCAGGGCAACTGAGGCAGCGTTCAACACCCTTTTCCCTGGCACAGGCTCTAATAGCGCACTTGGCACAACCTCCAAACTCGGCAGCGCCTCCAAACACCGTATCCGTTTTACAACCGTGGCATTTCAGTTCCGCACCCGCTTCATCACTCCAAAAGCAGGCGAAAGGGTCCTTGATACCTGACTGGTAAGCTTTTATGATGGAGCATCCTCCACAATATAATCCGCAGTATGAATCATAATTAAAATCACTCATTAATATAACTCCTTTCCAATATTTTAATTAATTGCCATATTCGTTTTACCAAATTGATGGAATCAACCGATAATGTATCTTCAGACAATAATCTTTGTACCCTGGAAGCTCTCTTAACAGCAGTTCCTCTTCGTTTTTTATCCTGATGACCGTCCATGGTATATAAAGAAGACCAGGTATGATAGCCCAATAGGAACCCAAGGCCAGGGGAGCAAATAATATCATCACCACCAGTCCTGTGTACATGGGATGACGTATTATGGCGTAGGGGCCGGTTGCTATAATCTGCTGTTCTTCCTCAACCTTTATATTGGCTGAAGCGTAGCTGTTTTCCTTAAAAACTATGATGATAAAAACGTAGCCCAGGAAAACCATAAGATTAGCAGCAATAACCGCCCAAACCGGCACCGTTGACCAGTGAAAGCGAAAGTCAAAGCCCGGAACCAAATAGGCCAGAAAATACAGGTTTAAGAAAGCAGGAATTTTTTTCACCGTTTCCTGGTCTTTAACCTGCGTTCGCCCGACCAATAATTCGGGGCTTCTTTTGAAGAAATAGACTGTAATGAAAAGGGTGAGGGCCGAAAATATCGTCCAATAAATCCAGGCCTGCCAGTACCTTAGAGAGCCGGCGGAAACAAAAAATACCAGGCCCAACACAATAATACCGACGATTGGTGCCCTAAATGCTTTTGACTTTGAGAGTTCAGTATTTCCCATCAATTCCCCACCTCCTAATTCTACAATAGCGCCCTGCAAGCCACGGGCATACTTCCTTTCATATCTTTACAGGGAGCTTAATTCCTTCTCCATTAAATCCATAAATGCTTCGACCTCTTCTTTCCTATGTGAAGGTTCACAGTAACTCACTAACAGGGTCAAGGTTCTATTGTAAGTACTGACCGCCAGCAAAAAACCAGGTGCATAAATGGTTGGGGTAACAATATAAGCATCACTGGCAACGATCTGTCCAAACTGCAAAGTACTAATTATCCCCATATTAGATAAAACTGGAGAGGCCTTTCCCGTTTCAACACACTGCTGCCTAGCCGCTTGAAAAAGACCAAGTAGTTGTGAATAATCAATAGTGCGTTGTGCTTCGATTAACACCGCACGAGTTAACTCTACTTGTGCATTCTTTAATCCCTCAATAGACTCAGACACCCTTTTTAATGTCTCTATAAAGGATTCTTCCTCCATCCGGTAGATGCTAGGAATCATGACCACTGACAGATTGCATATATCCTGAGAAGGGCTGGTTTTAAAAGATCGCCGCAGATCAATGGTTACACAAATCTCCGTGTCATCCCCTGCCGGTGGGTTCATCATTTCAAACATACTTCTATAAAATGAGGTTAGAATTATGTTATTGATGGTTACTGAATGAGTTTTGCCAAATGCTTTAATCTTATCGAAAGATTCATCAGCAAAACGGCGCATGGATATATGCATTTCCTTTGACTCAACACCATGATAGGGGAAGGCCCAGGTGGGAGGCAAAACTGGAGCCTGGGGATCTAATAATGCCAATGGCTCCCGAATACCCAGCGCATCGAAATAACTTTTCTGATCCAGTCGGCGCTCCGTATTCGGCTCAGGTTTATAATTGGGGTCCTTCTGCAAGCTTGAGTAAATGACAGCCAGCAACTGTAAATATTGCTTAAGACCTCCTGCGTCAGCACAGGCATGACAAATCTTGACACAAAGGAACTCCCCATCTTGAGTACGTATTAACCGGACATTGAGCTGCTGCTCTTCATAAGCAAAAGGGCTTTTTAAAAACTGCTCCACGGCTTCTTGTCTATTATTATTTTGTACAAAATCAAACCATTGCATTTCATCTATGTTTTCAAAACGCTGCCAATAGGCTTGCTTATCATCTTCGATAAAGCGACAACCTAATACCGGTTCGGCATCCATAGTTAATCTAACCGCTTTTTTTAGAATATCCGTATCCAAGTATTGATCGAATTTAATAACCGCTTGTATCTGTATATTTGAGAATCCGTACTTAAATAAATAATTAGCTCGATCAAGCCCAGTTACCGGTAATATGGGAGGAATTCCATTATCCCATGAGTTTACTTTCATTTTTTCCTGACTCCTTTCTCGCTTTAGGTCAACCCAGCTAAATTAGCAATAACAATCGTACCTAAATGCTTTTGACTTTGATAGTTTAGTGGTGCTTTCCATAGAACCCACCTCCTGATTCTTGCAATAATTCCCCAATAGTGATGGTTAATTTAGCGATAAAATTTATCCTCCTTCCCAGAGCATCGTCAGTCATCTACCTTTTGTCTTCGTCTTACCACCCGTTTGTTGGCTAATCTCGGGATAGAGATACTGTTGGTACAGCTGCTCATACTTTATCCGGGCGGGTGGGAGAACGCCGATAATTATTTCATTGCGTAAGCTGTAAAGAGGTTGGGTTAGTCCGAATTGTTGGGCGAGATCCTCTAACAAAGGTATACTTTTGATAAATTCGGCAGTTTCCCGGGCGAGATGTTCAATCTGAGGATCATCCTCGGAAAGATGGTCTAGCCTGACAATACGTGCCCCATAGTCCAAAGCTATTTGGTACTCCCCAGGGTGTGTTTTCCAAAACTCGGCCAGGGTCCGAAAACAGTCCTGGTAATACTCGCCCCATTGGGAATCATCCAGAATGCCGCATAATCTTCGCTGCTGGTTATAAATTTCCGGACAGGTTCGAGCATATTTTTCAAATTGATCCGCTCCCAGGATCTCAGCGCCTATTTGAAAAGAAGAGGATTCAAAAGAGTTCTCATCCAGGTGTACCATGTCTTCGCCCAGCAATTTCTCAATCTTCGCTATTCGTACTTCAATGCTTTTCTTGTCGCTTAGTAGCTCATACCGCAAGGACTGCAAGACTTCCGGCCAAGCTCTATTGTTGGATACATCCCCCAATATTTCCTTGATGCGTTTGAGATCCAACCCCAGGGATTTTAAGTATTTGATTAACCGCATGCGATTCAGCTCTGCCGGTCCGTATAAACGGTATCCCCCCGAAGAACGCTCCGGCTCTTGAAGTAAACCGATTTTATGGTAATAGATAATAGTTTTTAGTGTAGTACCAGTCAACTTAACAAAATCGCTGATTTTCATCCGCTTCTCCACTGTTATCCCACCTTCGTAGCCAGTATAAACCCAGCCCCAAGGGTTGGGTCAACATGATCTTTCGAGAATATAGCTCAAAGCATTGAATAACTAGTCAAGCCATTTTAAAATGTCACTCGGGTTATTAACATTATGACTTCGATAGACAATTTTCTTATAGTAGACCTCATACGAGTGCAGGCCGAGCTATTCCACCACTGCACATGCAAAGTGGGCATTTTCGCAGGCGTAATAGTTATCGGAGCGCCCATTAAAGTAGTGTTCCTGGATCTCCCGCGGACTCAGGTTTTCCACGAGACGAAACCCTACATCGGCGAGGTCATTGGTCAGCGCAGCAGGATCAAAAACTGCTTTTATCGGCTCTCCTATTTGCTCACCTAAGAACAGGATCTGTTGTGCACGCGGAGCGGCTTTTTCGGGAATAATCAAATCAGAATCCAAATAATCGAATACAATCCTGCTGCCTGGAGGAGATGCTTCGGCAATAGTCTGTAAGGTGGCGAATACCACATCACGAGGCAAGTAGTAGGTTACACCCAGCCAATTGAAGAAGCTAAGGAAATTTGGATTGTACATTGAACGCTTAAGCACTGCAGCTACGCTCTCTTTTGTAAAGTCGGCCGGAACGAAGTGCAACTGTGATGGGCATTCCCAGCCCAACTGATTCAAGCGTATACGTTTGTAGTCCTGCGTAGCAGGATGGTCTACTTCAAACACCTGGAGGGTTTCCATCAAATCCGGTCGACGAAAAGCAAAGGTGTCCATACCGGCTCCAAGTATAACGTATTGCTGAACCCCATACTGCAGAGACTCCATTAGAGTATCTTCTGCATAGCGAGCACGACTAACTGTTAAAGCCGGAGGTGCCATGGCCTGCATCATAAAAGCCAGAATAGCCGCGTCATCGAGAAAGGATGCAGCCATCTCGGGGGCTGCAGTTTTAAAGCCGGTTAGCATTTGTGATCTAAAGGATGCGAATTCCATTTCTCCTATAAAATCATAGGCTAGAAAATCATCAAACACCTTCGGGCTATCGCAACCGGCATGATAAGCACGGTAGCAGGCCGTCTTTAGCGCTGTTTGACTGAAGTTATGCTCTTTCATCCATCTTTCCTCCTGTCCCACATTGTGGCGAACCTACCTCTTTAATGATCTGATCCCTTATATACGCCATTGCGCAAGTATCAAAGTTTGCCGTATTTAGCGAGAACTGCATCCCAAACGTCTATCATCTCTGGAGTAAGTCCGGTAATTTTCTGGCATTCTTCCTGAACCATCTTGCTGCATTTATCGCAGCAATGATGTACAGCCCTTTTATATTTGATATCCTTATACCTAAAATCTGAGAAAGGAATCTCAAATTCCTTTTTACAGATTAAACATTGAGTGGTATACAAAGTAATCCCTCCTTCATAACACAAGACCTCCGATAGAAGATGTTGGTTTATTTATTAAAACCCTCCTGCGATTAAAATTGCCCACTTGTAATTAGATGGACACCATCCTGTTCATATTTTTTCATCTGTTCATCCCATTTCTCTTTGTTAGCCATAGAAGTAGCATCTGTGATAAGATTTACCTTATATCCTCGGTTTAGAGCTCCCTTGGCCGTGGAATATACACAGTATTGGGCATCTATCCCGACGAGATAAACTTCATCCACTTGATGTTCAGTTAAATATGCCTCAAACTCCGGGTTGGAGAAGGCATCAGAAATATTCTTAGGAAAAATATTGTTTGAAACAATGGAGACTCGTTTATCTATCTCAGTTCCCGGCTGGCCTTTGATATCTACCCCATCAGAAGTGACTCGGGATATAATCTTACCTCTCAGACCATCGAATTCCTGTCTAACATATAATACAGCGATGTTCTTCTTGGATGCTTCATCTATTATCTGATTAACTGACGTAATTAACTTTTCAGAATCATTTTTAAATGGGGATGAATCCTTGGCCGTGATTCCTGTAGAGTCTTCCTGAATATCTATCACCAATAATGCCTTATGTGGATTCGCATATTGCGGAATCGGCATACCCTTGGTTGGAGTTTCCAGCATGACCATACCTATAAACAGCCAGCCTGCTATGCCAACCATCAAGACCGCTAATCCAATCAATGCTTTTGTAGTCCTACTCATAATTTTTCCCTCCTAATTACAATTACTGAGCATTTTTCCTAATCCTACCCAATTATTTTGTGTCTTTAAGGCTCAGGAACTGGGCGGACGACATGGCGGAGATATAGTGTTTCTTGTACATAGCCAAGATCTCACGTTCGGATTTATCAGAAGAAGTTGCTGTTGCATCGGGGATAATGGTCACATCATAGCCCCGGTTTATCCCGCCCAGGCCGGTCTTGTATACACAGTACACAGCATCCACCCCGACCAGATAGATCTGGTTTATTTTATGTTCAACCAGATATTTATTCAGTTCCGGACTGGAGAAAGCATCCGACCTCCTTTTAATGAAGGATACAGTGCTCACCGTTTTTAGTCGTGAATCCTGCGCAGTTCCCGGTGTGCCTTCTATCATGGCTCCGCCGGAGATAGCCCGGTTGATAGCATTATCGTCAAGCACCTGACCAATATAGATTACCGGCATCCGGCGGGCGTCGGCCGCTTCGATTACTTGATTGACCCTGGTTATTAGGGGGCCGGTCTTATCTGCCGGAAAAAAGTTTGAAGACGGGCCGCTGATATCTTCCTGCAGATCTATCACCAGTAATGCCGTCTGGGGATTCGTATAATTCGATATCCTGGAACCTGAGGTGGGCAGGTACATACAGAGGTAGGCTGACACACTATAAATTAGTATAGCCAGCACTAAAATGCCCAGAGTAATGAAGATTTTTTTTCTCATTCAACAACCTCCTTTAATCATTAGACAGGTATCTGCTCGGCACCAGATTTAATCGGCGAAGAGGTCATTAACTCCGGTCTGATTACTTTTCATGATGGAACACGCTCCACAGTACATACCCAATAGGATTCACAATTGTAATCGCCCATGATAAATCTGCCCGCTTCCATTTCTCACCCTCCCCCCTTCTCATTTAAGCCCAAACGCAATCAGAATTTTCTAAAAGCACATTAATTCCTCCCTATTTCATATCCTTACAGAGAGCTTAATTCCTTCGCAATAAACTCCAAACATGCTTCTACCTCTTCTCTTTTATGTGCGGGTTCGCAGTAACTCACTTCCAAGGTTAAGGTTTTATTGTAGGTACTAACCCCTAGTAAAAAGCCTGGCGCATAAATTCGTGGGGTAACAATATAAGCATCATTAGCTGCTAACTGTCCAAACTGCAAAGGACTAATAACACCCATATTGGATAAAGCCGGATCAGATTTACCGGTTGCAATCATTTGCTGCCAGACTGCCTGAATAATACCGATAAATTGTGAATACTCAATGGCAGCGAATACTTCCATTGCCACCGCACCGCGTAAATCTGCGCGATCATTCTTTAAACCCGCCACTGACTCTGACAACCTGGTTAATGTTTCACGAAAAGACTCTTGGTCTACCCTTGGTATTCTAGGTTCCATAGTTACCGAAAGATTGCAGATAGCTTGATTGGGGCTTCCTCTAAAAGCCTGACGCAAATCCATGGTTACACCGATTCCCATTTCCTCTCCAACAGGAGGTTTGATGAGCTCAAACAAACTTCTATACAATGCCGTTAGAATTATGGTATTGACGGTTACTTGATGGGCTTTGCCAAATGTTATAATCCTTTCGAAATCCTTATCCCTGATATGGCATATAGATATACGCATTTCCTTATACTCAAGATCATGATAGGGAAATGCCCAGGTGGGAGGCGGAACCTGAGCCTGGGGATCAAATAGGGCCAGTGGCACCTCAATACCCAGGGCCTCAAAATAATGCTTCTGATCCCTCCGGCCCTGAATATTGGGCTCAGGTTTAAAACCAGAGTCCTTCTGCAGCCTTGAATAAATTCCAGCCAGCAACTGTAAGTACTCCTTAAGCCCTCCGGCGTCAGAACAGGCGTGACAAATCTTGATACAAAGGTTATCCCCGGCTGGAGTTCGAATTAACAGGACATTGATCTGCTGCCCTTCGCCAATAAACGGGCCTGTCAAGAACTGTTCCACGGCCTCTTGTTTATTATCCTTTTGTACAAATTCAAACCATGGAATTTCGTCGGGCTGTTCAAAACGCTGCCAATAGGGTTGCTTTTCATCTTCAATAAATTGACAGCCCAGGATCGGCTCGGCATCCAAAGATAACCTGACCGCCCTTTTTAAGATATCGGCATCCAGGCATTGATCAAATGCAATGACCGCTTGTATCTGTATATTTGAGCTAAAGTGCGTAAGGCTATAATTAAAACGATCATGACCATTTACCGGTAATATGTTGGGAATTCCATTTTCTAATATACTCGCTTCCATTATCCCCACTCCCCCTTCTCATTTAAAGCCCAACGTGATCAGGATTTTAATGAGCACAAAAATTCCTCCCCATTTTATATCCTTATAGGGATTCCAATTCCTTTTCCATCAAATCTATAAATGCTGCGATATCTTCTCTTCTATGTGCAGGTTCGTAATAACTTACTTCCAGGGTCAGGGTTCTATTGTAGGTACTGACCGCCAGCATAAAACCGGGAGCACAAGCGGTCGGGGCGACAAGATAAGCATCAGCGGCAACGATCTGTCCAAACTCCAAAGGATTAATAATCCCCATATTTGATAAAAAGGGATAGGATTTCCCGGTTTCATTGAGCCACTGCATGAGTGCCTGCATTTGACCAAGTGCTTGTGAAAAATCAATATTGTCCCATAATGCTTCCAGTGCCACCGCATCTGATAAACCTGCTCGATTACTCTTTAAATCCTCGATATAGCCAGACACCCTCTTCAGGGTTTCTAAAAAAGGTTCTTCTTCTATCCGGTATATTCTGGGATACATAGCTACCGATAGATTGCAAATTGCCTGGTTGGGGTTGCCGATAAAAGCCTTGCGTAAGTCAAGGGTTACGCATATACCCATCTCCTCGCCAACTGGCGGTTTGATTAGCTCAAACATGCTTCTGAAAAATGCTGTGGTAATTATGGTATTGATGGTAACCCCATGGGTTTTACCAAATGCTTTTATCCTGTCATAAACCACATCCCTAATACGGCGCATGCTTATACGCATTTCCTTAATCTCATAACTATGATAGGGAAATGCCCAGGTGGACGGCATAAAAGGAGCCTGGGGGTCAAATAGCGCCAATGGTTCTTCAATACCCAGGGCATCGAAATAATGCTTCTGGTCTCTGCGACCCTTATTGGGTACAGGTTGAAAACCGGAATCTTCTTTTAACCTTGAATAAATCCCGGCCAGCAACTGTAAGTATTCCTTCAGACCTTTGGCATCTGAACAGGCATGACAAATCTTTATACAGATTGTATCCCCGCCCTCAACTCGAATTAATAGAACATTAACCTGCTGTCCGGCCAAAGCGAAAGGACCATTTAAAAACTGCTCTACGGTCTCTTGTTCATTATCACTTTGGATAAACTCAAACCACGGAATTTCATCCGGTTCTTCAAACCGCTGCCAATAGGGCCGCTTCTCATCTTCAATAAATCGACAGCCCAACACCGGCTCGGCATCCAAAGACAATCTGACCGCTTTCTTCAGGATATCTTCATCCAGGTTCCGATCGAATAAAACGACCGCTTGAAGCTGTGTA
Organism: uncultured Syntrophomonas sp.; assembly: GCA_964457945.1. Lineage (GTDB taxonomy): Bacteria > Bacillota > Syntrophomonadia > Syntrophomonadales > Syntrophomonadaceae > PHAA01. Next base: position 147,485 of record CAYWFX010000001.1, read on the forward strand.
TTTGAGCCTGCGTACTTTACTAAATAATTGTAGCGATCATGGCCGTTAACCGGTAATATGTTAGGAATTCCATTTTCCAATATGCTCGCTTCCATTTTCTAATAACCCCCTTCTCATTTAAGGCCCAACGCAATCAGGATTTTCTAAAAGCACATTAATTCCTCCCCATTTTATATCCTTACAGAGAGCTTAATTCCTTCTCCATTAAATCCATAAATGCTTCGACATCTTCTGTCCTATGTGATGGCCCATAATAACTGGTTGACAGGGTCAGGGTTCTATTGTAGGTGCTGACCGCCAGCATGAAGCCAGGTACATTAGTAGTTGGGGGAATTAGATAAGCATCATTGGCAGTGATTTGTCCAAACTGCAATGGATTGATTATCCCCGTATTACCTAAGGTTGGAGAAAACTTGCCGGTTTCTATAATCATAGGCCTGGCTGCTTGAAAAAGAGCAAGTAGTTGTGAATATTCTATGGCCTCTTGTGCTTCAGTTTTCACGGCTTCAGACAATTCTAGATGAGCATGCTTTAATTCATCCATAGTTTTGGACACCCTTTTTAACGTCTCAAGAATTGATTCTTGCTCCACCCGGCAGATTCTTGCGATTATTATTACCGCCAGGTTGCAAATATCCTGTGACGGATTGGTTTTAAAAAACCTTCGCAAATCCATGGTTACACAGATCTCCCGGTCATCTCCGGCCGGTGGGTTTAAAAGTTGAAACATACTTCTAAAAAATGATGTTAAAATTATAGTATTGATGGTTACTGAATGAGCTTTGCCAAATGCTCTAATTCTATCGAAGGATTCACCAGCAAAACGGCGCATGGAAATATTTATCTCCTTTGATTCAGTCCCATAAAAGGGAAAGGCCCAGGTAGCAGGCAGAGGCTGGTCATTTGGATCCAGTAATGCCAGTGGATCCTTAATACCCAGTGCCTCGAAATAACTCTTCTGGTCCAACCGGCGCTTGGTATTCGGCTCAGGTTTATAGCGGGAGTCCTTTAGCAAGTGTGAATATATTCCGGCCAGCAACTGCAAATATTGTTTAAGACCTGCCGCGTCAGAACAGGCATGAGCGATTTTCACACAGAGGATATCATTATCATTGACCCGAATTAGCCTCACACTCAGCATCTGCTCTTCATAATAAAATGGGCTTTTTAAGAACTGTTCAATTGCCGCTTGTTTACTATCATTTTGTACAAGCACAAACTCAAACCACTGGATTTGGTCAGGATTATCAAAAGGCTGCCAATAAGGTTGTTTATCATTTTCAATAAACTGGCATCGCAATATCGGTTCAGCATCTAAAGATAATCTAACCGCTTTTTTCAGAACATCTGTGTCCAGGTGTTGAGCGAATGTAATGACCATCTGGATTTGCATATTGTAGTATCCGTACTTGAGTAAATAACCGATCCGATCAACTACAGTTGCCGGTATGGTGGTAAACCCATCTTCCCATATACTTGCTTCCATTTTTCTAAAAACTCCCTTCTCATTTAAGGCCAACGTAATCAGGATTTTCTAAAAGCCACCGTAACCTCTTTATTTTCTTTTTGAATAAACTCAAACCATGGCATTTCGTCTGGATTATCAAAGCGCTGCCAATAAGGCTGCTTCTCATCTTCAATGAATCGGCAGCCTAAACCGGCTCAGCATCCAAGGATAATCTAACCGCCTTTTTTAGGATATCGGCATCCAAACGTTGATCAAAGGTAGTGACTGCTTGTATTTCGTGCTTCAGTATATATTCAAATCGATCATTGCCATTAATCGGTAATATATTAGGAATCTCATATAAGTTATTCATTAATCGTTTACCTCCCTCTGAAAATCCATCTCTGGGCCTATTTGACCACACCTTGTAAGAAGTTCAAGATTATTTGATTGAATTCTTCCGGTTTTTCCACATAAGGCAGGTGGCAGCAGTCTTCCATCACAATTTTTTCCGAATTCGTCAATTTCCCCTGTATATAATCTTCTATCCCGTGGACAAAATCGATGTCCCTGGAATTGGACACGATTAAAACCGGGCTTTTGATTTCTCCTATACGTTCATAGGCGGAAGGCTTTAATTCTACATCCCACATCGGATTCCAGCGAAAAACACCGGTTGATTCTCTGACCGCTTGCTCCACTTTGGCTCTGGCTTCCGGCCTGGCGGGTGATGGAAAGAAGTAATCCCACCCGGGACTGGTAATGATATGGTCAATCCCCGCCCCGATTCCCTCCGTGGTCACTTTAGCACTCAGCTCCATGATTTGAGTCATATAATGGGGTGGATAGGGATACCCTTTCAAAGCAGTTCCAACCACGATTAAGGCGTTTACATGTTCCGGATATTGCAGGGCAAACTCAATTGCCACCGCTCCCCCTAAAGATGAGCCTATGATAGTAGCTTTCGTTAATTCCAAAGCATCGATTATTGCTTTTAAATCCTGGCTGTGGGAAAAAGGCCCCATTGGGAAATCCGATTTTCCATAACCTCTCTGATCGAAGCAAATAATTTTATATTTATCTGCGAAAGCATCAATTTGATAATCCCAGATACGATGATCAGTAAAGCCGCCGTGAACAAGAATTAATGGGTTACCTTCTCCTTTTACGGTAAAAAATAATTTAGTATTATTAATTTCTAGACAACCTTTATAATCCAACATAATTATTACCTCCTTTTGCGGATTCTTTTATTTGTACACTTCACCGGGATTAGTCATAGGCCGTGCCGGTAATGGATTAACCGGGTTTTCCTCGCCTATAATAGCGTCAAGCCGGTGTTGTATAGCCTTACGGGTTATGAGATCCTCGGACAGGGAGGGAGCAAAGATATAAAACTTATGACTGTCAATCCCTGCCCAGATAGCTTCCGCAATTGCTTCCGGCTCCGGCCCGTTATTTACCTGCCGATTGAAGAAACCCAATATCGCTTCTTCCGCCGGATTGTCCACCGAAGGTCTGGCAATGTTCAGCAGCCGGAATGGGCGGCTCTTCTCCGCTTCCATTATGTTTGTTTTGATAAAGGCCGGAGAAACCACGGATACCTTGATTTTTGATCCGATAGTTGCGAGTTCATGCTGCAAAGATTCCGACAAAGCCACCACAGCATGTTTGGTCATGCGGTATATCCCCAGGCCGGGACCGGATAAAAATCCTGCTCCCCCAGCGATATTAATAACGCGACCCTCCTTTCCGCCGTCCAGCATTCGGGGAACAAAAGCCCTGACTCCGTGTATAATTCCCCACATATTTACCCCGATAATCCATTCCCAATCGTTTAACATTGCGTCAAGCATTGAGGTTTTACCAAGCACGCCGGCATTATTAAACAAATAGTGTACTTCGCCAAAACGTTGATAAACACGGTGGGCCAGCCATTCCATATCATCAACTTCAGCCACATCGGTGGTCAGAGCCAATACGTCCAAGCCTTTTTTTTGCATCTCCCCGGCAATTCTGTCAAGTTCGGAACCTTTAATATCGGCTAATGCCAGCTTCATCCCCCGGGCGGCGCAGGACCGAGCTATCCCCAACCCCAGCCCGCTGGCAGCTCCGGTTATGACAGCAACTTTTCCACTGTGATCTAACAAAATCTCTCACCTCTCCATCAAATCTATAACGGCTTCAATGATAGGTTCATCCGCAGCCGTTAGTGTACCAGTCTGCCCGTAGACTGGATTTTATGACCGAACGGTCGGTCAGTTTAGATCGTTAGATGTACCCGTTTTTTATTTTAAAACCCCTGTTCTCTTTTAAAACTAAACGTTATAATCAGGGCTTTCCCATGCATATCCTTAAAGCGCGTTTAGCTCCTTCATCATGAAATCCATCAAGGCATTAACATCTTCAGTCCTGTGTGATGGCTCATAATAACTGGTTAACAGGGTCAGGGTTCTATTATAGGTACTGACCCCCATTAAAAAACCGGGTACATAAATAGCTGGGGTAACAAAATAAGCATCATGGGCAGGGATTGGTCCAAACTGTAATGGACTTATGATCCCCATATTAGTTAAGGTTGGAGGAACCTTGCCGGTTTCTAAAAATTGGGGCCTGGCTGCTTGAAAAAGAGCACGCAGTTGTGAATATTCCATGGCTTCTTGGGCTTCAATGCTCACGGCATGAGACAATTCTACTTGAGCATGCTTTAATTCATTAATAGACTTGGACACCCTTTTTAATGTCCCCACAAAAGCTTCTGCCTCCACCCGATAGGTTTTTGAAGTTATCGTTACCGACAGGTTGCAAATATCCTGCGACGGATCGGTTTTAAAAGACCTCCGCAAATCCATGGTTAAACAGATCTCCCGATCCTCCCCTGCCGGTGGGTTCATCATTGCAAACATACTTCTATAAAACGCGGTTAAAATTATCGTATTGATGGTTACCGCATGAGTTTTGCCAAATGTGCTGATTCTATCGAAGGATTCATCAGCCAAACGTCGCATGGAAATATGCATTTCCTTTGATTCAACACCATTATAGGGAAAGGCCCAGGCAGCGGTCTGAGGCCGGGCCTGGGGGTCCAATAACGCCAGTGGATCCTTAATTCCCAGCGCCTCGAAATAACTCTTCTGGTCCAGTCGGCGCTTTGTATTCGGCTCAGGTTTATATTGGGAGTCCTTGAGCAAGCTCGAATATATTTCAGCCAGTAACTGCAAATATTGCTTAAGACCTGTTGCGTCAGAACAGGCATGAGAGATTTTCACACAAAGGGTATCATTATCATTTACCCGAATTAATTGGACACTCAGCATTTGGTCTTCACAATAAAATGGGCTTTTCAAAAACTGTTCAATTGCCGCTTGTTTGCTATCATTTTGTACAAATTCAAACCACTGGATTTCGTCTGGATTTTCAAAGGGTTGCCAATAAGGTTGTTTATCATTTTCAATAAACTGGCATTGCAATACCGGTTCAGCATCCAAAGATAATCTAACCGCTTTTTTTAGAACATCTGTATCCAGGTGTTGATCGAATGTGATGACCGCCTGGATCTGCATATTGTAGTATCCGTACTTGAGCAAATAAAGGGTTCGATCAAATTCAGTTACCGGTATTATGGCGGGAATCACATCTCCCAATATGCTCGCTTCCATTTTTCTAAAAACTCCCTTCTCATTTAAGGCCAACGTAATAAGGATTTCCTTAAGCACATAACCTTACCATTTCATATCTTTACAAAAAGCTTAATTCCTTCTCCATTAAATCCATAAATGCTTCGACATCTTCTGTCCTATGTGAAGGTTCGTAATAACTCACTTCCAAGGTCAAGGTTCTATTGTAAGTACTGACACCCAGCATAAAACCAGGTGGAACAACTATTGGGGTGACTATATATGCGTCAGTAGCGACGATCTGTCCAAACTGCAAAGGATTAATAACCCCCACGTTAGATAAAAGAGGATGGCTTTTATCTGTTTCAACAGTCCACTGTATGATTGCCTGCATTTGGCTAAGCGTTTGAGAATAATCAATAGCGCCCCATACTTCTAACCCAATCGCATCGCATAATCCAGCTCGATCATTCTTTAATACTTCAATTGAACTGAATACTCTCTTCAGGGTTTCCGTAAATGATTCTTCTTCCACCCTGCTTATTCTGGGGTAAATACCTACCGATAGGTTGCATAGGGCTTGATCCGGGCTGCCAATAAAGGCCTTGCGTAAATCAACGGTTACGCAAACCCCCATTTCCTTTCCAATGGGCGGTTGGACCAGTTCAAACATACTTCTATAGAGCGCGGTTAGAATTACACTAGTGATGGTCACCTTGCGATTTTCGCCAAAGTTTGTGATCCTATCGAAAGCCTCATCCCTAAAACGGCGCATGGCTATATGCATTTCCTTGCACTCAATACCATGATGGGGAAAGGCCCAGGTGGGCGGTAAAACTTGAGCCTGGGGATCAAATAGCGCCAATGGCTCCTTAACGCCCAGGGCATCAAAATAATGCTTCTGATCTCTGCGGCCCTGATTGGGATTAGGCTTAAAAATAGGGTTCTCCTGCAGGTTCGAATAGATTCCCGCCAGCAAGTCCAAATATTCTTTCAGACCGGCTGCGTCTGAACAGGCATGACTTATCTTTACACAAAGGGTGTCGTCATCTTCAGTTCGGATTAACCTGACATTGACCTGTTGCCCTTCGTGGGTGAAAGGGCTTTTTAAGAACTGCTGGGTGGCCTCTTTTTTATTATCCTTTTGTATAAACTCAAACCATTGCATTTTGTCTGGACTTTCAAAGCGCTGCCAATAGGGTTGCTTCTCATCTTCAATAAATCGGCAGCCTAACACCGGTTCAGCATCCAAAGATAGTCTAACCGCCTTTTTTAGGATATCGGCATCCAAATGTTGATCAAAGGTAGTGACTGCTTGTATTTCGTACTTCAGAATATACTCAAATCGATCATGGCCATTAACCGGTAATATATTAGGAATACCATTTTCAGATACACTTGCTTCCATTTTCTGATAACCCCCTTCTCATTTAAGGCCCAACGTGATCAGGATTCTCTTAAGCACATAAACTACTCCCCATTTATATCCTTACAGAGACCTTAATTCCTTCTCCATTAAATCCATAAACGCTTCAATTTCTTCTGTCCTATGTGAAGGTTCGTAATAACTCACTTGCAAGGTCAAGGTTTTATTATAGGTATTCACCCCCAGCATAAAACCGGGAGCATAAGCGGTTGGGTTAACAATATAGGCATCATTGGCAATGATCTGTCCAAACTCCAAAGGATTAATTACTCCCATATTAGATAAAAAGGGATAGGATTTACCTGTTTCAACGAGCCACTGTGCGAGTGCCTGCATTTGACCAACTGCTTGTGAAAAATCAATATTGTCCCATACTTCTAGTCCCACTGCATCTAATAAACCTGCTCTAGGACCCTTTAATTCCTCGATAGAGCCAGACACCCTCTTTAGGGTTTCAAAAAAAGGCTCTTCTTCTATCCGGTGTATCCTCGGATACATAGCTACTGATAGATTGCAAATTGCTTGATCCGGGCTGCCTATAAAAGCCTTGCGTAAATCAACGGTTACGCATATACCCATCTCCTCTCCGACTGGCGGCTTGACAAACTCAAACAAGCTTTTGAAAAATGCGGTTAGAATTATGGTATTGATGGTAACCTTATGGGTATTACCAAATGCTTTTATCCTTTCATAAACCCCATCCCTAATCCGGCGCATGGCTATATGCATTTCCTTATTCTCACGACCATGATAGGGAAATGCCCAAGTGGAAGGCACAAACTGAGCCTGAGGATCAAATAGCGCCAATGGTTCTTCAATGCCCAGGGCATCGAAATAATGTTTTTGGTCTCTGCGGCCCTTATTGGGTACAGGTTGAAAACCGGAATCTTCTTTTAACCTTGAATAAATCCCGGCCAGCAACTGTAAGTATTCCTTCAGACCTTTTGCATCTGAACAGGCATGACAAATCTTTATACAGAGTGTATCCCCGCCCTCAGCTCGAATTAATCGAACATTGACCTGCTGTCCGGTAAAAGCGAAAGGTCCTTTTAAAAACTGCTCTACAGCTTCTTGCTTATTAACATTTTGTACAAACTCAAACCATTGGATTTCGTCTGGTTTTTCAAAACGCTGCCAATAAGGCTGCTTCTCATCTTCAATAAATCTACAGCCCAACACCGGCTCTGCATCCAAAGATAATCTAACCGCTTTTTTTAGGATATCTGCATCCAGGTCTTGATCGAATGAAATAATCGCTTGTAACTGCGTATTTGAGCCTGCGTATTTCACCAAATAATTGTATAGATCATGGCCATTAACGGGTAATGTATTGGGAATTCCATTTTCTATTAGGTTTACTTCATTAATCATTTTTTTTCCAACCTCTTTTCCTCTATTAATATCTTCCTAATGTTAATAAAGCCAAAGTTAAATACTATCTATTAGCCTCAACTCGATTAAAAGCTTCTAGAACGCAGGATCTTATCGTAAAAATCAATCAGGTCCGGGTTAAGTCCCGTAATTTTCTGGCATTCTTCCTGGACCATCTTACCGCATTTGTCGCATACATGATGCTTGCCGCGATTGTACTTTATATCCTTGTAGCGAAAATCAGTGAAAGGAATGGCGAATTCTTTTTTGCAGATCAGACATATGGTAGTGTACAAATTTATCACCTCTTTACTAGCCCCTACATAAGAATGATAAGAGAGACAAGCCCTTAAAACTCATACCGAACAAAGCCATACTCGCACGGATTGCCGCAGGCAATATATATAGCCCCTTCAGCGGGAACCATGATAAACGATGCCAGTGTTGTCGATGATATTGGGGAAGCAGGATCAATATGGCGGCATATGGAATAGGGATAATGGTCGTGGTCAGCCAGGATTTCCATGACTATTTCAGGATTTAAATGGCCATAATGCTGGTTCATGAAGCTGCGCATTTTATCTAAACGCGGGTAGCTGTCAGGTTGAAATACAGAAGCTGTATCACCCGTTTTGAAACGTCCAGTAATGTAATGATTGGAGTGCAGCAACATATCTTTTTCCGGATTAATGATTTCAAAATCATTATGAATGCTTTCAATACCACACATTTGCCCGTTTGCATCAGCCAGATGATAGTAACCCAGACCGCGGGCAACCTGTTTTAGGAGATCCAAAGCATCGTGGATACTCTTCTGCCGCATCACCCTGGGAAGGTAACAGGCTAAAGGAATATTAGACGAGTAATCTTGCCCTATGGTGGCATTGGCACACATGCCAAACCCGGCTGAGGAAAAAGTAAATTCAGTGGAATTTGCAAAACTTAAAATGAATTGCACGAGGCCATTAGAGTGATTGATTTTCAATAAATCCATCGGGGCTCCAACCAGCCAATCTATATTCTGGCCCAGGATTGTTTTTCCGTCTTCCGTTGCCTTTCCTGTTGCCGCGAAAGAGGTGCATAAACCCATAATTTTGCCGTTGTAGTAAAAAGTCAATTCATTCATGCACTTCTGAGTAAGTATTTCTTCAAAGCTGAGTCCTGCAGCGTCAGCCTGCCCGCGCATTATTTCAACCAGATAGGGATCAAACTCTTGAACTAAAGGAAGAAACGTCATAGCCCTGGCAATGACTTCTTCCCTGGTGGCTTGATACATAAGACTCATTCCGTTAAAAGCATTCTCCGAAACCTTCAAAATGCTTTCTTTACAGCCTTCCCCCCACTGCAAGCCGATCTCATAAGGTGTACCGCTGCACTCGATGACCTTAAACTCCTTAGCACTTTTCATAAAAGGTCCCCTCCTTTCGTCCCCACTAATAATCGTCTGGTGTTATACTATTTTTTTTGGGACATGATTTTTTCCCAAACATCGACCAACCCCGCAGAAAGTCCGGTTGCTTTTTGGCATTCTTCTTGTACCATCTTTCCACAATCATCGCAGACGTGATGAACACCACGGTTGTACTTAATATCTTTGTAACGATAATCAGTAAATGGAATAGCAAATTCCTGTTTGCAGATCAAACATAGGGTAGTGTACTCGCTTCCCGCTCCTTTAGCTAAAGGCTGCGGATCTACATTCCATTTGAGATTCAACCCATCTTGAGCTTCCTCACGCCCATCACCATAGTCATTTCTCTCTTTTATACCCAGCCAGAAATCCTTCCAAAATACCTGAATCCATTCCCCTGTTAATTCTGGGACTATCCGCATCCAAAGCAGCAGGCCATCCCGCATGGCTCGATACGACAAGAGTACCTTTGCAGGAATATCCCGGCGGATTATTCCTTGCCGCATTCCTTCTTCAAGTATTTCTAACATCTTTTTTTGAAATGGCTCTTCACGTTTCAAAATATCTGCATATAATTTTTTGCGTATCTCTGGTGGAGTAAGAATCAGGGTCTGGGTCCAAAACAAGGAATTCTGCAAATTATGGTAATAAAAAAGAATGTATTCCTTAAACATATATTGCAGTTTGTCGTGTATTTCCATATTCTCTGAATCTTTTAACATACGCTTAATTTGCTTGTCATAGGCACGGGCCACGTCTTCGTAAACGGCTAAATATAGATCCTCCTTTCCCTTGAAGTGGTTATAAATAGAAGCTTTGTTAATCCCTACTCCTTCGGCTATTTCATTCATAGTAGCGCCTTCGTAACCCCTTTGCGCAAAGATAGAAAGGGCCACCTGTTTGATTTTTTCTTTCGTTGTAATGATCATTATATATTTACTCCTTCTACAACTTAAAAGCTAACTACCGTTCGTTAGTTAATTGTAACAGGCTACCATTTATGGGTCAATGATATTTTGAATAATTTATACTTAATTAGATAAGATCATTGATGCATAATAAATGTGTGATAATATAAAGGTCTACCAAAAGCTATGGTTACCATTATTGCGCCTCTTCGTCCCAGGAACAAAGATTGTTTCAGAATGATACAATGAATAGTATTCTAAAAAGTTCTCTAAGCTGAATAAATAATCATTGTTATATTAGGAGTTATTTTGTAATGGATAAGACAAATTTTAATGAATATGGACTTTCCCAAGAAATATTAGAAGCACTAGATAAATTAGGCTATAAAACCCCTACCGATGTGCAGGAGCAGGTCCTCCCCTACGCAATTCAAGGCAGAGATCTCATCGTGAAAGCACAAACTGGCAGCGGCAAGACAGCAGCTTTTGCGATACCGATTTGTGAAAGAATCGTTTTAGAACAAAGGAAACCCCAGGTATTAGTGCTTGCCCCCACGAGAGAACTGGCTGTACAAATCCAAGAAGACATTACCAATATTGGCCGGTTTAATCGCATCCGGGTTGCAGCCATTTACGGTCAACAGCCGATTTATATCCAAAAAAACCAGCTCAGCCAGAGGGTCCATGTCATTGTTGCCACCCCAGGAAGAATACTGGACCACCTACAGCGAGAAAATGTGAGCTTCGATGAGATCAAGTACTTGGTGCTTGATGAGGCAGATGAAATGCTGAATATGGGTTTCATTGATCAGGTAGAGGCCATTATAAGGGAAATCCCCCCTAATCGGATAACCATGCTATTCTCAGCAACCATGCCTGATGCTATAGAAAAAATATGTAATCAATACATGCGTAACCCCAAGAAGATTGATGTTGCTTCGCAAAATCCAACCACCGATAGGATTAAACAATTTTACTATGCTGTCGAAGAGAATGAAAAGTATGATTTGTTGAATCGAATCCTTTATGCCCAGAGACCAGAGCTTAGTATTGTCTTCTGCCATACCCGAGAAAAGGTGGAGCATTTGGCTCATCGGATGAAGGCACAAGGGCATCGCTGCCGAGGCTTGCATGGCGGTATGGAACAAAGGGATCGTTTAACAACCATGCAAAGCTTTAAAAACAGGGAATTTCCCCTTTTAATCTCTACCGACATCGCAGCCAGAGGAATCGATATTGAAACTCTTAGTCTGGTCATCAATTATGACATGCCTTTTGAGAAAGAAAAATATGTTCATCGGATCGGACGAACCGCCCGGGTAGATAATGAAGGCACAGCCATCAGTTTCGTCTCCGCTGGTGAATTCAAAATGTTGCAGGAAATTGAGGAGTATGTGGGCTATCAAATCGCAGAGAAAGTACTCCCCTCTCATGAAGAACTAACCCAAGGGAAAGCTCTTTACGAAGACAACCTGGTGGCCAAGCCAAACCCCAAGCGTGACCGCCGTGGCGAATTAAATACGGAAATCACAAAAATACGGATTAATGCAGGCAAGAAAAAGAATATGAGACCCGGCGATATTCTCGGCGCACTTACGAACATAGAGTGCATAAGTGCTTGTGATATTGGGATTATTGATGTGCAGGACTATTTTTCTTATGTAGATATCATGGCTAATAAAGGAAGCCTTGTCCTGGAAGCATTGCAGGATATGCCCATCAAGGGGAAAAAGGTAAACGTAAAACAGGTGGATTAACACAATTCATAATAGAAGGAATAATGCTTGTAATTGTAGAATTCTGCAAATATATAGCGATAGGTACTTGGGGAGGAAGTAATAAATGAAATCTCACAAAAATCTTGTTTTAATCATTTTTATCCTGGCTCTTTTTACGCCCCAACTCATATTAGGATATCAAAACTACAGCCAGGAACAGAAGATCGTAGAAAAGCCGCCCGAAACAACTTTAACAAAAAACATTAGCCCGGAGCCCGGGCAGCCTGAAAAAGAATTTATAAAAATACCGGTTACGCCTGATAAACCGGTATCTATTCCCATTCTTATGTACCATGAAATAAGTGAAGGTCCTGATTGCATGTGGGTATCGGACAAGGATTTCTATGCCCAAATGAAATATCTGCATGATAATGGCTACCAAACCATTACCCTATCCCAGGCAGTTGAATTATTGACAGGTCATTACGATACCAGCAAAAAAGTGGTATTAACTTTTGATGACGGATATCTTACCTTCTATTCCCATGCCTGGCCAGTCCTGAAAGAATTTGACCAACAAGCCACTATTTTCGTTATTAGTAAACTGGTAGGAAATCCAGATTATTTGAGTTGGGAGCAAATCAGATTCCTGGCCTCCAACGGCATCGAAGTCGGCGGACACACTAGAACCCATCCCCTCCTGCCGACATTAAACGCTGCACAATCCGATGCAGAAATAACTGGGGGAAAACAGGATATAGAAGCCCAACTGGGTAAAAGTATTACTACATTTTGTTATCCAACTGGAAAATATAATGCCCAGATAGTAAAGCAGGTGAAGGCAGCGGGATATGTGACTGCAGTCACCATGGAACAACGTAAAGGTTCCTCCACCGATAATTTGCTTTTAATGCCCAGATTGGGAGTATATAAAGACGACCCCCTGAACCGTTTTATAGCTGTCATTAAATAAGTGTGAGAGCTTTAAGGGACAGCCCCTAACGCACTAGGGTTTGAAATTCTGGCATATTGCGCATCTGATCAAAATGAGACTGCCTTGAGGCTACTGATTTTACGCCTGGATCAAGTTCAATGGCTTTCTTTAAATATATTAGAGAATCTTTGGTATTGCCCCGGTCAGCATAGATTGTGGCAATACCATAATAGCTCCAGGTATTCTGGGGATCACCCTGGATGGTTTTTTCAAACCAAAAAAGTGATTTATCATAATTTTTTTGCAGCTTGTAAGCCATAGCCATATCATAAAAAGCTGGTACATAATCGGGTTTGATATCCAGGGTCTTTTGTATCATTTCCATGCCCGCCTGATAATTCCCTTCAAAACAGAGCGCAATTCCCTTGGATGTATATACTTTATAATTGGCGGGATTGGCGGCGCTAGCTTTATCAAAGCTAGTTACGGCTTTCTGGTACTGGTATTGTTCATAGAGCTTTAAGCCCTGATCAAAGTATCGGTCTGACTCTGCTGCCTTAACGGGATCTACAGTCGGAGCAATTGGTAACGGTTGAGGGGTTTCCACATTCTGCACCGCATTGGATTTTTCTAGTGACTTTGTTTCTGGTGCGGATTTCAGGGTACATCCCTGCAAGCCAACTAGAAGCACAATTGATGCTAAAAGCATAATTTTGCCAGGATTTATTTTCATGTCTTTCCCTCTCTCCTACTTTGTTGATCTGCCTAAAAAACTGCAGAATATCTCCTTTCAATTATATCATTTATTCTTTCTTGAACTGCTATTTCAGTGCTAAATTACTGGGATGACAATTTTCTGCTTTATTTGTAGTCCACTATTATATTAGAATAAGCTGTGGATATATGTCGAATCAATGGTATCCTAAGCCGTCAGGAGGATAAGTTTGAAAAAAATATTGGTATTATGCATACGTTTTGTTTTAATAAGCACCCTTTTATTTGCGCTGACATCCCCATTTGTAGTACTTTATGGCCCCTTCACCAATATACGCAACACTGTGGTTGGTGCAGTAGGCACATCCATGCATTCGCATTGGCTGCGCTATTTTATGAGCGATGAGAAGGTAAATAAAATATTGGCTGACTCGCAAGGGACTAATGGCGACTTGAGTAACGAATTAATATCCCAGTTCCAAAACAGTCACAGCGGTGACATCAAACTGACTGACATCAGCAGCGCCAGATTTCAGGGCTACCTGCTGGAAATCGCCGATCCTACACGGTTGAAAATAGGGGTGGCGGCAACTCTAGGACAAAAGGGACAAACGACCAGCGAGATAGCCAGGCAGAATGGTGCCATTGCTGCTGTAAATGCAGGAGGTTTCATGGATCCCAACGGCACCGGCAATGGCCGCGAACCGTTTGGGGTAGTCATTCATAACGGTATTTTCATAAATGGCGGTGATTTTACCGCCCCGGTTCCATTGATCGGCTTTAACAAGCAGGGTGCATTAGTAACTGGCAAGTACACCAGTAAACAGATCAAAGCTATGCAAATTACTGAAGGGATTTCATTCTATCCGACTTTGATTATGAACGGCAAGAAACAAATCACCAGTGGTGACGGAGGATGGGGTATTGCTCCTCGCACCGCTATTGGACAGAAGGCAGACGGGCATATACTTCTGCTGGTGATTGATGGCCGTCAGCCTCAGCACTCGATCGGAGCTACAATAGTTGATGTTCAAAATATTCTTTATGACAACGGTGCGGTAACCGCTGCCAATCTCGACGGGGGCTCCAGCACTACTATGTACTTCCAGGGTAAGGTGATCAACCGTCCGTGTGATTTGTTAGGTGAGCGTTCTATTCCTACTACCATCCTAGTTATTTAAGGAGGAACCAAGGTGAGAAAATATTTTAGATTGCTGCTGGTGGCATTATTATTTCAAGCTGGGATATATTTGTATTTTGATAGAGTAGTACTGGTACCGGCTGCTAATTTTTCGCAGCATATTATTCTCGAGGGAAATAAACAAACCGTTGATCCACAAAAAGTTTCTACGGACCAAAAGTATTATGCCAAACTACAAACCGATAGTATCCTCATTTTAACGGCAGATAATAAAGAAGTGAAAAAGGTCCCCCTGCAGACTGAGGAAAGTGTTAGCTATCTTTCCTGGGTGCCGAATTCTCACCTGGTCTTAATTGGAATCAGTAATAGCACTTCTAAGAGTACTAATGTGACCCTGAAAGCTATCAACCTGGATACAAACAGCTTCCCCCAAGAGCCCAAGATTAGTGGACTGTCTGCAGGAGCCAAAATTGACAGTGTGGCTTTTTCTCCCCTGGTCAACGTGACCTATATGCTGGTCACTGCGAAAACTTCCAGTTCTATCTATCGCACCGATGCTAATAATAATCTGACCAAGGTGTTAACTAGTTCTACAGTCGCAAGAATTGCTTGTCTGCAGAGTGTGGACATGCTGCTATATGATAACAAATCTGATAAATCAGTCTATGCCCGAAGCACTAACGGGAATATAAAGATGGTTTCTCCCAAAGTTGGGCATTTTGTTCTGATTGGCAGCGATAAAGATGATAATATCTATATTGGTCAGTTAAGCAGTACAGGGTTAGTCGCTACTGTATTGAAAGGCACCATTAACGGGAAATTCACCGAATGCCAGGCATTCAGCACCCCATCCCCGCAGGCTTCGATAACTGTCAACTATGACGGCAAGTTGAAATTAAACTAATCTTTCTTCACTTTCTTCCCATATTTGACGATTAACCCACGTACTCTTGAGGTATTCCCGTATCGGCAGAGTGAAATGGAAAGTGCTGCCCTCACCGACCTTCGATTCAACCCATACCAATGCTATTTGCTCGGCTATGCTTGAGCGCGTATATAATTAGTGATATTGGGGATTATTGATTGCAGGATTATTCTTCTTGTGTAGATATCCTAGAGAATAAAGGAAGCCTTGTCCTAGAAGCATTGCAGGATATGACCAACCATTAAGGGGAAAAAGGTAAACGTGAGACTGGTGGATTAATTATTGGGTTACTCTTGACCAGTTAGCATTAATGATTTGCGCCATTAGTTTTTTACCTTCAATATCGAGATGCAGGCCGTCAACAGCCCAGTGGGGAGCTAAGTTGTGATTGGCATCAATGAAATCAGGTTCAATATCAATATAGTACTGCTGTTCCCGGATAAAGGAATTTACGGCTGCAAAATCTTCTTGCCAATTGGAGGCTGTGTCTTCATTGAAAGCTTTTTTAATAGCCTCCGGGATAATGGGGGGAAGTGTGAGAAAAATAGGTCTAATTCCATAGATTAGACATTTATCACGGATGGCAGCGAGTTCTGTAGTAACCTGATCAGCCGGCACACCACCTCGCAGACTGTTTGATCCACCCATGATAATCAGATATCTGGGTTGGTAAGCAAGTACATCTTCATCAAAACGATTTAGCATTGTTTCCGATGTATCACCGCTTTTCCCCAAATTAATATTCGGAAAAGCTAGATAGGTTTGAAAGCTGTATTCTACATTAGCCGGTGAATAGGAAATAGCTCCTCCTCCATGAGTTATGCTGTCACCAAAGGTAGCAGCGTAACTTCCGGCTGTAGGAGAAACAGTAAATTCCTCTGCATCAGAGTAGACACCAATGGGGCTACCGGATTCATCAAGTCCTCTCACTCGCCAGTAATAGGTTCCAGGAGTACTTAATGCTTCTTCATCATAACAATCAAAACTTCCATAAACAGTTTGTGTCCGGAGTTGATACTGAGAAGGCGAGATTCCATTGGGGTTTTCTGGAGGAACTGTAGTTAATTCTACTTCATAGTTTACGGCACCATAAACCGGGATCCAAGAATATACTGGGTAGAGTGGCATAGGCATATTGACTGCCTTATATCCTGTATTGGATATGGGTTTTAATATCTGAGGCATGGTGTGATCAATATATAGTGGTACTGCATCGGAAAAGACACCAATAGGATTTCCGCTAAAATCAATTCCGCGTACCCGCCAAAATAAGTGGTTGTCAGGATAGCTAGATAAATCGATGCTATAACCATTGACAAATACTTCTCTGGAAGCGAAGAACTGATAGATAGAAGGAGTGGTCTCATTGGGATTTTCTGGTGGTGCACTTAAAAACTCAATTTCGTAATATACGCTTCCAGGGGGGATTGTCCACTGTAATAGTGGAATATTAGGAGCTGGGGCCTCAGGAGGATAATTGGTTAGTGCTACAGGTTTAAGCTGTGTACTATCAGCAGCGGTCTTCATATCTGATATTGCTGATGAATCAGAGTATTTGCTAACTCCAACATTATCATTAACATAAATCGCGAAAAATATTGTTGTCAATAAAAATATAATCATTGTGATTCGTTTCATGAATTAAAACACCTACTTGATTGTTTTCCTCATCTTATAATATCATACTTTACCTATTATTCCCCTGCAATAAAACTTAAGGGCTTCTCGGCTTATCCGGATATAAAGCCATACAGGAAGGGTCGTATCAACTACCGCCCAGGTAATTTACTAGATCCACTCTGAATTTCATGGATAATACATAACTTAATTATCTAAAGCGACTCGATTTGAAAAAATGTAAAGTCGGCACCAACCAAAAAGCCGGTTTTTTTTCGAACATTATTTAACAACAACACTCCCTTAAATAAGCATTGTGTCTAAAAATGTTGACGCAGCAATGGACAATTGCATACTTTTCTTGTATGCAATACCAATATTTCTTTTGGGGATAACTGGGAGTGTGGATAATTCAATAAGAGTTCCTTCGATCAGCTCTTTTTTAACAAAATCTTTAATTACAGCCGCAATTCCCATACCGATTTTAGCAAATTCTATTAAAAACTCCATGTTGCCAAAAACTATTTCCGGAAAAATCGTTAATCCCTGTTCTTTAAGATTTTTTCCCACGTATTCTCTAGTAATATTGCCATCTTCCAGGAACATAAATGTTCCAGATGATAAGATATCTGCATCGCCTAAAGTATTTATGTAGTTTTGGCTCGCGACAAAAATATCCTCTATTTCAGCAAGCTCTATAAAAATATATTTTGAACAGTCAAAAGGGCGGCTAACTATACAGAGGTCTATTTTTTCATCATCTAAGAGTTCAAGACTTTCAAATGTGGTTTTACTGGCAATATTAACTTCGATATCGGGATATTTTTTAATAAAGCTTTCTAGCTTTGGTATTAGAAAGTGTTTGAAAAGAGTAGCACTTACACTGAGGGTGATTTTACCCTTTTCACATTGTAAGAGCTTTTTCATAAGCTCCTCTCCTTTTGCAATTTCGAACATGGCTTTCTCAACATATTCATAAAAAAGCTTTCCTTCATATGTCAGTTTTACTCCCCTTGAGCTTCTTGAAAACAACCTGATACCTATATGATCTTCTAACCTCTTTATTGATCTGGATACAGCAGGTTGAGTGATATGAAGATTTTGGGCAGCAATAGAGATATTGTTGAAGTTTGCAACCGTATAAAATATTCTATATAGTTCTAAAACACCATCCATAACATAACCTCCCAACATGGTTATAATGTTTTATATGCATTTCAATTATATAACAAATAATGATAGGCTAAAAACATTAAATGAGAGGAGACGAATATTATGGCTGATTGGAATCCCAATGAATATTTAGTGTTTGAAAAGGAAAGAAGCAGACCAGCGGCTGACTTGGTTAGGCGTATTAATCACAGCAATCCACAAAGCATAATGGATGTTGGCTGCGGCCCCGGCAATAGCACCAATATTCTATATGAAAGATGGAAAAATGCTAACATTACAGGTATTGATAACTCGCAGGCCATGCTGGAAAAAGCAAAAATGATTAATAGCTCTATAAATTGGGTACTGTGCGACGCAGGGGGAGATTTATCGCATCTGGGTAAATTCGATATTATTTTCTCCAACGCGGTCTTTCAATGGATAGCGCAAAATGATGTTTTAGTAGCTAAACTGTTCGAAATGCTAAATCAAAATGGAGTCCTAGCGGTACAAATACCATATGTGAAAGAAATGCCGATCCATAAAATCATTATGGATCAAACAAGTAGGCCTAAATGGTCCGAATATTTTAGGCATTTGTCTACATCGTACCAATTATACTCACCGGAATTTTATTATGATGTTCTTTCTGGTATAACCCAAGATATTGATTTATGGGAAACTAGATATTTTCATATTATGAATGGATATGATGATATTTTACAGTGGTTCACCAGTACAGGATTAAGACCTTATTTGGAATGCCTGCATGATGAAATAAAAATAATGGAATTTAAAAACGATATTTTAGCAGAAATTCGACATAATTATACAACCTATAGGGATGGTAAAATACTATTTCCATTCCACCGCATTTTTTTTACTGCTTATAAATGAAACCTGGAAGGTTGCGGTTAGGTCATTGTCTAAATCCATATAGTAATAGAGAAAGCGCTACAAGCCGTATTTTGTAGCGCTTTCTTTATTACCTGCCCCACTTGATGATGCTGATAATTGATAGAAAGTATCTTTTTCTACAGATCTTTTCGAGTAGTAATTTAAACCTCTAACCGAGTATGAATCAATTTTAACCTGCCTTATCAAATTCCTTTCATTTAGCTAAACAAATGGCAAATCTTCTGACATATTGTTGTTGAATCAAATAATTTTTCTTATTTATTAACAACTAATTTAACGCATTGTCGATAATTGCCCATAAATTACCAAGGACTATTTACCTATAGCTACAAACATCGGATACTCCGACCATTAACTCCATTTCACAACCAGTTATGATGCTTATGCCCATATTTACCAAAAGGTAGTGGGCGATCTGAGTCGAATTATCTGTGACAAGGAGGCGAAATAGTATTTCTTGGAGGTAAATATAAAATACGGTTCAGGCATGTTGAGTATTCCAGGGTTATTGGTTTTTACCTGCTTTCATCACAATTCTGCAATAAAATCAAATGTTGGAAGGGAGCGCTCAATTTTGAAAAAAATGATATTAGTAGTATTCATGACATTTTTCATTAGTCTGTTGAGTATCACCACATTGGCTGGCACGGCATCCGCAGATACATATGCAAATTACAATGCTCTGAAATCCCATAAAACCAATAATGTAGATTATAAGATTGTCACCCTCGACACTGCTTCATCCACAGCAGTCATCGCCATTCACGGTGGGACCATAGAGCGCGAAACTACAGAAATAGCCTCTGCGGTTGCAGCTCAGGGCGGGTATGATTTCTACAGCTTTGAAGGTCTTAAATCAAATAGTTCATCGCTGCACATTACTTCAACCAATTTTAATGAACCTACAGCACGTAGCCTGGTAGCTAAATCCACTAAAACTCTAGCAATCCATGGTTGCGTCGGAACAAGTCAGGTTACCTACCTGGGCGGTCTCGACACATCCCTTGGTAAAAAGATTAAATCATCTCTGCAAGCAGCTGGTTTTAAAGTATTGTCTGCCCCATCCGGTTTAGGTGGAACAGCTCGGACTAATATATGCAACAGTAACAGTATTCACAAAGGAGTCCAGTTGGAACTAACAACTTCCATGAGAAATCAATTGGCTAATAATAACCAAGCTTTTAATCTTTATGTGACGGCTCTGGCAAATGCCCTAAAATAATTAGCAGGAATAATCATGCCTCTCAATCTCTGGAATGGTATAATCCATCCGCCAGAATTATGTAGAATAATAATTAAGAACAGCGCTCATTGGGACGCTATGTTAATAACACAAAAAAGGCAAATCTATATTCGAATACTTATTATAAACGTGGGAACAGTTTGATAAGTACAGGATGGCTTCACCCATTCTTTATTGTTGGTTTTGGGTTTCGTTACCTAATAATTCGACAAAGGAAGGGGTGAAGCTTTTTCTACTACAAATAGTTATATTAAAATGGCTCATAAGTTTTAATACCTCTTTAATGCCATTAAATGGAACCATATGCAGAAACAAATGCATATTATATATCGTTACATTGAAGATTTGCACATATTCATGAATATTTCGATTGCATATCGTGTCATAATTACTACATAAACAAATGTTTATGTAGTAAACAAACCGTCCCCTCAAGACTCTTGTGGGAAAATAAGCCTGCCAAGGCATTAATTCATATCCGATAATAATTTTGTAATAGACCCTTTAAAAATCAGCTAAAACTCACAGGATTTTACGGTTCTTGGAAAAGGTACAACATCTCTAATGTTGGTTACCCCGGTAACGTACATTACGAGCCTTTCAAAACCCAGTCCAAATCCAGCATGCTTGACACCGCCATATTTTCTTAGTTCCAAATACCACCACAGCTCTTTTTTATCCATTCCTAGTTCTTCCATTCTTTGCTCTAATATGTCTAATCTCTCTTCTCTTTGACTTCCGCCTATTAGTTCTCCAACTCCTGGCACCAATAAATCCATAGCTGCAACCGTTTTGCCATCACCATTCTGCCGCATGTAAAATGCTTTTATCCCTTTGGGATAGTCAGTTACAAAAACTGGTTTGGCAAATACTTTTTCGGTTAGATATCTTTCATGCTCAGTTTGCAGGTCATTGCCCCATGCCACTGGATAATCAAACTGCTGTTCAGATTCAATAAGAATTTCTACCGCTTTTGTATAGCTTAAATGCATAAACTCTGACTCTACTACGTTTTTCAGTCTTTCCCTCAGACCTTTATCCACGAATCCATTGAAGAATTCCATTTCTTCTTGGGCATTTTCCAGGATATATGCAATAACGTATTTCACCATGTCTTCTGCCAGTTTCATATCATCCTGTAAATCGGCAAATGCGATTTCAGGTTCAATCATCCAGAACTCTGCTGCATGCCGGGCTGTATTCGAATTTTCAGCTCTGAATGTTGGTCCAAACGTATAAACGTCTCTAAATGCCAGCGCAAAAGCTTCCGCTTCTAATTGACCACTCACCGTCAGGTTGGTTCTTCTTCCAAAAAAGTCCTCTGCAAAATTCACATCGCCTGTCTCGATAACGGGCGGTCTCTGAGGATCAAACGTGGTTACCCTGAACATTTCCCCTGCACCTTCGGCGTCACTGGCTGTTATTATGGGTGTGTGCACATATACAAAACCTTTTTCTTGAAAGAACTGATGAATAGCCCAGGCAAGCAGCGAACGAACCCTAAAAATTGCTGCAAATAAGTTGGTTCGAGGACGTAAATGGCCTACCTCTCTCAGAAACTCTCTAGTGTGCCGCTTAGGTTGAATGGGATAATCTTCGGGAGAATCGCCTTCCATTATGACTTCCGCACTTTTTATTTCAAAGGGCTGTTTACCCTGCGGTGTTTCAATGACTTTCCCTCTGATTCTTATTGCAGAACCCACTCTGAATCTGGCTACTTCCTCAAAATTTTGCAGTGACTCCTTTTCATATACGATTTGTATCGTGTTAAAATGCGTACCATCATTTAATGCTATAAAACCAAAGGATTTTTGGTCGCGGTTGGTTCTAATCCATCCGCTAAGTTCTACATCATTATTAGCATATCGCTTAGTGTCCCTTACTAGCTGCCTAACCACTACCTTTTCCAAACTTGTTTCCCCTTTCTATTACCGACTTATAACCTAGTTTAATTATGCCCATATCCGAGCAAAAAAGTTCTCTCCCACTATCCTATCAGGCTAATTCAGTACGTTCTCCCGGAGACTGGCAGTGAAAATTCTTATACCTTATTTCTCCACATATCTCTTCAATGTTAATTTTCAATGAATCTGCTTTATAGTTATTTGCGACTATATGGCAAATTGGCTTATTGATTTTTACAGCCCTATCTACAATTTGGGCTGTAACCGAGCTATCCTGATGATCATTACCATCCCAGATCACGATTAAGATGTCACTGTGCTCGGCTATAAAATAACCAGCTTTGAGATAAGCTGACTTTCGCGTTGGTGAGGGAGGCATTTCAATTATTTCTTGAGCTCTATATGACAACCAGAATTTTAATTCTTGTCGCAGTTCAGCTCCTAGACTGTCAATGCTATAGTCATCAGATGGACCAAATTCATTTATATATTCGTTTTGAGGAACCGGCAATACCGCAATCAACCGTGAAGCTTCCCTTTTTAATAGTTGACGAGCAACCAGACGATCGGCCCCTGCTGCCAGCGGTGAAAAAACCGTAAGATAATGTTTCGGGAACTGTTGTTCAATAAATTTAATTACTTCATCTACTGCTTGCTCTAATGTGTCTATTTGTTTGGGATCTAGATTGGTATGCCCTGCAATTCCAATTCTAAGCATTTCCCGATCTCCCATATATGTTAAAGCATTAAATTCTTTCACATTTACGTGCATCTCAATAATATTATCTGGGGGTAGACTTGATAATTCAAATTTGCGTTTATCAGCTAGACTACTCATTTTAATCAGGTTCTCCATAGAACGTGCGCCATGATAATACTTTGTCACTCGCAAAAATGCGTCCAGTACACCCGCTTCCACTTCAAATTGATCATTCGTCCTAATTTGTGGCACATTGGTTTCAAGGTATTGTCTAAGAATAAAGGCCCTGCGGATCATGTAGAGTCTATCTTCAACTGTATTGGGATTGCCGTTAATTCCTCTAATGTTTATATAAGCACGCAGTCTACTTATAAAATCGGGCTTTTTAGCCGTTCGATCCTCAAGATTGTTGCCAGTTTGAAACTCTTCAAAAGAATGTCTGGTCGCACCAGCAAAGACATAAATACCACCTCCAAGCGGATGAGATGTTCCCTTATCAGTAAATTCACCATCCTGCATTGGAGCCAGAAAATAGCGTAACCATCCTAATGGGCGACTTTCACAGGGGTTATCAAATTCATCCCAAAACACCAAGGGCATTCTACCTTGAAGATTCAGGTCGCGAATCTGATGAAAAGCGGTTTGCAATTCATCAGCCGATTCGAATTGAGATAGGTTAAAGGTCAGTTGGGCATCTTCGCCAATACCAAGTCCTTTGGCAATTTCCTTGACCACAAATGATTTCCCCGATCCAGGAGGACCAAATACCGCAACACAGAGAGGGGTCTCGGGATTCTTAAGCTGCAGGTAGTCCTTCATGGCATTGTTTACGCTGCGAACCCCTTCAATTTCCTGTCGATCCGCACTGGACCAGGCACCAATCATTTCAACCGGAACATCTGGCAAGGCTGTCAGTGGTCCTTCAGTGACTGTATTACGAGCACATTCGTTTACTGCTCTCTGCGGATTCTGCAAACCAAAATCGTTTATCTGATTTTTCAACAAATTTTCTTCTAGAATTGTCCAATGATCCCGATCCTTTCTATTGATCAACGTATCATTTTCCGAACTAAAGCATCCCAGGTCAGCAATTTGTTTGTATATAATATTTTCCGTATTATTTTCTATTGAGCTAAACTCCCGATACGATTTCGCTATAGCTTTATTAGGAAACTGAAGATGTTTATAATCATCTTGCTCTACCACTTCATACCCTTCTATGTGAAGTTTACGAGCCAATTTTACCCCTATACAGGTAGCTTCGATCCAATTAATTAGTTCTGGTTGTTCAGCCCAAGCAGTCGCAAGAGCCCCTAATAAACAAGCATGGTAGCCCATCATTTGGCCCGGGAATAAACTGGCAAAGTCACCTTCCTGACCACTGCGGTCAAATATTATGGTGCTGTTGTCCTTTCCAACGATTACAGCGCCACTGGCCCCAAGGGTAACAATTACTTGTTTAAACATAATAGATTTTCCGAAGTGATCTAGAAATGGACAATTAGCACTTAAAACCGCCGCAACAACTTCCTCCATCATCCTCTCCCATGATAATGATATACCAATCTTTACCGGGCAGGAGCGCAAGTCGCTTAAAGTAGTTACTATTGTAGTTCTATTAGCTAAGCCTAATTCTATGATCCTATTAAGAAGAGGATTATCCTTGCCATCATTATATTGACCTAGTTTAAGTATAATATCGTGCGGTATGTTTTCTCTGGAAACACTACCTGATAACACCTCTGGCCAGCCCTCTTTACAAGTCCGAAAACCGAGTCCACTGTCCTGAATCACCAGTAAATCAGGGTATCCGTTAAGTTTAGCAGCCGGGTAGTCCCAGTAACCCGGCTCAAACTCGTGCCATTTTTCTAAACGGAATGAATTGTGATTCAATCCAGGGTTGGGGTATTCCCTCCATACGGTCCAGGAAGTCGTTATCCGCTTATCTTTAGGTCGATTTAGCAATTCCTCATCGAGAATTGCTCCTTCAACCTGCGCTGTTTCTACAGAGATCATTTCATTTAATAGCTGTAGAACCATAGCCGATCCTCCCGGCTTTGAACTCAATCTAACCTTGGAATCTTCCTTTTGCTTTTTCCAGTAATATACTCCGCCCCTTACTATGATATCTTCGTTATGAATCCTAAACCAATCCACAGTTGGATCACCACATATCTGAATGAGGCTTTTCATCATTTCGCACCTCTTTATAAATAATTTATTTAAAAACGAAACCCCTGTTGATTTGGAACTAACTTTGTTCCCCAACAAGGGTCTACCAGTGAGCAGATTAATAAATCATGTTTATATTCTAAACTAGAATTGTCATTAATGATACTATCATGGAGGAAAATATTAGGGGAATAGTTCGATCGGTATATCAAAAGAACTATCCCCCTGATTGTTAATATCATTCCTTCTTTTTCCCACACCTTTTACAATACCAATAACTTACTATATGGGTGTTGCTTTCATAGGACGGTATCAAGGTATGTCCTGAGAAATAACATCGCAATTTCTTAAACATAGCTTACCTCCATTCTATTGTGGACCTGTAATACCTGGCCAGGGTAAAACCAGGAACCATACTAACAGTAAAATACTAGCCATTACCATAATATGGTCCATGGATTCTATTGGTTCCATGCTTGCGATATTTTTACATCTGATTAAAGCTAAAGGATATGTTTATAAGCAAAGAAGGCGTTTGCGAACAGAATCAGGTAAAATAATTTAGCTGCTTGGTGGCATACTATGAAGGCTAAGATTGTATGCAGGAGGAAAACACCATGCAGAAAAACGGCCTTTCTGTTTTTCAAATCACTATGCTTGCCCTGGGTACTGTCGTGGGCGGTTCTTTTTTCCTGGGCTCAGCTATCGCTATTCAGGCTGCAGGACCATCAATTATTCTCGCTTTTATAATTGGTGGTATAATGGTCTATTTTATTCTCAGCGCCTTATCAGAAATGACGGTAGCCAATCCCCACCCCGGTTCTTTTCGAACTTATGCCGCTGAAGCTTATGGACCCTTCCTTGGCTTTTTGGTAGGTTGGGTATATTGGACCGGTTTAGTATTAGCCATGTCCAGTGAAGCTACAGCTGCTTCACTTTTTATTGAATCTTGGTTTCCCTATCTATCCTTGCCACTTTTATCAATTGGTATAGTCATTGCTATAACACTCTTGAATTTACTGGGAGCCAGTTTGTTATCGAAATTAGAGAGCACTCTGGCAGCCGTTAAACTGTTCGCTATTATTAGTTTTATTGTACTTGCCGTCGTTCTGGTTTTCGGTCTGTTGCCGAACAGAGCTCCTATTGGCCTAGGCTCACTTCAAAATGCGGTCCTTTTTCCTAATGGCATAGGAGGGCTGGCAGGCAGCATGCTGATTGTATTATTCAGCTATGCCGGCTTTGAAATAATCGGCCTGGCCTCTTCCGAGGCCCGAGACCCCCAGAAGACTATTCCCCGTGCCATTAAAGCAACGGTTATATCTCTGGTAATACTGTATATTGCAACCATCGTTTTGCTGTTACCCCTAATATCTACCGGAAGTTTGTCGTCTAAAATAAGCCCAATGGTGGCGGCATTGAATTTTCGGGGATTGGGGGTAGCTGCAGGAGTAGTTAATCTGGTACTGGTGACTGCTATCTTATCCACGATGCTGGCAGCTACTTTTGGCCTGGGAAGAATGCTTCGCTCTCTCGCTGATAGTGGAGACGCTCCAGGTTTTCTTATTGACCGTGGAGATGTTCCTCTGAGAGGCATTTTGTTTTCTGGTTTAGCCATGCTGCTAGGTGTAAGCATGTCGTACGTGCTGCCCGACCGTATTTACATTTTCCTGATTAGTTCTGGAGGTTTTTCGCTGCTTTTTGCATATCTGGTTATAATGTTAACCCATCTCAGATTTCGGAACCGATGTGGTTGTCCGCCACAGGGACAATGTCAGTTAGGCGGTTTCCCTTATACCACTTGGGTTGGTATTATAAGCCTAATAATCGTGATAATAGCCATGCCTTTAATTCCCGGCCAGGGTTCGGGTCTATTTGCTGGCCTAGTGCTGCTGGGTATTTATTCCCTGGCTTATTATATATTCCGTTTGGCACCCCTCCGTACGGCGCCTGCAGCCAAACCTATTCAAAATGAAATGAATCAACAGGATTCAGATTTAATTACTAATAATTCCAAATTTAATTATATTAAAAACTACCTCAAGAATAAACTTCCCGGTAGATATTAATTATTTTAATATCGCCGACAAATCTGGACATCTTCTGTAGCCTGAGGAAAAAATCTTTCTACTGCCCCTGCACAGTTAGTCAAAAGATCTACCATCAACAACGAATCGGTTACCCTTCCGGTGGAAACGATGCTTACTCCTCTTTTGAACATTGGTCCTGGATATAATCCGGCGGTATGACCGTAGACGATCACCCTGCGTCCCTGGCATTGAGCTAGTATTTCCTCCATGGTGTTGGAAACCAATGTGCAACCAGTAATAAAAATAGTGTCCGAATCACGGAAATAAGAACTGGCTGTTCCCGCAGATATAACCTGAGCGCACTGGGGTCCATAGGTCACCTCTTGTTCAGAAAAGATCGTGGACTTAAATATGTCAGGCTCTAGTTCAGAAACATAGGTTTTTCCGGCTATTTTAGCCACATTCCGGACCATTCCGCCAAAACCTACGATAGTTACCGTTTCTCCCTCATTAACCTGTTGGCTGGCATGCTTCTCTGCACCAACAGTCAACAGATATCCTTCTGAATTAAGATACTCTTGGTTTAGAAGGGGCCTAGAAAGTGCATTCAAAAGTGCTACTAATAAGGAACGCAATACCAGGGTGGAATTATGTTCAGGCGGCAATTGCGCTATTCTTTCCTCAAACTCCCGGGCCACATCTAGCCCCTGCTGGCCAGGTTTATCAGCCAGGAATTTTTCAATCACCCTATCATTAAATAGTCCTCCCGATCTGATATTCATAGCGATACCCATAGCCCCATTATTCAGCAGCATACCTGAAAAACCAGAATTTATTACGATCTTCTCCAGTTTGGGCCTGTCTTTTAAATTTCCATGCAAATGATCTATAACTTCCTGCAAAATCATGATTTACCGCATCCTCTCTAAGTATAAATAAAACAATTCAAACTAATTCCTCAACGGGGGCGCAGAAGGTCACCAATTTGTTGCTGCTTTTATCGTGAGCAGAATACAGACAGATATCAATACCATAAGCCTGACTGAGATTACTCTCCAGAAGCACTTCTCTCGGACTTCCGATAACCAGAATTTTCCCTTCATGCATTAAAGCTACCCGGTTGGGATAAGTAAAGGCATGGTTAGGGTAATGAGTGGTCATAATCACTGATCGTCCTTCCTGAACCAGGTCTCTGATTAGTCTTAGAATTATAGTCTGATTTTTAAAATCCAGGTGCGAGGTGGGCTCATCCAGCAGCAGTATGTTTGGTTGCTGTGCTAACACCCTGGCTATTAAGACCAGTTGCCTTTCTCCACCGCTTAATTCAGTATAACGCTGATCTTTTAAACGCAAAATTCCCACTCGTTCCATTGCTTCTTCAGCTATAGCCATATCCTGTACCGAAGGAGAAGCAAAGAAGTTCAAACTTGGTGCTCTTCCCACTAAAACCATTTGTTGAACGCTAAATGGAAAGGCCGTTTCCTGGTCCTGAGGAACATATCCGATAGCTAAAGCGGTCTCCCGTCGGTTCATAGAAGCTAAATATTTCCCATTAATGAGAACTTCACCGGAAGAAAGAGGCATCATTCCTGCCAGACATTTTAACAAAGTAGTTTTACCACAACCGTTTTGTCCAAGGAGGCACAAGAATTGGTTGCCATCCAGATCCAGATTGATATTCTTAAACACTGGGTTGTTTTTCCTATAACCGAAAAATCCTGCTCTGATTTCTAGTTTCATGACCAACTGGTTCCTTTCCTCAGCAGGTATGCAAAAAATGGTGCTCCAATAATTGCCGTCAAAATTCCGATGGAAATCTCAGCTGTGGTCAGACTGCGAGCCAAATCGTCCATAAGCACCATATAAGTCCCTCCCAGCGAGATAGATAACGGTATAAGGGCTTTATGATCAGGACCCACCAGAATTCTGGCTACATGTGGCACCACCAGCCCTACCCAACCGATTACACCACTTACTGCAACAGCGGTAGAGGTAGCTAAAGTACAGAGGATGACGAGGATAAAACGAAATAGTTCTGTATTCATACCCAATGATCGAGCGTCCTCCTCTCCTACAGCTAGTACGTTCAGTCTCCATCGGACCAGCCAAAGGACAAATACGGCACTAACCATTATGGGAACCGCATACTTAAGATCAACTGAAGATATTTTGGCAAAACTGCCCATTAACCAAAAGACGATGGCTGGCATTTTATCTAGAGGATCAGCTACACTCTTCATCAAAGATACCAGGGCGGAAAAGAATCCGCCCACAATAATCCCAGAAAGGACCAAGGTCAAAGTCGAGGTAGTTTTATAAATACGGCTCACCGAATAGGTCAGACCTACGGCAAGCATACCAGATATAAATGCTGCTAACTGAACCCCCGCAATGGGTGCTCCAAGCAAAATAGCAGCAGCAGCTCCTAAAGACGCTCCATTGGAGACACCCAGGATATGATCCGAAACCAGAGGATTACGAAAAACACCTTGAAAGACTGCGCCGGAAACCGAGAGACTCATGCCGACCAACAGAGCCATGAGAATACGCGGCATTCTAACCTGAAAGATAGCCGTTTCCAGGGTAGGAGAGAATTCACCTCCGGAGCTAAACGGCGTCTTAGAGATTAATAGGGATAAAATAGTAGCCGCATCCGCCTGGTATTTACCAATAAAAAGAGAAAGTATCACTGCCGCCATGGGCATGATAATAAGGAACCATTTGTTTCTGAGCCACATTTTACTTCTGGCCCTGGCCATTTCCTTGACCGCCGCCGCTACCGGTACCTCCCCCGGTTCCTCCGCCAGTGCCGCCACCGGTCATTGTAGCAGGTGGATTTAAAATGTTCTTTACATCATCATCTGTTAAGGTAAAGCCTAAGATGTCTTTCCAGTACCTTTTTATTTCATTGTCCATGGAAATGTCTTTAAACTGATCCGGGTAAGCCTTGATTCCCAACCAAAGAGGTAATAACACAGCAGACTCGCAGGAGGGACGATTCCAAATAAATCCTCCTACCGGAAGAGTATAGACCTTGTCATTTTTTACTGCCTTTAGTTTTGACCAGGTCGGGTCTCTTTTTAGATCCTGTGGGTTCCCCGTATCAATAACAATCACATCGGGATCCCATTTAAGAAGGTTTTCTAATGAAATATTAGATAATCCACCCTCTTTACCAGCCACGGATGATATTTCCTGAGAGGCATTTAAACAGCCCGCAGCTTCAATCTGATATTGCATATAGGTATCTCCGCCATAAGTAGTTAGATGGTCGGCCCCATAACCCAAATATACCTTAGCTTTATTATTGTTAGAGATAACTGAGGTATTTTTCGTTAACATATTGAGAACGTTATCCAGGTACTTATTATAGTTTTCGGCCCTTTCTTTAGCTCCAAATATTTCGCCAAACATTTGGACTTCTGCTTTTCTGGTTTTGAAGACATCGGCTGGATTATTGTTGGTAGCCACCCTCACCGTAGGAATTTTCGTAGTTTTATCCACCAAATCCATATCAGTTTCAGAGCCAATGGCAAATTGGGGATTGCTGTTTAAAAGTGCTTCCACGTTCATGTCGGCGGCTTGGGCTCGGGGTGCCGGAATATTCGCTTGTCTTGGATAGAATTTTTCAAATAGCTTATAGCGGTATTGGCTAGCAGTCATGGCACAGATCTTATCCTGAATACCCAAAACATACATAATCTGAACCTGAGGAGAGGTTAGGACGGCTACCCGTTCAATTCTATCTGCCGGAGGAATGTTAACTGTTTTCCCCGTCATATCTACAAAAGCCTTTGTAGTTATATTTTTTTGTATGTCTGTTTCCATTTTTTTAGTAGAACAGCCTCCGATAAGCGTTGATAGCATTATTATTAATAGTAAAGCTATTAATATTTTATTATTATTTTTTATCGTTTTTCTCATTATCTTCATTATCTCCTTCATTATCTACATCAACTATTATTATCTACCCTATAATAAGTGGAATTAATGTGTTCCTAGGTATCTAAATCTCCGGCCCATTACTTTATGTCGCATGTTTCCGCTGCAACCTAAGCATCTCTAAATTCAATTTGTCACTTTAAAGATATGTAAGACAAACCAATATTGAAATGACAATAAAAAAAGCTAAACCCAGAAAAGGTTTAGCATATATCGATAACCATGAAATGCCCTCCTTTCCAATAGGGAGGTATAAAAGTTTCCCTTTATACCCATCGGCCTGTCGCCATATCTATAAGACTTAGGCATACGGCTCGGTGAGCTAGTATTAGATTGTAAATTATTATATTCTTCTGAAATGGTGAAATTCCTGCTATTACAGCTATATTAACACAATTTTTGTCATATTTGAGGGAATATTGTCCTCAGATAAAACATAAAGGTTCATAAAATCAAAAATCCCTCTGCCTATCATAAAGCAGAGGGATAAAATATTCTCTAACACAGGTCCCTAGTGGGAGGGAGCCTGTTATTAGTATTTTGCAACCGGACAACTTCAGTACGCCCGACTACTTATCTCAAGAACCTTTTATGCCAGTCAAACAACTTTCTGTACGCCCCCCTGGCGGGTTCTATAAGAACAATTAAGGTTTAGGATAGAGTAATGTTTTTTTAACGTTATAAACCTCTGCCAGGCAGAGGTTCTTTATTCCTTTATCCTATTATGAGTATTATAGCAGATAGTTTGATTAATGTAAACTATTTATATGAGATCAAGCAAACCATAACCTCAACCCCGACAATATTTTTACCATCAGTTCGGGTAAACTATAGATTATAATAAAGATAGGTAAACTTTATTATATCGGTATAATTGGAGGGATCAATGTGATTAAAAATGATTACATTTTAAGAATAATTGAACAAATATCGATTGTTATTGCCCAAATAATAGGATTAAGGTCTATAAAAAAGTTTGAAGAAAGCCAACAAATACTGAATGGTGCATTTATACAATTTTTAGGATTAAGCTTACAGTCAGTTAGTATTCTTTCACACAAGGACTTAATTAGTGTTATTAGTGGCAGCGACGGGATTGATGAGGGAAAATGTATTGTGCTTGCTGAGTTACTAAAACAGCAAGCAGATTTATATGAGGCACAGGATAATCATAACCATTCATTTGCTATGTATCTAAAAAGTTTAAAAGTATTCGTCGAAGTATTCATTATGAACAACGACTTATGCACGGAACAGTATATTGCTGAAATTGATGATATTATTAGCATAGTGATATTATATGATATTCCTGACGACAGCAAGTATTTAATATTTGAATTCTATGATTTGATAGGTAGGTTTGACAAAGCAGAAGATATCCTTTTTGAATTACTTTGGTCACATAATTTTGATAATAGTCTGGTTGATAAGGGAATTGCTTTTTATGAAAGATTAATGGACAAGGATCATCAGATGTTAATGAAAGGCAACCTACCTATAGATGAAATTGTTGATGGACTTAATAAATTGCATGAACATAAGAAATAAAGCATTTTGCTTGACCCTCAAATAAGTTCATCTATCAATAATTCTTCATAATTACAAAAACCATTTTGAATAGCATTCTGACGTAATATCATATATAACTCAGCCTCAGTGGCATTTTGATAAGGCATTACAAATAAGACTCCAACCAAGAGAGCTAACATTCCTAACAGATACCAGCCAATAAAAGACAGATCCAAAACAAAGATTGAAAACTTTTCTCCATCAGTCATTTTTACACTTAATTCTAATGCTCTTTTATAACCTATTTGCGGATTATCAGCCAAAATATAAGGAACCATTCTATAAGCATAAAACTTAACGATACCTGGAATGATCAGCAATAGGAACCACAATAAGTTAATAAAAGCCCTCCATAGCATACTTTTGATAATATCGAAGTACTTTGATTTTTCGAAAGCAAAGCCTAAATTGTTCATGTCAAAGTCATTTTGGGCAGACCGGATAAAGTAGCGTCGTCCACCAACTTCCAGTGGATAACCCAAAAGAATTCTAAATGCTAATACTAAAATCGTTATTAAGAGAAAGACACCTATTAAAATAGGGACATATGGCAATAGTTCATGCATAGAGCCAGAGTATTTTCCGGAAGATATGTTTCCTGAATGGTCATTACCAAACTTCCAGTTAAAAGAGCTGCCACTCGTACCTCCTACCAAAGCGATAACTAAGCTAACTAAAAAGGCTTTCCAATATGATATTTTTAGAACTTCTTTTGCTCTGGTCTTAATTATTTTTCTAGTCCACATTTGCTTACTCCCCCTCTCTAACAATCCGTCAATTAAAAACTCCAAAGCTTGTTAATTATTAATCCAATATATTATTCACACCAGCTTTTGTTTACTATTGCTTTTAGTCTAAGCCAACCTCAATTTACTCATCCTATTACTTTTATTCTACCTTTGTTCCGTTCTACATTTCAATTTTGAATACTTTATTAATAAATCGATGAAAGTTATGAGGAAACCCGGCCTCGGGATGATGCATAAAAACACAGGAGTTCTTATATCGAATATTAAGGTCTTTTACCATATTAATTACAGCATCATTGGCCGAACCCTGCTGAAACCATACCTGGGTAATCCCCTTATCTTTACATAAGGGTAGAAGCTCTACCGTAACCTTCGGATTAGTAAAAAATATGGCAGCATCGACCCCAGGAAGCGATTCTATTGAACCATAACATTGCTGACCGTCAATTTCGCTTACATTAGGATTGACTGGATAGATATTACAACCCTGGGATCTAAGAAAATCACAGGCACTTCGACTAAAAGACTTTGGTTTACCAGACAATCCAATAACAGCGAAGTTTTTAAAGTGAACAAAAAAATCTTCCATTAATGTTCCCCCTTAAGAAAATAGTTGATATCATCTTATATCTTATATCATAAATCAACCAATAAATGATAACCAGCCTGTCACTCCAGTAATCAAAATGGTTTCACCTTTAGTTTGTTGATTTCTCATTATGTTTCTCATCATATAATTAATATAATTACTTTGACTGTTTATTACTTTATAACTTTTCGAAATAATAATTAAATTTGCCTCGATTGTCACATAACCATATAGAACATTTAGATACGGGAGTTTATTTGCTCACCTACTATCCATAAGCTATACTCAGTTTAATAACATAGGTGATGATTTATTTTTAAAGGGGATGCAGTATTAATGCCAGCTGATTACAGCCGTGTTTAATGATATTAAGAGTTCACCTGACTACCGTTGGTATGTATTAGCCACGGTCTCCATCGGTACTTTTATGTCCACCCTGGACAGCAGTATCGTTAACGTGGCTTTACCAACTATATCCGGACAGTTTCACTCGGAGCTTTCCGTACTGCAATGGACTGTTACTGCGTATTTGCTGGCTATTACCAGTCTGTTGCCGGTTTTCGGCCGATTGGCTGATATGTTGGGACGTAAAAAGATATATGTACTGGGTTTTTTGATTTTTACCATGAGTTCCGCACTGTGCGGATTATCCACGGGTATCTGGTTTCTGGTTGGAACGCGGGTGATGCAAGCTATTGGGGCAGCCATGCTGATGGCCAACGGCGCAGCCTTTATTGTCTCCATCTTTCCTCTCCATGAACGTGGTCGGGCTCTGGGCTTGACCGGTACCGTTGTAGCTCTAGGGAGTATGAGCGGGCCAGCTCTGGGCGGATTACTTATCGGCATGGCGGGATGGCGTTCGATTTTCTATATTAACCTTCCGATTGGTATTTTAGGTTATCTGGTGGCACAATCGATCCTGCCCGGTGATAAACCCCATAAAGAACGCGAGAGTTTTGACAATGTGGGAGCCCTTCTATTTGCGGCCGGAATGATCAGTTTGCTTTTGGCTATCAATAGTGGCTCAGCCCGGGGGTGGTCCAGTCCCTTTATTTTGTTGGGCTTGTTTTCAGGGTTGGTCTTACTCACCTTATTCATATTTAATGAACGGCGGGTCACCCATCCCATGATAGAGCTTTCCCTTTTCCGCAACCGCCCATTTGTAATCGGTAATCTCTGTGGGTGGTTATCCTTTGTGGCTATGTTTACAAATACTATGCTCCTGCCCTTTTATTTACAACACATACTTAATTACAGCCCTTCGCAGGTTGGTCTATTAATGACTGCCTTTCCAGTTGCGATGGCAATTACTGCGCCGATAAGCGGGCATGCATCTGACAAATATGGACCATTGTTTTTAACTTCAGGTGGTCTGGCAATTACTGCTCTTGGCTTGTTTTATTTTTCCACCTTGACTACCGCAGCGAATTTTTATCAGGTAATCCCTGGTTCTCTGATTATGGGTATTGGTGCCGGTATGTTTCAGTCACCGAATAATAACAGTGTGATGAGCTCAGTTCCACCTACTAAACTTGGTCTGGCGGGTGGAATAAATAGTCTGGTCAGAAATATAGGGATGATTACTGGAATTGCCCTCTCTGTATCCTTATTTGAAGCCTGGGGAGGTGTCACTCTGCCAGGATTGGATCAGATCCCAATATTTATGCATGCTTACCATTCAGTGATGCTGGTAGCTATGGCCATTGCCTTGCTAGGAGCAGTTATCTCACTCAACCGCCGTAGCTATGCACCGACCGAAGGTTGTGGACAACCACGAACTGATCAATGCCATAATAGTAAATAACCTTTATTTCCATGTATGATCTACTACGTTGACCGGTGTATTTATCCAAATACTTCACCAAAATTGATAAATGGTCTGCCTTTCAAACAAAACACGCCGGACAAGTCTCATTCCTTCATCATATTATATTTATTTATACATGGCGAAGTTGGTTTTGCCTCCACCACATATACCTCCCAGTAACACTAAGTAAAGATTAGGCATACATTGAATTAGCATAGTAATTAATTGTTGTTATTTTCTTTTATTAGTAAAGGGAGGAATGTCAATGAGTAAGCTTACTCATCATCAAGAGTGTGAGTGGAGGTTTAACCATAAACACAAATCAAGCAGGTGTAAGATCCCCAGCAATCATTTCACCATAGTAATGGATAAATACAACTCCAACTGCAACTCCAATAATAACAACAATCATAATAGTAATCATAAGAATAATGATAATAATGAGCAGTACCATGATAAATCACCAGAACCGCAGCCTATTTGTTGTGAGAGGCCTCATAAGCACCATCATTGTATACCTCGGCGCGGTGAGTTGGTGATAAACGGAGGTTTCGAAAACCCGCAAGATCCTTTCTTTGGCTGGATAATCAGATCAGGAGTAGAAGAAATCGATCCAGATATTGGTGATATCGCCCATCAAGGTTTCAATGCTGCCAGACTTGGTTACAAAAATCCTCACGCTATCCTTTACCAGAATGTACCAGGAATTTGCCCGGGACTATTCTTCCAATTAAATTTCTTTATGAGTGCAGCCACTGAATGCGGTAATGCGCGGGTAAATGTACGCATGGAATTTCTGGATCATCATAAAGATTTGCTTGATTTTCCTGCTTTACAAATTCTAATCCCTGAGGATAGTCTAAACAGTAAAGTATTCACTGGATTTAATAATATCACCCACATTCCTGCCCCAGCTGGGGCTCGTTTTGCTCGAATTAGCTTTGAATTAAATACCCATGATCATCCCGACAGATATGTTCATCTTGATGATGTGTCTCTGGTTGCTATTGGGATACCAGTTGATAATGTGATTGAATCCTTAAAGGAAGAATCATAAGTCAAAATATATGATACGCAATAATTGTTATTATTTAGCAAAAATTAAAACCTTTCCAGTGTAACCAAAATGTAGTGTTATGAATAATGTATTGTAGAAACTCACAAGTATTCCCTATAACCCCATCAACTAGTCCGTTACTAAATAATCATTCTTCGATTGGGTTTTAACTCAAAACATCAATAATAGGAGGCGTTTTATTGTGAACAGAGGCAGAGAAAACAATACTGATTTTGAAGAACGGTTACCGGTAAATGAGGAATGTAAATGCAAACCCCATTCTAATCACGAAACAGAAACCATTCTAAGGTGTGGTACAGTCACAGGTTCAGCACCATTATCATGTGGCTGTGTCGTTGGCAGTAATGGTAATGGATGGCTTTCCACCGTATTAGCAACTGTAGTCCTTGATACTAGTAAATTAATTAAACCTACGGTCAAGATTGACTTTTCATCCCTCATCTCATTTAAAACATGTGGCGACGATAATTATTTCTTGAGGCTCACATTTAGATTAAGCAAAGCTTGTGACGGAAGCCCTGTCCCGCTGGGAACCTGGACATTTGAACAGATCCACCACGAAGATGAGACGGCTGCAAATCAGATTGATGGTGAGTTTGTACAAGAAACTGATTCCTTTGGTTTTAGTTGGTGCGAATGTGAGGAGTGCCCGGACTGCTGCCGTTATATTGTAGAAATCGTCGATCAACAATGTTATAACATCGATTTTGCTGTGGTTAGCAACATCTCTCTTACAGCCCTGGCGGTAGGTTTAAAGAAATCTCATCGTGATTAAGAACAGACTTCCCGGTTGATATTGATCAAGTTTTTTATAAATAGGCAAGGGTGCCCGAAATTTATTTGGGCACCCTTGGGTAGTTTATGAAATTATCCTGCAGAGAACCAGTAAATTTATGGTTGTACGGCAACAACCAGGCTGCCCTTGGCAACCACCCTGCTTCCATATTTCACGGTATAGCTAATGCTTGTGTCGCCTGCCGCAACAGGTGTGATTACGCCCGTCGATGCATCAACAGTTGCTTTGGTAGGATCACTTGATTTCCATTCAATCGTATCTACTGCTCTCGGTGCGGTAAAACCTGTAGGTGTTACAGTTCCGGCACCGACTTGAACGACTCCGATGCTTGGATTATTGATTGTTGCTGCTGCATATACTGTGATTGCTTTTGAATTTACATTACCACTGGTTGAAACAGTGTAGCTAATATTGGTTGTGCCTGCCTTCAAGGCTGTAACAGTTCCAGTTGTGCTGTCAACTGTAGCAACGGTTGGATTACTTGAAGTCCAGCCACCCACCCCTGCTTCTGTGGTCGTTGCGGCAGCTGTAGTGGTCTCTCCTATTTGGAGTGTACCTAATCCGGTGACTGGTGCACCAGGTACCACTGCTGCTATAACTGTGATTGCCAGGTTACCTTTGGCAACAATATTACTGGTGGACTTCTTTACCACTTCATAAGCTATGATTGTATCACCAGCCTCTACTGCTGTTATTGCTCCAGTTGTTTCATCAATGGTTGCTTTATCCGTATCGGTGGATGTCCATGTAATAATTTCTCCTGATCCTGCTGCTGTATAACTTGTAGGAGTTACATTTCCGGCACCCACTTGAACAACTCCGATGGCTGGATTATTAACTATTGCTGCTGCATATACAGTAATTGCTTTTGAATTTACTTTATTACTGGTCGAAATCGTATAGCCAATGTTTGTGGTTCCGGCTTTTAATGCTACAACTGCTCCAGTAGTTGCATTAACCGCAGCAACGGTAGGGTTACTTGAAATCCAGCCACCTGCTCCTGCTTCGCTGGTAGTGGCTGTATCCGTGGTGGTCTCTCCGATCTGGAGCATACCTATTCCAGTTACCACTGCACCAGGTACTACTGCAGGCATAACTGTGATAGCCAGGCTGCCTTTGACAGCTATTTTACCGGTGGTTTTCTTAGTTACTTCATAAGCTATTATTGTATCGCCGGCATCTACCGCAGTTATTACTCCGGTTTTTTCACCAATAGTTGCTTTGTTTTTATCAGAGGATGTCCATGTAATGGTCTCGGTTCCATCTGCTGCTGTAAAGCTGGTCGGTGTTACGCTTTCGGCACCAACTTGAACTACTCCGATACTTGGATTATTTATGGTTGCTTCTTCATAGACCGTAATTTCTTTTGAATTTGTCTTACCACTGCTTGAAACAGTGTAGCTAATAATAGTAGTGCCAGCTTTTAATGCCGCCACTATCCCAGCATTAACATCAACTATAGCAATGCTCGGGTCGCTTGAATTCCAACCGCTTGCCCCTATCTCAGTGGTTTTTGCGGTAGCTGTGGTGGTCTCCCCCATCTGCAGTACACCTAATCCGGTTATTGCTGCACCCGGTACTGTTTTAATAATTGATTGTCCTATTACTACTACAGCTTCAGCCCTAGTAGCACTTCCTTGAGGTTTAAAGCTATTATCCGGATAGCCTGAAATTATATTGTAATTGCTTGCGGTATTAACGCTGCTTTTGGCCCATGCCGAGACCTTATCTGCGTCAGAGAATACCTTTCCTGTAGCAACTGTATCCAACTTAGCAGCTCTAACAATCATAACGGCCATCTGTTCACGGGTAATTAGGTCATTTGGTCCAAATAAACCATCTCCATAACCGTTTACGATACCGGAAGCACTGGCGGTGGCGATATAATCTTTAGCCCAGTGATCAGTAGTATCTGTGAAATCCTCGCCATTCTTAGCATCCAGCTTAAAGGCCTTTACTAAAACGACTGCAAATTCAGCTCTGCTAATGGTTTGATCCGGTTTAAAAGCGCCATCCGGGTAACCACTTATGATATTATGGGAAGTTAAGTTTTCGATTTGACTCTGAGCCCAATGACCATTAATGTCAGTTAAATCAGTGCTAGCATAAACTGCAGGCGTTGTAATGCCAAAAGCTACAGTCCAAAGAAACATCGCTAATATCAACCAACTAAACTTTATGTTTTTCTTCAAAATTTCTTCCTCCCCTGTTATCAACAATAATTATCAACTATAGTACAGTAAACACCTTAGGCCTTACTTGATTATCACGAGTCTTATCCTCCCCCTTATATTCGATATTTCATCAATGGTATAGCTCATTCACGACTGTTATTAATCAGCATTATGATATATAACGTCTTATTAATTTTAGACTACTTCAAGACAATTACCTTTATGTAAATAATAGTAATCGCAACTTACAGGTCCCAATTACCTTTAAATGCTAATTGCAGGGCTTACACTACATTAGATTATTCAGCTCTAATTATCATCCGAAGCTACACTTGCGGTTAATTTCGCGGCAGGGCCTTCGATCTGAGCAGACCCCAGCTTTTCCATCAATTCCAACCTGATCATATTAGGTCGCTACCGCTAAGGAGTGCATTGAGGGGCCATTATGAATGGCAGATTACTCTTGAAGAGGCTGGTATTGTCTGCTAAATCTTTCGATATGGAGTTTGAAGGAGACCGAGGGCTTTAAGCATCTGGCGGGCATTGATAAAATGAGGAATATATTTTGATCTTGGACATTATGTGAAGTTATCATCTTTTTTTTAGTAGTACACCAATGCTTTGCGGTATTTTTTCCAAAGGAAGTTGTTTTTCAACTGCACCTATATCATTTGCTACCTTGGGCATCCCATAGATAACACAGGATTCTTCATCCTGCCCGATGGTTATGGCTCCTTTGTTTCTCATAGCCAGCAATCCTTTGGCGCCATCATTGCCCATACCAGTCAATATAACACCGATAGCCTTACTGCCTGCGTTTTCAGCCAGGGAATTGAAAAGAACATCTACCGATGGGCAGTGCCCATTCACTTTTTCCCCCGGCATACATTCTACCCTATATCCGCTTCCCGCCTTTTTAACTTGCATATGATAATCCCCTGGAGCAATTAAGACTTGGCCAGGTGTTACTCGATCACCGTTCTGGGCTTCCTTAACTTCGACGGAACATATACTGTTCAATCTCTGGGCGTACATCTTGGTGAAACCTGCGGGCATATGCTGGACTACAACGATTCCGGGAATATCCTTGGAAAATGATTTAATCACCTGATAAATAGCCTCGGTTCCTCCTGTAGAAGCGCCTATACCAATAATAGTATGGGTATCTCCTGGGGATACTTTGCTAACCGTTCTCCATAAATCTATATCTTTTTTCCAGTGCGCGACCTTGGCAGTCGAGGCTATTTTTATCTTTATAATTAGTTCATTAATCAGAGATTGCAGGATTTCCCCCCTGTTAACATCAGGTTTGGCAACGAAATCTACTGCTCCGGCGTTCAGCGCATCAAAAACATTTTCCGTCATAGCGCTAAGCATTACTACTGGAATTGGATATTGGGGCATAAGCCGACGCAAAAATTCAATCCCATTCATTCTGGGCATTTCAATATCAAGGGTCATAACATCTGGTTCAAATTCTAATATCTTATCTCTGGCCTGGAATGGATCTGATGCTGTAGCTACAACTTCAATCATAGGATCCGCGGATAATGCTTTGGCTAGTGTTTCACGAAATATAAGAGAGTCATCTACGACCAGGACTTTTATCTTCTTCATGGCTGCCAAATCTCTACCCCTTCCTGTATACTGCCGGCATAACATAATTATAATTGGTCTCACTACGATTAAGGGCCTCAGAATGCCCGATAAATAAATAACCACCTGGTTCAGTGCAGTCATAAAAGCGGTTCGCGAGATCTTTTTTAGTGGTCTCATCAAAATATATCATTACATTACGGCAAAAAATTACATGAAATTTTTTTTTGAAAGGGAATTCTTTATCCATGAGATTAAATCTTCTAAAGATAACTTCTCTTTTTAACTTGTTGCTAATCTGATATTTATCTGTATCAATTCTATCAAAATAGCTTAATATCCAATTACTTGGCAATGTATCTATATCGTCATTTTCATACCTGCCTGTTTTGGCCTTCTCCAGAGCGCGATTGGAAATATCCGTAGCTAGTATTTTTTTATCCCAGGCGGCCTTATCTTCCCCAAAGAAATCAGCCATAATCATGGCCAGGGTATAGGGCTCTTCTCCGCTGGAACAACCTGCGCTCCAGATTCGTAAATCCTTATTCTTAACCGTAGCTTGCAAATGAGGCAGTACCTGGTCTTGGAAAAATTTAAAATGTTTATTTTCCCGCATGAAAAAAGTATGGTTAGTAGAAACCTGGTCTATAACAGCTTTAATAACATCACCGCTTTTATCATTGAGCAAATAGTTGTAGTAAGATGAGAAGCTATTAAAGCCTTGCTCACTTAATAACTTGTATAACCTTCCTTCAACCAGGTGTTTTTTCTTATTCAATGCTATTCCGCAATAATCGTAAACATACTGATGCAACAGCTGTAATTCCTGCTCAGATATTGGAATCATATCATATTCCTTTCTGGCATCTTTTTAGTACTTCCCGAATTCATTATCGCTAAGTGATATCTTAACTTTGGAACTACTAGATTTAAATACACTATTACTGGCTTTATTATCCCTATCAGAGCCGTATTTTTTTCTTTGTAACAGCAACTCTTCTAATATTTCTAACATGTCCGGTGTAATTGACTGCAAGTCTATGGTCGAGATCGAACCACGCTTCTTGAGGGTGAATTTATTTACCCCTTCCTTAAGTAAGCAAGCCTGGCTGGAAAGCTCCTCACTCGCTGAAGCGCTCTCTTCGGCGGTCGCGGCATTATTTTGCACTACCTGCGATATCTGTTCTACCCCTTGGTCAATCTGGGTTATACCGGAAGCCTGTTCATTTGACGCCACGGCTATATCTCCCACCAGCGTTGCCACTTTGCTTACACCATCTACGATTTGGCTGAGGGCATTCGCTGTATCGCCTGCAATCCTGGTTCCTACTTCAGCCTTTTTAATGGAACCTTCTATCATATCCGTGGTTTCTTTGGCAGCGCTGGCGCTTCTGGCCGCCAGATTCCTTACTTCCTCGGCTACAACCGCAAACCCTTTGCCATGCTGCCCTGCCCGTGCAGCTTCAACCGCTGCATTCAAAGCTAAAATATTAGTC
Source organism: uncultured Syntrophomonas sp. (assembly GCA_964457945.1). GTDB lineage: Bacteria > Bacillota > Syntrophomonadia > Syntrophomonadales > Syntrophomonadaceae > PHAA01. The sequence continues at coordinate 190,626 of CAYWFX010000001.1, forward strand.
TGGAAAGCAATCTCGTCAATTACCTTAATAATCTTGGATATATTCCTGGACGACTCGTTTATAGCTTCCATTGCATCTAGCATACCCTTCATATGCTTATTACCTTCAACCGCATTATTTCTAGCATTTAAAGCCAATTCATTAGCCTGGTTGGCATTTACGGCATTTTGGTTGGTTTGAATCGCTATTTGCCTTATCGAAGCGGTTAACTCTTCTATGGCACTTGATTGTTCGGTGGCGCCCTGGGCCAGCATCTGACTGGAACTGGCTACCTGAGAAGAAGCATTGGCTACCTGGTCTGATGCCAGGTGAATATCCCCCAGAGTATCATTGAATGAATTAATAATTAGATTAAGGGAATCCTTGATTTCACTAAAATCCCCTTTATATTCTGCGCTAATGGCAACATTTAAATCTCCCTGAGCCATTTTAGTTAGTACCTCAGAAATCTCACTTACATATCTTAACAGAGTGTTAATTGTTCCATTCAGTGCATTCTTAATTTTGGCATGATCCCCTTTATAATTGCCTTGAACACTTACCTGTAAGTTTCCTTTCTCTATTTCCGCTAATACTTCTTCTGCTTCTTTTATCGGCTCAATGAGAGCATCCAAAGTCCTATTTACACCATCAACTATGAGGCTAAAATCTCCTTTGTGTTTGCTGGAATCGGCACGGATATCCAATTTACCTGCGACTGCTGCATCCGCCAGCATGTCCGCATCGGCTATCATTTCATTCACCGCATCTATGCAGGTATTCAAGCTATTCTTGATTTCATTGAAATCTCCGTTATAGATGTTGCTTATCTTTTCAGGTATATCACCTTGGCTGATTCTATCTACATATTTTGCTGCCAAGTTCAAGGGACCAATTACCGCATCCAGGGTCTCATTTACTCCTTCGATTACTTTCCTGAATTCTCCTTCATGTTTAGCTGCGTCGACCCTGATATCTAATCTTCCTTCAACCGCTGCCCGGACTAGATCTTTGGCATCATCCACCATTCTCTCTATATTTTCCATCATAGCAATGAAAGCAGGCATCAGATTATCGCCTTCCGAACGTTTACCGATTGACTGATATTCCTTCAACTTGCCTAAATTGCCTTGAGAAATACTGCTTACTGTATTCTGCACCAGCAGTAATCTTTCTCTAACCTCATTTACGGATACAGCTGTTGCCCCAAATATACCCTGATATTGACCTTCTACTTTTATGCTATAGTCATTAACCGCCATCTTCATTAGAACCGCACTGCTTTCTTGCAGTCCCCCCAGTTCATCGATACAGGCATTCAGACCATTCTTGATTTTATTGAAATCTCCTTCATAACTGCCGCTTATTTTTTCGGGAATGTCCCCTTTGCTGATTCTATCTATATATTCTACCGCTCCGTTCAAAGGGCCTATAATCACATCTAACATCTCATTAATGCCTTCTAACAATTCTCTATCTGCCCCATTAATTCCATGTAAGTTAGCCCGGACGTCAAGCTTGCCGACCTTGATGGCATCTATTAGGGATTTTAATTCGCTCCATACTATGCTTCCATCCTTAGTAACATTGGCACTTACTGTCTGACCTGTCGGGATATTGACCTTGGGTGTATCAATCTGGGAATCGATTAAGGAACCTGCTAAAATATTGTTGTTGTTTTTCTTTGCCAATTCAGTCAACCTCCTAAAATCCAGTCTGGACATTTCGAAAAAACAGTTAAATGCAAACCTTCAACCATATCTAATCTGATTGAGTACTTTATCCTATTTCACCCAGATTGCAAAATTCTTCATCATTAAGTAACTTGTCACAATCGAGAATTAGTTTTACCGCACTGCCTACTTTTCCAATTCCTTTAATATACCGGTTATGAAAACCCGCCCTGGCAACGGGTGGGGGAACGATGTCTTCATCGTCAATAGATAAAACCTCGGCCACATAATCAACTATCAGTCCCACCGAGAGATCATAAATATTAATTACAATAATACAGGTCCGATCATTGTATTCTTTGGCATCTTTCTTAAATCGCAGGTTGACATCCATAACCGGAATGATTTTCCCTCTTAAATTAATAATCCCTTTTACATATTCCGGTACCTCAGGCACCTCTGTAATTATCTGCATACCACCTATTATTTCGGTTACAAACCTGATTTCGATTCCATATTCTTCTCTTCCAATAATAAATGTCAGGTATTTGCCTTTTTGAGTGTCTTCTTCCTCTTCCCAAACTTCCGACACAGTTTCAACCCCTTTCCCATTGAATTTGGCAGTTACTAGTAATTGTTTATTAAACCTGCCACATCCAGTATTAAACTGGCTCTGCCATTTCCAAGGAGTGTACAACCGCTGATCCCAGATATTTTCTTCAGATATTTAGGTAAAGCCTTAACAACTATCTGTTGTTCTCCTAATAATGCATCTGCAAAAAGACAGAGGGTTTTGGAATCATTTTCGACAACAACAATAATTCCATCCTGAATTTCTTCTACCTCGGTTGGCAATTTGTAGCGTTGATGAAGCCTTAAAATTGGATAGCAATTATCCCTTACCATAACCATTTCATTACCATCAGGATCATGAATAATTTCTTCTTTTTTCGCCCTGAAAGATTCCCTTACGGATCGAGTCGGCAAAATATATATTAGTTTACCTACTTGTATACTCATCCCGTTAATAATGGCCAATGTAAGCGGGATTTTTAGTGATACGGTAGTTCCCCTCCCCTCTATACTATCCACCAGGACTGTACCACCTACAGATGCTATGTTATTAGCAGCAACATCCATTCCTACTCCTCGGCCTGAAAACTCACTTACCTGATCTCGGGTAGAAAAACCGGGTGATAAAACCCAGGCAAAAATATCCCGGTCAGTTAATTCATGTTCGCCTCTATTAATAAGCCCGTTTTCACGAGCTCGGGCCATTATTTTCTCTTTATTGAGTCCAGCACCGTCGTCTTTGACAGTAATCCAGACATCGCCGCCTTCATTTTTGGCTTCCAGCCTGATTTTACCCATCCCAGGCTTTCCTTGGCTAAGCCTTTCTTCCTGCCCTTCAATCCCATGATCGATAGCATTTCTAATTAAATGCATCAGCGGATCGGATAAGTGTTCAATGATGTTCTTGTCCACTTCTGTCTCTTCACCGATAATCTCTAATTCGATTTCCTTATTTAGTTTTTTGCTCATGTCTCTAACTATTCGGTTCATCTTTTGAAAGGTTACTATAAGTGGTACCATCCGAATGGACATAACTATATCTTGAAGTTCATTAATGATTTTTCTATGTTGACGGGTAGCTTTATGAAAGTTGTCCAAATTGATTCCATTGGTCAGATCTGGATTATGAGTTACCATGGCTTCACTAATAACCAGTTCTCCAACCAAATCCATTAGATTGTCCAGTTTGTTTACATCTACACTAATCAAGCTTGAGCGGTTACCAGGCAGGTTCATGCTTTCTTTATGGTTTTTATCAAGCGGCTGGAGCAACTCTTCACCTAAATCATCCAAATTTATTTGCATTTTATTATTTAACAGCGAAATTAGTTCATCACTTTCAATTTCATTTATCTCTAAGTCTCTAACTAAATCAGCATTTAGGAAAAATGTTTCTATCTCCTTCTGCTTATGTACCGTAGTAAAGATTATTTCCAAACCATATTCCCTTATGGTTTCTGCAGTTTGACTATTCTCAATAATGTCCGCAGGGAAAAACTCTATGTCATCAGCCAGGTCTTTAAGTTTGTGGATGACATTAAATGCCCTTATATTTTCCATATTACAGCCATTTTCAAAAAATATATGGGCTCTGTATTTGGATTGCTTTGAAACAGAAGGATTAGACTCTTGCATTTGATCAAGACTGACCGAATTATTACCTTTTAACAATAATAGGAATTCATTAATATCTTCTATGAGCTGAAATGCACTTTCACTTACATTTTGATTGTTTTCATCTTTCATTGTTTCAGTTTTGATGAAGTCGATACTTGTTAATACAATATCGCAAAGTCTTTGATAGTCTATATTTTTAGGTTTATCTTCTCTCAAATAAAAGAATAGGTCTTCAACAGAATGAGCCAAATTTGCAATATCATCAAACATCATCATGGCTGCAGAACCTTTTATGGTGTGCATTATTCTGAATATTTCATTCACAGATGATATTTCTATGCAATTTGTTTTTTCATTAGCCAAGATTTCTTTTTCTAACTGTTCGATTAATTGGGTGGTTTCAAACAAAAACATTTCCAACATTGGTTCTAAAGATTTATCCATTATTAACACTCCCTTACTTTGGAAGCCTGTATTCATCTAGTCAATCCCTGTAAAAATAATGGCTATATCATAGATTTCTCATAGCTTTTATTAAATCTTCTTCTTTGTAAGGTTTTACCAGAAAACCCTTAGCACCCGATACAATAGCTTCTGCAACCATGCTTTCTTGACCCATTGCTGATATCATAACAACACTAACGTTTGGATCCATTCTCTTTAGTAATTTCATTGCTTCCAGTCCATTCATTTCCGGCATGGTTATATCTAACGTTACAACATCAGGTTTAAGTTCGTTGTATTTTAGCAATGCATTCATTCCATTTTCTGCCTCTCCAACTACTGTATATTGGTTTTTTTCCAGTGTCCGTCTAAGTAAATGTCTCATCAACATTGCATCATCTACAATCAGGACTTTTTTCATATACGAACCAACTCCTCACATGTTCATAATTTAATAGCTGTTCATTACTCCTCCTTTCCGATGACCGGCCGGAATTGTATTATCTTTCTATATAATATAGGACGTTTTGCCCAAATTGTCAATTTATATCCAATGTTTTTGGATATATTTATCATATTCAGTTATTCCTTTACTGTAGCTGATAGCTTATATAAATATAAAAAACCCTTACACTCAGCTACTTAGCGAGAGTAAAGGCTAATTTTACTTACCTATTGTTTAAGGATTAGTATAAATACACAGAGATAGTAGATATTCCAGAATTTGATTTGACAGAATTAGGTTTTACGGCAACTGGTTATATTTTTTGCAAAGCCAAATCAACCTCAGGAAGAAATACCGTTCTAATTCTTTCGCCATAATTGCTTGAACTCGCATAATGACAAGTCGCTAGATCGTTAATAAGTGTCTGCATAGGAGCACCAGCCCTTGCATCAGCCAAAAGCTGCTTATAATTAGAGTGTTTTGTATATAAGCTGATCACATCTTGAGCAAATTCTTCTGGCGATCCATATTTTCTAAACCCTCCGGTATTGGAATCCTTAATTCCACCAAAGTTGTTATAATATTGGGCTAATGCCGATGTTCCGTACCCCGACTCTTCCGCCCACTGTGCCAGCAAGAAATTTACCGGAAGGCCGGTTCCCTTATTTGTCGCTTCAGCATAGGGCTTCATTTGCAGGACAAAGGCTTGATGGTTAGATGGCACCGGAAGAAGCGTAGGATCTTTTTCGTTGGTAGGCGACGCAGTGATAGTGGAGCCTATTGCCGTTGAGCCCCATACCGGAGAAGCTAGCCAACCCGCTACCCAGGCTAACTGGCCCTGATACATGACCTGATACCAACCGTCTTTTTCCGCTACATAGGCCACCCTGGTACCGTTGGGTGCCAATCCAACCAAATTCGATGATGTAGAAGGACCGCTGCGTATATTCACATCAATAGCAGATATAGTAACGGCGGTTATCTTGTCTCCTGAGTTGGAAGGGCAATAAACATTTATTACCCGGTTTTCTCCGTCCCAAACCATTTTACCGCCCAAGGCTTCTCCTACAAAGCGTAACGGGGCCAAGGTTTGTCCGTTCACAATTTGGGCAGGAACATCCAGACTTTGAACCTTGCCATTGATGGTGGCAGTAGGTGATCCTATGGTTAAAGCGATGGTTGTAGCGGATTTGCTGGCGGTCACTGTGTGGCTGCTGTTATCCCAAGTTACGGTGGCGCCGAGATTATCAAGGATTTCCCTTAATGGCACCAGGGTATACCCATTTACTGAGATAGGGTTTACGTAAAAAGTTGTCAAATTTCCGTTTATGTATATCTGTGGCGGTAATTGAACTGTTGATGTACTCAGGCTGGTTAAGTATTCAGCCACCCAACCGCTCACATTCCCCAAGGACATCTTTACCCAGCCATTGCGCCGCTCCAGAATATTAATGCTGGTATTTTTGCTCAAGCTATCAATGATACTATATGTAATACTTGGTCCTGATCGAACATAAACGCCATTACCATTGACTATTGCAGTTTCGGCGTTAGCCGTTAGGTTAATCGCTCCCAGCTCAAGCAGTAAAAATGCTACCAGCAGCATGAGCTTTTGCCGACTTTTAAACACATGTAAATATTTCATGATCTTCTCCCTTTCCTGCATTTAGAGAAGCTGTCGTTATATTATTTCAGATTTTCGACACTATTTTCTATAATCCTTCCGAGAAAAGCCAAAATATCATAATCTAATAATGGCAAGTAACCTATTTGAAGATCTAGTAAGTATTTTTCCTAGGTTAGGAATTCTTTGATACCTACTTGTTGGTAAAGAAAGCAATTACGTGATAGGATAAAGCGATAAATTAAACTATATTGCAAAACAATTTAAGTTTTAAAAAGAGTTGTACCTTCGTACGCTTATTAGTAAAAGAGGATTTCTTTATGACAAACCTAGAAAAAGGTCTAAAGGTTGAAGGTGCGCAAACAATGGGAAAGTTCTCCTCCATCTGGACCAGCAACTTCACCTTGCTATGTTTAGCCAACTTCGTATTGTTTATGAGCACTCAGATGCTCTTCCCCAGCGTACCAGGGTATATATTAAAAATTGGCGGCAACCAAATGGATATTGGATATGTGATGGGTGCCTATACCATTAGCGCCATGGTTATGCGTCCCTTTGCCGGCTGCTTAGTTGATAGCTATGGCCGAAAAAAGATTATGATTTTTGGCTTGGTTATGATGCTGGCCGCCTCTTTGCTTTACACACTAGCAGAGGACGTTTCATTAATGATGTTGATACGCAGCCTCCATGGTCTGGCCTTCGGTCTTGCAACCACAGCCATTGGTACGATTGTGGCAGATAGTTTGCCCACTGCCCGTTTGGGTGAGGGCATGGGGTATTTCGGATTGACCTCTTCCCTCTCGATGGCTATAGCCCCTATTGTCGGTTTTTATTTGGTGGGGAAATCCGGTTACCCGCTGTTGTTTCTTTCGGTAAGTCTGCTAACACTGCTGGCCTTTGGTTCTAGTTTGCTTGTTCGGGGCAGCAATGATTACTTCGGTGCTTCGGGTAGATCTTCCACAGGGATATGGGCCCAACTATTGGAGAAAAATGCCCTGCCTGCATCCGGGGTGATGTTTTTCCTAGCCGTCGTTTATGGTTCAGTGCTTTCTTTTATTTCTTTGTATGCTGCTGAACGTGGTATTGCCAATATCGGTTTGTTCTTTACAGCTATGGCCCTGGCCATGTTGGTCTCCCGGCCTATATCTGGTCGCTGGGCAGACAAAGGTGGCCTCAATAAGGTCTTACTCATTGGTCACCTGTCCATTCTTATTGGCATGGTGACTATTGGATTTTCCCACATCATCATGCACTTCCTATTAGCCGGTGCATTTATTGGACTTGGCTTTGGTTTTTGCCTTCCCACTTTACAGGCCCTGGCTGTGCGTGATGCGCCAGTCCATAGACGAGGTGCAGCCACCGGCACCTTCTTTGCCGCCTTTGACTTGGGAATAGGTTTAGGAACTATTCTCTGGGGCTATGTGGCAGCGGCAACAAGCTATCAGATTATGTACTTTACTACTCTTCTTCCCGTAGCTCTGGCCGGAGCAATCTACTACAAATTTAGAGCTCCCGCTACGGTCAATGGTATATCTGAAGACCACTCCTATTGATATATTTCAACTTATGGGTGGAGTAATCATACGGTTATAACTGCCATTGAAGCATGTATTTATAAAGTGATAATAAATAGTCTCCCACATGGTTAACGAGAAGTTGTTTTGGGTTAATTAAAATCATTGATTGAAGTATTATGTTTATTGTTATTTGACATCAAAGTTATCTGATTTAAAATTACTATAAAACCTTCCTTTATTGGCTGAGAATCTCAAAACACAATAATCGGGGTCGGTTACACCTAAAGGATAATACATTGAGTCACCCTCATGCCATATCATTTCCTTAGAATCACTATCTTCAAGTACTTCCATAGTCCCCGTTAACATAACGCCCCTAAAAAAGCGTTTGTCGCAAAAGTAAACGCTGGCCTTCGGGTTTTCTTTATATTGACTTACTCGCATAGATGAAGTATTGGTAGTAAAATAAAAATGCTTAATTCCCTCTCTTTTTCGTGGCGGTAACATGGCTTTCATATTTGGAAATCCGTCACAATCAATGGAGCCAATAAAAGAAACATCAACTTTGTCAATTAAATTGCCTATCGTCTTCTCTGAATCTATCATTTTGATACCCTCCTTGTGAATTTACTACTAATGAACTTTGCATTGATTTTAACGTCTCAAAGCAAAGTAGTAAATTACACACTTTTTTGTGGGTATAATGACTTAATTAATCAATAAATCCTTTGGCCTTCAGTAAATCTTGCATTCCGTTTTCCTGCATAAGCTCAACGCCTATATGTTGCATAATGTTAATAGCCTCAAGCATTTTTTCCCCACGCTCCGTTAAAAAATATTCAACCTTTAGAGGATAACCGTCATATGTCTTTTTACCTATCATTCCAAAATCCAATAATTCTTTAAGCTGTTCTATAAGCATTTTTTGATTAATACCTTGTATATTCTTTTCCAGATTTGCAAGTGATGTGTTACCTAACCTTAACTGCCATAATATAATGGGTTTCCATTTGCCCTTAGTAATATCATGTGTAAGTTCCAATGGGCAGGTGTATTCTTCTCTTATTTTCAATGCGTTCACCTCGTACCGGTTTATTCTAATTTTTTTAACAAACTTACACGCAACTTGATACCAGCTTCATGTTCTTCAAAGGACCTTGACGGATCTTGGGTATCATAATAAATTTGGAATATATGTATAATTAGCAGTTTATTTATTTTCATTACAGTTTATACAATATCCCCTATGTACACAAATAATACCACCGCAATCTTTACAACTCCATTTGATAAATTAACAGCAGTTATAAAACCAAATCTATATTGCTTTCCACAATCGTTCTCAACAAATCATCTATCCTGGGAGGGTTAATGAAACAAGGTATTTCCGCACGCTTTGTCGAAAACCTTGTCGGGAGGGATTATTTTGCTATTTGGATCACGAATCATGAAGAAAACCATTAAAGAACTACGAAAAAATCAGAGCCTTACCGCAAAAGAACTGGCCTATAAGTTGAAAATAGATCCCTTGGACATATTGAAAATAGACAACCTTTACCTAAAAGATATACCGGAACCACTAAAATCCAAGCTTATACCTATTTTTAAGGGCGACTACATGGACAAAATTCCGTGGCTTTAAAGTATAAAGCTATATACCAAACGTCTTTGCAGAAAGACTCCATCTTGTAAAGCTGTCCGGTTGAAACTGTATGTAAATCGTATCATATAAATGAACTACTAAAGTTGAGATAAAAATGATTGAATATGCACTAGTTACAACTAATAATATTTATGTGATGCTTAATTGTTTTAATTTGTATTGAAGTGTACGCCGAGAAATACCTAAGTAATCAGCAGTTTTCGTTCTACTACCTAAATTATCGCGTAGAGTCTCAATGATAAGGGCTCGTTCCTGCAGTCTCTCATGTGGGATATCTTGAACCCTTCTATCAACATAATCAATTTTTGTAATTCTTTCATTGATATCTTCCAAAGTAATAATCGAGTCAGTTGTCAGTGCAACCGCTCTCTCGATTACATTTTCCAATTCGCGAATGTTTCCCGGCCAATTATAAGCTTTTAGCACAGTCCACACTTCATGCGAAACTGCATGACAGGATTTCATAAATTTTTTTTCATATTTATTCAAGAAGTGATTTACCAACACTTCAATATCTTCCTTATGGTCGCGTAAAGGTGGCACTGTAATACGAATAACATTTAATCGATAAAATAGATCTTCTCTGAATTTTTTCTGTTCAACCATATTTTCTAAATCATTGTTTCCAGCAGCAATAATTTTAGAATTTACTTCGTAGCATTTATTACTTCCTAGTCTTTCTGCTTTGCGTTCTTCGAGAACTGTCAGGAGTTTAGCCTGTAATTCGAAAGGAAGAGAACATATCTCATCTAATAAAATAGTCCCATATCCTGCCATTTCAAACTTCCCTGGTTTAGTAATTTGGGCACCAGTAAAAGCTCCTTTTTCATAACCAAACAACTCACTTTCCATTAAACTAGCCGGTATTCCAGCACAATTGATATGAATAAATGGCTGATTTCTATTTTGACCACTATTGTGCAAATATTTTGCAAACAAGCTCTTACCTGTGCCAGTCTCACCACTTATCAGCACAGTTGTGTCCAAGTCTTTTACCTGGTTCAGTATGGACACCACCTTTAACATTTTAACGTTTTTACCTATTACAATACCCAGCTCGTTTACCGAGTTATTACTTTGGCCTAGGAGTTTTTCAGTGCAAGCATAACTCATTTTAGTGATTAGCCTCCTTCCATTATCGTTTCCATACTAATTAATAGTACGCTAATGATAAGTGTAAATTTTTTTGTCAATCAACGATCTTATCAAGTATTTCTAAAAAAAGTGCATACTCCCCGGCAGACAAACGATCTTTAATGCTTTCGTCAATCTGAGCTGCAGTTTCTAAAATTTCTGGACCGATCTCTCTGGCTTTATCTGTTGAACATATTAAAACTGAACGGCGATCCTCGTTGTCTACTTGACGTCGAACAAGATCTTTTTTTTCCATGCGATCAATAACACCGCTAAGGGTGGAGCCTTCAATATTTACCAACCCTGCTAATTCCTTAAACTTTATGCATTCTTTGTCGAGAATTGCGCTCAAAACAAACAATTGAGTAGAAGTAATATCATGCTTTTGAAGGTTTTTATCGTAATATCTATTTACCTTACGAATGGTTTTACCAAGACTAAAACAAATATATTGGGTTAATTCAAAATTCATAAAACTAATTCCCTTCAAACATTATACCTACATTTAATAATAATAGCACGCTAACAAATTGTCAACTAAGCGAATAGCATTGTTAAACTATCCCTCTTCTATAGTATGTCCACACCTGCGGTTGGGATATCCGGCAGCTGATGAAACACCAAAAAACCGTTTCCAAGCTTTTCAGCCCAAACGGCTTTGTCAACCAACATGGATTGTTTTTAGAATAATAATTTTTTTGTTAAAGTTCGGTAAATTGCATCTTACCGAACTTTAACATTTGTATGAGTTCTTAACCTGAGCAAATAACTCCTGATTCTCTCTATTTTATAATTGACGTACCAACCGGGAGTACTGCTTTGCTGAAGGCAGTGTTAACCACAATTGCTGCTGACAAATAGATTGATAGTATGCCAGCAATCAGACATAAGTAAGCTGTCGGCAAAGCAAAAGCATGCGTCAATACTTTGAGATCCATAAAACCGATAAAGAACAGACCGACATCAAGTATCATTATTATCACGCCCAACACCATAGGAGACCCTTTAAGGAACGCTGGAGTCCATAGAGTAAGAAGCAGGGCCAGTACAAGAAATGCATAACCATCAATGGTTGCATCCAGAGGCCACTTATTGATGGCAGCAAAATATTTGAAAATAAATGATATTCCACCAACCAACGCAAAGAAAGCCGAGAAAACGAGAAATGTATTGCCACCTGTTGTTGATCCTTCTTTGAGTTCAATAAGACCAACCGCTAATTGGACTACAAAGCCACCCAGCAACCAAATCCCGAGAAGTGGTAAAGCATTATGTCCAACCTTACCTCCAAACAATGCGTAGAAACCAATTAACGCTAGTCCCAGTGCGGCAAAACCTCCGGCTGTGGGATTTGCCCATCCATGTGAATTTCCTGACATTAACAAACACTCCTTCTTTCTAAATTACAATCTTCTATATAAATAGCCGCTTTTCCGGTCTCTATCACCTCCAAGAAATGCCTTAATCTTCACCTGTTGCAGCATAGGGCTGGTGGGCATTAGAGGACGAGACTATAATTCATCACGTTGCTCTACAGCTATCCCAGGCCAAAAGAAGATTCTAAAAACCTTTTATATTTATAGAAGCCCAACCTTTTTGGCCTCTATTTTTAGTTCATCCCGAAATTGAGGATGAGCGATGGCTATCATGGCTTTAGCCCTTTCGGGTAAACTCTTGTATCTTAATTCCGCTATCCCGTATTCAGTTACCACCATATCTACATCGGAGCGAGCAGTGGTAACGACCTGACCAGGGGGTAGTTCAAGAACGATTCGATTAATCAGTTGCCCATCTTTGCCTTTTACAGAAGATGAAAGCGAAATGAATGATTGACCGTTCTTAGACATAGCCGCACCACGCACGAAGTCTAACTGTCCTCCAGTTGCACTATACTGTTTAAAACCAATCGACTCAGCGCACACCTGTCCAGTTAGATCTACCGTAATCGCGTTGTTTACAGAGATCATATTGTCATTCTGGGCTATAATGTATGGATCATTGATGTAGCTTATTGGGTACATTCTTATAGCTGGATTATTGTGCATAAACTCAAAAACTTTGCGGGAAGTACCACCGAAACTGCAGGTTATCTCGCCTGGGTGAAGGGTTTTTCTGCTTCCATTAATAATGCCTTTTTGGGTTAAAGGCATCATTGAGTCTACGTACATTTCCGTGTGCACTCCCAAATCTTTTTTGCTGTCCAAAAATGAACAGATTGCATCAGCCAGTCCACCAATTCCAACTTGGATTGTGGAACCATCTGCAATGCGCTCAACAATATACGTGGCAATTTGGGTTTCCACTTCAGTAATGGGTATACTAGGCATTTCAAATAAATCGTGATCTTTTTCAGTTATGCAGTCAACCGCCGATACATGAATGAGGTTCTTTTCTCCCAGGACATAAGGGGCATTTCTATTGACTTGAACAATGATTTTTGAAACTTGCTTAGATACCTGATCATTATTGAAGGTTCCATACATTCCGTAGCTAAAATACCCATTCTCATCAGGTGGAGCACATTCACACATTAATACGTCAGGTTTTATCTTGTTTTCAAACATTGCCTCAGTTTGGCTAAACTGGTAAGAGTAGAGCTCAACGTTCTCAGAATTGCGGCCATTTCTATCCCCAAAAAAGTAAAACAAACTTTCATGTTTAAAACAATCTTTGTATTCAGGCTTGTATAAATAGTCAAAGGGGTATACTGCCAACCCATGAATAAAGGTTAAATTCCCAAGTTCCGGCAGCCTTCTGCTTAGCACGTTTACCAGATCAACTGGAGCACTACCAGCAAAACTATAAAAAACGCGTTCTCCAGGACTTATAATCTTAACCGCATCCTCCAGAGAAACTACTTTTGACTTATATATTTCCTGCCAGTTTGTCATTATTAAACATCTCCTTCATATTTCTAAAACCTCTTGAGGTTGTTTCTTAATATTTGCTCCGCCTCTTTTACCATACCATCCAGCAACTCCTGACAGGTAACGATGTCCTTAATTAGCCCGACGGATTGCCCGATCATAAATGCCAGATCATTTACGTCGCCGGTCTGCTCGTAGGCCGTTTTCATTCTCTGTCCACCAATTAACGGTCCCAGTTCGTTAATACTGCCTCCTTGCTTTTCAATTTCCAGTATCCGAGTACTCAATTCATTCTTCAGGGTTCTTCCTTGCAAATTTAAGCTCTTGCAAATTATTGTAGTATCTTGCTCCTGCCGCTTGATTAATTCATCCCAAAAATTCTTGTGAATATCGCATTCCTTGGTAGCAATAAATCTGGTTGCCATATGCACTCCTTCTGCTCCCAAAGCTAGAGCTGCTGCCAGTCCCCGACCGTCAGCTATACCACCGGTAGTAATAACCGGAATCTTTATCGATTCAGCGATCCGCGGGGTAAGAACCATGGTGGTTACGTCATCGTTGAGAGGATGCCCACCCTCCTCAATGCCAGCGGCGATGACAGCGTCATATCCATATTTTTCAATGTTCAGCGCATGCCGTACCGCTCCCACCTTGTGCATGATCTTAACACCAGCCTGGTGCACCATGTTGATATACTTGGTGGCAGGGGCCCCTGATACTTCAATGGCTGTAACTTTCTCTTCACAACAAACTTGAAAGAAATCATCGTAGGTTTTAGGGCCAAATCTAAACGAAGGCATCAAGGTAATGTTAATGCCAATGGGCTTGTCAGTCAGTTCTCTGGCTTTTTTGATAGCAGTTCGAAATTCTTCGCCAGTATCATAATTGCCTGCGGTAATATTCCCTAAACCTCCCGCATTGGATATAGCTGCACATAGTTCAGGATTAGAAAGCCACAACATACCGCCGCAGATAATCGGGTACTTGATGCCAAATAATTCCGTAATTTTTGTTTTCAAACAATAACCCCCTAAAAATATTTATTCTTTGTTTTGAATGGTATTATGTCGTTCCTCAAACATTGCTTTAACAATTATTTGTATCACATAAGGCAGAATCAATGACCTTCGTTCATATTTATTTCCTCATATATTTACACCGACTAAGAAGATTTATTATATGGGCAATTCAGACGGCCATCCTTTTTCCTGAACATAAACCCCTCCTTTTTTATTTGTTATCTATTCTATTCGCAAAACACATACCAACAGGAAAAACACCGTAAATTAGGACTTTTCTTTTTAAGAGAACATGTTTTATTGCACAAAATGCGAAAGCCAGTTGCACAAAAAATGCAACTGGCAAATACGCTTTATGTTATATAACTTTATTTTACAATCAGGGTTTAATCCACCAATCTTTATCTCGATATAATTCTTGTACTTCCTTTAATTGATCCTTTTCATCATGGAATTTGTTTTTCATATTCCTTACCCACCCGTCAAAATGTTGGACAATATTGTTTGCCGAGAACCTATAGTTATCTGCTTGGGAAAAACAGGGAATGTTATCAGCCTGTATAATACCCTCAGCCATACAAATAGGGCATTCAATTTTATTGTCAGCATGCAAACGGAACAGATCTGATCCACAACAAGGGCACTCTCTTATTCCCGGTACATATGCTTCACTATCAAATAGCTTTTTCCCCAGGTGACCGGCATACTCCAGATTAGCCGAATCCATAAGAGATTCCCCCGGAAGGGTAGCTTCGACCTGCCAATAGTCAATTATCTTCATTTGCAGAAGCCTGGGCATGATTAGTGCGGCCGCCCTGGTGTATCCCTCCCATCCTTTGACACCATAAGGCACCACCAATATGCATGGTTTACCAGCCGTATATGCAGCAAACTTAAAGGCACTTACCATTCGATCACTCAACATCTTATAATACCCATGCGGTCCTAATAGATAGATTGGCACTCCAATAATCAAAGCATCCGCCTGATTAATTTTGTTTAAGATAAAATTAAAATCATCTTTTATCGGACAATCTTTGTCTGGCTGCAAGCATTGATAACAAGCCTTGCAAGGTTCGATTTTCATGTCAGTGAGACGAATTAATTCCGGCTGGCAGTCTTGTGGAATGTTACTTATAATCTCTTTTACTAAAATCTCGCTATTGCCTAGTTTTCTATGAGACATTACTAATCCAAGCACCTTTTTCATAATATCTTATATATCTCCCCCTAGTTGATAAACTTGGGCGGTATAGATTTATATTCCATAGCCGATACTGCCTGGGATATGGTTTGAAGCCCTGGAGTCACCATCTGTTTGGATGTACCATGAGCTAGATACCTGCCTTGATTATCAATAATTACAGCTTCGGCAATACAAATATTCTTGCCCGCTTTTATCCGTTTTCCTTCAACAACAAGATGTCTATCTTTTATAGGAGCTAAAAAATCAACTTTAATATCAAGAGATACTAATCCGGCATTTTCTTCAACATCACAATAGACCGCCCAGTAAGCGGCTGTATCTATTAGCGAGGAGTAAACACCTCCATGTATTCCTCCAAATGGATTAAGATGTTTATTTTCCAGATTAACATCAACCTTTGAATAGCCTATTCCCAGCTCACGAACCTCCATCGACAGCAACCTGAAGTAAGGCCCCTGGTTAATAAGGTCTATAACTGCATTAATGTGCTCAGGGTTTAGATTAAGCAATAAAATAACCTCCTTCCTAGCTCAAACCTGAGATAGAGGATCTATTGTTTTTCAATAGACCTTTTGCTAATGTTTCATGGAAAGATACGACCATCTCTATCATTTCTTCCTTGGTTATGGCATTTAGAACTATCCATTTGTATAACAAGAATTTCTCTGTGGCTAGAATGGCGTGGGCAATAGGAGGAACTGGAACACTATTAAAAGCACCTCTTTTTATACCGTATTCAATATTCCTGGAATAAAACTCAATTAATTTATCCTCAAATTGCTTCAAGCATTGATCAATAGTGTCACTGGCTCCAGCTACTCGACTATATATTTCCGACAGTTTTTCGTTTCGAGCAAATACTTCCATCGTTACTCGCTTGGTCTCAACAAATCTTTCATACATATTTTTTTCTACGGTGTAATACTCACCAATACTCGTAATAATTTGGTCTGCGAACCCTTCTAGCAGCGCTTTTAAAACATCTTCCTTGTCAATAAAATAATTATAAAAGGTACCTGTTCCCACACCTGACTTAACAATAATGTCTCGAATAGCAGTGTTAAAATAGCCCTTCTCAATAAATAGATCTATTGCGCATTCCAAGAGTTTTTGGCGTCTTTCCTTGTTCTGCTTTAGTTCTGATATAGGCATACCCATCACCTCCGAGTGTACGTTCGTTCACTTTATTAGATTATACTACGAAATATATTTAGCAGTCAAACACATTGAATATCAAACCAACAGATTTTATCCTGCTTATGATTAGCTATATATCAGGGTGTCCTTTGATTATTTAGCTCAAACAATCTGCAAGTATTTCAGCAATATCTTCCAGTCTGGCAATACAATATTGTTGTTAATGTCTTGGGTATTTAAACGCAGGCATATAGCCGTTGCGAAAGATGTCATTATAAGCAATTAATCAATTGCTTATGTCGTAAACATTAGCACACAATAAATTTATGCTGAAATTTGCAATGCTATGGTTAAGAAAGTTGATGTATCAGGTCCGCATTATAAGATGACAGGGTAAAATAAAAAGTACTTCCTTCACCGATTTTCGATTTTACCCATACCTTCCCACCATATATTTCAACAATCTTTTTTACAATAGTAAGTCCAATACCAGTACTTTCAAACTCGTCACGCGCTTTTAAAGTCTTAAAAATAGTAAATATATTATCAAAATTCTTTTCTTCGATACCGCATCCATTATCCTGGATGCTAAACTGCCATAATTCGCCCTGGTTCTGGCATGATAGACGTATTTCGCCGTTAGGCTTGTCCATAAATTTAATAGCATTGTTAATTAAGTTCGTAAATAGCTGCTGGGTACGGGTTCTCTCCAACATCATTGTTGGCAATTCATTCTCAATTATAATAGAAATGTTATCCGGCGGTTCTAGCATTTCTATTACTTCTTTCACTACCTCATTAATATTAATAACTATCTTTTCTTCATTCTTGGAAGTTAACCTGGAATAGCGTAGTATCCCTTCTATGAGTTTATTCATCCTATTAACCCGATTTATAAGCATATCAAGCTGTTCTTTACCCTCTGCATCAAATTTATCCTTATAATCACTATAAAGCCAATCGGCCAAAGATCTAATTCCTCGTAGCGGTGCTTTCAAATCGTGTGATATTATATAAGCAAAATCTTTTAACTCCAGGTTTACCGATTGCAATTCCAGCATAAGTTCTTGACTTCTTTTCTCTGCCATCCGTTGTTCGGTTATATCATTTGACACCAACAACAAATGGGGTTCACCGTCCATATCTATTTTCTCAGCAGAAAGAATTACTGTCCGCAACTCTCCATATTTAGTATTGAACTTTACTTCTAGGTTTCGAATTCTTCCATGTTCTTGGATTTGTTTATTCATTAAATTTCGTTCTTCTGGAATGGCCCAACGGGAGATTTCGATAGAAGTATTACCTATAACCTCATTTCGTTGAAAACCAGTATATTCTAACCAGGCATCATTTACTTCAACGTAACGTTCTTCATTAATAATCGTTATGCTCATTGGGACAGGATTGCAGCAAAAAGCTTTGGAAAACTTATCCTCTGATAAACGCAATGCCTGATTCGCTGCCTCTAGTTCTGCTGATCTTTCGTTTAATTCACTTGTTACTGTATTGATTAAATGGGTCAACGATTTTAATATCACTATGCTTCTATCGGCAACATTGTCTTTGATAGCAACAACTTTTCTATCCGCTTCTCCAGGAAAGACTATTGCCTCTTCCTTAGCAAAGGTATCCTTCTTGCAGCCACTTGACTCTGATAATGCTAGTGTCGTCATGGTAGTGTTAAGCAATTGGTTGCTGTTATCTGTGTGGAAGTACTCCCCGGTGGTAAAGAACCCTGAAGTTGGAGCAATATTTTGCAGCGGCAGTGTTTCGATTTCAGTGGATTCTTGGAGAAACGCTCTCCGGGATGCACAGGAATATACAAATATGCTTTCAACAGGTTGTTGTTGGATTTTTTGCAACAGGGCATCTATTTTTTCTATTATCATCTCTACATGGCCAAAACTGAAGCGCACCTTATCTCCCTCATCCATGTCGCTGAAAAAAGTAAGTGAATCATCATCATGACGTAAGAACGGTGATCTGGAGATTTCAATACCATGTTTGCTTATAGCCAGCGGAAATTCCACTACATTATAAATTTCGGTATTCTCATCGATCCCCAGGTATCGCCGGTAAACCTGATAGGCAGGCATATAATCAATTGTATATACCCGCGAACCTTCTGCCCTGGTAATGGTCATTTCTTTACCTATAGGCTGCCAGCACAGGTGGTTGTGACACGTAACCATTAAATCATCACTCTCAATAATTACTCCAACAACTCCACAGCTGGTAATATCTTCGTTCCCAAATACAAAACACTTAGTATTGGTTAAATTGTCACCCGCACTGCCTCCCGCTATTGGCAAGCCAGGATTTACGTATTCAATTCCTTTTAATAATTGGCTTGCGTTCACCGTTTGCCCGGTCGCAAACAGGATCAATACTTTGGCTTTATCACTATTTAGACAGGTCGCAATCGACTGTCCCAGTTCATAATCGTTCTTATCTTTCTTTTCCGCAAAGGCAATCTTTATTTCACTGTGAAGAAAAATGGAAAAAGAAAGAACTGTTTTTAGACCGCTGACCAATCCGTTCATAATTTCACCGTTGGTTGTGGTTCCAAGCACTTGAGCATGAGGAATCAGCTCTCGGATCTGTTTAGATATGGCGACTAGATAATTCTTATCACAAATACCACTGAAAACCTGTACCAGAAGTGCACGATTGTTACTGGCTAACAGCATCTCACTATTGTTGCTAACGAAGTTCTCCAAACTTATATAGTCTTCATAATATGTATTAATTGTCTCCAAACTCATACCTCCAATGCTTTATCTGTTACTATATAAGAGTATTTCCATGTTACCCTTGTGACCTGAAAAAGCGAATGAGGCAACCAATATCATTCGTTTATTTTCTACTATTTTCTACACGAATCTAATAAATCCTGCATTATAGCAAATATTGTAATATAGTGTGCGGAAAGATTATTTACAGACCGTTTTATGCTGAAATTTGTATTTGCAAGGCTAAGAAAGTTGATTTATCAATTTGTCTTGCGCGACGGCAGGGTAAAATAAAAGGTGCTTCCTTCACCAAGTTTCGATTCAACCCATACTTTCCCTCTATATATTTCGACTATCTTTTTAACGATAGTAAGGCCTATACCGGTACTTTCAAAATCTTCACGCGCTTTTAAGGTCTTGAAAATAGTAAATATTTTATCAAAATTCCTTTCCTCAATACCGCATCCATTATCCTGGATGCTAAACTGCCAGAATTCCCCCTGGTTCTGGCATGATATGTGTATTTCGCCGTTGGGTTTGTCCATATATTTAATAGCATTGTTAATTAAGTTCGTAAATAATTGCTGGGTACGAGTTCTTTCCAATGTTAATGATGGCAATTCATTATCGATAATGATAGAAATATTATCCGGCTGTTCTAGCATTTCTATTGCTTCTTTTACCACGTCGTTAATATTGATAAATGTCTTTTCTTCATTTTTGGAAGTTAACCTGGAATAGCGCAGTATTCCTTCTATGAGTTTATTCATCCTATCAACCCGATTTATAAGCATATCCAGCTGTTCTTTACCCTCTTCATCAAACTTATCCTTATAATCATTATAAAGCCAATCAGCCAGCGATCTGATTCCTCGGAGAGGGGCTTTCAAATCATGTGATACTATGTAAGCAAAATCTTTTAGCTCCCGATTTACCGACTGTAATTCCTGCATAAGTTCTTGACCTCTTTTTTCTGCCATTCGCCGTTCGGTTATATCTTTAGACACAAATAGCAGATGCGGTTCACCGCTCATATCAATTATCTCAGCAGAAAGAAGTACCGTCCGTATCTCACCAGATTTAATCTTGAAATTTGCTTCCAAGTTTCTTAGTTTACCATTTTTCTTCTTATGTTTAATAATCAGATCCCGCTCTTCTGGAACGACCCAACGGGACAATTCTGTAGAAGTATGACCTATAACCTCATCTCGTTGAAACCCTGCATATTCTAACCATGCATCATTTACTTCAACGTAACGTTCTTCATTCATTGACATTATACTAATTGGATCAGGATTACAGGAAAAGGCTTTGTAGAACCTATCCTCTGATAAACGCAATGCCTTATTAGCTGCCTCTAGTTCACCCGTTCTTTCATTTAACTCACTTGTTACTGTGTTGACTAAGTGGGCCAACGATTTTAATATTACTATGCTTCTGTCGGCAACATTGTCTTTGATAACTGCACATTCATTATCCGCTTCTCCATGACAGACTATTGCCTTTGGTTCTGTACCAAAGGCATCTTTGCTGCCACTAGACTCTGATATTGCCAATGTCGTCATCGTGGCGTTCAGCAATTGGTTACTATTATCCGCGTGAAAGAATTCACCACTGGTAAAAAAACCAGCCGTAGGAGCAATATCTTGAAGTGGCAGCGTTTCAATCTGAGCTGATTCCTGGAGGAAACCCCTTCGGGAAGCACACGAATATACAAATATGCTCTCGACAGGTTGTTGTTTAACTATTTGAAGCAGGTTGTCTATCTTTTCGATAATCATCTCCACATGACCGAAGCTAAAGCGTACCTTATCTCCCTCATCCAAGTCGCCAAAGAAACCAAGTGAATCATCATCATATCGCAAGTACGGTGACCTGGCAATCTCAAGACCATGTTTACAAATAGCCAGCGGAAATTCAACTACATTGATAATATCAAAAGTAGTGTCGATCCCAAGGTATTGGCGGTAAACTTGAAATGCAGGTATATGATCAATCGTATATACCCGCGAACCTTCTGCCTTGGTAATTGTCATTTCTTTGCCTATAGGTTGCCAGCCAAGGTGACTGTGACACGAAACTGTTAAATGATCCCCCTCCAGAACAACCCCAACGACTCCACAGTCAGTAGCATTTTCATTACAACATACAAAACGCTGAGTATTGCTGCGATTATCTCCCGCATTGCCTCCCGCTACTGGTAAAACTGCGTTTACTGACTGGACTCCTTTTAATAATTGGCTGGCGTTCACCCTTAGACCGGTCGCAAACAGTATCAATACTTTAGCTTTATCAGTGCTTAAAGTGGTCGCAATCGACTGTCCCAATTCATAATCGTCCTTATTCTCCTTTTCCATGAAAGAAAGCTTGATATCACTTTTATGAAAAACGGAAAAAGAAAGAACGGTTTTTAGCCCGCTGACTAATCCGTTCATAATCTCTCCGCTAGTGGTTGTACCAATCACTTGAGCGCCGGGAATCAGCTCGCGGATCTGTTTAGATATGGTGATCAGATAATTTTTATCACAAATACCACTGAAAACCTGCACCAAAACTGCACGATTGCTAGTGGCTAAAAGAACGTCACGATTGTTGGTAACGAAACTCTCCAAACTTATGTAGTCTTTATAATATGTATTAATTGACTCCAAACTCATACCTCCAATGCTTCGTCGGTCACTTTATAAGAGCCATTTTCATGTTACCTTTGTGACCCAAGCCCGTTACCTGCACAGGTAAGACAAGCAATATTATTCGTATTTTTTCTACTATTTTCTACACAGTAATTACTAAATCCTGCATTATAGCAAATATTGTTATAATCGGTGGAAAATGCTTTACAATATGGCTCTAGTGTGCTGAACAACTTTATTTACCCCATCAGTGCTATTGTTTGACCTCCTCTCCCTAATTGATATTAAGCTTTACACGTTGTACAATTAGTATCTCGCCTGTAATTTTAGACATCGGAGGTAGTTGTATGAAAGCATTACTAGATAGATTCTTAAGATATGTTAGGATTGATACTCAGTCAGATGAGGGATCGACTACTCATCCAAGTACATCTGGACAAATGGAATTAGCCAAACTGCTTAAAAATGAGCTCCATGAATTGGGCATAAGTAATATCACCCTTAGTGATAAGGGATATCTAATGGCTGAACTACCTGCAAACACCGATAAAAAGCTTCCCACCGTAGGGTTTATAGCCCACCTGGATACTAGTCCTGATGTATCAGGCAAAAATGTGAAGCCACAATTATTTCCTAACTATAATGGCAAAGACTTAATACTGAACCAAACTGAAAACCTTATCCTAAAAACACAAGATTATCCTGAACTGAGTGATTATATTGGCCAAAGTATTATAAGCAGTGATGGCACCACCCTGCTCGGAGCTGATAATAAGGCAGGGGTAGCAATCATCATAACTGTTATAGCCAATTTATTGAACAAGCCGGATTTCAAACACGGCAAAATAGTTATTGCTTTTACTCCGGATGAGGAAATAGGCCAAGGTGCAGATTTCTTTGATGCAACTGGCTTTGGAGCAGATTTTGCTTATACTATTGATGGAGGTCCTTTAGGCGAGCTTGAATATGAAACCTTCAATGCAGCTATTGCCCATATTGATATTCAAGGGATTAATGTTCATCCAGGCTCAGCGTATATGCGTATGAAAAACGCTATATTAATTGCGATGGAATTAAATAGCATGCTGCCTGCTATTCAACGTCCTGAATATACTCGAAATTATGAAGGCTTTTACCATCTTAACAAACTGGATGGAAGTGTTGAATGGGCTAAAATGACCTATATAGTGAGAGACCATGATAGAGCTGAATTTGAACACAAGAAGTCTTATTTAAAAAACTGCGTAGATTTTCTTAATAGAAAATATGGTGAATCAAGTATTAATCTTATGATGCTAGATCAATATTACAATATGAAAGAAAAAATCGAACCGGTTTATTATATAGTTGCCTTGGCAGAACAGGCTATGATTGAGGATGGAGTTAAGCCGCTGATAAAACCCATTCGGGGCGGTACTGATGGTGCTCGTCTTTCCTTTATGGGACTCCCCTGTCCTAATATTTTCACTGGTGGTCATAATTATCATAGTCGCTATGAATTTATAAGCCTTGAATCTATGGATGCGGCTGTTAAAGTTGTCATAAAAATCATTCAACTCATTGAAGCCAAAGGTGCAGCCATACTCAATGCCAGCCCCCGTTGATTTGGCCGGCTGCTTTATCTTTTCTCAATAATTAAACGAAATTATAATAGATGGAGCAGCAGATACTGCAGTATGCCCACCAGGGCTCCGATTACGGTACCGTTTATTCTTATCCATTGCAGGTCATCCCCTACCTTGTCCTCCATTGACTTTACAAGCCCAATGTCATTGAGATTTTGGAGATTTTCCCGTACGATCTGGCCAATCACCCCATGATAACGATCCATGAGTCCTACTAACTCAGTTTTAATCCAGAACTCCATGCTGGTTTTTCTTTCCTCATCACAACGAACAATATTAATCTGTTCAATTGCCATATTGGTTATGAATTTAATTAAAGGCAATTCCTCGTTTCCACCTGCAATTAATTGCGCTTTCAAAGCAGCAAAAAAATCCGCTGTGGCTGCAATTCCAGTATCGGTGCCAATGATTTTCTTCAGCATCTCGCTTAATATAGTGGAAGCCGAAGCAGGGTCGGCTATTTGAAGCTTGTCCATTTCTGTTTTAATCCGAACATGGTATTGGTTACTCGGATCCTTCATTTCGATCAAAAAGTGGTTGATACGATTGGAGAGAGCTTCGGCTGCCTCATCGTAATTAAGAATGTCAAGACTCTCGCCTAAACCTTTGCCAAGTCGGCGAAAAAAGTTGCCTCTATTTGAGTAATCAGCTGTTGCTCTTTTCAGGGTCCTTTTAATAATCCTCTCGAAGTCTTCGCCCTGTGTGGAGGCAATACCCCAATTCAGGAAGAGTCGAATTAGGTCATCACCGTACAGGTTTTTTACGGAGGTTTCCAAGCGCTCAAGCAGTATTGGAGAAATATTTATAGCTTCCAAATTGTCAGCTAGCATTAGATGAACGAAACGCGCAACATCCTCGGGATTAAGCTCCTGGATGGTGTTGGTGATAAGGGATTGAGCCAAACGGTCCAGATCACGTCGGCCCTCCTCCGTTTCCAGCGCCGAAGCCAGGCCATCAATCAGTTGGTAATCAAGTATCTTAGCCCGAATGAAATCCAGGCTCAACCAATCCTCTTCAACAATCGTAACAATGCCCTCGATTATCCGCCCCCGGTTATTGGGTATGATAGCGGTATGGGGGATAAATTTCAAGCCCATTGGATGTCGGAAAAGAGCCACCACTGCAAACCAATCCGCAATTGCGCCGACTAAGGCAGCCTCAAAAGCAGCAAAGATCAGTCCACCCGTGAAACTCCCCCGATAGGGCCACACGATTATAGAGCCAACTAGAGCCAGTGCAAACAAAAATGTGGCTATTACGTACATCCGTTTCATTCTCACGGTTTCCTTCCTTGCCAAGACATTTATCCATAAAAACATTAATCCTTAGCATTACACCACTTATTATCGATGGTGTCAGATAATGAAATATAAACATGAATATATATAGTATAATTAATTAATTGATTGATTGCATTATTATATAGAATATCAGGTAGAAGCGCTAACTCAGTTTCACACTCATTTTTTCGAGCAAGGGACTGGCTTAAGGCTGCTTGTATGGCTTGATAGCGATCTGCGCATTATATTTATGGTATGTATACACAGTATCTACTACTGTTTACCTATTGTCGCAAGAGCCAATTATCATATATAATATTATCAATAACAATTTACATGTAAAGGCCAATGATGACCTGAAACACTACTTGTGGTTTCGGGTTTTTTGCTGTCTTTTATTCCTCCGTAAATTAACGGAGAACTGAACAGCGGCGTTCTGAGCATTGACGCTCTTCGATTGCGGGTATTGATCACGTAATTGGGAGCGTTTTTTATATGTGAAAAAATATGGGGGAGGATTCGAATTGGAACAGTTTAATCTACAAGATCTAGCCACTGGTATTGATACAGTCTGGGTTCTGCTGTGTGCATCGATGGTGTTTTTCATGGAAGGCGGATTTGCGTTTTTGGAGGCTGGCTTCATCAGCGCTAAAAACTCTATTAATATTGTTATGAAGGTTTTTACGGATTGTACAGTTGGGATGCTCAGCTATTGGGCGGTTGGATTCGCAATCATGTATGGCCTTGACCAGGGAGGGCTGTTTGGCAGTACTGGCTTTTTTATCGGGGGAGACTTAGGGCACATTAAGCTGCGCATTCCCATTTATGCTTATTGGCTTTTCCAGGCAGCATTTGCAGTTGCGATGGCTTCAATTGTCTCTGGTGCAGTAGCGGAGCGAATGAAATTTGGTCCTTACATTGTCTATACAGCCTTGGCCGCAGGTCTTATTTATCCTGTCGCGGGGCACTGGGTATGGGGTGTAGGTGGATGGCTCTCGCAAATGGGTATGTTGGATTTCGCTGGATCAGCTGTCGTGCATGCTGTCGGGGGATGGAGTTCGCTGGCTGCGGTGCTGGTCTTGGGAGCCCGTAGTTCGAAATATAATGAGGATGGCAGCATCAATTTTATGCCGCCCCATAATTTGCACTTGGCCTTCTTAGGAACATTTATTCTCTGGTTCGGGTGGAATGGTTTTAATGCCGGCAGTTCGCTAACGGGGCTGGACAGCAATATTGCCAGGATTGCCCTTAATACCAATTTAGCAGCTGCCAGCGGTGGTATGTTGGCTACCTTCTATACTATGTTTAGGTTTGGTAAGGCTGACCCCAGTATGGTAATTAATGGTTCGCTGGCAGGTTTGGCAGCCATTACCGCAGGATGTGCGTATGTTAATCCACCGGCTGCAGTATTTATTGGAGCTGTCGCTGGCGTTTTGGTTGTCCTGGCGGTTGGCTTCTTTGATCGACGTCGTATGGATGATCCTGTTGGGGCCATTGCTGTACACGGAGTAAATGGAACTTGGGGTGTATTGGCAGTGGGTTTGTTTGCTGAACATGGAGGGCTCTTTATGGGCGGAGGGATCAAGCTTTTAATCGTCCAGGCTCTGGGGGTTACGGCGGTATCTCTATGGGCCTTTGGTGTAACCTATCTTATTTTCACACTCTTGAAAAGAAGCGTTGGAATACGAGTCAGCCTGGAAGAAGAAATCAATGGCTTAGACATCGTCGAGCATGATATTTCTGCCTATGCAAGTCTTGACGGAGTCAGTGCAGAAAGTTAATATTGCTTGCCCAGCCTGCTAAAGGTATACTAAGAAAGTATCTTAATACAGTGCCCATTAGGAGTCTGTAACCTTAAATGGACGAGGAGAGGTTTTGTTGAAGAAGATAGAGGCTATAATCAGACCTGGCAAATTAGATGAGGTAAAAGATCAACTGGATAAAATCGGAATTCGTGGTATTACCGTCTATGACGTCAAAGGGAGAGGATTGCAACGGGATCAGAAGCAATTCTACCGCGGACAGGAGCATACTGTAGACCTTTTTCCTAAGATAAAGGTAGAAATCGTTTGCGAAGATGCATTTGTAGAAAATATTGTTTCGACCATCCTTAGTGTTTGCAAGACTGGGCAAGTCGGGGACGGGAAAATATTTGTATATCCTGTAGAGAGAGTAATACGTATTAGTACTCGCGAAGAAGGCCAGGCTGCCATCTAAACTCAGGAGAATCAAATATAGGTTCCATCTGTTTTTTCTTGACATCAATTACATTATTTACATTTTATGGCATGGTAATTGTTGATTTTTCATAAGTATAATGATATACTATATATTAATAAAAGTTTTATGGGTAATCCGTTAAGTTAACAAATCATGTGGCTTAAAGAGATAGTTTCTGGGTGATAAGCTCGTTTATGGGTTTGTCACCTTTCTTTACAGAAAGACGATAATGATTTGTGAAAAAGCTAAATTGAACTCAATCGGGATTTCAGTAGGATCAGGAGGGTTATTATCAGCTTTCTTTGTTGCAATATTGTTATAGCACATATTGGTATATGAAGGATTTTGTAAAAATTAATAATTACGCTGAATCCAGAAATGGAACGGGAGAACCAATTATTGGGGTGAATCCTGGCAGTCGTCAGGTAGGGTTAACTTTCGACCCGAATCCGTCAGCTAATTTCGTAAGCGTTGAGAGTGAAGGTGATTGATTATGCTGTATTAGTCATGCCCTTTCTTAACGCTACGGTTAAATACCGTAGCGTTTTTATTTATAGTAACGAAATGGAGGTTTTTTTAATGATTAGCATATGTTTGGTGGGACTTGGAAGAACAGGAAAAGAAATTGCAAAGGCAATCATGGAACAAAAAGATATGCAATTAGTATCGGTTGTTTGTAGTCCATATAGTAGTAAAATAGGTAAAGATTTGGGCGAATTAATAGGATATGCTGAAACGGGAATTATTATTGAAAGTTCAGAACATATTGAACATATTGTATTTAAGTCTCATCCCGATGTTGTTGTAGATTTTTCAAACCCAATAGCAACCATGAAAAATGCAAGAATATTTGCCAGAATGAAAGTAAATATGCTTATTGGTACAACCGGATTTTCCGAATTTGATATGCGAAAACTATTTGTTTTAACAAAAAAACATCATACTGGAATAGTTTATGCACCCAATATAACCTTAGGCGTAAATGTGCTTATGCTATTAACAAACCTGGCAGCAAATATTTTGAGTGATTATGATTTCCAAATTACCGAGATACATCATAAGCATAAAAAGGACTCCCCTTCTGGTACTGCTTTAAAAATCGCCAAAGAAATCGAAAAAGGATTAGTGTCATCGGGCATGGATATTAGTAATGAAAACGACATACCAATTAATGCTATCCGTGCTGGTGGCGTAGTCGGTAAACATGAAGTTATGATTATTGGCGAGGACGATAAAATCGAAATATCGCACGAATCATTTTCAAGAAAAGCATTTGCATTGGGGGCCATAAAAGGAATTAGATTCATATATGGGAAATCCGGCTATTTTGAAATGAATGATGTTTTAAATTTGAAGAAAGTGCTTGGTGACTATCTGGATAAAGAGGATACTAAAAACAAAAAAAGACATACGTACTTCGGCACTAAAAGCATTATTTAATTTATCCTTATACCAGCATGATATACGATAAAAACACCGGTCGAATTATGAGTAAACTTACTAACCTGAAAGCATGGTTTTTATGAATGATTACCTGAAAAAATTAGCCCGAAATGACGATGAAAAGCGACTGATTGCTCGGCTGAATGAAATGGTGCAAAAAGCTGCACATGGTGCAGGTGGACAAAGTAATTTTATGGATCTGCGCCAGCAGGAACTGGCCCAAGCAGTAGCTGTCAATGAGTCAGCTATTGCTTGGCATCTAAATGGGGGTTATGAGGAAGCCGAACGCAAACGATTGGTCGTATATCCTAATTGGGAATTAGAGTTTAATGCTAGGATCGCCTATCTACGGATTAACCACAAAGAATTCAATGAACAATCTATAGGCCACCGTGATTACCTGGGGGCAGTGTTGAACTTAGGGTTAAAAAGAGAAAAACTGGGTGATATTGTGGTTCAAAACGCGGTGGCATTTTTAATCGCAGATATTGACCTGGCTGATTTTATCTGTCAGCAGCTAACGCGGGTTAAATATAGTAATGTTTGGGCAGAGGTCATCCCAGCTGAAGAGTTTATTTTTGAAGCGCCTGAACTCACTGTTTTAAAATTAAGCTTGGCTTCTTTGCGTCTGGATGCTGCTGTTGCCGCTGCCTTTAATCTATCACGATCTGATGTTGATTCTGCTATCGAAGGTGGCAATGTGAAAATAAACCAGATGGATATTCATAAGTGTTCCGCCCCGATTAAGGCTGGTGATCTTATATCGGTGCGTGGCCAAGGCCGCTTCCGATTAGAAGAGATCGGAGGATTATCCCGTAAAGGTCGCTATCACGTCCATATTTCCCGTTGGTAATTCAAACCATATGCAAGAAAATGATCAAAGGGGCTGACCATATCACACTATCGGTCAGCCCCTTTTCACCTTGATTATAAATAACTTTCAATAATTATTTGATAGACCTCGCTATTTGCATGATTTCCTCTTTACTAAAACCTTTACATACCAGGTCGTAGCTCACACCGTCCTTTTCCCACAATACACTATGCGGCTCCATCCAGGCTCCAGTTACTCCGTTGATGTCGACTGACTCAACAGGTCCATTCGTACCTAACACGAAACCTGTTTCCTGGTTCATCATTCTCATGCTCAGGAGAATGTCTTTCCCGGGTCCTTTGAAGTACAGGTTCATATAGTATTGGGACTCTTTAAACCCCCGTGCTTCTTTGAAGGCATAGCCTGAAGGCAGGTATTCCGGACTTAGCACCTTGAAACACGCCCCTTTTTGAGCTTCAATAAGACTGGAATAAGAAACTGTTCCTTTCGGATAAGCATCCCTGGACGGGTCCTTGCCTTTTATAACAACTTCTCCATCGGGAGTTTGTAAAGTTATAGTGCCGCCTTTTAAGAGTTCATCCTTTTGCTCCTGGCTCAGGTCTGGTTGGTTTGATACTTCATCCTCAACCTGGATAACGCTCGAATAATTACCAAGCTTTAGAATCTTAATAATGTTATCAGCTGCATTATTGGCCACAGCCATCAAGTTCCCGTGGAAGGCCAGGGTAAGAGCAAACAAGGCAACAATCGCCACTTTGCCATAAAGTGGGACTGGGCGTCGCAGTAACGAACTCTTTTTCTTAGGACCTGAAATTACCAAACCCATTACCCTTTCCGATATATCTTCAGAGGGACTAATACTCTCAGCTTTGCTAATTAGGGTATTCGCAATCATCCGTTCAAACATTCAAATGACACTCCTTTCCTAACTGATGCTTTTCAAAATATGAGACATTCCATCCATTTTTCCTGAGTCCATCGGCCAAAAGCTTCCTTGCATTAAACAGGCGAGATTTGACCGTACCCTCTCTGCAATTCAGTACTTGTGCAATTTCCTTAATGGTAAAGCCGTTATAATAATACAGTACAATCACTTCATTAAGGGGTTTGCTCAGTGTACCAACCGCTTGGTATAAGGCCTCATAACTTTGCCTCATCTCTACGGTTTCCATCAAGTCAAAATGATCAGGCAGATTATGGCTGCCTTTTATGTCGATGGAATCCATCTGCATTTGCCCCTTGGTACTGGCGACCATTTTCCAACTGGTTCTCATAAGAATTTTGTAAAACCAGGTTTTAAATACTGCATTGTTTTTTAGCTGCTGAATGGAATAATAGCACTGGATAAATGCCTCCTGGGCAATATCCTCAGCAATTTCCTTTCTACCCGTTATTAGATATGCAGTGCGGACTGCCTTATCGCTATACCTTTTCACCAGTACCACAAATGCATCGACATCACCTGACTGGCATCGTGTTACCAGTTCTGATTCATTCAATTACACCTCCCCTTTCTTCCTGGAAGCTCCCATCAATATATTAGAGGCGTGTTATCATAAAATGGTTCACTTGAAATTTGAAATTGTATTACATTACCGAGAAGCATAGGAATGAAGCATGAGGCGCTCATTTTGCTTCCCATGCTTCAGAATCTGTATATAGACACTTAACAGTATGTCTAAGGTAAATTGCCGTCAGTTGGTTCCGTTCCCTATTTTGCAGATGCAGGTGCGCCAAACATAACAAATAAACTGTAGTCAACACCTGTGTCAGAGTCAGTCCCGTAGGTAATATTGACGTTTTGGAGCATTATACGAAGTTTATAGCCATCCTTTTCAACATCAAAAGTCATTGTTTCAGGAGCAAGAGCTTCTTTGGGATTATTCCCGATTCCTGAGAGGGTTTTGGTAAAATCGTAAAGACCAGTTCCTACTAGCTCAGCTCCATCCGTATTCTTTACAGACACCAGCAACTCTTGAGGAGATAAACGGTCCAGGCTAAGCTTATATTTTACATTCCGTACCTCAAAGTCAAACAAGGGCTGATTGGACTTATCCATTCCCCTATTCGAGTTAGTATTGATTAGAATATCATAGCCGCTGATATTAAACGGCTTTTGCATATCAATGTTGGCAAAGAAGTAGTTTGAATCGCTTCTCGCACCGCCATAGGCCGGTTCAAATCCAAGAGTACTTTTAATATTATCATGAATATTAAATTCGGCAGGCAGCCATTTAATGTATTTAGTATAACTGCGAGTTTCCAGGTAGGCTAGTATACTGGTTGACTCAAGCCTTAGGTTCAAAGGCACCTCTGCCTTGGGGGTGATTTTGCCGTCAGCAAGTATGCCTTCTGCTTTGAGCATACTTTCAAGCCTCGTTATCTGACTTACTCGGGACACCGTGAACGCATCTACGGGCGGCAAGACCGAAAATATAGCAAAACCAGCTGCAAGCAGTGCAATAATGCCGTTTTTAGATACCGGCTTAAAGCTAAGTACGATACCGCAAACCAACGAGAACACCCCGAAGAGTGTAACATAATAGCGAGACTCGGTAATCCCATAGGCATTTAAACGTATTGCAACCGAGATAAGCTGCATAATTACTACAGGAATCAGCACCTTGGGGAAAACTAATCGGTATAATTTTGCGAAGCGATTTTCAATCAGGCTGGAAAGGACATATATAGTAAGCCCTGCAGCTGAATATGCCAGCACCATGACTCCTAGCTGTCCAGAAGGCCATTTAAATGTCACAAGTATTTTAATGAAATAAGCAGCCAGCACCAGCGTATAAGCAGCCACCAGCGGAATTGCAATGTAAGAAATCAGTATTTCCAGGAATCGGGGATATATCACCGAATGCTGTGCGTATTCACGCTCGGTTTCATCTTCCGAATTATAGCGTGGCAGCAGGGATAAATAGTAAAGCGTGGCAAAAATAACCCATATGATGGTCATCATATATCCGTATGCATCACTGTTAACCTTGAAAAGCAATATGTCAATTGCTGCGATAATACTTGCACAGCCAGCTGAGAGAACTCCTGAGTACAACACGGATGTAAATGCCGATTTAAAATGGGTTAGAGCGATTCCATTGAAATCAGATTTGCTATGATATGATGGCACCCATAAAAAGGCACAGAACATTGCAAAAACCGCCACTAAAGTACGGGTCACAACCTCAAAACTAATACTGGGAGCCGGCAATATAATTAGGTAATAGCCCACCGTGATTAGTGCAGATACTCCGTATACTACAAATCGCATTTTTAACAGCCGATCAAACCGTTCACAGGTGAACTGGGCGGCAACTCCCATAAATGAGCCTAACAAGAAGGTAAACATTAGTTTTTGTATAATCAGATCGGGTTCTTTGTGCAGGGAAATCATGTAACAGAGCAGCATCGAAGTAGAGATAAGACAAACAACTGTCAGCGGAAAGCGTGAGACGGCCTCAAAAAGTCTATGTGTAGCAAGTATAATGGCTTTGGTAAAGCGGTTCATTTAAATCCCCTCCAAACGACAAGATATAATATGTTTTAAGTTTAACAAGATTCATCCTTACTATACTACTGTATTTTTTTTAATAACAAACAATTATATTTTTCAACCCTCCCCATATTATCCTTCTTTTGGTAAAGGTCACCTTTTATTCTTATTCTAAAACCCCATCTGGAATAAAACATTCTGTGAAAAATAATACTAATACGACATGGTTCCGAGTCATCCAGAAGGGGGTAATAATATGGGTGCAGGGATTTTTGATGTTATAGGTCCGATCATGGTAGGTCCCTCCAGTTCCCATACAGCAGGTGCGGTACGCATTAGTGCCATAGCCAATAAAATTTGCGGAGGTATACCAGCACGGGTTAGTTTTTATTTACATGGATCCTTTGCTGAAACATACCGTGGGCACGGAACAGATAAGGCCCTGGTGGGAGGAATACTGGGTATGTCACCATCAGATGAGCGATTGCGCAATTCATTCCAATATGCCAGGGAACAAAGATTAGATTTTGAATTTAATACTATAGACCTGGGCGATGTACATCCTAATACAATAAAAATTGTGATGCATGCCCATGACGGCGCGATACACGAAGTTATTGGATCATCAATCGGAGGTGGGAGCGTTTTCATAAGCTCGGTCGACAATGCCCGAGTTGAATTTAGTGGTCAATATCCTACCATACTAACCAGTCATGAAGATAAACCCGGTTTAATTGCTGGAGTTACCTCCCTGTTTGCTGATCAGGGAATTAACATAGCTTTTCTGAAGGTCTTTCGTTATTCACGGGGGAGTGATGCCTCAATGCTGGTTGAAACAGATGCACCGATTCCTGCTGATCTGATTGATGCTATCAATAAACTGGAAGGCATTAAAAATACTATATATATAGATGATATCTATTCATAACATATAAAATAACTCACATAGAAAGGTTATATTCAATAAAATGGGAGGTAAGAATGTTTCAGTATAACAAAGCAACCGAATTAATAAGTCTGTGTATATCGAGTAAAATGACTTTAGCTGAAGTCATTTTACAGGCCGAAATTGAAGAGAGCGGTATAAGCCGGGACGATATCTGGAAGAAGATGGTTGAACGATTTGATATTATGAAAAATTCAATTGTTAATGGTGTAGAGAAAGAACTAAAATCTAAAGGCGGTTTAATCGGCGGGAATGCACGAAAGTTATACTTAACCCTTAATTCTTCCTTAAGCGGCAAAACAGTAACCAAAGCTGTGAGTTATGCCCTGGCAGTTACCGAAGTTAATGCTTCTATGGGCAAAATCGTAGCTTCTCCCACTGCAGGATCAAGTGGTATATTACCAGGAGTTTTACTGGCGCTGGCAGAAGATTACGATTATCCGCAGGACAAGCTGATAGAGGCTCTTTTTGTTGCTGCCGGTTTGGGAAGAATTATTTCCATAAATGCAACCCTATCAGGTGCCGAAGGTGGATGCCAGGCAGAATGTGGTTCAGCTTCAGCAATGGCAGCTGCATCTGCGACTTACCTGGTCGGTGGTTCCCCGGAACAGTGCTTTAATGCTGCAGCGATGGCTTTGAAAGGACTTCTGGGTCTGGTATGCGACCCAGTAGCAGGTTTGGTGGAAGTGCCATGTTCCAAAAGAAATGCAACTTCCACGGCTAATGCCCTGATTTGTGCTGATATGTCCATAGCCGAAATACAGAGCTTTATTCCATTTGATGAAGTGGTGGAGGCAATGCACCGTGTGGGGCAGTTAATGTCACCAGACTTGCGTGAAACCGCTCGAGGTGGCTGCGCGGCTGTTCCAACTGCATTAAAGTATGAAAAAACTATAAAGAATTAAGTCTCCGACAGATTGTCGAGCAACAATAAGTAGGTATTGTTTTTCTATTTATTCAGAAATGATAATATGCCGTTTGCTATCGCTTCAGCCGCTTGGTCTTTGAAATCGTTGGTTTTCAATAGCGCTTTTTCGGTAGGGTTGCTTATAAATGCCACCTCAACCAGCACTGACGGCATCCGGGTATTTCTTAACACTGATAAATTAGCTTCTTTCACACCCCGGTTCTGTCTTTGTAGCTTATCAAGCAGTTGTGTTTGTAGAGCCTTAGCTAACCTTGCTCTTTCATCACGCTGTATAAAAAGGTCTGGATTCTCTTGCGGGGCATAAAAGTAAGTTTCTGTTCCGCACGGAGCAGATTGTATATTAGCATTATTATGTATGGATACAAAGAGAGTGGCGTTAAGCTTATTAGCTATGCTGCTGCGCTCTTCAAGACCAAGGTAACTGTCATCTTTGCGGGTGTACTCCACTCTGATTCCCCTTTGCTTAAGCAAATCCCCCGCCTTCAGAGCTATAACCAGGTTAGCGTCTTTTTCGTTAAGCTCACTGTCCCCTGCTCCGGGATCCCACCCACCGTGTCCGGCATCAATTACCACTATTATCTCACTGGATTGATTTCCAGGGGATGTTGGAGTTGTTTCCGAGCTGTTTATGATAATATTCCCTGTTTTTGCATCCCACGTAACCTTACCACCAAAGGCTTCACCTACAAAGCGCAGCGGTGCTAAAGTTCGGTTGTTCACTATCTTGGCAGGAACCTCCAAATTATAGACGCGGCCATTTACTGTTGGAGCGCTAGAGTTCAAAGGCATTATGACTGTGATGTCTCCCTTTGTGGCTGTAATTACAAGTGTAGTACTATTCCAGTCAACTTTTGCTCCCATGGACTCAAATATGGCCCGTAATGGAACCATAGTGCGGTTATTTTCTATGGTAGGTGGTACTTCGAACTCTAGTTGCTTACCATTAAGGATAACCAGCGGGGATCTTACCCCGGTATCCGCAGAAACACTATCTAGCAATGGCCCTACAAGGATAAATAAAGCTATCACCATAATCAGTGATAAGTGTATGTGAACATAGTTGGTTTTAATTTTAAATAACACAATCTGTCCTTTATAAATAATTCTATTTTAGATTTCGACAATTCTCGATCTGTTCCCTGCTTTCTCAGCATGGTATATTATGGTATATTAACTAACCATTGCTGCGATTAATACTGATAAGCGTCTTGAAAGTGTTATACAGCAAACTATAAATGTGAGCTCAACTAAAAACAATGAATATTTACATACTTTATTGGATACAATTTATGGTAATAAACTATATGGAGGTTGACGATGGTTATATCCTTATCCGATTTTAATAAGCTGTCTGAAAAAGACAAGAAAAAAACCCTTGAAAATTTGAAACAAGAGATAGGTGTTAGCGGTATTGTCAAGGCCTGGGAAATATCAAGATCAAAAGCGTACAGCATGCTGCGTGAGTTTAATATTTCCCTTAATAGGAAAATAAGCCGACCATCAAAGACAAAAAAGACGGATGATTCTTTGGATAATCAAAATAACGCAACAGCTCCGTCTGACTTACCTATCCCCCAAACACACCAAACCGTTGAAAGGTCTGGAAATATGGGTGCGCCAGAAGAATCTCTATTAGATTTTGATACAAAGGCGGATGGTTCTAAGTTTTTCCTGAACCTTGAGACTCAAGGTACTGCACTGCTAATCAATGAAACAATACATGCTCTCCTTGGATCGGGAAAATTGTCAAATTCGAACCTTCATCTGAGTATAACAATACAAGAGATTTAGAGAACATAACATTAACTAAAGTGCACACAATCTTAGGGGACATCTACGCTATGGCAATTAGATGTCCCCTTATTTACCGGCTATATCAAGTTTAAAAAGTTCACTAATCTATGGCTTTCTTGAGCTCGGGAAGGACCTCTTTAAGATCAGCTATCAGCACATAATCAGCCATTTGGTTCATATAAGCTTTTTCGTCATTATTTATAGATACTATTGTCTTGGCATCACGTATTCCTACATTAAACTGCACCTGCCCTGATACTCCGAGTATTACAGCCAGTTCAGGCTTGCAAATCTTCCCGGACAAACCTACTATTCTTTCTTCACCGAACCATTTCTTATCAGTTGCTACTGGTTTGGAGCAGGCTACTTCGCCCCCTAGTTTTTTTGCTATTTCCATAATTGCAGGCAGATTTTCTTCACTTTCCACTCCCTGTCCCACGATCACCAGTATCTCCGCCGCTTCAATATCTACACTGTCCCCTGCTTTTGCTCGGATCTCAATTAGTTTAATTCCCGAAGGATTAATATCCACTTCACAATCATTTATACTACCACCAACTTCGTCATCTGCCTCTATAAAGGCTTTGGGAGATATAGCTATTACTTTTTTGTCACTGGTTATTTTCTGTATAGCCACGGTTGCTCCGCCTAGAACATTCCTTACGCATTGTATGCTGCCATTTTCATTTTTCAGGCTTTTTACATCAGTTAGACAACCTGCATTTAACACCTGAGCCAGTCTTCCGGCAAGTTCCTTACCTCTTCGGTTGGAAGATAGAAGTACTGTATCGGCATCCAGTCTCTCAGCTGTTTGCAGGAAAGCTGATGCCATGGCAGCCGAATCTGACAGACTCAATTCTGGATTATTTATCTTATAGGTCTCTGCGCCTTTAGCTGCCAGTTCTTCTGCCAGTTCATCATTGTTAATGCTAACTGCTTTTATTGATATATCATTATTATTAGCTATAAGTTTTGCTGCAGTTAATAATTGCAGGGCCAGTATAGTTTTATCGCTGTATATTAATATTCCTGCCATTCTATCACCTCCTAATTAAACCTTCTGTTTCTAAAGCTTTTATAAGTTCTTCTGCTGTCTTTACTGCAATTTGTTTGCGCTGCATCTCCGGTGCTAGATTGCTTATCGTTTCCAGCATGCTCTCCCCCGTTACGTCCAATTCCAGTATTTCTTTTGGTTTTCTCCCTGCTTTTAATATTTGGCTTACTGAAGGTATCCGAGGTTCATTTATATCTGCCATTACACTTACTACTATGGGGAGCTGTGTTTCCAGCACTTCTTCACAGTCTTCCAAAGAACGGGTAATTGTGGCAATATTTCCACTTATATCAATGCTTTTAGCATAACCTACCTGGGGTAACCCAAGAATTCCAGCTACCCTGGATCCAACCTGTCCCGAGTAGTTGTCCCCACTGCCTTCACCGAAGAGTATGATGCCTACGTCATCAATTCTTTTAATTGCTTCGGCAATTAACCAAGCACTGGCTGAACTATCCATATTCTCCAGTTCATCATTCAAAATCAGATAGGCCTCATCGGCACCTGCTGCCAGTGCTTCTTTTATGGTGTCTACAAGAGCTTCATTTCCAGCTGATACCACCATTAGATTACTACCTGTTGCTTCTTTTAGCTGTACACCCGCTTCCAGAGCATTTTTATCTATGTTCCCAAATGTTAAGGCAACATCGTCCAGTAACGGTTTACGATTCCTAATACGGATTTGCTGCAAATCCGGAATTTGTTTCATGGCAACTACAATGTTCATTCCTCTAACACTCCTTCCACCTAAATGCATCTATTCTGCTCTATTCCATAGCTGTCTCTACCCAAAACGGAATTGTACTCCTGCCCCGCCGCTGGGATAATGCCATTCCAAGACCGCAGAACCACAGACTAATAGACAGGTACCGCATTCCAGGCAACCATCAACGCTAATAACTATTTCGCCATCTTCGTTTTCACTGTATAGACCAGCTGGACATACTATAATAGCTTTTTTTAAGTGGGCATCTTTTTCTTTACCCGCTTTGATTTTTATGTGGAATTCTTTATCTTCTTTGAATACGTCTAATCCCAATTTAGCTTTAAGTCCCATTACTTCGCTCATATCTTCATCATCCTCCTACCAAGCTGGAGCATAGCCCAGATCTCACTCATAGTGATATATTTCTTGATGGTGGGAAATAATTTCGCTTTTGGTCCGGCTGGTACCTCATATAAATCTTTCATTACATTACCGGCCAGTTCTGGGTAGTGTTTGAACAAACGCGGGTACTCCAATACTTCTAGGGATTCTTTAAAGTTGTTAAAGTCTTTCATTACAAAACTATTATTTAAAAGTGTTTCATAGTTAGCCAGCCCTGCCTTAGAAAAATCATTCTTCTCTTTGGCCTGTATTACTGCCTGGGCAGCATAATAACCGCTGGCCATAGCGTATTCCATTCCTCGTACGGTAACTCCTATGTTCATTGAGAATCCAGCCGCATCTCCTGCTACCAGTATTCCATCCCCGTAAAGTTTACCCATGGCTTTTAACCCGCCTTCGGGTATAACATGGGCTGAATATTCTACGGTTTCCCCACCCTTTATAAGTCTTGCTATCTCCGTCCGTTGTTTAAATTTATCCAGCAATTCAGGTGCTTTAATCTCCGGAGTTTCCTCGGTGAGGGCATCAATTCCCACCACAATCCCTAAACTTATACTTTCTTGGTTGGTATAGAGGAAGCCACCACCAAATTTACCGGCGGTTGCATCTCCCATGAAGAGCCGTGCTGCCCCTTCATCACCTTCCAGATTAAATCGGTTTTCTAATACACCGCGATCAAGTTCTATTATTTCTTTAAAGCCTACCGCAAAGTTTTTCGCTTGAGCTGGTTTTCGCAAGCCTGCTTTTTGGGCGACAAATGATAATACTCCATCACAGGCAATTACTACATTAGCCCTTAGTTCCTCCCCACCGGCCATTATTCCCATAACTTTCCCATTTTCTATAATGAGATCATCAACCCGGCTTTTAGTTACCAGCATGGCTCCTTTTCTCTCAGCCTGTTTGGCCAACCATTTATCGAATTTACCTCTTAAAATACTGTAGCTCTGGTATGGTTCTTCCATTAACTCTGAACCATCGTACCTTATGGTGATAGATCGTTCCTTATCCATAATGCAGACTTCTTCATGCGCTATATATCGC
Source organism: uncultured Syntrophomonas sp. (assembly GCA_964457945.1). Lineage (GTDB taxonomy): Bacteria > Bacillota > Syntrophomonadia > Syntrophomonadales > Syntrophomonadaceae > PHAA01. The sequence goes on from CAYWFX010000001.1 coordinate 230,663, forward strand.
TCCAGCGGAGCTTTTTTCCACAAGTCAGGAAACAGTTCTCTTATGGGACTTACATACATGCGCCCACCGGTCACGTTTTTGGCACCGCAGTAATCGCCTCTTTCTAATACCAGTACTTCAAGGCCTGCAGACGCCATGGTGTAAGCAGCAGCAAGACCTGCTAATCCTCCTCCAACGATTATTGCATCAAATTGTTCGTTTGATTGACTATCCATTTACTTACACCTCACTTGTTAGATATGGGAGGAGCAAATGGCCCCTCCCAATTAATATTTATATCCCTTTTCACGACTTATTTAAGCATGGGCCCGGGCATTGGTAATACTGTCTTACCAAAAGCTGTGTTGAGTATACCTGCAGATGCAACCCACAGAGCACCATAATCTTTATCCGTTTAATACAACTCCTGCAATAATCATTTTCTGCATATCAGCAACACCCTCGACTTGTGGACCCAGTATAGCATCGCGGTATAAGCGGCTTACCACATAATCATTCATTAAACCATAGGAGCCGTGTACATCCATAGCAATACGAGCAGCATCAACAAAAGTTTCGCAAACAAAGGTCTTGGTCAATGCTGCTTCTTTAGCAAATACCATCGGGTCTTTGGGATCATTAGCCAGGCAACCCAGGCGGTAAGTCAACCAGCGGCAAGCTTCATATTTCATGGCCAGATCGGCGATTCTTAATTGTATAGCCTGGAATTTCGCGATTGGTTCTCCCCTATGAGTTCTCTCTTTTACATATTTTATCGATTCCTCATAAGCCGCCAGGATTCCTCCCAGAGCAATTGAGCTAATACCCACTTTGCCGAAAGCAATGCCATAGGTTAATACCGGGAAGCCTCCTCCGACTTTACCCAGGACATTTTCAGCCGACACTTTTACATCTTTAAAATATACATCCAGGAGATTCCCACCGCGATAGCCTATCTTATGCCAGGGTTCTGAGATAGAATATCCTTCGCAGAATTTATCCACGATAAAGGCGGTCGGTTTCCCACTTTCTGCATCTGTAGCGAAAACCACCATGGGGCCGGGATAATCAGCATTGCTTATAAAGCGCTTGGTCCCGTTTATAATATAGTGATCGCCCTCTTTTACAGCATGGGTAGTAATTTGTTTGGGATCTGACCCGGTTCCCGGTTCGGTAAAAGCAAATGAGGCTAAATGTTCTCCTCTACATGCTTTAGGCATATACTTGTTTTTTTGTTCTGAGGTGCCAAATTTGTCTATAGCCCCTAATCCCAGGCAATTAACTGATATCGAAATAGCCGGTCCGCTGGATACCTTGCCCAATTGTTCCATAGCTAAAACATAGCAATCATAGCCCGCGTTGGCTCCGCCATATTCCTCTTTGAAGGGTAGTCCAAAAAGATCCAGCTCTCCGAGACCTTTTATAATTTCATCAGGAATTATACTTTCCCGGTCTATCTGCTCAGCAACGGGCGCAAGGTATTTCTTGCCAAAATCCTGGGCCATTTTTTGAATCAAGAGTTGTTCCTTGCTTAACGAAAACTCCATGTCCTTTTCTCTCCTTTCAAATCATCAGGTGGTCAAGAGGGAAGGCTCGAAAAGCTACCTTCCCCTTCCACCTCTACTAATAACTGGGCCGTCTAATAATCAAAACATTCACTGTCTATGACGAGTACTGAAGTATCGGCAAGTTTAACAATTTCAGCTAAATTGACCACATGAGGAACCTCATTCAACAGATAATATCTGGCTGACAGGATTTTGCCCTTGTAGAATTTATAGTCGAAGTGGTCTTCTCCCAGCTCTTTTGCTTTTTTATCAGCTAACAAGGCTTGATCAAGAAGCAGTTTGCCGCCTAGAAGCTCAGCAGTTGCCATTAAAACACGCTTTGCAAAAGTAGGTATTAGTCCCAGGGTCTCTTTGTCCTGAGCAAATCCGGCCATGGTCTTCTGGATTTCTTCGTAAGCGCTTATAGCTTTACCCAGTTGTTCAAATTCCTTTTCAAACCCAGGGGCCTGCTTATTTGCTTCGTAGAAGTCCTTATTATCCTGCATCCAGCGGGCAAAAACTGCTCCCTTTTCCATACTCCATTTACGCCCGACCAGATCCATGGCCTGAATATAAGTAGTACCTTCATACAAGGTATTGATCTTGGTGTCACGAGCCATTTTTTCACAGGGATAATCAGCAATAAACCCATATCCACCGTAAATCTGAATAGCTTCAGTTCCTATCACATCCCAGGATATTTCACTGCAGTATGCTTTAGCCAAAGGAATAATTACGCCCAGTTCATCGTCGGCTTTCTTTCTTTCTGCCGGGTCAGGATCCCAATGGTTTATATCAATGTTGAGATATCCTTTATAAGTCATGGCCCTGCAGGCTTCTGTGACCGCTTTTAGTCTTAAAAGGGATCTCTTGATATCCTCATGTTCTATAATGGGTACCCGGCCTTTTTTCGGATTGGTAAAAGGTGTTCCCTGGATTCTTTCTGTGGCATATTGCTTGGCATTATAATAAGAATTGGCTATTACACTTACTGAGAGTATCCCGCAAACCAGACGTTCCTCGTTCATCATTTTGAACATCAAGGACATCCCATCGCCCTTGCCTTCGTTTTCCAGAGGATTTCTGCCTAGAAGATAACCCCGGCACTCATTGTTGTCACCAAAACTCAAGGATACGGTGGGATTACCATGCATCCCCATCTTCTTCTCCACTCCGGTGGCGATTACATCATTAAATTCCTGACTGCCATCATCATTAATCCAATACTTGGGTACCAGGAACAGGGAGATTCCCTTGGTACCCGGCAATGCTCCATCTACCCGGGCCAAGAACATGTGCACAATATTTTCCGCGAAATTATTATCGCCATTACTTATAAATATTTTTTGTCCTTTTACTTTATAAACCCGGGGATCATCGGTAGGAAAAGCCTTACTGGCAATTTCTCCAACATCAGAACCGGCCTGTGGTTCGGTCAGACACATGGTACCTGTATAATCACCGGAAAACATCTTCGGCAGGAACTTCTGTTTAATATCTGCAGGGGCTAGTTGGTCAACCAGCATTGAAGACCCCTGGGCCATACACAGGAATGGCGGAACGAAAGCCGGGTTAGCTGCCGAGAACATTTCCCATAAAGGAAACATCATAACCTGGGGCAGAACTACTGCACCTTCACTGGTGTCATTGTTGCTACAACCCCAGCCTTCCGACTGCAATTTTTTATATACGGGGGGTACAGTGGGTGAAATGATTACCTGGCCATTTTCAAACTTTATTGGATTAATTTCACCATCATCTGAAGTAGGTTCAACTATATCTTTGGTCATTTTCAGGACCGTATCCAGAATCATATCAACATCGTCAACAGCATAGTTTTCGCTGTAGCGTGGGTAAGCCAGAACCTTTTCCAGGGGAAGCCATTCTTTTAAGATAAATTTAAAATCTCTGGTATTTTTATAAGCAAAATTGGAAGCCATTACTATATTCCTCCTTCTTAGGTCATTTTGATTTCACGGGACTCAGAATGTCTAGTTTAATAGGGGATTTTGTTAGTTGGAGACCATATTTTCATCTCTCTGGCATTCTGGATTAATTCTTCGCGGAAATCCGGATGAGCAATACTTATGACCGCATCAGCCATACCCCAAATCGAACGGCCTTTCATATTAACCGCGCCGTATTCAGTTACTAAGTAGTGAACCAGAACCCGCGGGCAAGTAACAACAGCTCCCTGTGTTAAGAAAGGCCTAATTCGGGATTGTACCTGGCCTGATTTATCGGTAAAGGTTGAGTTGAAAGCCATGATTCCTTTGCCATTTTTGGATTCCCAAGCACCTATATGAAAATCAAGTGAACCTCCGGTTCCGGATATCTGTCTTATTCCATTAGATTCTGAACACACCTGAGATAGGAGATCTACCTCTATAATGTTGTTAATAGATATAACGTTGTCTTCCAGAGCTATATACTTGGGATTATTAGTATAATCGCAGTTATAAGCAGCAACCTGGGGATTATGATCCAGGAATTCCTGGGTCTTTTTATTTCCGAAACAGAAGGTAAAACTACTCCGGCCTACATCCCTGGTCTTATATTTGTTAGTTATCTTCCCGGCTTCATACATGTCCACCATGGCATCGCAGAACATTTCCGTGTTAACTCCCAGATCTTTAAGATCCGATTGTGCTATCAATGCCCCGATAGTATTGGGTACCCCACCAATTCCTAACTGCAGACAGGCACGATTAGGAATCATAGGCATTATATGAGCTGCGATTTGCTTTTCGGTGTCGGTTGGTTCACCAGCTGGAGGCATAGTAAATATCCGTTCGTCGCTTTCGATAATGAAATCTACATCTTTTATATTAATGCTTTCATTGGATCCACCCATGCAATAAGGGTTTTTTTCATTCACTTCAACTATGACCATATCAGCATTTTTTAGGACTGCGTAAGTATCTGAACAAGCTATACCAAAATTAAAATTTCCATGCTTATCCATGGGACTTGTCATAATACACATGATATTCTTTTTCAAAAATGGCTGTACCACTTCACCGCGGATCTTCCATAAATCATGGTATTGGGTAGGCACATAGGAAATGCGATTTTTGTCCCCCAGCATACGATCGACGCCACTATAGTGATTACTGTAATAGGTAAAGGTCTTCATTTCCGGGTCGTTCTTTACAACCTCAGGAAATCTTACCGATCCTGCAACATCAATAACCACATCCACCAGGTTTTCTTCACCAGCTCTTTGGGCCAGGGCTTTATCAAATTCAGCCGGGAATATGGCAAAATGTCCATAGGCTACGTAATCACCTGATTTTACTTGCTGAGCTGCTTTTTGCGGAGAAATCAATTTGTTCTTGTACTCTTCCATAAATGTCATTCTAAATCCATCCTTTCACAACATAAATTTGCGTAAATTAGTAATGCATTTTGTAGATTATATCGCCCCCCTATTTCATGCCTATATTTTTTCCATAACCGATCATGGTATCCGGCAAAATGCGATCCTTTCATCCTGAACCCTTGTTTTTCACTTCAAGAATTGGAGACTCACATTGTCTAGCCATATGATAGAGCAATTATCGTGCCAACAATTTTGATATTTAGCCAACAAAAAAAGGACCCCTCATAAAGGAGGTCCTCATCATGTTTGTATTTATTTAAGACAATTAATTAAGTTTCTCCGTCTTATTGTGATGTATTCACCACATTGTAGCATGGTGTATCTTCAGCTACGCTACACTACAGTTCGCAACACATTGACTCAAACATTTATTTTGTAGTTTTTCATTTTGCGATAAATAGTACTCCTTGCAGCTCCCATATTTCGGGCTACATCACTAATATTACCCTTAAATTCATCCAGTAATCTTACGATTTCATCGCGTTCCATCTCCGCACTAGCCTTCTGATTATATTTTCTGGCCTCTTCAAGGGTCACTCCCCTCATAATTTCATCAGAGCTCATCTCAGGTGGCTTTCTATCATAAAAAGATACATTTTGAACCGGGCCATTTTTTTTTAAATAGGCTGGAAGAATATCTTCTGTAATGAGATTGCCCTCTGCAAATACAACCGCGTTTTCTATAACATTTCTAAGCTCTCTTGCATTTCCTGGCCAGTTATAAGCGCAAAGCATATGCATAGCAGCATCACTTATGCTTAATACGTCCCGTTTGAACTGACTGCACAAGGTCTGGATGAAAAATCTGGTAATAGGGGGTATATCAAGTATCCTCTCTCTCAGGGGAGGCAATTCGATACTTATTACATTTAGCCGGTAAAATAGATCTTCACGGAACCTGCCCATACTCACCTCAGTTTTCAGCTTTCGGTTCGTTGCCGCAATAATTCTGACATCCACTTTTTTGGGAATAGAACTGCCTATGCGCGTAATCATTTTATCCTGCAGGAATCTGAGCAAATTGACCTGCATATCAAAAGGCATTTCTCCAATTTCATCCAGGAACACAGTACCCCCGTCACCCATTTCCAGTTTTCCTATACCTCCGCCTTTCTTAGCACCGGTAAATGATCCGTCTTCATACCCAAACAGTTCACTCTGCAACAGTTCCTTAGGTATAGCCCCACAATTAATAGCCACAAAAGGACCGTTTAACCCGCTTTCATCATGTATAGCTCGAGCTACCAGTTCTTTACCTGTACCACTTTCACCCTCAATAAGTACGCTGGAAGAAACCCGTGCTGCTCTTATAGATAATTTCTTTATTTCGATCCATTTTTCGCTGTGTCCAACCAGATTATGAAAATTAGAACTGTCATCCCCATACGTACCGGTAAAGACATACTGATGGTCTGATTTCGTTTCACCCTCTACAACAAAACCTAGAACTGTCTGCTGAGATCCATCGGGATTTTTGGTTATACGTCTCCGTACTAACGAACATGGAACTAAACCCCGGGCACCCTTTAGAGAAAATTTATTAATAAATTCATTGGGATTACTTGACAGAAGATTTGAAAGTACCACCCGGTCATCAGCCAGGATATTACCCAAGAATTCTCCGATCAAAGATTCTCTATCATTGACTCCCAGCAGGTTCAAAGCACTTTGGTTAACGTTAATAATATTGTCTTTGGCATCAACAACAAAAAAACCATCACTAAAAAAATCAATAATGGAGGAACAGGTATTATGGTAAATGTGAGTAATTTCAGATTGCTCTGATTTATAATCAATTTGATTTTTAATTACCTTAACGCCCAGCTTAAGTGTCTGTAATACACCACCTGGCAGTGCAGTTGAAAAATTGTAAACTGCCAGAATACCTATAATTCTATCTTTAATGTCGTGAACCGGTACTGCTGCACCATTAGCTGAATGGTAACAATGGCAATAATGTTCCGAGCCTTTTACTTCTACTAACTTGTCCGTAACCAGAGCTGTTCCAATCGCATTAGTACCAATATCAACTTCACTAAAACGAAGCCCCAAAAGTTCATAATATTGGGTATCACCAGCCACTTCCACAATGTAACCATCTTGATCTGACAGTACCACAAAATCAAGTCCTGCGACTTCACTGATATCTCTCATAATAGGCCTGGCAAGTGATATAAGCTGCACATTTTCCACCAGCTTGGCCTGTAGCATACGGTTGGGTAACTGGTGCCGATGTTTGGCAAAGGGATCAATTCCCCGGCTTCTCTGCCAGGATTCTAAAATTTCAGGTCTGATACTTCCCTCTAAAATAATACCTTCATTAACGAAACCAGCCCATGCTTTATGAACATCAGAATTCAAAGTGGCATTCATATCTATTTCAGCCTCCAATCAACACCGTACAAATATTAGTTGATGCCTATACTAATGTTATACAGTTTTTTATAGCGGTTTACAACTTTGAAAGGATAACCAAGGTTGATAGATGTTAATCCTCAGCATATTTCGTATAAAAACGGGCCATTATACAACTAGTTCGTTCTCTGTGATGAAATCTCTACAGATGGAGGTATTGCCATGAATATAATAGAGATTAGTAAGCTAACCAAGTATTACGGGAAATCGAGAGGAATAGTTGATGTTAGTTTTAATGTAGAAGAGGGAGAGATTTTCGGCTTTATAGGACCTAATGGCGCTGGAAAATCGACCACAATTCGCACCTTGCTTTCACTAATTTATCCAACCAGTGGCTCAGCTAAAATATTTGGTAGGGACTGTATTAAAGAAGGACGGGAAATTAGGCAACATATAGGATATCTCCCTTCAGAAGTTTTCTATTATGACAATATGAAGGTTATTGATTTATTGAAATATTCCGCTAGTTTCTACCCTAAGGCCAACAAGAATCGCATATCCGAATTAGCAAAAATAATGGATTTAGATTTAAACAGAAAAATTGACGACCTCTCCTACGGTAATAAAAAGAAAGTAGGTATTGTTCAAGGTTTATTACACAGTCCTAAACTAATTATATTAGATGAACCGACGGGTGGATTAGATCCCCTTATGCAAAATAGGTTTTTTGAGCTTATTCATGCAGAAAAGGAAAAAGGGACCACGGTTCTTTTCTCGTCTCACATCTTAAGCGAAGTTCAGAAGATTTGTACACGGGTGGGGATTATTAAAGAAGGTAAAATGATTAGGGTGGATGATATTAAAACCCTCGAACATACAAATCACAAGAAATTTAAAATAGAAATGCAGGAAGAAATTCCAGCCGAGTATTTCAATATGACTGGGGTAAATAACCTAGATATTAATGCCAAAGCCGCCACTTTTATTTTTAGTGGCGATATTAATAAAATCGTCGCAAAACTATATGAACGTAAAGTCATTAATCTTATTGTTGAAGAGCCTTCTTTAGAGGAGATTTTCCTGCACTATTATGAGAAGGAAGGATAAATCATGAATATTTATTTTCATGAACTAAAAATGTCGGTTAGATCATTAGTTTATTGGACTTTTGGTATGCTTATGGCACTTATATTTTTCATGCTCATGTTTCCTGCTATATCCCAGGATGCTGCCCTGATGAATCAATTAATAAGTAAATTCCCGCCAGAGCTTACTAGGGCATTAGGGCTAACAACCTTGGATTTATCAACGGTCTTAGGATATTATGGTTATCTATTTTTATTTATTCTTCTTATTGGTTCAGTTTACGCAATGAAATCAGGCATGTCAGTTTTATCTGAAGAAATCAGAGCCAAAACTGCTGATTTTTTATTATCCAAGCCCATTTCACGAAATGTAATTGTGACTGCCAAGATCATAAGTGTTCTTTCACTTTTAGTTCTTCAGACAGTTATTTATATCATTGGCGCATTCATGGTTGTAAATCTTACTACCAGTCAAGTCTTTGATAAAACGACATTTCTGCTGATAAATCTGAGCTTACTCCTGGTACAATTATTTTTTGCAGCTTTAGGGTTATTACTGTCTGTGATTTTACGAAAGATTAAGACTGTGTTACCAATTGCTCTCGGTATCGTTTTTGGTTTTTATGTTCTGCAAATGTTGAATCAATCCCTAACTGATTCATATTTGGCATATATAACGCCTTTTGCTTACTTCGATATTCCGAAGATTGTTGCGACTGGTGCTTATGAATCTATTTATTTAATCATTGACACTTTCATGATTCTTGGTTTCACGATACTTACCTATATTATCTATAATAAAAAGGATATGCCATCAATCTAATATGGATGGGAAGGAGTTTTTCAGTATGAATATTGTATTAAGAGAGCTTCGTGCTAATCTAAAATCACTTATTGTATGGTGTGTTAGCATGGCTTTACTCATTTATGCAGGAATGGTTAAATATTCTGGCATTGCAGCGGTTGGTCAGAGCGCCAATGAGCTCGTTAACCAGTTACCGGAAGCCATGAAGAGCATATTAGGTATGAATTCCTTGGATTTAACCTCGATATCTGGATATTACGGAATGTTCTTCCTATATTTTATGTTATTAGGCAGCACATTTGCGGTAATGCTGGGTGCAATTATTATCTCTAAAGAGGAAAGAGATAAGACTGCTGATTTTTTATTAGTAAAACCCATTTTAAGAAGTAAAGTTATTACCGCCAAGCTAATCGCAACCCTCATAAACTTAGCTGTCTTTAACATAGTTACTCTTTTGGCATCTTTTTTCTTTGTAGCCATGTTTAATAAGGGCGAGCCTATCAACGCCCAGATCATTTATCTGATGATTGCATTATTCATTTTGGAGGTCTTATTTGCATCAATAGGAGTAGTAATTTCCGCTCTTACCATAAACACCAACAATGCTACTTCTTTGGCAACAACACTTCTTTTAACCATGTTTGTATTGTCTGCTGCCATTGATATCTATGATAAGATTAGTTTCCTGAAATATTTTACACCCTTCAAATACTTCCAAACTGCTCAAGTTATGAGAGGCTCCTTTGATCCTTTTTTCTTATTTTTATCTGCAGTTATACTAATTGCATGTATAGTTCTCACCTACACTATTTTCCAGAAACGAGATATTCACATTTAATATATGGTATCTAGCTGTTTAAGCTATTCTATCTGCATTAATAACTCTCTATTTTTAACTTGCTGGCCTTCTTTTACTGTTACACTTGTCACTTTGCCACTAAGTGGAGCTGCAATTTGGGTCTCCATTTTCATGGCTTCAATTATAATTAGGCTTTGACCAGCTTTTACCATATCTCCATCTTTGACGAGTATTTTGGCAACTGTTCCAGGAATGCTGGCACCTATCTCTTTTTTATTGTCTGGATCTGCGAGTACAGTCGATGAAATTACTTCACCTTTTTGATAGCCTTTGTCAAATACGCTTATTTCTCTTTGGTTTCCATTTACCTCAAAATATATTTTTCTAAATCCTTCTTTATTAACTTTTCCTATATTAACAAGTTTGACAATAAATATTTTTCCTTCTTCAACTTCAACTTCTCGGGTTTCTCCCTGGCTTATTCCATCGAAAAATACCGGGCTATTCATTCTGCTTAGATCACCATATTCTTTTTTAAATTCTAAATAATCTTCAAATACTTTTGGATATAGTGCATAACTTAAAACATCTTTCATTTCTGCTTTGATATTATATTTTTGCTTAAGAAGTATATTTATTAAATCAAAATCAGTTGGTTCTAATAATTCTCCCGGACGGCAGGTGATAGGCTTCTTACCCTTTAGAACCACCTTTTGCAGTTTTTTAGGGAAACCACCCACAGGCTGCCCCATCATACCTTCAAAGTAAGCTTCGGCTGAATCAGGAAATGCTAAATCCTTTCCTTTTTCAATTATATTTTCTGGAGTTAAATCATTCTTGACCATGAATATGGCTAGATCTCCAACCATTTTGGACGAAGGTGTAACCTTTACAATGTCTCCCAGCATATCGTTGACGGTTTTATACATTTCTTTTACTTCTTTAAACTTATGCCCCAGTCCAAAACTCTCCACCTGCGGTTTCAAATTGGAATATTGGCCACCTGGTATTTCATATTTATAAACTTCAGCAGTTCCCGATTTTAAACCTGACTCAAATTGGTCATATATTGGTCTTATATCACTCCAATAGTCAGCAATTTCTTGGATTTCGTCTAAATTAATTCTAGTAGCCCGGGTGGTGTTTTCCAGTGCTGCTACCACTGAATTCAGAGCCGGTTGGCTGGTTAGCCCTGACATGCTGTTAAATGCAGTATCAACTATATCTACTCCGGCTTCTGCAGCCATAAGCAGGGTAGCTACTCCATTGCCACTGGTGTCATGGGTATGCAGATGAATGGGTATAGATATTTCGTTTTTCAATGCTTTAATTAGTTTTTCGGCAGCATATGGTTTCAGAAGGCCTGACATATCCTTAATCCCTAAAATGTGAGCCCCCATTTTTTCTATTTCTTTGGCAGTTTGAACATAATAATTCAATGAATATTTATCTTTGTTTTCATCCAAAATGTCACCCGTATAGCAAATACAGGCCTCAGCAATTTTACCAGTTTTTAAGGTTTCATCAATTGCTATTTCCATTCCCTTTAACCAATTTAATGAATCAAATATTCTAAATATATCAATACCGGAATTTGCTGACTCTCTTATAAAAGCTCTAACCACATTATCGGGATAATTAGTATAGCCAACTGTATTGGCCCCTCTAATTAACATTTGAAACATTATATTCGGTATTTTATTACGCAGTTCGGTTAGCCTCGCCCATGGGCACTCGTTTAAGAAACGATAGGCAACATCAAATGTAGCGCCTCCCCACATTTCCAGTGAAAATAAATCCTTTCCCAAATGGGCAGTTGCTTCTGCAATCCTCAACATGTCAACGGTCCGAACTCTGGTGGCCATTAATGATTGATGAGCATCCCGCATGCTGGTATCTGTCAGTAATAATTTGTTTTGGGCTTTGATCCAGTCAACAACCCCTTGTGGACCTTCCTTATCTAAAATCTGTTTGGTGCCCACTAGTTTATCATGACTATGAAACTTGGGAATCCTAGGCACATCATAATCTTTCGCAACCTTACTTTCATTAACAACTTTTTCCCCAATAAATTTCAATATAGTAGCTTCATGATCTTCTTTGGGCGTTATATCAAAAAGTTCTGGTGTAGAATCTAGAAAACCAGTATCACATTCGCCCTTGATAAATTTGGGGTGAGAAAGAACATTGAGTAGAAATGCTTCATTGGTCTTAACTCCACCAATAACAGCTTCCCGCAATGCACGCTTGGATTTATTTATGGTATCTTCGAAAGTTCTTGAGCTCGAGGTTATTTTAACCAGTAAGCTATCATAGTAAGGGCTAATTATTGAACCAGTGTAACCATTGCCGCCATCCAGTCTTATCCCAAAACCTGATCCTGTCCTATATACATCAATTTTACCGGTATCAGGAGCGAAACTATTGGTCGGGTCTTCAGTTGTCACTCTACATTGTATGGCATATCCTCTAGCCTTTATGGCAGTTTGACTAGTGATACCGATTTTTTTGGAATTTAATTTATAACCTTGAGCAATTAGAATTTGACTCTGAACAATATCAATTCCGGTTACCATTTCAGTAACTGTATGTTCAACCTGAATTCTGGGGTTCATTTCTATGAAGTAATGATTTCCCTGATTATCCAATAGAAATTCAACTGTACCTGCACTTCTATAGTTAACTGACTGAGCAATTTTAATGGCATCCGCGCAAATTGCCTGTCTCTTATCTTCCGAAATTGCTATGGCCGGTGTAAATTCAATCACTTTTTGATGACGCCGTTGAATAGAACAATCTCTTTCATATAAATGAACAATATTCCCATAATTGTCACCCAGGATTTGAACTTCAATATGTTTGGGACGCTCCAGATATTTTTCTACAAAAATATCATCAATTCCAAAGGCCTTTTTGGCTTCATTTTTACAACTATGAAATTCCTTCAGCAAATCAGTTTCGCTTCTGACAATTCTCATGCCTCTGCCGCCACCACCTGCGGATGCTTTTAGCATAATCGGGTAAGAACATTTTTCAGCAAACTTAAGGGCTTCTTTGTCCGATCTGATAGGCTTTTCAACCCCCGGAATGGTAGGCACACCTATACTTTGGGCAATGATTTTCGACTTAATCTTATCCCCTAATTTATCCATCATTTCTGGAGTTGGTCCTATAAATTCAATTCCTGATTCGATACACTTTTTGGCAAATTCAGGATTTTCGGATAGAAATCCATATCCAGGGTGAATAGCATCCACCCCCTTTTTAATTGCCAGACTAATGATCTCTTCTATACTTAAATAGGCTTCAACTGGACCTTTATTATTGCCAATTAAATATGATTCATCAGATTTGGTTCTAAATAATCCCAGCTTATCTTCTTTTGAATAAACCGAAACCGTTCTAATACCTAATTCATGGCATGCTCGAATTATGCGTATTGCAATTTCGCCTCGGTTTGCAATTAACACTTTTTTGAAAGTTTTAATACTAACGCCTCCTCATATATTTTGCACATCCGCACTATGGAATAATTATCCCATGTCGGTGTTTTTATAAGCGCTCACCCATATCAAGTTTATCCGTTACTTAACTGACCTGCAACAAATCTAAGTCTTATTATATATTAATGTATTGTAGTTGATTTAATATAATGTAGAAATAGAATACTGTGGCAAAAATAGCACCAAGAACCAATAAATATTATAGCAAGATAAGTCAAGAAAACCATTTCAGAATTTTGCTATCCTTCATTCAGGAGGTGATAAAATGGAGAACTGGGATAATATCAATGCGGTACAGAGGGTGCTCCCTTGTACATACCACCTCAAAAGAAAAGAGCCCGAAGGCTCTATGATCATCATCAACCTATTGCTATTATCTCTGATTTTCCCAACATCTTCTGCCAGGCTTTTGTTTTAGTATTCCCTAACCTCCCAGGCTACGATCTTATCAAAGACCACATAGTACTTAATACTTTTAAAAGGTCCCGAAACTGGGTTCTCTAGCATATAGACACTTTCTGCTTTAGAACTATCATTATACCAACTTGTGAATGCCTTAATTTGTGCCATGTTTAAATTAAATACCCTATCTGAAACATTTTCCATTGTTATTACCAGAGTTCCGCCAGTAGTTGACAATGCCTTCGGAGTTGCAGGTACTTCGATCGAGTTTACACTCTCACCACTAGCGGTAACAGCACTAACTACATAGTAGTATGTTTTATCATTGGTTAAGCGAGTATCTTTATAGCTTGCCTCTGTTACGTTTGCTTCAATTTCAGCATATTTACCACCAGCGGTTGTAGCACGTTTTACTTTATAACTTTTTGCATCAGTTACTGCTATCCAGGATAAAGTCACTTGGGCATCACCAGGTGTTGCTTCCAATTTGGTTGGTGCTTGATTTTTTTGCTGAGATCCATTATATGGCTGATACCCGGTTGGAACAGGATACACAAACGGTGTTGCACCGAAATTGACTGTATAAGCAGCACTGGCATTTGTATTATTATCGCCCAAAATGGGCCTTACTTCTCCTGCTATACTTGTTTTTGTTGCAACAAGCTTATTATTCTTACTAATTTCTAATGTTTTTGAGTCCATATCGAGACTGAAACCATAAATATCTCCAGTTTTTTGGGAGTTAAATCTGGCCAGGAATCCTTGATTGTTAAAGTTAGGGTAAATATCAGTGGAGATCGACTGTGATGGGTTTGCTACTCCTACATTGATTGCAGAATCAGAATTAGCAGAATCCACTTTTATCTCCCAATACCATTTTCCTTGAGTTGTGCCTGCTGAAGCTCTTACATTACTTCCATTATTACTTTTATAAAATGCTGTTAGATTACTATTTGATAAAACAACCGCTGCACCTTTATCGTTTGGATTCCACGTCACATCTTCTGCACTTGCACTCCCCACTCCTAATACAAAAACTAGGACCAGGAACGTCAATGTAAATAACGTAATTCTCTTCATCTTCATAAAGACAACTCCTCCTGACATTTTTTTAAATTATACAGGAACCGAGTTGTTATTTGTTATTAAATCTAAATCTTCTCATATTTACCTATATTATTACATTGTCTAACCAAGTGAAGGACTTTCACATATAATGACCCCGTTCTCCCGGAGCCCTTTTGCAAAACAAACCCACCTAACCCCGCCTTAGTTCACTTAATCTTAAACTGCGAAACTCCAACCTCTACTGCCCATACAACGTTTCTTTTAATGGCATCACCGGCTACTCTTTATTCCATACTGGGATTAATTGTCATATGCAAAGCATGGGTATGGCCTTTTCGAATTTGATTTTTACTATATAATACCTTTATGGCTTCTAGCAGCACACACTCTAAAAACAAGAGGTATCAATAGATGAACGATAACATTCTTGATTACATGGTTAAACCTGCAGATAAATATATTTTTCTGCGGGATGTATTAATATCACATATGCAAGTTTCCCATTCTTTGTTGATCAAATTAAAATTGCAGCACAAGATCATGGTCAATGGTCAGGTTACCTATACAAATTATAGGTTGCATGCAGGTGACCTGGTTACCGTAAATATAACGCTTGATGAGCAAAACCATATTGTACCTGAGGATATTCCCCTGGATATTATATATGAAGACTCCGATTTGCTGGTTATTAATAAACCGCCTGGTTTGGCAGTTCATCCCTCCAAAGGCATATTGAAAGGAACCCTGGCTAACGCAGTGACGCATTACTGGCTCCAACAAGGAAAATCACTCTTATTCCGGCCTATTAACCGCCTTGATAAGGATACCTCCGGTCTCATCCTAATTGGCAAAAGTCAATATGCACACCAAGCTATCTTCCGTCAACAGAAACAAGGCACTATTCGCCGCACCTATCTGGCAGTTGTTGAAGGCATCATCCATGAGGATTACGGTTGCATCAATCAACCTATTGCTCATATTGATCCGCGCTTCTGCACAAGAACAGTTGATCTGTCTGGCAAGCCTGCTGTGACAAATTATGTCGTATTAAAAAGATTCAAAGGCTTGACCTTGCTCTCGCTTACCTTGGATACAGGCCGTACTCATCAAATAAGGGTACACTTAAGCCAATCAGGCTATCCAATTTGTGGTGACGCCCTCTATGGCAAGCCGTCACCTTTCATCGGTCGCCAGGCCTTGCACGCATACCAACTTACCTTTCAGCAGCCACGCACTGGAACAACCCTGCAATTTGAAGCTGCGTTACCCCTGGATATCGCCAAATTATTGGAATCGCTGCGACTGAATTCGGGCACATCTTAATTATAATAATCTTACCCTTACTCAGTGGGAGCAGAGGTATAAAATATTAAATTTTTCAAACAATATCTATGTAAGCCCAAAAATAATCTATGGAATAAAGGAGAATTGAATTATGACAAAACGCAATCCCGATGACCGCAGAGACAATGTAGATAAAATACAAAATAATATCGACCACACCATTCAAAATATGGAAGTTGCAGAAGAAATGATTACTTTAACTGATGATCCAAAAAAGAAAAAATCATTAAAAGATAAAAATGATAGAAGAAGAGATGCCCTTGATGGTATGAGAAACGAAATTAAAGATGAAGCAAACGATAAACAGCACAAATATAAATAAAGGGTTTGTTCTGTATACCAATTTATAAGGATTGCAGAAATATTTTATATGAACTTTATTAAGACAGCGCTGCAAGATTACATTTGTAGCGCTGTCTCTTCCTTTAATCTCAGCCTATTGGCGATAACCATTCGGATGAATGCTGTGCCAACACCACGCACTGGAAAGTATAGTTTCTAGATCACTATATCTTGGCTCCCAACCCACAGCAGATTTAATCGATGTATTATCAGCTACTAAAATATGCGGATCCCCTGTTCTGCGTTCTTGGAGTTCGAGGGAAATTGTACGTCCAGTGATTATCTCAGAATTATTTATAATTCTCATCACTGAAGCCCCCTTACCTGTTCCTACATTAAATATTTTACTTGGCAAGCCATTTTCTAATGCATGAAGAGCAAGAATATGAGCATTAGCCAAATCTATAACGTGTACATAATCACGAATACATGTCCCATCAGGTGTGGGATAGTCTGCACCAAATACAGATAATTTTTCTCGCAGCCCCAGCGCGGTTTGTAATACCAACGGAACGAGGTGAGATTCTGGATGGTGATCTTCGCCCATACTACCGTCCAGCGATGCGCCCGCTGCGTTAAAATAGCGGAGGGCCACCCATTTGATTCCATGTACCTTTCCCATCCACTCCAGATACTCTTCAATCATACGTTTCGAAGCACCATAAGGATTAATCGGAGCCAGCACCGCTTCCTCTTGAATAGGAATACTTTTCGGTATTCCATATACAGCGGCGGTTGATGAAAAGACAAGCTGCTTTATCCCAGCATTTATTGCCGTTTTCAAGAACATAAATGATTTAACCGTATTTTCATAAAAATATAGTTCTGGTTTAGAGAGTGATTCACTTACCAAACTTTTGGCAGCGAAATGGATAAGCGATTGAATCTGGTGTTTTTTAATAATTTGTTCCACAAGAGCGGTATCAGCGATATCACCTTCGTAAAAATACTGGGATCGAACTGCATCCCGGTGACCGGTAGTCAAATTATCCAAGACCACCACCGAGGCTCCCTCTTTGATTAGTTCCTGTACGGTATGGCTGCCGATATACCCTGCGCCTCCTGTAACCAATACTGTTTTCATAGAACTCTCCTATTAAAATATTTTTTCCTAACAACAACAAATATAATTATAATCCACTACTGTATCAACGCACCAAAATTTATTTGCTAGTATTAAAATTAAACCTATTATAAATAGATATTTTTTATTATATAGTCCTTTCAAACAATCTCATATAAACTCACCTGTTATGGGTTGATTTTCAGTGAATACCCAGAGACGGCTGCCGATAAAGTTTACAACGATACCTCCTGCTGTGGCCGCAATCTTAGCCAGCCAAAGATCCATTTGATTTACATCATATAGGATAAAAAGCAGGCTGGATGATACCAGCAAGGAAATACCGTTCAAGATGATAAACTTTGCAATCTCAGTGACGTTAGTTTTGCGTTTCACTTGAAACGTC
Organism: uncultured Syntrophomonas sp.; assembly: GCA_964457945.1. Taxonomy (GTDB): domain Bacteria; phylum Bacillota; class Syntrophomonadia; order Syntrophomonadales; family Syntrophomonadaceae; genus PHAA01. The sequence continues at coordinate 248,743 of CAYWFX010000001.1, forward strand.
CACTTTCGATTGAGATAGAAACTATTTATTACCCCGGCTGAATAGGAAAGCACCTGGGCAAACAGGTACGGCAACCCGCCTAGATTCAGGAGAAAAAAAGCTGTAAAGTCTACTGCCGTATTTGCTAATCCAACCGTACAAAAACGCATAAACTGGATGAATCTGGGTTTGTTATTAAACACTCCATTTTACCTCTTTGAGTTTTACCTTTTCTATTTTTTGCTTTTTCCGAAGGATATATAGGGGTCGGTTTTTCGTTTCATCATAAATTCTGCCTACATATTCCCCGAGTATCCCAAATAGAATGAGGATCACGCCGTTAAGCAGCATTAGGCAGGCAATAAGTGAGGACAATCCAGCAGATGTACTGGCAGTAAATATTTTTTGCCCTAAGGATACAATTAGATAAACAAAACTAACCGAAGAGACCACAAGACCTAGATAGGTGGCCAGCTTTAACGGTTTATATGAGAAGGAAGTAATCCCATCCATGGAGAAGCGCAGCATTTTCTTAAGTGGATATTTGGTTTCTCCCGCATATCGTTCCTCCCGTACATATTCGATGGCTGTTTGGCGAAAGCCTACCCAGCTGATCAATCCGCGTACAAAGCGATTTTTCTCCCGAATGCTTTGCATGGCTTCACACACTTTACGGTCCATAAGGCGGAAGTCACCGGTATCAAGGGGAATATTTACTTCTGCCAATGCATCCAGCAGGCGATAGAACAAAGCTGCCGTCCATTTTTTGAACAGGGTCTCTCCTTTCCTTTGGGAGCGCTTTGCATAGACGACTTCATATCCTTCTTTCCATTTCTCAATCATCAGCGGAATTAACTCGGGAGGATCCTGTAAGTCGGCATCGATAATCACGATCGCGTCTCCGCGAGCATAATCCATACCTGCGGTAATAGCTATTTGATGCCCAAAGTTGCGGGAGAAGTCAAGCAGCTTTACGCACTCATCTTTTTCAGCAAATCCTTCGATCAGTTCGGCCGTCCGATCTTCGCTTCCATCGTTGATAAAAAGCAATTCATATGGCTCGTCTACGGATTGCATGACGTGGGTTAGCCGATGATAGCTTTCTTGTATAACGGCTTCTTCGTTATAGACCGGAACTATAATTGTATAACGAACGTTTCTTTTCATCACGTCTCCTCCTGACTTTATTGATTTATCTGATACAATGTTTTTGCTTCACCTCTGCCCATTGAATCACCTTGAGCAGAATTAGATTGCCACTGTTCCTTAGGGACCTCTGTGCTGTGAGCACGTATCCATTCCAGAACTTCAGTGCTTCCGCCGCCAGGACCGCCTCCACCTCCGACACCAGTACCTGAAGGAATCAAGAAATATCTGACTTCTTGGTTTTTCACCATTTGTTCCAATTTCTCAACCGTAAGGGCGGGGTCGGAACCAGAGAAACCTCCCATAGCCACCACCGCATTTCCAGTGGAAATGATATATGACTCAGCCTTGTTGGCATCTGTAGTAATAAAGAAATACTTTTCACCTTTATTGTTCTTGCTCAAATATTCAAGCAATTTAGCATCGACAGCCGAGTTCATGCCGCCTCCCATACCCAGTTTCTGTCCGGATCCCTGCTGAGTGGGTCCAACCTGCGGCATGACATTGTTGTCACCATTTATGAGCGGAGTAGTGGCCCAGTACAGGGGTGCTGCCAGCAATACCAGCATTCCAGCTATTGCAGCTATAGAAGAAAGCCTCTCTTGCTTCATAGCCAGGAATAATACCAGCGCAAAACCGATACCAGCTGCTCCGATGCCAATCAACCATCCCATGCCAATTTGCTTCTGGAAAGGATACAGAATATATAGCTCAAATGCTGTCGTAGTTATTAACGCAATGGGCAACAGCCACTTTGTCCAGCCTTCTTGTTTACGATATTGATCCCTAAGTTCAACCCATCCTGCTCCAGCCAGAGCTGCAATGGGTGGAGCTAACATGATAAGATAATAGTGATGGAAGAAGCCCGCTATACTGAAAAATACCATCGCTGGGAATAACCAGGCCAGCCAAAACAAAGTCTCATTTTGCTTGGCAGTAAGCGGCTTTCTTCTGCGAATTCCTGCTAGTAAACCTACGCAAGCAAATAATACAAAGGGTAGTAGCCAACTGATTTGTCCGGAAAGCTCGCTTTGAAACAAACGCAGCGGACCCGCCTGACCGGTTCCAAACATGCCATTGCCCGTCCCTCCTCCTTGGGGTAGGTTTTCACCGGGAACAGTCATATGTCCTCGATCTCCATTAGCGTCTGGAGCAGAGCCTGGTGGCATAGAGCCATTTGGATTGAAGCTTTTCGGTATGGAGTCGTCCTGCATTATGCTCTCATCATTCTGCATTTGCTGCTGCTTCGGCATTCCCCCGTCTTTAGCTTCTGCACCTGGGCCCCCTCCTCCGTTCATACCTGTAAGACGCTGCATCCCGTTATAACCAAATGCCAGCTCCAATACAGAGTTGGTTTTACTTCCCCCGATATAAGGTCGGCTGGCCTGCGGGATGTTATCTACAATTACTGCCCAGGACAGGGATACAACGACCAGGACAACTGTTGCCGCGGCCAGAGTGGCCAGTTTCTTTTTCCACTCGCTCTTAAAAGCAAGCAGATAAAACAAGTAAAAAGCTGGTACGACCATATAGGCTTGAAGCATTTTCATGTTAAAGCCTATACCGATCATGGCAAAGGCCCCAATAATCCAAGCCAGTTTCTGAGAACGAATTCCCCAGAATAACATCCAGGTCCCCAAGAGAAGCGTAAACACTAATAAACTGTCAATATTATTGGTTCGGCTTACTGCAACGGCGATCGGTGAACATGCCATGAACAGGCTGGCGAATCGGGCTGCCGTTTTCCCAAAACTTGTTTTAACCAAGTTATAGATCAATAAAACGGAACCAATCCCGGCAAGTGCCTGCGGAAGAATTACGCTCCATCCGTGAACTCCGAAAATATAAGCGAATATCGTCTGGACCCAGAACGTAACCGGAGGTTTGTCGACCGTAATAAATCCAGCCGGATCAAAAGAAGCGAAGAAAAAATTATGCCAGCTCTGCAGCATACTGGTTACAGCAGCAGTATAATAAGAATTTGCATACGGATTGTTCCAGATGTTGTAAATATTTAAAAATGCGGATAATAAGGCAGTACCTATCAGGAACATATCAAAACGCTGACCTTGTTTCGGTCTCATTATCAGGTCTCCCCCTTCATTTGCTATGTTTTATTGTCACTACGAGTAACTCCTCGTGATATCTTTTACTATTTACATTTATAATAATAAGCCTTATCTCTGAATTGTCCCTGAATTGTTTCTGAATATTGCTTTAGTATTGACTGAATATATGCTGAAAAATTCGGTATAATATTGAAATTGTGATTGAATAACCGGTCTAATCCTGCACCTTACATAGCTAGTTATCTATAAATAACAACGGCATTCATATACAGTTAAACTGTACATGAATGCCGTTTCAGTCCATTGACAAAAGCGAGTTTTAGTTTATTCGGGAAGCCATACCTTAAATGTACATCCTTCTCCCTCTTGACTGACAACACTAATGTTCCCGCCATGGGCATCTACTATGGCTTTCGTTATCGATAAGCCTAAACCAGCACCGCCATATTTGCGGGTTCGGGAGGAATCGCTCCGGTAAAAACGATCAAAAACGTGAGGCAAATGCATAGCACTGATCCCTAATCCGTTATCTTGAACTGACAATTGCACCCCATTGTCAGTTTTAATTAATGATATTTGTATATGACCTTTCTCAGGATCTGTATAATGTACTGCATTATGAAACAAATTTAAAATCACTTGTTTCATTTGATCGGTATCATATTTGCATTTAAGATCTGTTTCAATACATAAGCTGAGTTTTCTATTCCCAGCCAATATATGTAACTGGGGTTCCATTTCCCGGATAACAGTATCCAAAGAACCTTCTTTTAGCTCAATATGAGGCGCGCGGTCCAGTTTGCTTAAGAGAAGCAGGTCGTGCACTAATTTATTAAGGCGAAGCGATTCACTATGCATACTTTTTAACGATTTATCCAATTGATCAGGTTGATTGACAGCTCCGCGGAGCAACACTTCTAAAAACCCATGAATAGAGGTTAAGGGCGTCCGAAGCTCATGAGAAGCGTCGGCTATAAAACGGCGCATCTGTTCTTTGGTTTCTCTTTCGGCTTCAAAGGAACCTTCCAAGCGCTCCAGCATTCCGTTAAATGATTCTGCCAAACGATCAATTTCCATCTGTCCTTGCATGGTTGTAAAACGCCTGTCCAAATTACCGGCATCGATTTGTTCCGCAGTATCTACCATGTTGGATAAGGGCACCAGAGTTCTCTTAAGTACCGGAAGGAAACCCAGCAATCCTAACAACAGGGCAATCAGGGAAAGTAAAAAAAACATGAGTAATTGACGAATTAGCAACTCCTTAAGCGGGGCCGTTAAAGTGCTTATTTGTACCAGGCCAAGCAGTTTATGTTCGGGAAATGAAATAACCGGTTGTAAAACGACTAATTGCTCATCTCCCCCGTTATTAACTATTTTGTAGCTCGGTCCCGGTCTGCCAGGTTTACCAGGTTTACCAAGCTTTGGTCCAGATGGGTCTGGTTTGTTTGGTTGACTATTTAAGAGGTTTAGATACTCATTCGTATCCAATCGTGGAGTATTAATGTTGTCATTAATGTAGTCAGGGCCATTAAACAATACCGAATAGTTACCTTGTAGATCAATAAACGCCAAGTTGGCTTCAGGAATAAAAATGCGGGGTGGTGCGCTTGGGCTGCTATCGGAGTTAGTGGCAATCTGGCTCCAAGTATCTGAGGAAACCGACATGATCTGGCTCTCTAAGCTGTCAGCTTTGTTTCTATAAATAACTTCTTGCATAAAAACATACTGCAAGAGGCCAACGAGTACCAGCAATCCTGCCAATATGAGCAGGGAACGGGATAATAGTTGCAGTCGCAATGACTTAGGAAAGAAAAAAGCCTTGGATAGTATACGTTCCTTTTGGTTCATGACAGATCAACCCGGTAGCCTGATCCTCTCAGGGTGCGTATTAACTGATGGTCTTTGTCGTTTAGCTTATCCCGCAATGAACGAATATACACCTCCACAATATTTTGCTCTCCACCAAAATCATAGCCCCATACTTTATCTAAAATCATTGTTTTACTTAGAACCAATCCATGATTGAGAATTAAATATTTAAGAAGTTCATATTCCGTTGGCGAAAGCTCTAACACCCGGTTTTTGTATTTGATTTCCTTGCGGCGGTCATCAATGTTAAAAGGCCCGATCACGACTTCCCCAAAAAGGTTGGGAAATTGATTGCGGATTCTGGCATAGATTCTGGCCAGTAACTCTTCAAAGCTAAATGGTTTCACCATGTAATCGTCAGCCCCGATCCTAAGGCCCTTCACCCGATCATCCACTTCATCTCTAGCAGTCAGCATTATTACCGCTACATGCTCTGTTTTTTTCAGCATTCGGCACACTTCGAAACCGTCCATACCAGGCATCATTACATCGAGTATAACGACATGGGGTTGGAATTGCCTTATCAGAGTAATGGCGGTCATACCATCCTGGGCAGTCTGCACATAAAATCCTTCATTTTGCAGGCCAATTTCTAAAAATTGCAGTATATTTGGTTCATCATCAACTATTAATATTTTAATTCCTTTTAATGGTTGCATTCCTCATCTACCGCCTTCAGTGTGGTCTTATTGAATATAGTATCCGGGACGTAACTGAACCCGTACTGAATGAAAGCTGAAAATTTGTTGAATATGCTCAATTAACATAATTATCATTTTCCAATGATGAATATAACTTGTTGAAAAAAATAGTTCTTTTAGGAACGGAGATATAATAACTGCGATTCTTTAGCGAGGGATTTTCTCGCAACAAGGCGGAGAAATTAGGCATACTCGATGTTTTCCGATTGAAGACAACGCAGTATTGCTATAAAGTATTTGCTTAAAATTGATAAATTATTATATTGCCATTCCTTAGTAAATAAGTATATCACTCCTAGGATTTAATTATAATGCTCCCAGGGAGTGAGACACATAAAACTAAAAAATAAGCTAAACTAT
>CAYWFX010000002.1:0-242091 GCA_964457945.1 uncultured Syntrophomonas sp.
TCATTTCTGCTGCCAGAGCTACTGCCATATCTCCGGCGGCCCAGTGGCTTGGGTCCATGTCTTTAAGTACGGGAAGGGGAACCCGGTCTTTTTGGGTGGATAATCTCATTATTAGTGCTATTCCCTGGGCCCGGGTTAGTTGATCTTCGGGTTTATAGGTTCCGTCGGGGAATCCTTTCAGGTAGCCGGCTTTGGCTGCGGCTGCTATGGCGGCGGCTGCCCAGTGATCAGCTTTTACGTCGGGAAATCCGGTCTTGCTTACTGCGGGGGTTTTAAGTCCGGCAGACTTTACTAATACTACTGCGGCCTGAGCTCTGGTTAATCCTTCAGCAGGGTAAAAGCCTCCATCGGGGTAGCCTGTGATGATGCCACGTCCTGCCAGGAAGTTTATGTATAGGGCATTGGCATCGGTAGAGGGCACATCGGAAAACTGGGATTTGACAGTTGCCGGAGTTGCCGTTGGGGCAATTCCCTCTGCTGACTGTGCAGGATTGGCAAGTGTTAAAAGGGAAATATAAGTTATCATAATAATCATAAGTCCATACCAGAAGGCCTTTTTGATTGACCGGAAGGGGGTCATAATCATCTCAATTTCCCAACTTTCTGCATTACAACACTGTATCTCACAAGGATAACGAAACATACACATCGCCATTATATCTCTGGGCATACTTTGTTTGTAAAGCAATAATTTTGGATGATTATACCATATAATGATTGAAATTATATGTTTTTAGTATTTTGTGATAACATCATTCAAGATTAATCAGTTTATCAATTATTAAAAATAAAAGTTTGTCTATTTATACAACTCTATACAACTCTAATTGTCTAATTTGTAATACTGCCCTATTATTATCACGGTAAATACAGTCCATCATTATAGAATTATTCATGTCACAGAGGTTTTTCATTTTGCCAAAAAGAAAATTTATAGGTCAGCTAGATAAATATCCACCCAAAATCGCAACATTAATTAATGGCCTGATTAGTTGACTGTCTGATGGTCATACCATTTATAAGAATATAATAATGGGAACAGCAACTATTGTCGAAACATTTTCAATATCCCGAAAAGTATCTAAAAACCGTACACGCTGTTAGTAACAGGTATTATTGGATGAGGACGTGTTCCTAAACCCGGAGAAATCAGCCTAGCCCAGAACGGGGTGCTGTTAACAAATTCAATATGAGTGCCCGCGCCCATGATAGGATTCTGAAAGTCGCCCGTACTATTGCGGATTTGGAAAACTCAGAACCCATAAATCTAGAGCACCTGGCTGAAGCAATTCAGTACCGGAGTCTGGATCGAAAATACTGGAGAAATCTTTAAGGGCTTGTTGCGGAATAAATGTAATGATACAGTTATTCCAAGACAAGCCCTCAGTATATATAAATAAAAATATGACCACCTATGCTTAATGTCATTTTGCAGGGAATTAAAACTCATTGGCGAATGTATAATAAATTGAAACCTATTTTAGGCGTTCTTTTCATATCAAAGCACGACAACATTGGACACTGGTTAATTGTTTTATAGCTTATGGTCAAGGAGGATTTTGAATTGCGCAGAGTACCTATAGGTGAACTTGAATCCGGAATGATGATTGCCCGTGATGTTCTGTCAGCCGATGGCAGAATATTGCTAACTAAGAACAGTATTCTCAACCCCGAATATATATTTAGGCTTCGTGGCATGGGACTTGGTTCCCTTTATATCAAGGATAATTTATCTGATATTGAAATCCCTGATATTCTTTCGGCCCAGGTAATGACTGCTGTTTCTAAAACGCTTAGAAATTCAATAAATAGTTTTACCAGTAACAAAAAAATTGATATGGAAATGATGTATAAAAGCGTTAAATTGCTTATTGAAGACATTATGTCCAACCGAAATATTCCCATTCAATTGGAAGACATCCGTACCTACGACGACTATCTTCTGTTTCATTCAATTAATGTAGCTGTTTTTTCTATAATGACAGGTCTTTCAATGGGATATGCTGAAGGAACTCTGACGGAACTTGGTTTGGGCGCTCTGTTGCACGATATAGGCATGATTGCCATAGACCCCACTATCCTCAACAAACCGGGGCCATTATCCGCGCAGGAAAACGAAGTGATCAAGCATCACCCCGAAATCGGATTTAATATATTAAGATCATATCGAGATATTTCTACAACTGCAGCCCACGTATCCTTCCAACATCACGAAAGAGTAGATGGTACTGGATATCCCCGGAAGTTTCTGGGGAAACAAATTATCATATTCGGTAAAATTGCTGCTGTAGCGGACACTTACGATGCGCTTGTCTCTGATCGACCTTACCGCAAAGGGCATTCGACCACCGATGGAGTACTTATACTGCGTAAACTGGCGGGAAGCTATTTCGATCCCGAAGTGGTTGAAGCCTTTGTTTCCAATATAGCCATATACCCGATAGGGATTTTATTATTGCTAAACACTGGTCATATAGCTGTTGTAACCGATATCACTAAAAAAAATCCCCTGCAACCGGTGGTACGAGTTGTCTTAGACAAGAATGGTATTTTTGAAGATACACCGTTTGAGATTGATTTCCGTCAAAACAAAGATATACGTATTATGAGACGTTTGAGTATGGAGGAAACCGATTCTATCCGGGCTAGGCTAAAAGTCAATAAATCTTAGTTTTATTGCCATTCGCAAGTTATGAACACCATAACACATATCACATATAATTTGATTTTAAAAAGCTCATATTTCAAAAACAAGCGATCTTTTGCTTAATGATTTTTTCGGCATCCGCAATCATATTATCGAGTAGTTCTCTGCATGAAAGAACATTCTTTATTAAACCTATAGACTGTCCCACCATAAGGGCGGCGTAATCGACATCTCCATTTTGCCAGGCTGTTTTCACTCTCTGTCCACTTAAGAATGGGAAGAGTTCATCCATTTGGGCACCTTTTGCTTCTAGATCAAGTATCTCTTTGGTAAGGTCATTGATTAATGCCCTGCCTTGTAGTTTTACGCTTTTACAGATAAGGGTTGTATCTTGTTCCTGCCTGCGAATTATTTCCTCATAAATGTTTTTATGTACATTGCATTCTTCAGTGTTAATAAAGCGGGTGGCCATCATTACTCCCTCGGCCCCCAAACACAAAGCAGCAGCGAGGCCTCTTCCATCTGCTATTCCACCGGTAGCTACAACGGGAATTTTAACCGACTCTGCAATACGGGGAGTTAATACCATAGTAGTAACATCATCATTTAAGGGGTGTCCACCCTCTTCAATGCCTGCAGCGAAGATACCATCATATCCGAGTTTTTCAATATTAATGGCATGGCGTACGGCACCTACTTTATGGAATATTTTTACTTCTGCTTGGTGTACCATATCCAGGTATTTGGTAGCCGGGGAACCGGATACTTCTATGGCAGCCACTTTTTCTTCACAACAGACCCGGAAAAAATCATCATAAGTCTCCGTAGTTATACGGAAAGAAGGCAAGAGGGTAATATTCACTCCAAAGGGCTTATCAGTTAATTCCTTGGTCTTTTTAAGGGCTGCCCGCAGTTCTTCTCCATTATCGTAGTTGCCAGCTGTAACATTACCCAATCCGCCAGCATTGGATATGGCTGCAGCCAGCTCCGGTTTGGCGAGCCACAACATGCCACCACAAATTATCGGGTATTTAATACCCAGCATTTCAGTTATTTTGGTTTTCACTTTAAAACAACCTCCTAAACAATCGTCACTTTTGTTTTTCAAATCAGGTGTTAATAACCCCGTCCCCATGACACCTAAAATGCCGGGGACATTCCTGCACTGGGGACATTCCTGCTTGCAGGTGTGTCCCCGTACCTTACAGGTGTGTCCCCGTACCTTAGAAGGAGCTAATCACTGCTCCCGATAATCACTTACCATATCGGTCTTAAGCTCCATCAGCTTAAGACCACTCCTGCAATAATCATCTTCTGCATGTCAGCTACGCCCTCAACCTGTGGACCCATAATAGCGTCGCGATACAAGCGAGTTACTTTGTAATCTGTCATCAAGCCATAGGAACCATGCACATCTACAGCAATACGAGCGGCTTCAACAGAAGTTTCACAAACAAAAGTTTTAGTCAGTGCCGCTTCTTTTGCAAATACAATCGGATCTTTAGCATCATTGGCTAAGCAACCCAGTCGATAGGTCAACCAGCGGCATGCTTCGTATTTCATGGCCAGATCAGCAATTCTCAATTGTATAGCCTGAAATTTAGCGATGGGTGCTCCCCGATGGGTCTTCTCTTTAGCATATTTTACTGACTCCTCATAGGCGGCTAGGATCTGTCCCAGAGCCAATGAACTCACCCCTACTTTGCCGAAGGCAATTCCATAGGTTAGTACTGGAAAACCTCCCCCGATTTTACCCAAAATATTCTCTACTGGTACCTTTACATCTTTAAAATATACATCCAGAAGCTCCCCGCCATGATAGCCTATCTTCTCCCAAGGTTTCGAGATAGTATAACCCTCACAGAATTTATCCACAATAAAAGCAGTTGGTTTGCCGCTTTCAGTATCTGTAGCGAAAACTACCATCGGCCCCGGATAACCAGCATTGGTTATGAAACGCTTGGTTCCATTTATTATATAGTAATCGCCCTCTTTTACTGCATTGGTAGTAATTTGTTTCGGGTCTGACCCAGTTGCCGGTTCGGTAAAGGCAAAAGAGGCCAGGTTTTCACCTTTACAGGCTTTGGGCATATACTTTTTCTTTTGCTCGGGAGTGCCATATTTGTCTATAGCGCCCAGTCCCAGACAATTAACCGATATCGCAATAGCCGGTCCGCTAGATATCTTAGCCAGCTGCTCCATAGCCAGAACATAGCAATCATAGCCTGCATTGGCTCCTCCATATTCCTCTTTGAATGGTAGTCCAAAAAGCTCCAGCTCAGCCAGGCCTTTCATGATTTCGTCAGGAATTTTACTTTCCCGGTCTATTTGCTCAGCCAAAGGTTCAATGTATTTTTCCCCAAATTCCTTAGCCATTTTTTGGATTAATAGCTGCTCCTTGCTTAATGAAAACTCCATGCTCTTTCCTCCCTTTTTAAATCAGCAACCCAATTAGTTAATAATCAAAACATAGATCATTGATATTAAGAACTGAGGTATCGGCCAGCTTAATTATTTCTGCTAAATTGGCCACATGGGGCACCTCATTCAGAAGATAATACCTGCATGCCATGATTTTACCCTGGTAGAAGTTATAATCATAGTGATCTTCACCAAGCTCTTTAGCTTTTTTATCAGCCAACAGGGCTTGCTCCAGGAGCATTTTGCCGCCAATAAGCTCACCACTAGCCATTAGAATGCGTTTTGCAAAGGTCGGTATTAGACCCATCGTCTCCTTATCCTGGGCAAATCCAGCTATATCCTTCTGAATTTCTGCATAGGCTTTTATAGCCTTGCCCAACTGTTCAAATTCCTTTTTAAATCCAGGGTAATTTTGATTGCTTGCCCAAAAAACTTTAATACCTTCCATCCAGCGGGCAAATACGGCACCCTTTTCCTGCGGCCACTTACGCCCTACTAGATCCATAGCCTGGATAAAGGTAGTACCTTCATAAAGGGTATTAATTTTCAGATCACGGGCCATTTGTTCAGCCGGATAATCAGAACAGTAGCCATAACCACCATAAATCTGCAGGGCTTCAGTACCGATTAAATCCCATCCAATTTCACTGGAATACCCCTTGATAATAGGAATATTTACTGCCAGTTCATCTCCAGCCTTCTTTCTTTCAGCTGGATCGGGATCCCAGTGATTTATATCAATGTCCAAATATGATTTATAGGTCATCGCTCGGATAGCTTCCACAATAGCTTTCCCTCTTAATAGAGCCCGCTTAATATCCTCGTGTTCTATTATCGGGACTCGACCCTTCTTGGGATTGCTGAAAGAGACGCCCTGTACCCTTTCCCGGGCATAGTCTTTAGCATTATAGAAAGCGTTCGCGATCAAACCCGCAGAATGGCAGCCAATAACCAGACGCTCTTCGTTCATCATGTTGAACATTAATGCCATACCATCGCCTTTACCCTCATTCTGAATTGGGTTAATACCCAGTAAATAACCTCGGCAGCTGCCATTATCGCCGAAACTTAGGGCCACAGTGGGATTAGCATGCTGCCCCATTTTATCTTCTATTCCGGTGGGGGTTACATCGTTAAACTCCTGGCTGCCATCATCGTTAATCCAGTACTTTGGCACAATGAACAACGATATACCTCTAGTACCTGGTAATGCTCCTTCTATTCTGGCCAAAACCAAGTGAACAATATTTTCGGCAAAATCATTATCACCGTTACTGATAAATATTTTCTGACCTTTAATTTTAAAAACCCGTCCATCATCACTGGGATAAGCCTTGGTGCTAAGCTCACCTACATCAGATCCAGCTTGAGGCTCAGTCAGACACATAGTTCCGGTATACTCGCCCGTCCACATCTTAGGCAGGTACTTTTGCTTAACATCTTCAGGGGCAAATTCCTGCACCAGCATGGAAGATCCCTGAGCCATACATAGGAAGGGGGGAACCAGAGCGGGGTTTGCAGCCGAAAACATTTCCCATAGCGGGAACATCAAGACCTGTGGTAAAACTACTGCTCCTTCGCTTTTATCAACATTGCTGGCACACCATCCCTCTGACTGTAACTTCTTATACACAGGTGGAATGGAGGGAGCCACCAATACCTTACCATTTTCAAATTTAACCCCAAACTGATCCGCACTATCACAGCTAGGTTCAATGATATCCTTGGTCATCTTTATTACTGTGTCCATGAGCATGTCCACATCATCTACACTGTAGTTGTCACGATAGCGTGGATATGCCAGGACCTTTTCCAGGGGCAGCCATTCCTTTAAGATAAATTTAAAATCCCGGGTGTTTTTATATGCAAAATTCGATGCCATATTTTTACCCTCCTTACGATAATAGCGTCACTGTTTATTTATTAAAACAGTGACGCCAAGCCACTTACACTCTAGAAAGCAATCTTATTTGTCGGCGACCACAGTCCCATTTCCTTAGCACTCTTAATTAGATCATCACGAAAATCCGGGTGGGCCAGATTGATTATCTGCTCAGCCCGGCCCCAAACGGAGCGCATTTTCATATTGACGATGCCCCATTCCGTAACCACATAGTGTACCATTACCCTGGGTACGGTAACCACTCCGCCTTGGGTCAGGAAGGGTTTAACGCGGGAATGCATCTTCCCTGCTTTGTCGGTGTAGGTAGATTCGAAAGCCATGATGCCTTTACCTCCCTTGGATTCAAAAGCACCAATATGATAATCCAGTGATCCACCAGTTCCGGATATTTGCCGCAGACCGCTGCTCTCCGAACAAATTTGGGTTAGTAGATCAACCTCCAGGCAATTATTAACGGAAATAACATTGCTCTCCATCTGAATATACTTGGGGTTATTGGTGTAATCACAGTCATAGGAGGCAACTTGAGGATTGTTGTGCAGGAACTCATGAGTTTTTTTATTCCCGAAACAGAAGGTAAATATACTACGTCCTTTATCGCGAATCTTATGTCTGTTAGTAATTTTGCCAGCTTCGTACAACTCCGTAATGGCATCACAGTACATTTCCGTTTGTATGCCTAAGTCCTTAAGCTCGGATTGAGCGATTAATTTTCCAATGGTATTGGGTACTCCGCCGATTCCCAACTGCAGGCAGGCTCCGTCAGGGATGAGAGGCATGATATACTCACCAATCTTCTTTTCCGCCTCGTTGGCTTCCCCTGCTGGCGGCATAGCGAAAATTGGTGCATTGCTTTCAATGATATAATCAACATCTTTAATGTTAATGCATTCCATGGCTCCACCCAGTACATAAGGCATATTGGGGTTGACTTCCACTATGACTATTTTGGAATGAATCAATTCGGCCCAGGTACAAGAAGTGGTCAGACCGAAGTTGAAATTGCCATGTGTATCCATGGGGGCAGTGGTCACGCACATGACATCGCGCTGAATGAAGGACTGCTGCAATTCCAGCCGCAAGCGTTGGAAGTCGTGGTATTGGGTAGGACCATATACTGCTCTGCCTTTATCCCCTAGCATGCGATCCAGTCCGCTGAAATGATCGCTGATCATACTGAACTTCTGTCCGGTGGGGTCGGTTTTTAAAAAATTCCACATTCTTACACTACCAGCAACTTGGACAGTAACATCCTGAAGGCTGTCATCATCGGCCCGGTTGCCCAGAGCAATATCAAAATCATAAGGGGGATTGCCGAAATATCCGTAACCTACTAAATTTCCCGATTTCACTAATTGCGCAGCCTTTTCGGCGGTAGTCAATTTCTGTTTGTATTCTTCTAAAAATGTCATTTTACTGATCCATCCTTTCCAATAAATAATTTCTCATTAAAATAGTATTTGTACTTGATGTATTTTTACTATCTCCCCCTATTCCTGTATAATACTCACTAATCAAGACAGTCTTCTGCAAATTACCTGCCCTTCACCCTGAGCAACTAGGCGCCGACTTAGTTTGTTAAAGATTCATCATATTCATTTAACAAAGCAATTATCATGCCACTAATTAATATGTTAATAAAAAAATAAGAACCACCCTTAAAAGCGGTCCTTAGCAGGATTTAATCTAGTTTTCTCATTAAAAAATATACCTGTATTACATGACACACATTGACCCAACTTGTACCTGTCTGTGCCACTCATTAACTAGATGGTACAGGCAGGTACAAGTTGGGGACACTTAATCTCACAGCTCAATTTTATAGGTTTTCATTTTACGATAAATAGTATTACGTGAAATCCCCATATTTCTAGCTACATCGCTTACATTACCTCCATATTCATCCAGCAATTTCATGATTTTATCACGTTCCATATCTGCAGCAACCTTCTGGTTCAATTTTCTAGCTGCTTCAATAGTTAAGCCCCGAATATTTGCATCGGGAATGTTTGAGTCAATCGCTTTTTTGTCAGGGAATTGTTCCTTTTGATCGGTGTAATCACCTCTGAAATAAGATGGAAGAATATCTTCGGTAATGAGGTTACCTTCGGTAAATACAATAGCATTTTCCATAACATTTCTAAGCTCTCTTACATTTCCCGGCCAGTTATAAGCGCAAAGCATATTCATAGCAGCGTCACTTATACTCAACAAATCCCGTTTGAACTGAAGGCATAAGGTCTGAATAAAGAATCTGGTAATTGGCGGTATATCAAGTTTTCTCTCCCTAAGCGGAGGCAAATCAATATTGATAACATTTAATCGGTAAAACAGGTCTTCACGGAAGCGACCCATTTGCACCTCATTTTTCAGTTTCCGGTTGGTTGCCGCTATAATTCGTACATCCACCTTCTTGGGTATGGAACTACCAATACGCGTAATCATTTTATCCTGTAGGAATCTGAGCAAATTCACCTGCATATCAAAGGGCATTTCCCCTATTTCATCCAGGAATACAGTTCCCCCATCGCCCATTTCCAGTTTTCCAATACCTCCGCCTTTCCTAGCACCGGTAAATGACCCATCTTCGTAACCAAATAGTTCACTTTGCAGCAATTCCTTCGGTATAGCTCCACAATTAATCGCTACGAAAGGTCCCTTTAGTCCGCTTTCGTCATGTATAGCTCGGGCCACCAATTCTTTACCCGTTCCACTTTCTCCCTCAATAAGAACACTGGAGCTAACCTGAGCTGCTCTCATGGATAGTTTCTTTATTTCGTTCCATTTTTCGCTGTGGCCAATAAGACTGTTAATACTAGTACTCTCATCTCCATTGGCACCAGTAAAGATGTAGTGCTTATCTAATTCTGGGCTTTCACCCTCTACCACAAATCCGAGAACAGTCTGCTGAGACCCATCAGGATTCCTGGTAATACGCCTCCGTACCAGCGAGCAGGGAATTAACCCCTCCGCCCCCTTTAAAAAGAATTTATTTAAAAATTCATTAGGATTATTAGATAGGAGACTTTTCATTACCCCTTTTTCATCTAGCACTAGATTGCCCAGGAATTCTCCAATTAAAGGTTTTCGGTCACTAACTCCCAGCAAATTTAAGCACCTCTGGTTGACGTTGCTAATGTTATGATAAGCATCAACAACTACAACCCCATCCTCGAAGCAGTCGATAATTGAGGAACAGGTGCGATGGTAAATACGAGTAATTTGGGACACTTCCGCTTTATAATTTAATTGATTCTCAATTACCTTTACGCCCAGACTAAGTATCTGCAACACCCCGTCCGGGAGTGGTTCAGCAACATTGTATGCTGCCAATATTCCGATAATTGCATTTTGACTGTTGTGGACAGGAATGGCTGCACCATAAGATGAGTGGTAACAATGAGCATAGTGTTCCGGACCTTGTACTTCCAGCGGCCTATTCTCAACCAGGGCTGTACCTACAGCATTGGTGCCTATGTCTTTTTCACTACAACGCAGACCCAAGAGTCGATTATACTTCGGGTCCCCAGTTATTTCCAAAATGTAGCCATCTTGATCCGACCAGGCAACAAAATCATACCCCTGCATTTCACTGATATCCCGCATAATGGGCCTGGCCAGTGATATAAGCTGCACATTTTCCGCTAATTTAGCCTGGAGCATACGATTGGGCAACTGATGCCGATGTTTAGAAAAGGGGTCAATGCCCCGGCTTCTCTGCCAAGATCCAGAAATTTCAGCACTTCTTGCTCCCTCTAAGACAATCCCTTTTCTAATAAAAGCCTCCCAAGCTTTATAGATTTCAGAATCAAAACTAGCATCCATATCCTTCATCGCCTCACATCAGCAACTTGTTATTACAAGCTTAAGCATATATTACAGTTATACATTTTTTCATGTTTTTTTACAATGTTCTTTGTTGTAACTATGGGGTCGGTAATATAAGAGTTACCTTCATAGCTATACCAGCACCATCCACTTCTATCTCAACCTTATCCGCAATATTAATGGCAGGGAAAGTGGTCAGCGTACCATCCGCTTGACATACAGTAGCTGTCGAGTCAATTGCATAGGCTTTACCTGTCGTTAAAGTAATCTGGTAATGACCTTCAGTACCACTGGTACTCTGAACCTCTCCAGTAACCTTTTTCAATACAATGGTTATCTTCATGACCACACCAGCTCCGTCTACTTGCAAGTCCACTTTGTCCGCAGTTCTAATGGCAGCGAAAGTAGCCGCGGT
Source organism: uncultured Syntrophomonas sp. (assembly GCA_964457945.1). Lineage (GTDB taxonomy): Bacteria > Bacillota > Syntrophomonadia > Syntrophomonadales > Syntrophomonadaceae > PHAA01. Next base: position 11,215 of record CAYWFX010000002.1, read on the forward strand.
GCCATTAGAAAGGTATACAGTGGCAGTCGAGTCAATCTGATAAACTTTGTCCTTCTTCAAGGTGATTTGCTCTGCTCCACTGCTAGCCTGAACCTCCCCAGTTACCTTCTTCGACACTGATGTAGAGCTGATCATTATCTCCAAAGGAATTTCATCATCGATCTCGCCTGGAATAGGATCCAGGTAGATTACTTTAACCTTGTCTCCACGCATTACATTGCTGAATCTTTTTCCGTCTTTATCTACTAATCGGGCCCTATCCCAGTAATTAAACCATTCCGGGATTCCAACCTTGGTAGCCTTAGCATCCATATCTAAACGACTACCAGATAATTTTCCCACCGTTCCAGAAATACTTTTCGTTTCTAACCCGGTAACTCTGGAAACTTGTCCATCCTTCAAGAAAACCTTGACGAAGGTTAGCGGTTTTAAGGATTGAAAGCCCTTAGCGTTTCCTCCCTTAATAGTACCGTCCATTACTGCGTCCCATGCTAATGGTAATTGCCTTTCTTGACAGGTAAGGTCGCTTATTACCAGCATGCTGTCCTTACCTACCGCAACCGATTTTACTGTACCGATTATTTGTTCATCAGTTCCCACCATTTCACGCCTCTCCAGCAGAGAGATACAGGCCGCCTGTTGCTTGCTATTTAAGAGAACTTCCACCTGATAGTTTATAGACTCCCTTGGCAGGCACTCTTGTGCACCTTTAAAGCATTGTACGTTCGGATCTAACTTCAACTTTTTCGCGCCCTGTAGAGAGACCAGTTCTATCTCTAATGTGTTTTTCTCCTGGCTCAATTGCTTAACCCAGCCTACCAATCTCCTATCATCAGGAACCTTGGCCCAGCGCTGCTCAATCAGCTTCGACAGCAGAGCTGCGGCTTCACTCCTTTTAAGTCCCATGTTGGGTCCAAAGCTTCCGTCCTGATATCCCGTCATGATTCCCGCATCCGCAATCGACAGTACATAAGGAAGATAAGCTGGAGGGATTTGCTCAAGATCCATAAATATTACGCTCCCCGAAGCATCCCCGGTCTGATCCATCAGCGGCAGCTGCAGTATTCGAGTAAGTAGGGCAGCAATCTGAGCTCTGGTTATAGATACTTGAGGGTTAAAGGCAGCCACTTCTTCCGCTGATAAAAACTGGTTCTCAGCCGCCGCATCCAGATAACTCTGGCCCCACGGAATTTGTGGCGTTTTGACCTGCTGGGTGGGCACCTTTCCAGTTTTTTTCTGAGTAGCTGCCTTATCAAAATTAAAACCTTCTGCCCGCATGAATAAAACCAGAGCTTCAATCTGTGAAATTTCCTGTTCCGGTTTAAACTGACCATCGGGATAACCACTGATAAGGCCTAATGCCATGGCACGGGAAACCGCCTGTTTAACCCAGTGACCCTGAAGGTCGTTTAAGGGCATAGATGCTCCTTCAGATATCTCCCCACCAAACAGGCTGGTTATGGTAAATACCATTACTATCGCTGCTGTAAATAGGACATATTTAATGTAGGACATAGCCCACCTCTCATTTCATATTGTCTCTAATTTTATATAGACTGCCTTTTTGGGTAAATACATAAAGGAAACCATCTGGACCAACCAATGGAACTCGATCAATCGCACCATCCAGAGTTCTATCCCATACCATACGCCCAGATTGATTTACCGCAAAGAGATCTCCATCGCTGCTGCCAGCGTAAATACGCTGCGTTTGCGGGTCTACTACCGGTGGGGATACCAAATTTAATAGGGGATCCTCCCAGATAATCGAGCCGTTATTTGGATTGAGGGCATAAAGTTTATTACCTCCGGTTAAATAAAGGATCTTATTTTCATATAGAACCGGAACGCTTAAGTCTGTCGTGGTGTTCAAGGTATACTGCCATTCTGGTGAACTTCCTTTTTCAATTCGAAAACTATATACTTTCCCTGTCTTCAATGCAGCGGATTTCTTGGAGCCTTCGGCCGTACTTCCACTTGTCTTCCCACCCGTACTACTGGAAGAAGAGCTTTTTTTAAAGTTCGCAGTGACTATAACTCTCCCCTCCTCAGCAGTCACGATGTTGGCTTCAGTTATATCTCCCAACCAATAAGTCCACAAGAATTTCCCCTGCTTGTTAATGGCTGCTAGTCGGTAGCCGCCTTTCTTTTCCCCATACACCACATAAAAGGCCTGTTTATCAGCGGTACAGGCTAGAAATTCCCTGGTAATAAGCATTTTAGTATTATAAGCCTCTGACGAATCCCAAGGCGATAGCATCCATATATAGTGACCAGACAGATTTACCGCATAGAGGGCATTCGGCAACGGCAGATACAGGATCTCCTCAAGGCCACTCGCCAGCAGTGGTGACTTGGTACCCTTCGCTCCTGAATAAACGGAAAAGCTCCAGGCATTAGTCCCGTTCAGTTTGATTTCCTGCACTGATGAAGCATTGGCGGTATAAATCGAATCATTTTCAGCAATTACTGGCTGCCCCATAGCACCGGAGGAAGCTCCTTTCGCTTCCCAGAGCACTTTCCCCTGTAAATCAACACTAACCATTGTATTACCCAACGGTAATAATAGATTGCCATTAGGAAGCAGCATCATATCACCGCTCAGTTTGCCTAGTCCGGGTAGTCTCCAGCTAATCTGAGCTGATTGCTGTGCCTCAGCTGCTTGAGTATATTTCTCAATTTGGTCCGATGCCGTCGCTGCTGGCAAAAACATAAACAGCATAATAAATGCCAACCATATGCGCTTCAAATTTATCTCACCTCTATTTTACTTAACCGTTATATACGTAATTTAAATACGCAATCGTTATTATTATAGAAATATCGTCATTTAGAAATTATATCCTTAATTTATACTTGCTACCCGTCACTCATAATTGGAGTTCACAACCCGAGTTATTGTTTGCGAAGCTCTTCCAGCCTAGCTATAATAACACCTATCATTTCATCCTGGTGGGTCAGGTGTTGCATAATAACTTCGATTTCTTTCTCGGCTTTTAGATTCACTTCAAAGTCCAGCTGGGCTGACACGCGGTCTTTTTCCGATAGGCGGTTCTGGCTCATCATGACTACCGGACCGGCATAAGCGGCCTGCAAGCTTAGCACCAGGTTGAGCAGGATAAAAGGATAGGGATCCCATGCTTTGAGGTATCCGGGGTGAACCATTTCCATGGTCACTAGATAAACATTCACCGCTATCCATATTACCAGGATAATACTCTGTGAAATTATAAATGGCCAACTACCCAACACATTAGCCACTCTATCCGAAACACGCTGTCCCATGGTAAGTCTTTCATCGAATTCTAAGTTCGCATTTTTTATCGGCGGATGATTGTGCTGAAATAGAGCTGCCGGTCCCTTTTTAGGTGTATCACTATTCATAGAAGGTATACCCTCCTCATTTATTTACCCATGCTTCACACACCAATTATCATACCTTTTTCGCCTTAACCCGGGCATTCACCTGGATACTTATGCTGGCATCCTTTATAATTTGATCGCCTGCTTTTAAACCTTCAATAATTTCTATGTTCTTGCTATCAAGCAGACCAGTTTTAACATCCCGAAGACTTACTCGACCATTGCTAATTAACATCACTTTCTGCTGTTTATCGCTAGTGCTTAGGATTGCTCCACGGGGCACGATTAAGACCTCTTCTCTGCTAGCGGTAACAATGCTTACCCTGGTTTCATAACCAGGTTTCAGATTGCCAGTGCTTTCCATGGCAATGATAACCGGCACTCTTCGTTGAATAACGCCCAGGGCCGATTGCTTTTCTTCCGCCTGCGGATATATATTTATTATTTCTCCGTTCAGGACTGCTTCACCCATTACCGGTGCGGTCACCTGCACTTTTTGCCCTACTTTTACTTCTCCCAGATCATCGCTCAATAGATCAGCCTTAATCTCTAACTCACTCTCCCGAGCCACCCGTGCCAGCAATGTTCCCGATTGGACCACCTGTTCCTGCTGTACCGGCAATTGCATAAGGGTTCCGGTGATCGGGCTTTTCACCACAAGCTGCGCTTCTTTTTGCTCAGATTGGCTTAATAATTCTTTATAGGTATTAACTTGAGCCTGGGCTGTTTTCAAGCTTTCAGTCTGTTCCTTATAATTACTCTGGTATTTATCGACCAGAGAGCGAGTTTCATCGTATTCAGTCTTACTGATAGCACCGGCGGCATATAATTCCTTCACCCGAGCCAACTTGTCCTGGGCATCCCGGAGGTCTAAACTACTGCGGTCTGCTGCCGATTGGGCAGCAGTTATCAGGCTCTTCGCCTGGTTTAATGAAATTAGCAGTTGTTTAGAACTCATGGAAATATCCAGGTTTTCTAAAACCATCATAACCTGCCCTTTTTGGATACTCTGACCAACGCTTACTGTAATCTCACTAACCCGAGCTCCTTGCTCAGCATACAAATCGTAGCGCTCCGCCGCCTGAACATAGCCTGTATCTACCACAGTGTGCTGAATACTTCCTTTACCCACCGTGATTGTCTCCACTTCTGTTGATGTATTTAGCATATATAGCAGGGCTAGCAAAGCCACAATTAAACCAATTGCCCAATAGATTTTGTTACGCAATCCCTTCACCAGCCTTTTCGTTTAAGTATTGTGATCCGGGGACGGTTCTTTTATCATGTTTAATCACTATTTTTTAATGTCGCTACTAGATCCAGATCTTTTATGTCCTTAATAGCAAAACGATGAGCCAACATTATAAAAATAATACCTCCCAGCGCTGAAAATAGATAGGTTAATGGATAAATTATGACCGGCAGGGTATATAAATCCGTGCTCACCGACTTAACATAAGCTCCAGCTATTAAGCGCCCGAATGGCAAACCTAAGAGCACCCCGAACAATGACTGGAGAAGGTTTTCCTTGAGTAATAAGGAGGATACTTCCTGGGTGCTATAGCCTATAACTCGTAAGGAAGCAATTTCCCGCTGCCTTTCAGCAAAATTCATAACCGAGGAATTATATATGATCGCAAATCCGAGTACCACTGCAAATAATATCATGATAGAGACTGAATAAGTCATACTAGCCATATTCTTTTGGAAGTTTTGCAGCTCCTTTTGGCGGCTTAAAACCGAAGCTACTCCCAGCATCTTATTGATTTCGCCTTCCACGAAGGCGACCTTGCCGGTTTCAACTTTAAGCATAGCTCCGGATACCAGGTTTCTTTCCTGGAGAATGCGGTTGGCTCGCTCCAGGTTTATATATGAACCTCCGCCTATTAGTTGGCGGGTTTCACCCATGATCTTGACGGTGTCATGATGAATCGGCCCTATCGACAGAAGGGTTTCCAGTTCCACCTCATCGCCCTCTTTAACACCTAGTTTAGCCGCTGTTCTCTGATTAATAAGAATACCGTCTGGAGGTACCTGTATGGGCTGCCCGGTTTCACTTTCCATTGTTTTCATACTCAGGTCAGAGGGATATGCCAGCAAAACTTCATCCTGGGCTTTGCCCTGATAATGGATTTTTACCGGTAATTCCAGGAATGCCTCTACCTTTTGCACCCCATCTATGCGGCTAATACTTAAGAGTTCTTTTTCCTGCATCAAAGAATTAAAACGAATGGATAGATCATAAGTCTGACCCTCATAAAAATACCGCTGCATTATGTAATCAACAGCATCATTGGTGAAAAAAGCTATGATTAAAAGCCCTACCGCAAAAACCACCCCCAATAAAGTGAGCGCAAAGCGGCCTCGATTGCGCCCAATATTTCTCAGAGTCATCTTCCAGCCAGGGTTCAAATTCTTCCATAGAAGGGGCCATTTCTCCAAAAGGCTTTTTCCGCTGCTCTGGGGAGGCTCGGGACGCATGGCTTCCGCAGGGTGAATGCGTACTACGCTGCGAGAAGCAGTCAGACCTGCTGCTATCCCAACACTCAGGCTTAGAATAAAACCGTAGAAAATTGCCTTCATGTTATAGCCCTGTATCCCACCGGGCAGATTAAAGAACTGGGCATACATTTGCGAAATGCTTCCCGCCAGGATTAGACCCAGAAGCGTTCCCAATACCGCTCCCAGGATACTTACCGCTAAAGCATAGGAGGCGTAGTGCACCATAATCCGGTAATTATCATAACCCATCGCTTTCATCACCCCGATTTGAGAACGCTGGGCTTTGACCATGCGCCGAAGAATGACAAATTGTATAGACGCAGCTATCCCTAAGAATATCAGTGGCAGGAATAATGTTACGGCACGCAAGCCATCCAGTTCTGCCTGCAATACAGCATGACTCAGTTGATCTTTGCGGGGATAAGAAGCTAAAAGGCCATAGGGTTTAAGGATGTCTTTAACCGACGCTATAATCTGGGTCTGGTCAGAATCGGAAGAAAACTCAATCAAGACCTGGTTTATTTGATCAGGCATATTCAGCACCTGTTGAGCCTGGCGGCTTTCCAGCATGATAATGCCGAATTTTTGGGGATCAGGCATAATATCTGCACTGTCTTTCATAGTGTAGATAAATTCCGGGCTAATCGCTGACCCTACTGCCGTCAAAAATACTTCTTTGCCTTCCACTACAACGGTGACCCGGTCTCCCCAGGCCAGATGGTTAGCAGCAGCAAACTTAGGATCCAAAAGCACTTCGACATCGCTGCCACGCTGGTTATCAGCAAACATCCTCCCCTGCACCAGGGATAGGCGGTTTAATTCGTTTTCCATTGGCAGCACATAACTTACCACTCTGGCTGTAGCTCGCTCTTCGTTTTTCTTAATAATGGGCAGGTCATGCTGGATTCTTCCGGTCACCCGCTTCACTCCGGGGAGCATTTCCACCTGTTTCACGACCTCCTGAGGTGCTTTCACTACCTGAAAATAGTAATCCGCAAAATTATTTTCCCGGTAGAACTTCTCCTGGGACTGACTTAAATTATAATAGCTGCTGCTCATGGCAATATAGGCGATAATACCCACCATAACCACCGCAACCACTGCTAAAAACTGTCCTCTGTTATGCCTTATATGGCGCCAAAGCTTTTTGCCCAGGATTCCCATTACCATTCAATCCTTTCCGGGGCAAGAGGGCTTGGGTTTTCTGTAATACTGGCAATCTCCCCGCTGCGCATCCTCACTACCCGATCGCCCATTTCTCCAATAGCGGTGTTATGGGTGATCAAAACAACGGTACAGCTCTTTTCCTGGTTGATTTTTCGCAGCAGACCCAGGATAAGTACACCGGTCTGGTAATCCAATGCGCCGGTAGGTTCGTCACATAAAAGCAGGCGGGGGTTCTTCACAACTGCCCGAGCAATCGATACCCGCTGCTGTTCCCCACCACTCATTTGAGAAGGAAAATGATCCATTCGTTCTTCCAGCCCTACTTCTCGCAAGGTATCCTCAATTGACCAGGGGTTCTTCACCAGATGAGCAGCCAATTCCACATTTTCCCGCGCCGTCAAATCGGGGATCAGGTTATAAAATTGGAATACAAAACCCACCTGGTTGCGCCGATAACGGGTCAGTATTTCCTCCGTAGCCTGGCTTAAATTCTCACCGCCAAAAAATATCTCTCCGCTGCTGGGCAAATCCATGCCCCCCATAATATTGAGCAAGGTGCTTTTTCCTGAGCCGCTGGGACCCAGAATCACAAGTAATTCCCCCGCATAGATGTCCAGGGAGCTCTCCTTCAAAGCTTCCACCTTGACTTCTCCCATATCGTAGATTTTACTGACCCGCTCTAATTTCATCAGTGTATTTCGCTGCATCTAAATCCATCCTTTAACAGTGCTTGAAGCACCACCAATTAAAGCAATTTCGTCTTCTTTCTACATTAATGAATACTACAAAAACTTAGCAAAACCTTTATTTTGCAGGCATTATTCAGGGTAAAAACCTGACATAGTAAGCTTATTAATGGCAGGTTGTATTATTTCAAAATTATCTGTGACAAAGCTTGAGGATGGAAGCACTAAAGGACTGCGTGGCTTGTCGACAAAAATCAGGCAAACTGCCAGGCTGATGACCGGAGTGAAAATCAAGGTGTAAGGAAAGCTCTTGATTGGGGCGTTGAAGCTATAAGGTCGGATCTTCTGGTTGGGCAGTATTCTTGCTTCCCCAGCATAATGTATAGGGACACATCCTTACTGGCAATGTCCCCTTATAATATATGTTGATTGAATGTTTTATGTAATAACGCCAAGCAACGTCCAGGGAAGGGCCAGTGCAGCGACGCCCACGGATGGGCTAGTGCAGCAGTGCCATGGACGGCAAAGAGCTGCGATTCGCTTTTGTCAACGGCTTGCGCCGTCCCCCTTATGGGCTAACTTCGGGGTTACCGTTGCCAGTAATTTTGGCTTTGTATTTATTCAGATCATCTAAATAGAATGGCAGTATAGATACTACCACATTGCGTTTACTGAACAGCGCATTGGCTATAAACAGACTGGTATTGTTGTGCAGAGCCATTTGCCACGCTTTGGGCACGAAGAACTGGGGCAGAAGAACGGTTATAATATCGCCAGGCTGAGATGCGTGTTCTTCAGAATCAATGTACTCCTTCAGTGGTTCTACTACTTCTCGATAGGGCGAATGCTTAATAACAAGCTGAATATCACTGTTTAAAATTGCCCACTTTTTTCTTAACTTGTCTGCTTCTCCTTCATAGGTTTCGATATGAAAGGCTTCTACATTATCAGTTATGGTACGCGCATAGCGCAGGGCCTTCACCACCATGGCATTGAGGCTGTCGATGGGAACAATAACGTGGTGAGAATGAGGAGAAACGAGATCGATCTTGCTCAGGGTGTCATTCGGAATATCCAATTGCTGAGCAACTGATTTATAATGATATTTTATTTTCAACATTATCATAATGATAATAGGAATAACCACGAATACAATCCAGGCTCCTTCAGTAAACTTGGTCACTCCGATAATAATAACTGCGGCTAATGTGGTTAAAGCTCCTAATCCATTCACTAAGGCTTTGAATTGCCATCCCTTTGATTTTAGACGAAACCAGTGAACTAGCATACCTGTCTGGGAAAGGGTGAAAGATGTAAAGACGCCCACCGCGTATAGGTTAATAAGCAAATGGGTGTCCGCCTGAAAAACGATTACCAGTATAATAGCTAAGATGGCCAGGATCGTAATCCCATTAGTGAAATTGAGACGATGACCACGCAGGGTCATCTGCCTAGGGGCATAACCATCCTGGGCTATTACCGAAAGCAGGGTAGGAAAACCAGCAAAGGCTGTATTGGCCGCCATGGCTAGGATAATAGCTGTTACCGACTGAATAAAATAAAACATGAATCCTTGCCCAAACACATCTAGGCTTATCTGGGCAATCACCGTCTGCTGAGGATTAGGGACGGCATTATAAAGGTTAGCTAGATAAGCTACCCCTCCGAAACATATAATTATTGACAAAGCCAGTAATATATAAACGATTTTGGCATTACGAGGTGCGGGATCCTTGAAGTTAGGAACGGCATTGCTTACAGCCTCAACCCCGGTCAGGGCACTACACCCGGAGGAAAAAGCTCGCAATAACAGGAATATGGTTACGGCTTGAGTTCCAAAAGTTACCGAGTCTGCAGCAGGAGGTGGAACATGTATGGTGTTGCCGGTAGAATGCTGGACAACTCCCGCCACAAGTAAGGCTATAATTGAAAAAATAAAAGCATATGTAGGAATACTGAAAATACGAGATGACTCTCGGATACCGCGAACATTGCCTATTACCAGCAATATAATTATACCTACGGCAATCGCCACGCGGTGCGGGAATAATGAAGGCACAGCGGAGGTAATTGCTGCTGTACCGGCACAGATACTTACGGCAACAGTCAATGTATAATCAATCGACAGGGAAGCACCTGCAACCAGTCCAGAAAGCGGGCTTAGATTCTCTTTGGCGACTACATAGGCTCCTCCCCCATGCGGATATGCATCTACCACGTGACGGTAAGAAAAAGTCAAAATTAACAGCAATAATATAATTACCCCCGCTAACCGAGGCATCCACAGGAAAGACGCTGCGCCAATGACTGGCACCAAGACAAGAAGTATTTCTTCTACCGCATAGGCCACCGACGATATCGCATCACTCGATAGGATGGGCATGCCCCAGAAAACATTAAGTTTTTCTTCGCTGAGCTTAGCAGTCGCTAATTTTTGGCCGAATATCCAACGAATGAACTGTCTTAACAAGAACTATCCCTGCCCCTCAAAATTAATCGTTACCCTAGATTTCACCCAACTATGGATTTAATAATCAACACCCATTATAATACCTGTATAGAAGAAGTAAAGGATTAAATTATTTTACCCCTTTTGCAGGAAAATCAGCCTTATGTCGAAATGATACAGGGCACATTTATAGATGTATGATGATAAACATTGTAAATATTATATTTGGAGATATTAATATGAGTATAGCGCAAAGGTAAAATCACTAAGGGTGCTATCCACATAATTCCAGTCTTTTCACAGGAGTTAACAGCAAGGAGAGAAAAAATTCATGAATTGGAAGTTCACTGTTTTTTTTGGCATCTTTTTTCTACTGTACGGATTATGCAACTATTACATCGGTTTACGAGGATGGCAGGCCTTTAACAGCATTCCTGCGACAATGAGACTGGCTTGGTACTGGACTGGGGGAGTCGTTTTGCTCTCCCTCTCTTTTCCCCTGGGGCGTTTTATCGCTCCGGTCCTACCCCATGACCTGGGTAGGATTACCATTTTTATCGGTTCCTACTGGTTGGCCGCCATGTATTACCTTTTCTTGATTCTTCTCGCCTGTGACCTGTTGCGGGTGATTAATCGATGGACAGGTATCCTCCCCTCAAGCTTAGGGGGCTCATTTAGTATCGTTACGCTAGCCGTTATGGCCCTGGTTTTCATAATCATGATTGTCGGTACCTGGAACTCTCTGCATCCAGTAATTCGCAAATATGAAGTGACCATAAATAAAAAATACAGCACCGTTGATACGATGCGGGTGGTGGTAGTATCAGATATTCACCTAGGGTGGATTGTAGGCATTGACCGCCTAAAGCAAATGACCAGTATCATTAACTCCCTGGAACCAGATCTGGTACTTCTGCCGGGTGATATTGTCGATGAAGGCGTAGACCTGGAAACAGAGCAAGAACTCCCCGAAGCCCTGCGCAGCTTGCACCCCCGTTTGGGGACCTTTGCGGCTATGGGCAACCATGAATATATTAGCGGCAATGCAGAGGCAACTATAGGATTCCTAAATCGTGCTGGTATAACAGTTCTGCGCGACCAATGGACTGAAGTAAATAACGGTTTTTATGTGCTAGGACGGGACGATTCTTCCAGTCATCGTTTTAATGGAAGTGAACGGCTGGATTTGTCCACCCTCATGGCAGATCTTGATAAGAGTAAACTACCAGTGATATTAATGGATCACGAGCCATTTAACCTCGATGTATCTGAAAAAGAGGGTGTTGACCTGCAGTTCTCGGGCCACACCCACCTGGGGCAGATATTCCCCAATAATTATATAACCCGAGCCATTTACGAACAGGATTGGGGTTATATTCGCAAAAACAATTTTCAGGCAATCGTATCCTGCGGTTTTGGTACCTGGGGTCCGCCCATCCGTATCGGCAATAGACCGGAGATAGTGAATGTTCTGGTTCATTTTGCCCCGACTGAATAATCACATAGTTGATTCTCAAATGCGCTAATCTCTGAAGCTCACCTTTCCCCCAGATTTTCACTTTCAATATTGGTCAACTCAATAAGATTTAAGCTCTGTTTGCAGTTATTGATCCCAGCAAAAATCGCGGGATATTTGTGTTAGTCTGGTCATTTGATCGTCTGATGGTCAGACCAATTTTGGGAATATTGATTCGGGACCTGCAACTGTTGCTAGAGTATTTTCAGGAGCCGCAAAGTACCGAAAAAGTGTACACGGTGTTAGTCACGCTGGAGCTGTAATTTCGAATCTTTATGGCCAAGGCTGGAATATAAATTGCCTTGGTCAGGTTTAAGTTATACTATCAAGCTTTAGTGACTGTTAAAAAATGATTCTTAAAAAGCGATGATTCTATCCTATCATACCTGCGTTCCATATTCGTCTGCTTCCATAGCCGCCATAATCTCTTGCTTCAATTCTTCGTTTTTGCCACCTAAATCTGGCTGCACCTTAATACTAAGGCTAACCTGCGCAGGACGAGGTGAAAAAACATAGATGCTATCGGCCAGTAGTAAAGCCTCATCAATATCATGGGTTACAAACAAGACTGAAGGCTGGTACGTTGCACACAGTTCTTTTAACCATAGTTGCATTTTCCGCCGGGTGATGGCATCCAATCCAGCGAAGGGTTCATCCATAAGCATAATATCGCTGGTAAATAAATAGGTGCGTAAAAGAGCAGCCCGCTGCCGCATTCCTCCTGAAAGCTGGCGAGGATAGTATTTTTCAAAACCGTCCAGGCCGAAATCCTTAAGATAGGCCCGGGCGGTTTCATTAGCTCGCATTTTATCAATACCCTTAAGCAGTAAAGGGATGCAAACATTGTCCATGACATTCCGGGAAGGTAAAAGCAGGTCCTTCTGCTGCATATAGCTTATCCTGCCGGTACGCCCCGTCCAATCTTCGCTGCCTATCTCGATACGACCTTGATCCGGTACGATTAAGCCGGATATAATATTTAAAAGGGTGCTCTTGCCACAGCCGCTAGGACCAATAATGACTGCAAATTCATGGCACTCTACGCTTAATGAGATATTGGACAGGGTAACTACCCTGTCCAAGCTTTTACTGACATTACAAACTTTTATCCCGGCCACAGTATTTTCTCCTATTCCGGCAGGAACTTATTAGTAAAAGCCTGCTCAACCTGTATGTTCTTATCAATCAATTTGTAAACAAACATGAAAACTGCATAGTTCTTCCATACTTCTAACTTCATTTCTCCCCAGCGCGAGGCATCTGATTTATATTCTTTGGAGAGATAGGTTTGACTTGCAGTGACCAGATCCTTATTTAGCTCTGGAACGCTCTTTATAAGAATAGCGGCGGCTTTATCCGGATTGTCTATAGCAAAATTATAGCCTTTGGCAGTAGCCCTCATGAACTTCTTCACCAGTTCCGGATCCTGCGATATTTTGGTCTCACTGGTAATGATTACCGGGGTATAATAGTCTAGAATTTTATCTTCATCCTTAAGTTTTATAAAGTTCAAGTCTATTCCTTTGGTCTTGGCCTCAATACCTGTCCAGCCTTCGAATATCCAAGAAAAATCTATGCCTTTCTCCATACTGGCAAAAAAGTCGGCCGAGCCTACATTTACCATTTTTACTTTGTTTATATCAGCTCCGTACTTATCCATCAATACTTTTAATACAGCTGTCTCCGCTGGGGAACCCCATCCCCCATATGTTTTGCCTTCGAAATCCTTGGGAGTTTTAATGTTTTTACTAACCGGCGAAGCAAAACCCGATGTATTATGCTGAATAACCGCCGCCAGGGCCACAACCGGAATGTCCTGAGAACGGGCTATAGTTACTTCTTCCTGGTAGCTGATGGCATAATCACTTTTGCCCGCGGCAACAAGCTGAGGATTACCACCTTCTGCAACTTGAACTATGTTCACATCCAAGCCTTCCTCAGCATAATAACCCTGATCTTTGGCTACGTACAAACCGCTATGGTTAGTATTAGGGAACCAGTCTAACATTATCGTAGTTTTCTGAAGGGGAACCTCATTTTTGGGGCTGGTCTTGGTCGAGCAACCCGTCAATCCCATTGCCAAGATACTCATAATCAATGCCACTACTACAATCTTCTTCATAATCAACATCCTCTCAATTGGATTACAATCTATTCGTCAATAATTTTCTCAAGCATTCTTTGCACATCAGTAAAATTATCATAATGATAAAAAGGTATTCCCTTTTCCTGGCATAAACGGGCCAGGTGATCTTTGGCAAACACAAAATTACAATACTCGGCCGGGCATATATCTGAATAGCCATCCCCTATGTAAATACTTACATATCCTGGCTTAAGCAAATCTTCAACCAGCCCAGTCTTACATACCCCACATTTTTTACACTCCTTGTCCCAATGCAAACATTTTATCCGCCAGCCCTGTTCATATTCCAGATGATTGGCATAATAGGGAAGATTAAGTTCATGCTGAAGTAAAACCTCGGTTATGTAATTATCATATCCATCACTCAGTATATATAGCGGGTATTCTTCATTCTCCACCCAATTGACAAACGGCTTAAAACTATCATCAATATCTACCGTTTTAAAAAACACTTCTAATTCCTCAGGCTCTACCTCCATAAGTTCCAGGGTACGATTGGCACATTCTTCGGTAGATAGCTCCCCTTCCTCCCATAAACGGTTGATTTCCTCCCATCCCTCCCGGGCAAATTTTCTCACCATATTAGAGCAGACATCTTCCTTAGAAATGGTGCCGTCAAAATCAATAAAAAACATTAATTTCTCATCCAAGTCTTCTCACCTCGCTCTGCCTTATCCATATCCTTCGTCGGAAATCCTAGCTTCTCCACTCAACCTGGGCTTCTTTAATAATATCTTCTCCCCGGAGTTGGTATAACTTATCAAATAATAAACTACGGAAGGTTCCTGGATTCTGTCCACATACTCTGGCGGCCCGTTCACCGGCGATATTAAATGCGATTAGGCCAGTTATCGTTGCCAGCCAGGGGTCCAGCGGAGCTACCCCTATGCATGCTGATACTACCCCGCCAACCATGCATCCAGCTCCCGTAATTGAGCCAAATAGAAAAGTTCCGTTTTTTATAAAAGCCAGGCGTTGTTTATATGCCACCACATCAACAGCTCCAGTTGCAGCTACTACCGCCTGTTTCTTTTCCGCCAGGGCCTGGCAGGCTTGTTCCAATCCCTCGCCCTGATCCAGCGAATCAACCCCCCGGGCTTGAGCCTGTACTCCCGCCAGGCTTTTGATCTCGGCGCTATTCCCTTTAATGCAAGCAATCTTGCCATTTTCAATAAGCCTTTTTAACATTTCTACTTTACGTGGTATTACCCCACAGGCTACCGGGTCTACTATTACCGGTACCCCTGCGAATGCGGCTCCTTTAACAGCCTCGAGCATCGCTAGTTCTTGTTCACCAGTAAGAGTGCCTAGATTCAAATAGAGAGCACTGCTAATACGGGCAAAATCGCCGGCCTCTTTTGGATTCTCAACCATAGCTGGTGAGGCTCCGCTGGCTAGGATAATATTGGCCACATCATTTATGGTTACATAATTAGTTATGCAATGAACCAGAGGAGTCTTTGCCCTTAGCTCATCCCATATTTCTGCGCATTTTCTTAACAATGCTTATTACCTCCCTAAATAAATTTTGTTCTTTGTTAACCACCTATGCCCGAAAGAACCGATTCTATCCTTCTCTTATGTTCTAATCACTCTTCCATTTTTTTAAGCCCACTATTCCATGGCATAAACAAGTATTCGGCTAAATCTATGGCTTTAACCAACAACAAACTTAACAGCGCAATAATCACCACCGCTGCCAGAACGCGATCCACTCGGAAAGATTTCTGGGCAATGGTCATGAAATATCCTAATCCCTGCTCTGCCCCCAGCCATTCTCCTATTACCGCGGCCATTATACTGTACGATGCGGATATCTTCAAACCGGAGAAAAATACCGGCAGGGCCGAGGGCAGCTTGACCATGTTGAAGATTGCTATTTTGCTGGCTCCCATGGAACGGAAAAGGTTAATCAGATCCGGATCAACCGAATTAAGGCCATTCAAAAGACTTATAACTATAGGGAAAAAGCAAACCAGAATTACTACTATTATTTTAGGAAGTAAGCCCCATCCAAACCATATCAGAAACAGCGGTGCCAGAGTAATAATAGGTATGGTCTGGGAAACAATGATTAAGGGATATACCGCCTGGTTTAGCCAATAAAAATAGTCAAGCACAAATGCCGTCAGGAAGGCTATGAGGATGGCCAGTATAAATCCCAGCATAGCTTCTTCCAATGTGCTGACAGTATGCATTAACAATAAGGGAAATGTTCCTGCCAGCGTTTTTATAATCTGAAGCGGACCCGGTAATATATATGATGGCAAATGGTTTAATCTCACTGCCACTTCCCAGATTAATACCAGCAGAAGGGCGGTTATATACGGAGCCAGCTTATTACCGATACTTGCCAATCTTTTCATCAATAGTCACTCCACCAGGTTTGTAATCTATTTTCACTACTGCTATGACTCGTGCCACATCGGCTTCCGTACAGACCTCCAGGGCCTTTTTGACCAGACCTAAAAGGGTATCCAAGTCACCTTCTATGGTAGTCTCCATAGGCCCCACCACATATTTTAACTGTGAATCCTTAATAACGCTGATTACTTTGTCAACTATTCCATATATCTTATCTTCATCTACAACTGGCAATATCTGCAGACTTAAATTTGCTTCCGCCATAACTTCACCTCCCATATAATGATATTCCTTGACTTGCGCCTCATACGGGGACATTCCTTGACTTGCCACCCGCCAGGGTGGCGAGTTATGGTGTGTCCCACACCTTATTTTTTACCTGAATTCCCTAGATATTTATTAACCAAATCTATGGCACAAAACTCCCCACACATTGAGCATACCTCCTGGAGAACCGGATTTCGGTCGGCTCGTACCTTCCGTGCCCTCTGGGGATCCAGGGCTAACTCCATTTGTTTTTCCCAGTTCAAATCCCGGCGTGCCTCTGCCATAGCCATATCCCGGGCCCAGGCTCCGGGTACCCCTTTAACTATATCAGCAGCATGGGCCGCGATTCGTGAAGCGATGGTTCCCTCCCGAACATCCTGCGCGGTAGGCAAACCTAGATGTTCGGATGGCGTCACATAGCATAAGAAATCTGCTCCCGCAACCGCAGCCAGAGTACCGCCGATAGCTCCAGCAATATGGTCATATCCAGCCGCAATGTCAGTAACCAATGGACCCAGCACATAAAAGGGAGCATTATGACAAAGTCGCTTCTGCAGCTTAACATTGGCTTCAATCTGGTCAAAGGGAACATGACCCGGACCCTCTACCATAACCTGTACCTGAGCCTCCCGAGCGCGCTTAACCAGTTCACCTAATACCATCAATTCCTCAATCTGGGCGCGGTCAGTGGCATCTGCCAGACATCCCGGTCTCAAACCATCACCCAGGCTCAAGGTAACATCATAGCTTTTACAAATATCAAGCAGCCGATCGAATTGAGCATATAATGGATTCTCCTCGCCCCGGTGAAGCATCCATCCAGCCATCATTGCGCCACCCCGACTTACGATTCCCAACAGGCGTGGCTGGGTTTTCATTTTCTCAACAATATTACGGGTAACCCCACAGTGGACAGTAACAAAATCTACCCCTTCGGCAGCATGTTCTTCGATGACCTGGAACAATTCATCCGCTTCCATTTCCACCACCAGTTTATTCTTTGAACGTGTTCTTATAGCAGCTTCATAAACTGGTACAGTACCTACAGGTACGGGACAGCTCGCCAGGACTTCCCGGCGGCAGGCCTGAAGCTCACCTCCGGTACTCAAGTCCATAATAGCATCCGCCCCGGCCCCCAGGGCTGCGTCCATTTTTTCTATCTCGTTTTTCCATTCGGGAAAAACTTGAGATGTTCCTAGATTAGCATTTACCTTAGTACGCAAACCAAACCCTATGCCACAGGCTTTTAGTCCCTGATGTCGTTCATTAAAAGGGATGACAACCAGCCCGCTGGCTACCCGCTCCCTAATAGTTTCTGCCGGAATTCCTTCATGTAAGGCTACTTCCTGCATTTGTGGAGTTATTTCTCCACGTTTTGCACTTTCCAATTGGGTCAAAGTAATGTCCTCCCTAAATATCAAATAAATTTTTGATTTCTCAAAATGGTTTAATCACCCGCTGTTTCAGCTGGGAACGGTCCTTCTCCAAACCATGCCAGGTATTTTGGAAATTCAAGAACCGTCCCCAACTTGCGTTAACACGGTCATAAACTGCCGTATTACCTGGGCCGGGTCAGGGGCTCCCAGAATGGCAGAGATAACCGCGACTCCTGAAACCCCTGCGGTTAGAAGTGGAATGGTCTTTTCCGGCGTTATGCCACCTATAGCAACCACCGGAATATTAACCCTGGCAACTATCTCTGCCAAAAGTCCGGACCCACAAGCATCAACTCTGCATTCCTTACTTACAGTAGGATAAACGGGTCCTACTCCTAAATAGTCGGCGCCAGCTTCCACAGCAGCTTCAGCTTCAGCCATATTTATTGCCGATACTCCGATAATTTTCTCAGGGCCCAGTAATGCCCGGGCCATTTGTGGCATTAGGTCATCTTGACCAATATGAACTCCGTCAGCCCCAGATGCTACCGCTACATCCACACGGTCATTAACAACAAAAAGGGCACCATACTCATGACATACTGAGCACATTTTCCGGGCCGTTTCAACCAGTTCTCTGGTATCGCCCTCTTTCTCCCGAAATTGAATCAACCGCGCCCCGTTCTCAACCGCCAGTCTGGCTAGTTCCGCGTAATCTTTTCCTTTACACAGAGGACCGCCGATAATAACATTAAGCAGTGGCAAAGCTTTTAATTGAGGCTTATTTCCCCAGTCTCGAAAAGCTGCAGCGCGAGTCTCCAAAATTTCCTGATCACCCAAATTACCCGGGAAGAAAGAAGCCATGTGGTTTAAGGGTCCTCTACCCTTTCCAACCTGGTAGGCGTAGCAGAGTCCGCTGGCAACATATTTTTTTGCCATGCTTACCGCAGTCCAGGGAGAAGCCCCTCGAGCCCTACAGGCAGCCAGGGCAGCGGAAAAAGAGCACCCGGTTCCATGGGTATTGAGGGTATCAATAAAATGCTCCTTTAATTCTCGAAACTCGTAGCCATCATAGCAAAAATCGATGGACTGCTTATCCCGTTTTATACCGGTGATGATCACAAAATCAGCGCCTAATTGGCGCAATTCCGTGGCAGCTTTATGTATATCTTTTTCTCTTTCCACAGAAAAGCCGCATAAAACTGAGGCCTCATCTGCGTTGGGAGTAATAAAATTCGCCATTGGCAAAAGCTTCTCGCGTAAAACATTCACCGCGCTTTGATTGAGAAGGGTATCTCCGCTAGTTGCAACCATAACCGGATCTACTACCAGGCAGGGAACCTGGTAATATTTTAAGCTCTCGGCTATAGTCTCAATAATAACGCCGTCGTATAGCATACCGGTTTTTACTGCATGGGCACCTATGTCACTAAGTACCGAATTCAGTTGCTCTTCCACCAAGACCGATGAAATACCGGCAGATGCCTGAACTCCTTTAGTATTTTGAGCAGTAATCGCGGTAATTACACTGCTGCCATAGACCCCCAGGGCAGCAAAGGTCTTCAGATCGGCTTGAATTCCAGCTCCTCCTCCTGAATCAGACCCGGCAATGGTCAGTGCTTTCCTTATATTCATTCCTTAACCTCCTTACCAGAAAGGCCTGCTCATATTAATTCCCTTGACGCGAGCCTCTCAGTATTTTGTTCCGCTTTTCTTGCCATATATATGGCAAGAGATAATTTCAAAGTTAAATAAATAAGCCTTTTTACTCCTGAAAAGGGTAAAAAGGCTATAGCGCGCTTACGCATCAAGCAATTCCTACGCTGGCATTACCCAGATCAGGTTAACGGGTCAGATCTAACATCTTTCTCAGCCGAAATAATCAGCTCCCCGATGCAATATTTAATTTATTGTTGTTCATTATAACACTTATTTGGGTAAAATTACTCCCATGTCATTTATATTTATCGAAACCCGATTTTGGTCTGCACTAAGTACAGTAAACTAATACCATGGAAAGTTAAAGATTTACCCAACAACAATAACGGGCAAAAGATCATAAAGCTCCTAACTACCCAGGTTTTGCTCCGCTAAAATTCTTAAATTATCAAAAAGTTCCGCAACAGTAATGACCCCTACCCCTCCGGGTACCGCACTCGCCACTCTAGCTTTGGCTCGGGCCTCGGGATGGACATCACCCATCATCTTGCCATTTTCGTCGAAATTAATACCGGCATCGATAATGACGCTATTTTCTTTGACCATGTCAGCAGTAATGAAATTCATTTTTCCCAAAGCCGCTATTAGTATATCAGCATTTCTAGTTTCTTGGCTAAGATCCCTGGTATGGGTATGGCATACCGTAACGGTTGCATTCTCTGCTGTCATCATAACCGCCAGTGGGCCGCCTAAAATGGTACTACGCCCTACAATGGTGACTTTTTGACCATCTATATCGATGTTATGATCTTTTAACATACGGATGACCGCTTTGGGGGTAGTCGGTTTAACACCCGGTTCTTTCGTTAAGAGTCGACCCAGATTAAATGGATGAATCCCCTCCACATCCTTATGAAAATCGATGGAGTTCACAATCATGTCTGCATTAATGTGACCCGGCAGCGGTTTTTGAATCATGATTCCGGTTAAAATGGGGTCGATGTTTAATTCACCGATTTTCTCCAAAAGCTCAGCTTCACTTATCTCAGCAGCAAAGTTCAAAACTGTTACTACGATTCCCACATCCCGGGCAAAGTTTTTTATACCGTTTATATAAGCTGCTGAAGGACCCTCTTCCCCCACCTGGATAATGGTCATAGTCATCTGTTTATCCTGCGCTGCCTTTTTCACTTGCTCTTTTACGTTTTCTCTTATCTCCTTACCATAAATCAACATTAATAATCCTCCCAGAAATCAATATGTTTCTATATTAGCAAAATAACGAATTCCATGCACGTTTATTTCCGGGTTAAAACGCAGCCACCAGGTGGTTGATGCGGGGCTCGTTTCCGTCCATAAGAATTCCAATTACATCAAAACGCATTTCTTTAAAGGGGTGCGGATAGGACTCAAGATATATGAGGGCAACTTTACGGATATGTTCTCGCTTGCTTCTGGTAATTGACTCTTCAGGAGAGCCGAAGCTTGTACTGGTGCGGGTTTTCACCTCTACAAATACAATACTCTGCTTACATGTGCAGATGATGTCCACTTCGCCGTACCGGCTGCGATAATTGCGGGTTAATATCCTGTAACCCTGCTCTTTAAGGTAACGAGCAGCTATCTCCTCACCCCGGTTGCCAAGCTCTTTTTTCATCAGCTTCTCCCTAAGTGTACTTTTTATCCATGCTATAGATATGAGACAGTATCTCCGCCACTACCGCATAAAGCACCGGTGGTATCTCTTCGTATAAATCCAATGCCATCAGGTAATCTGCCAGGTCTTTATCCTCTTTTACGGGCACACCGCTCTCTTCAGCCACTTCGCGAATGCGTTCGGCCAGCAATCCCCTGCCCTTAGCTACAACCACCGGTACGTCATCTACGTCGCGCTGGTAACGCAGAGCTACTGCTTTTTCGTTTTGTCTGTTCTTATCCACAATGAAACCTCCAAAATCTACAATTCTTGCCACCGGAACCATTGAGATAATATTCTTTGCCATAATGTAGCCTCCTAAACGGTTACATCAATTCCAAGAGGCCTAATCTTCTGGGTTACGTCCTCAAAACCAGGTTTTGCACCATTGATCTCCGCTGGAGAAACGCTTACCTTCACACCTAGATTGGACACTTTGAAACCCAGTCCTTGAAGATTAGCTACCAATTCCCCCATATTCTTGTTCATGTAATTGCAGGTAGACTGACTTTCTACAACTCCCTGCAGCTTAATAGTTCCCTGGCGATGCCAGTTTACATGAAAAAGAACTATCCCCATTTTACTGGTATTCAGCGAGACCACAAAATTCAGGTTATCTAAATCTTTAAGCTTTTGGCGGCTATCTTTGTTTATCTTCAACTGGCACATACTGTACCCATTATCCATCTTCACCGGAAAAGAGAAATAATAGCTGCTAACATTCTCGCCTGGGGTCCGAGATGACGTATTAAAAAGTCGTTGACCGGATATTTCTTTTTCCAAATTTTCTAACCGCAACGAAAAATCTTTTAACGAGCTAATCTTCTCCCCTACTCCCTGATCGGTGGCCAGGTCTTTCAATAACAGCAAGGCCTTTATAATTTCTCGTTCCGACTGGGTGCTGTTCTGAATTTTTTCTGCGATTTTATCAGAAGAAGATGCGGGATCAAGCTCCACGATGTCTACTAATGTCTGTAAAAGATTCACGACCCGCCGGGCCAGGTTATCCTGAGGCAGCCCAGAATCATTATCTGTTGGAACCACAGGCGTTTCTCCTGACAAAACCTGGCTCCCATCTGATTGACCTGTTTTCAACGCGGTATTTACATCAGGTTCAGCTGTTCCGACACTTGCAGGCACGAACTTTAAAAGGTTTTCCAAGATAACCCTCGGTGTTTCCGAAACTGCTGCTCTCGAAGCATTCTGAGAAGGAGCTTCTGCCTCACCATCAGGAACGATCGGCTGAGAAATACCTGTACTCCCTTCCCTCGCTGGATTGGCTGTATTTGTACCCTGTGCAACATTACTTGCCTGCAATGTAACTGCACCCTTTACCGGGTTAGCCGGGACTGTCTCTTGAGCAGGACTGGTACTTGGAGGTGTTGCCTCCCCTTTGACTTGATTAGCATTAGCTATCTCCTTAGCTGTATTCGATCCTAATGGTAGTGGCTCAGCTTTCACTGGGACTGCTGGAGCCCCCTCCTGACTAACATTACTTGCCTGCGGTGCGGGTTCCCCTCTACCCGATGCGGTCAGAGCTGCTTCACCCTTAACCGAGCTGGCCAAGACTGACCCTTGAGCAGCACTGGCTGTCGGAGCAGTTGGTGCCCCCTTCACTTGACTCGCCGTAGCTATCTCCTTAGCGGTATTCGATGCTAAAGGCACTGGCTCAGCTTTCACTGAAGCTGGAGCCCCTTCCTGACTAAGACTAGCTGCCTGCGGTGCGAGTTCCCCTCTACCCGGTACGGTCGGGGCTGCTGACTGACCAACACTCACTCCTGGCTGAGCCACTTCGCCCTTTACCGGGACGGCTGAGACTGTTTCTTGAGCAATACTGGCTGTCGTAGCAGCTGATTCCCCTTTCACTGAGCTTAGCGATGGTTCAGGACCGGAAGCTGCTAATGTCGATGAAGTAACTATGCTCCCTGAAGGCACTGATTCAGTAGTAGTATTAATGACAGAAGACGCAGCCGTAGCTGACACTGTTTGAAGTGACGATGTTTCTGATGCCGATGTTGGAGTAATCTGAGTTGCCAATGTACTAAGCAAACGATTGAGCACGGTTAGTAGTTGAGCCTTATTCGTTTCAGGAGATAGAAAGCTAGCCAAGGCCATAAGGGCTTCCCGGTTTACTATTCCCCGAGAAAGAGCGAAAGCTGCTATCTCAAGATTTCTAGGGTTATTTCCACCTATTAGTTTGACGACTCGAGCCAATTCATTAAGGCTATCAGGGGTAACCGGCAGATTATGCTGCACCAGCTTGCTAGCCAGGAGAACGGTTTCCTCCTTGGCCGTTATACCCATTTGCAGAAGATTGGCCTTAATATTGGCATTTTCAATCTTTCCCATCATTTCCGGGCTAACTAGCTTTAGATAGGTCTTGCCATTGCGAAAATCATCTACCATGAGATACAATTCCTGGCCAGGCTTGACCGGTACCTCGGCCACCGCTTCGACTAATTTGCCCTTGATAACAATCATTACCAGGCCATCCGGTCTCACCTCTTGCACCGTTCCCTTAACCATTTCCCCCTTATTCAGGCTGACCCCGCCATCCTTGGGGGAACTGACATTTAATGTGACTTTATTTAAAGAGATTTGGCTGGGCTCCATAAGCACCTCCAAATATTGATTTGACTGGTTCAAAGCTTTCCCGGTGAATAGGGGTAGGACCAAAATTATCCAATGCTATAATATGATCACGGGTAGCATAACCCTTATGCCTGGCAAAACCATAACCAGGATACATTCCATCATAAGCCTGCATAGACTCATCCCTCTCGACCTTCGCCAGAATGGATGCGCAGGCAATAGAAATGCTCAAGCTATCACCCTTAATAATCGGGTATTGTCTAATATTTATATCGGGTATTTTCACAGCATCAATGAGCAGAAAATCAGGAACTGGCAAAAGTTCATTTACAGCGATACGCATAGCCTCTTTGGTAGCCTGCAATATGTTGGTCTGGTCAATGCGCTGAGGAGAAATCATCACCACTGACCAGGCCAAAGCCTCCCGTTTAATTTCCACTACTAGTTGCAGCCTTTTTTTCTCACTAAGCAACTTGGAGTCGTTTACGCCGGCCAGAAAAAAATCCCGAGGCAGAATAACCGCCGCTGCCGCTACCGGTCCAGCGATACACCCCCGGCCCACTTCGTCGATTCCTGCAACCCTTTGGTAACCCTCCTGATAGGCTCCATTTTCGTAGGATTTCAGCTTTTCGATACGCTCTATTTCTAAAGTCAGAGTCTCAGTTTTCAACCCCATTTATTGTCCCACCACCCAACGTAGAGGCTAGCCCCTTATTTCAGTAACCCGGCGATGGTATTACCCAACATTTCACCTTCCAGTATGGCTTCTTTAAATCCTCTCACTTTTAAAGCATCACCGATAAGAAAAACAAAAGGTACTTCTTCCTGAACTATACTAAAAAGTTCATTCTGCGGTTTAAAACCAGTAGCCCAAACCACCCAGTCAACAGGCAATTGTTCTTCAACTCCAGCAACTTCTATACGCACACTGTCGGGCATTATCTCTACCACTCGGGCTCCATTTCTCTTTTCTACCCCGGCATCTTCCAAACTGGTCATCAAAGCGCGGCGGTTTTTCCTCTCCATTTCGGCAGCCATAGAGGACCCTGCTTCCAGTATAGTCACCTGATTACCTCTGGGCAGTAAATAATCCGCTACCTCACACCCGGTAGTTCCACCTCCAATTACCACTACCTTCTGCCCAGCCATCTCTACCT
Organism: uncultured Syntrophomonas sp.; assembly: GCA_964457945.1. Lineage (GTDB taxonomy): Bacteria > Bacillota > Syntrophomonadia > Syntrophomonadales > Syntrophomonadaceae > PHAA01. Next base: position 36,155 of record CAYWFX010000002.1, read on the forward strand.
TTCCACCCAAGACCTCAAGTGCCTCCACGCAATTGCTCTGATCACTGCCTGCCAATGCAGGTCGGACTGCTTTTGATCCAGTCGCCAGCACCAAAGCATCAGGCTTGCTTGCCCGAAGAATATCGAGCGTAAATTCATGGTTAAGTACCAGCTCTACTTCCGATTTATATATCTCTCTAACCATATAATTGCGCAAAGCCAAAACTTGTTCCTTATGGGGTGGAACTCCGGCCAAACCCATAAATCCTCCTAATTCAGCTTCTTTTTCATATAATGTCACCTTCAGACCTTGCCGCCGCAGGGATATCGCAGCCTGCATTCCAGCTGGCCCGCCACCAACTATCACCACTCTGGCCTGCTTCTGAACCGTATTCTCTTGGTTCAACATAGTTTCACGGCCGCAAAATGGATTCACCGTACAGCGAATCCCCAGGCCCTTAAAACCGTTAGCTATACAATTGTTACAGCTTATACACGGACGAATATCTGCCACTTCATTTTGGCGTGCTTTGTTAACCCATTCCGGATCGGCCAGCAGGCTGCGACCCAGAAAGATAAAATCAGCTTTCTTATCTACCAGTACCTGATTAGCAAAATCGGGATTACGTATCATTCCTCCAGAAATGACAGGGATATCAACCACCTTTTTTACCGCTTCTGCCAGGTATACCCGCCAGCCTTGCTCATAAGCAGCGGGCTCTATACTTTTCAAACCTGACTCATAGGTACCGCTGGAACAGTTGATAATATCCACCCCAGATTTTTCCAAACACTTACAAACCTCCAGGCTCTCTTCTAATTCCAATCCACCCTGAATGAAATCATCAATATTAAGACGAACTGAAATGGTCAATTCAGGTATAACCTCTTTTATTTCGGTAACGATCTCCAACAAGAAGCGCTGCCGATTTTGCAAGCTGCCACCGTATTCATCGCTGCGTTGATTGGTATGGGGTGATAAAAACTGGTTTATCAAATATCCATGGGCTGCATGTAGTTCAACCCCATCAAATCCTGCTCGGTGAGCATAATGGGCTGCGGCTATGAATTCATTTATAATCTGCTTTACTTCCAGTGTAGTCAACTCTCGGGGAATTTCCCTCATAATAGTACAGGGAATGGCTGAGGGAGCTACCGGCTGTTCACCTCCACATACCAAGCTAGAAGTCTGCCTGCCGGCATGGAAAAGCTGGATGAAAGTCCGGCTCCCATTGGCTCGTATAGCTTCGCTAAGTCTATTCAAACCCAAAACAAACCGGGGATTAGATATATACAACTGCCCAAAACCCTCGTTAGCAACCAGTGGAGCGATGCAGGCCGCTTCGACTATTACCAATCCCACACCTCCGCGAGCCCGGGCAGCGTAGTGAGCGATTAGGGCTTCACTTACTTCTCCATTAATATAGGCCAAATGAGTAGCCATAGGTGCCATTACAATGCGGTTACGTACCCACAAGTTACCAATATAACCCGGTCTAAAAAGTTCTGGAAAATAATCATTCATATCTTAAACCGCCTTTTTAATAATTTATTTTATTATATCATAAGGAAAAGAAGTGCGAATCTCATTACGACCGTTTGGAAGTTGAACATGAACGGAGCACAAGGCCTTTTCACAGGTTGAAAAAAACGGCGGAAAATCATCCGCCGTTTTTTATTAAATTATATTAATTTATCTAGTCAAAGCTCTTGGTTCTATATTTCAATGTGCCTATTTTTTGTTGCTCTTGCGCCAGATTCTCATCGAATCAGCAGCTTTGATCAATTCATCCTGGAAAATGGGATTGGCAATACTTATTAATTTCTCAGCTCTCTCCCAGGAGGTCATACCTTTCAGATTAACCTTGCCATATTCAGTAACGACCCATTGTACTACTGAACGAGAGTCGGTTACTATGGTGCCGGGGTCTAAGGTAGGAATAATACGGGATTTGGGTTCGCCAGCTTTTCCATAAGTCGAGGACATACACATAAAGCTCTTGCCGCCCTTGGAACGGTATGCTCCCATTACGAAGTCCAGCTGTCCGCCGGTGCCGCTGATATGTCTGTAACCCGCAGACTCGGAGTTGATCTGGCCGAATAGATCGATCTCGACCCCGTTGTTAATGGACATGAAGTTGTCTATCTGTCCCACTACACAGGGATCATTGGTATAGTCAACCGGGCAGGCCATACAGCCTGGATTATTGTCGAGGAATTCGTAGGTTTTATTGGTGCCGGCAGCAAAGGCAAAACTCTGGCGGCCCTTATCTATATTTTTCTTCATGCCATTGATCTTACCCTGATTGGAGATATCAACAAAAGCATCTACATACATTTCAGTATGCACACCCAGGTCTTTGAGGTCGGATTGAGCTATCATCATGCCAACGGCATTCGGCATCCCGCCGATACCGAGCTGGAGGCAGGCGCCATTGGGGATTTCATCCACAATCAATTTAGCTACGGCTGCATCAATATCGTTGGGTGCAGCGGCTCCCAATTGAGCCATCGGAGGATTGTCCCCTTCAATTACAAAGTCCACCTCAGAAATATGGATAGTGTTTTCAGTACCACCTAGGCATACGGGCTGGTTCTGGTTGACTTCTACTATCTTTATCTTGGACACTTCAAAAGTAGCCCGCGCATGTGAAGGCGATGGGCCAAAGTTGAAATAACCATGCTTATCCATCGGAGTAACCTGGCAAACTGCAACGCCAATGGGATCAACATTTTCTCTATAATATCTGGGCACTTCCGAATAACGGATAGAAGCATAATATCCTATGCCTGCTTCGGCCAGTTTCCGGCCTGCACCGGTCATATGCCAAGAATGCCAGCTGAAGTGATCCCCAGGATTTTCGACCTGGAATACTGCCGGCATCCACAATGCAACGCCGCCTCTGATTTTAACATCGGTTAGTTCACTGGCTCTGGCCGCCAGAGCTTTGTCAAAAGCCACAGTATGTGCAGCGCACCAGCCGTAATCGACCCAATCTCCGGAATTAACTTTCTTAGCTGCCTCTGCGGCAGATATTAATTTGCCTTTATAATCTTCTAAATAACTCACGAAATAGCCTCCTCAATATTATTTCTCTATATAGTTTGCTTTTGTTACTGATCTTATTCCCCCTGTTTCCCAAACACCCCCTTTCTTGTCTGTCCTCGAAGAATCCTTGTCCATTTACCCTACAAAAAAGTGGTTACATGCCTTAATATAAGCATGGTTCTATCAACACTCTAAATTTCCAGGCATAGGCCTGCTATTAAAGCTGTATCTCAACTGAAAATACTGTAAAATAGGATGTGGGATAACATACTAAATAATAATAGATGGAAATAGTATAAAAAACACGCAAGAAACGTGCCTGAGCTTTGTATTTTACTGGGAAAGGCAACAAACTCCCTATTAACCGATATGCATTACCATTAGTATTAAAATAATAATTACGTCACAATGCATTATCGCATCAAATTTGATGTGTTTATGCATCATACACCGAGAACTGGTCATATTTAATTTGAGAAAGGCAGGCGAATAATAATGGGAAAAAAAGTAATAATAGTGGGGGGCGTTGCTGCAGGTGCCAGTACCGCAGCCCGTTTAAGAAGAATGGATGAAGAGGCTGAAATCATTATGTTGGAACGCGGTGAATATATATCCTTTGCAAATTGCGGTTTGCCCTATTATGTGGGGGGAGTTATTGAACAAAGAAACCGCCTGTTAGTGCAGACGCCAAGGTCCATGCAACGTCGCTTCAATATTGATGTAAGAACTAATAGTGAGGTTCAAAGCATTATCCCTGACGAGAAAGTGGTCATCATTAATAATACCCTCTTAGATCAGAGCTACCGAGAAAGCTATGATTATCTGGTGCTTTGTCCCGGAGCAAATCCAATTATTCCGGACATCCCAGGCATACACCAGCCTAATGTTTTTACAGTGAGAAACGTGCCCGACAGCGATGTGATCAAACAGTACATCGAATTACACCGGCCGGCTACAGCGGTAATCATGGGCGGGGGATTTATCGGTCTGGAAATGGCAGAAATGCTTCACGAACTTAATATCCATGTTACCTTAGTAGAAGCTTCTGATCAGGTATTAGGGGTATTGGATCCTGAAATGGCGGCAATCGTCCATAAGTATTTACAAGACCAAGGCATTGAGCTATGTCTGTCGGATCGAGCCGTATCCTTGGAAGGCTCCTCCAGCGTGGAGACAGTCATTCTGAATAGCGGCAGGTCCATTTCGGCTGATATGGTGGTGCTGGGAATCGGAGTCAAACCTGAAGCCTGGTTGGCAGCAGAGGCCAGCCTGGCCATCGGTTCAACTGGAGGTATTCTGGTAGACGAGTACCTGAGAACTTCTGACCCCTATATATATGCGGCCGGAGATGCCATACAGGTAAAGGATTTTATCACCGGGCAGGATTCACTGCTGCCCCTGGCATCACCAGCCAATCGTCAAGGATGGTTAATCGCCAACAACCTTTGCGGGCGTTCCAGCAAATACAGCGGTGCTCAAGGTACAGCCATAGTAAAGGTTATGGATATGACAGTAGCCGTAACCGGCAAAAATGAAAAGGCCCTTCGCAAGTTGGAATGGGTTTTCCAGGCCTGTCATGCTCAACCTAATTCTCATGCCACTTATTACCCGGGAGCAACTCAGATGATGGCAAAATTACTATTTAATCCTGAAAACGGCACGGTTCTTGGTGCCCAGATTGTAGGTTGGGATGGGGTGGATAAAAGGATTGATGTGCTTGCTACCGCAATTCGAGCGGGAATGACCGTTTTTGACTTGCAGGAGCTTGAACTGGCCTACGCGCCGCCCTTCTCTTCTGCCAAGGATCCGGTTAATATGCTGGCCTACGCAGCTTCCAATATTGTACGCAAAGATATTGAAGTGGTTCACTGGCCTGAGGTGGCAGAACTCGTTGAAGGAGGTGCTTTCTTGATTGATGCACGCACTCCTCAAGAATATCAGCATGGCGCGGTAACGAACGCTCACAATATTCCCGTGGATGAAATTAGGGATCGCTTAGATGAAATTCCCCCGGATCAAGAAATTCTCGTCTACTGCGGTCAGGGTCTGCGGAGTTATATAGTAAACCGTATTCTTCTCCAGAAGGGCTATGATGTGAAAAATATCAGCGGCGGTTATGAACTGTACAAGTATCAGATATAGAGTATATCTTAGGGGCTATCAACGAATAAAAGACCGGAGTAAATGGCTAGTTTATTTATTGATAATCCCTCAATCTAGGCTGATACGGCAAAGCTTGCCCTTGCGATAATCATGCAGGAGCGAGGTGCAGGTTTTGCCAGTATCTAGCGCCCCAGCCTTTAATAGGTGGCCTCGCTTTAGAGCAATTTCTTGCAGAAGTTCTTCAGTGCTTTGGTCTGGACTGCTTACTTTTAGTTTCTCCGTTAGCGTTTCCGGAGACTTTTCTTGCAGAGTTTTTAACAAATACAGAGCTACCTCTTCCTCATTATAGGCATTTTCTCCTACTATGTTTAAAAGAGCTAGTTTCAGGCCCTGCTCCTCTGCTTCCACTTTAGGCCACATAAGACCAGGGGTATCCATTAATTCTATATCTTCTCTTACCCGCACCCACTGTTTGCCCCTAGTAATACCGGGCTTAGCACCGGTTTGGGCCATTTTTTTACCCACCATACAGTTTAGAAAAGTAGATTTGCCTATGTTAGGAACCCCTACAACCATAATTCGGGCGGGTCTTATTCTGCGGCCTTTACGGAGCATTTCCGCCGCTTGCGGTTGATAGATGTCCTTAATTGCCTGGATTACCTCTGTCAGTCCCTTTCCACTGGTAGAATCGATGGAGGTTACCATTTCACCTGCCTTCCGCAATCGAGCCAGGTATTGCTGCGTGGCAGCAGGCGATGCCAGGTCTATTTTGTTTAACACAAATAGCAATTTTTTTCTTCTGCATATCTTTTCCAGATCAGAATTACGACACGAAAAGGGAGCTCGAGCATCAAGCAGCATAGCCACTATATCAACGAGCTTCATATTCTCTTCAATTTCCCTTTTGGCCTTCACCATATGACCTGGATACCAGTTAATCGTCACGGTTGCTACCTCCTTTGATAATATCCTGGACAACATGACAAGGGTACGACACCGAGAACCGTCCCCTCTGTCGCACCCCCTCCCCCAGTCGCATCCGTCCCAATAGAAAAAAAGAGAATACCCCTCGGTATCCCCTTAAATCTTTATCTAAATCTGCTCTTTTCTTTAACCCGAGCTTTTTTACCAGTTAAGCCCCGTAGGTAGAAGAGCCTGGCTCTACGAACCTTACCCTTGCGGGTAACTTCAATCTGAGCAATTTTCGGTGAATTTATAAGGAATGTCCTTTCAACGGCAACCCCGTAAGTTACTCTTCTTACGGTAAAGTTCTTTGAAAGACCGCCGCCTCTGACCTTCATAACAATTCCTTCATATACCTGAATTCTTTCTCTGGTTCCCTCAACCACCTTACAGTGGACTTTGACTGTGTCCCCAGGTCCAAAAACCGGTATGTCTTTTTTGTAATGTTCTTCTTCAACTGACCTGATTATATCTTGCATGATTCCTACCTCCTTCCAGCAGGCGCACCTACATCCATAAAAAATGTAACTACCACCTTTATTACAGAACAAGCCTATTTTACCACAGCACAAAACCAAGCTCAAGAAAAACCTATCGATTAAACCAGAATTCGCCTAACAATCGATCTAAAATTATGGAAACCGCACTTCGAACTGATAGATGGTTATATTCTCCCGCCCCAGTTATAGGTTCTAATATATAATCGCATCCTTGCACTAACTCCTGTACCATACCCCAGCCAGTACCAAATAACAATAAATAAACTTGGTTCTCATTAAATATTGCCGTTTTTAACTGACTATAGCTTACGGTATTAGGATATAGACGGGCATCCGTGGCGACCGTATAAACCCTCTGTCCGGTTTCTTGCTCAATGGAATCAACTACCGCACTTAGATTTTCCACCAGTCTAAGTTGCTTAAAAGCTTCCTGTCGGTCGGGATTATAACGCCCTCCATAACCATCCTGCCAGTAAGCCAGAATCTCGGCGATTAACTTCTGCTGGTTGGCGGATGGATGAACTACATAAAAGCCCTCCACATTGTAAGTCCGCGCAGCACGAGCAATATCATGCAAATCCAGGTTGGTAATCGAAGTGGTTACTGTATCCATTCTTTTATTATACATAGGATAATGCAGCAGTGCTATGTATACCCTGGCTTTTCTCACTTAGTTTTTTTCTCCCCATTAAATAGAATTTCCTTGAGCAGTTTTTTTTCTTCTTGATCATATTCTCTTTGCAGCAACAGGTCTGGTCTTTTTAGCAGGGTGCGCTTCAAACTCAGCTTTTTTCGCCACAAACGTATCTGCTCATGGTGTCCCGAGAGAAGTGTTTCTGGAACTTCCTCACCCTGATAAATCCTGGGTCTGGTGTAATGTGGATATTCCAGCAGGCCACCAACAAAAGACTCCTCTTGCGAAGAATTATCGTCGCCTAAGACTCCGGGAATTAAGCGCGTAACCGCGTCCACAACCACCATAGCGGCTAATTCCCCTCCGCTCAATACATAATCACCTATGGAAAGCTCTTCATCCACTAGATTCATTATCCGTTCGTCAATACCCTCGTAATGTCCGCAGAGCAATATTAGATGCTCCTGCCCAGCCATACCAACAACCTTATCCTGATCCAGTGGTTTACCTTGGGGCGATAGGTAAATAACATGTGAATTGGCCCTTTTTAGGCTTTCTATCGCCCGGGATAGCACATCATACTTCATAACCATACCTGCGCCGCCCCCATAAGGGTAATCATCCACCTGTTGGTGCCTATCCAAAGCATAATCTCTAATGTTTACAGTGTTTATCTCCACAAGCTTTCGGGCTTGAGCCCGTTCAATGATGCTCTCGTTAAAAGGCGAAGCAAACATGGCAGGAAAAAGCGTCAGTATATCGATTTTCATTGATCCTTCGCTCACCTTTCCCGTTTAACTTCTAACAATCCAGGCAGCAGCTTGACCTGCATGCTAAGACTAGACAAATCAACCTCACGAATTACCTCTTTGATGGCAGGTATGAGAATTTCTTCGTAAACCTCCGACTTTATCACATATACATCATTGGCTCCGGTTTCCAGTATATCTATCAATTGCCCCAGATATCCTATTTCCAAATCATATACCTTCATACCAATCAACTGGAAATGATAATAAGAACCTTCTGGTAAAGGATATATTTCATCGGCAGAAACATTTAAAAAGGCGTTTCGATATTTAACCGCCTCTTCAATAGTATCTATGCCTTTGAACTTTATCAAAAGCTTTCCGTGGTGTGAATTGCAGGCCTCAATAGTCAACTCTGACACGGTATTTCTCTGACTTATCTTTACCTTCTGCATATTCTTAAAACGCTGAGGAAAATCAGTCAAAAGTTCGACCTTGACTGTTCCTTTGTAACCATGGGTTCCTGTTATTTTCCCAATTTTAATTAATTCCTGGGACTCCACCAATTTATACCTCCAAGTAGGCCTATCTCATGATCTCCACTGCTACTCTTTTACCTGCCTTAGCGGCTGCAGCCTTGGTAAGGGTACGAATCGATTTGGCAATTTTACCTTGCTTGCCTATTACCTTACCCATATCGTCAGGTGCTACCCGGAGTTCAAGCAATACTGATGTTTCATTCTCGGTCTCATTAACTTGAACTTCATCCGGGTTATCTACCAGAGAGCGGGCGATCATTTCAACTAGTTTTTTCACTTATGTTTCACCCCCCAGCCTCTACTTGCGGCTTTCCGCAAATTTACTCATAATCCCTTGTTTCTGCAAGAGAGATTTTGCCGTATCAGAAGGTTTAGCACCGGTCGTCAACCATTTGAGCGCCTTTTCTTCGTCTATCTTAATAGTTGCGGGAGTGGTCGCGGGGTCATAATAACCTATTTCCTCGATAAAACGACCATCTCTGGGTGATCTGGAATCTGCTACTACTACTCTGTAGAAGGGGTTTTTCTTTGCTCCCATCCTTTTTAGCCTGATCTTTGTTGCCATATTGTCACCTCCTTGTTTAAGAGACTATCAAAAAAGCCCCTAAATCTACACTTATATTAACCTGCACCTTGTCAATGGGACGGTTTTTTTGTCAACCAGTGTGGCACAGGTGATGTAAGTCTTATGTTATATAGTATTGATTGATTAGAAGGGCAGTTTTATATTTGGCATCCCGCCCCGTTTTCCCTTTTTACCACCCATATCGGCAAACTGTTTCATTAGCTTCCGAGAGTCCTCAAATTGCTTAAGCAATCGGTTTACTTCCTGAACTTTCGTTCCACTCCCGCGGGCGATCCTTTTCTTGCGGCTGCCGTTTAATATTACCGGATTACGTCTTTCCTCCAAGGTCATGGACTTAATTATGGCTTCCACATGGCCGAGCTCTTTTTCATCTATCTCGCCCTTCATAGCCTTCATTTGTTTCCCCATACCCGGTATCATGCCCAATAAATCTTCCAGCGGTCCCATGGATCTGACCTGCTGCATCTGTTCCAGAAAATCTTCCAGATTAAATTCTTGCTGGCGAATCTTCCTTTCCATTTCCTTAGCTTGCTTCTGGTCAAAACTAGACTGGGCTTTTTCCACCAGGGTCAAAATATCTCCCATGCCTAATATACGCGAGGCCATTCTTTCTGGGTGAAAGGTCTCCAGGGCATCCAACTTCTCACCCATACCCACCATTTTAATCGGACAGCCGGTTACCGCTTTGACCGATAGGGCTGCTCCGCCTCTCGTGTCTCCATCCAGCTTGGTTAGGATAACTCCTGTCAAACCCAGATCTGCGTTGAAGGCCTCTGCCACATTAACTGCATCCTGCCCGGTCATAGCATCTACCACCAGGAGTATTTCCTGGGGATCCACCGTTGTCTTTATCTGCTTCAATTCATCCATTAACTCTTCATTGATATGCAGTCTGCCGGCTGTATCTATAATCACAACATCACGGTTGTTGGTCCGTGCGTATTCCAGTGAATCTCGGGCAATGTCGACTGGGTTGACCTGGCCCAGGGAAAATACCGGGACACCCACCTGCTCTCCCAGCACCTGCAGTTGTTTAATAGCCGCGGGTCTGTAAACATCGCAGGCCACCAAAAGGGGACGGCGTCCAAGCTTTATTAAGCTCTTGGCTAGCTTAGCTACGGTAGTAGTTTTTCCGGCACCCTGCAATCCCACTGCCATAAAAATAGTGGGTGGCTTAGGCGACATAATTAATTTGTTTTCAGATTCTCCCATCAGACTGCTCATCTCGTCATAAACGATCTTGACGATCTGCTGCCCAGGGGTCACGCTCTGCAGTACTTCCTGGCCTACCGCTCTCTCACTGACGGTCGCAACAAACTTCTTAACTACCTTATAATTAACGTCCGCCTCCAATAGAGCCAGTCTGACTTCACGCATGGCAACTTTTACATCTTCTTCTGATATTTTACCTTTGCCACGCAGTTTTCTAAAAACCTCTTGCAGTCGGTCTGATAATCCTTCAAACGCCACAATACCTCTCCTTTTCCTACAGCAATCGTGAAAGTTCTCGTAAAATTCCCACTGATTTGCTTACCGTACTCTGATTAACCTCATTTCCTTCTAGCAGGGAAGATAATTCATTTAAACGCTCACGCATTATTTGAAACCTCTCCACCAGGCCCAGCTTTTGCTCATATTGCTCTAACAGGCTTTCCGCCTTTTTGACCGTATCATAAACCGCCTGCCGACTGGTATTCATATCATCAGCAATCTCGGAAAGGGATAAATCATTTTCATAATGCAGGTTCAGAACATTCTGCTGTTTCTCAGTAAGCAAGGGTCCATAAAAATCCTTGAGCAGCACCACATGGCTTATTTTCTCCAGCATAGTTCATTCTCCTTGCGTAAAGCATTTTTGCTTTACATACCGATTCTATATGTTCCCATCGTCCCTGTCAAGGTAACGGAGAAAACGTGCACCTAATTTTTTTGCCTAATCAGGGTAAATCCTCTAAAATATAATTAATATTGTTAATCCTTGAACAATATCTTGTTTGTAAAGGAGTGTTGATATTGAAAGAAAAAATTGCTTTAATTGCCGACAGCGCGTGCGACCTTCCTCAAAGCTTGATCGAAGAACTAGGTATTAGAATACTCCCTTTAAAAGTCATTTATCCGGATGGAGAGTATTCTGATCGTGTCGATATACAGCCTATGGAGGTCTATAACCGCATGCCCGCAGAGATTCCTACTACGTCGATGCCCAATTTGCAAGAAATAAAGGACGCTATGGAAAGTGCTCGCCGGGAAGGTTTTACCCACGTGCTGGCTATTGCCTTATCCAGTGGTTTATCAGGTACCTATCAGGCCATGAAACTGGCTGCTAAGGATTTTGATGACATAGTTATAGAAGTCTTTGACACTCTCACCTTATGTATGGCAACCGGCTGGATTGTTCTAGACGCTGCCCGAAATATTGCCAATGGCCTCAGTTTTGAGAAAGTCATGCAAAAACTTGTGAGCTTGCAACCTCATGTAAGGGCCTTCTATGTGATTGAAACCCTGGAATACCTGCGTAAGGGGGGCCGAATTGGACTGGTAGCAGGAATGTTAGGTGACTTACTTAATTTAAAACCAATTATATCTGTGAATCCAGAAGGAAAATACTTTACCTATGCAAAAGTAAGAGGACGCCACAAATCGATTGAACGATTAATGGAGGTTATCGAAGAACATGTTGGCAATAGACCATTCAACTTGGCTGTTATGCACGGCGGGGCGAAAATTGAAGGCGAGAAAATGTTAGCCAAGCTGAGCAAGCTTCCTAATGTTAGAGAACTAATTTTTTCCGACATCAGTCCGGCTCTGGGAGTACACACCGGACCAGGCTTGCTGGCACTTTGTTTCCACGAAGTATAAGGGCTTTCCAGACAAACTACCAGGCTGATGACAGAAATGAAGATCAAAGCATGAGGAAACGCCGAAATTCGCTTTTGTAATCGGGCTGGGACCGGGAAACCGGTCTTTTTTTATGCCTATTTGCCGCTTGAAGGCTAGGCAACGCGGAAAGAAGGGGATTTTTTAATTTGTATTTTATTTCCATTTTGTTATAATGGTCTCATTAAATATTTTGTAAGGAGACTGGTTAATGTCCAAAATTATCTCCGTCCTGGCCAGTGCCATTCTAATCATAATTATCCTCACATCACCAGTCCTGGCCCCAATGAATACAGGCCAGTCGGCTAATGAGGACTTTGACCGAATTTTCCAGGACACCGTTGCAGATTTCGCGCTTTACACCTCACTATTATATGATGTATATTCCTTAAACCAGTACCGAGTATCACTCCATGCAAACAATCCCGAATCAGCTGCCACCTACCTCACGGGGGGATTTAATCCATCCTTGGCCACTGATATAGTCGGTTATTACCTGCAATGGCTGCCTGAGTTTAACAAAATAGCGGTTATCCCCACCGATTCAATTCCGATCATAACCGAGGCAGATAAATCATTCCTGAAAATGCAGCGGATATCCCCGGATAAAGTCATATTGGAACGTACATATACTGATTGCTATGAGCTGGGCGACAAATACCTCTATCGTATTACCGCCGAGCAAAAAGATGGGCACTGGATCATTGTCGATTTGCAGTTAGATTGCTTATGAACACCTGCTAAGCCTGCAAAGATTCCTTTACTCTGGGAGTCAGTGGGAGTCAGGGGGACGGCAGACTGTGAGAGTCAGGGGGACGGTTCTTTTGACTCATAGTCTGATCCGTTCCACGACGTTTCGATCTACACCTAATACCTGGGCAATTGTTCTAATTGATAAATTCGTGTTAGCACGTAAATGCCGAATTACCTCATTCTTTATCAACTCATCCTGGTTTAGTTGTTCCCATTGGCTTCCGCCATGATATTTGGCGAGATAATCTTTAAGATAATATCGTCCTTGCACAACGGTCCGTATCGCATCTTCATCCTCACAATCCAAATAGATCAGCGGATCTTCTTCTTTTGAAAACCGAATGAATTCTGTGATTGCTGCTTGCTGCTCTTTCGCAATTATGCTGAGTACATATTGGGTATCCACCTTGACAGTGCTGCTTACCGGGTTGGGGTTTAGAAGGAAGTGGCGGTAAGTGCTCCATTGATAGTCTTCCGACATGTTTACTATTTTGGCTTTAACCGGATTATTATGTATGTATCGAATGACCGCCATCAGGTACCGTTCATCTTCTACTGCTTCGCTTTTAAACCGATCCTGGAAAACGTGCCCTATTCGATTGTGCTGAACATTATAGAAATAGGCATAGCGAATTGCTATGCCCTTCATAATCGTTGAAATATCTATATCTTTTGAGTTGATTACTATATGTACATGATTGTCCATTATACAATACGCATATATTGAGAACTCGAACTCATTTTGCTTTACTGAAATATCATCCAGCAATCTTTGCTTTTCTTCATTTGACTCAAATATTTTCTTTCGTTCATTTCCCCTGAGCATAATGTGATAAATTGATGTCTTGCTTAGTTTTCTCTGATGTCTCGGCATTTAACATTCCCCCTGATATTTTAATTCTATCAGAAGGTTTCTCCCGAGTCAAAGGAACCGTCCCCTTGACTCATTGACTCATCAGAAGGTTTCTTTCGAGTCAAAAGAACCGTCCCCTCGACTCCCTCGACTCCTTTGACTCAAGAACCGTCCTCTCGACTCCTTGACTCTCTGCTACCAGAAATATTTATCCAATTCACCATTCCCCATTTTACGGGTAAAAAACCAGTGATGGTTTGTTAATTTATCTTCATACTCAGGATTTCTTATCCAAACTTCACCAGTATCAATATCTAAATAACCATCATGATAAGTATATTTTCCGTTTTTAGCTTTTGTAGGCACACTCGCTATCCCAAACTGAGTTACTCCTTGTAGCGGAACTGTCCATCCCGAATCCTCGAGATATTTACGGGGATTATCACGGTGATAAAGCAAATTAACCAATTCCCAACTTGTTGCAGTCCAGCCGTCGGAGGGTAATTTGCCTTCCAAAACATCTTCCATTTCACCTAGTAGACCTTTGCAGACGGTCTCTTTTCCATACCAAGGAGTTTCGCCTATTATTGTTTTTTGCCCATTGGAATAAACGCAATAACGACCTGTATATATCATAACACTCTGTGTCTTTTCTATCATGATGGTTGCAGGTATTGGCGGTTTCAATAAGGCCTGTTGTTGCTTAATGTGTGTATTATATGCTTCTACGGCTCTGACCGCTGTCTTATAATCACTTGTTGAAGGTTCAGTGGCATGATAGTATTCGACCAAAAGCTCCGCCAGCCATAGCTGCAACGTATCATAGTAATCCAATTGAGCTTGCACGCGCTCGGAATCGCGACTGCCAAGAAAGATTCCTTCATTTTTGACTACCTTGCTCCATTGCTTCAGCAGTGGGGTTACCCCTGACCCGTCCCCCACCAGTACGTTGTTAATAAGGTCCTCATTCCCCCCTAAAATTTGGTTATGGATCAAATCAATAATTTCCTTTTTCCTAGTATTTAATGTTGCCATATCTATCTCTTGCGTTCCTTGGATTTTAGGCGGATCAGTAACAAAAGCGGTCATCTTTTCTCTAATATTTTTAATTGAGCCGGTTACCTCCATTAACTTTCTTGCTCCTTCATCATAACTGGCACGTTCGACCGCAGATTTTATCTCGTTAAGCATGGCTGTCATCTTTAGATCGAGATCGTTAAGTTGCTGCGATATCTGCAGCAGCTCCCCCTGCATTTTCGTTATTTGATTTCTTAATTCATTGTCAGGACCTTTCGGGCCATCAAACCATTCCCCCATTTTGCCAAGCCCCCATCCCGTAATATGGCTTCCTGCGTATTGAGCAGCACCGGCAGCAAGGTTCGAAGCAATTAATCCAGCCGGGTTCTGCAATTCCCCGGATTTTTTTTGGCCGGGAAATGGATGAGTTACACCTTCACCGCCATCCATCTCCGCAACCATTTGTTCAATATACTGTCTAATATTCTTCCCACTGCCGCCGGCTTCACTCACAAACACGCCGGGGCTGAAATACTCTATCTGACCCTGAAGCCCGCTTCCGATATCAAGCCACTCCGGAATCTTCAGGAAGCCTTTAACCCTCTTCACGCCTTCATCCAGGGTTACACCGGGATGTTTGTCGAGATAGACACTGACCATGGTGGTTACAATGTTGATGTAAATCGAAGAATTTTCAGGGTCAAAATCCTGATAATTCGCCGTCAGTTCCTCGGTGAAGGCCCCTCCTTCGCAAATTCCGCCTTGAGCTGCAATCCTGAAATCAGCCGGAAGGTTTTCCACTGTTATCATAAAAGAACCGAAGTCACTGGTGACATGCATTGGGGGCAAATAGACCTGTTCGTACACAGCCTGGTTGGTACTGTCCTTCATTGTGTATAAAGCCAGATTGGCTCCGGAAATTACATCTGTTGAACGTACCCAGCCCCCAAGGATTGATGGTGCGTTGATATCTTTAACCGGACCTCGAATCGCACTGGTTATGATGCCGGTATAGATACCGGTACCGGTCACTGCAACTTTAATGAACTTGTTTACATCACCGGCAACGGGTGTGTATTTGTTGGCTGTGGCACCTGCAATGTTGGTATAGGTGCCGTCAATTGTGTCGCAAATTGTCCATTGATAACTTACAATAGCGCCCACTGGTGTCAGTTTTCCCGCTGTTAATACACGCCCAACCTGGGCCCTTCCGGTTATAGCTGTAACACCCTTTACAGGAACAGTGGAACTACCATCATCACCGCTGCTGTTGCCAGTGCCGGTTGTTCCTACTGTGGGTGCTGAAACTCCGGTTGCAACGATCTGGGTGGTTGGGGCTTTAGCAAAGTTTACTCCGCTGGCGTTTATGGTGGCAGTGCTGATAGTCCCGTCTCCAGTAACGCTTACCGCGGCATTGGCGATAAATGAATCCACCCTGGTATTGGCATTGGTTACTATTGTAATATTGGCAGAAATAACTGTAAGACTTTGAACATTTACCCCGGCTATATTTAGAGTAAAAGTTCCGTCTGACTGCCTGTCGACTACAATATCGCCAAAACCTTTTCCGCTCAAATTGGTTTCCTCAAGGTTAGCGCCGGACTGAGCTACCAATTGACCTATTGCACTTGTTCCGGATACCATAATATGCACCGGGCCGCTGTCCTTCTTCACATAGGTTTTTCCGGTTTGTGAATCAACAAAGTAAACACTATTGCTTCCGCCACCGTTTATATAGGTGTTTCCTTTTACTGAGACGGCCTTTAAGGTTACCGTACCTTCGCCTACGGCTTTGTCAATGGTCAAATCTCCATTTATAACGGTATTTTGTAATGTGACATCTCCTGCTTTAATTCTTACATTCCCGTCTATTGTGGCGGTTACATCCGCAGGGCCATAGGTTCCTGCTGTATCATAAACTTTGGAATCGCCTGCAGCAGTTGTAATTCCAAAAGCATTGTTGATTACCATAACCGCCTGGGCGCGGGTAGCTTTGGCCTGAGGCTGGAAACTGCCGTCCGGGAAACCGGCCATAACTTTTTGAGCACTGGCTATGGCTACCGCGTCTTTGGCCCAGTTAGATACTTTGGCGTTATCGTTGAAGTCTAAGGCTTTACCGCTGGTCGTCAGTTTGGCAGCCTTTGTTATTATTACTGCCATTTGTTCACGGGTGACAGTATCATCAGGTCCGAATTTGGTGTCGCTATAGCCTTTTACGATGCCGCAGGCATTGGCTACAGTTATGTAATCATTGGCCCAGTGTGCGCTGGTGTCATTAAACACTTTGCCATTTGGGTTATCCAGTTTGAAAGCTTTAACCACTAGGACAGCAAATTCGGCTCTGCTTACACTGTTATCGGGCTTGAAGCTGCCATCCGGCATTCCTGTGACTATGCCCTGGTCGGCCATCTTTTGAATAGCAGGTGATGCCCATTGTCCCTGGGTATCACTGAAGGCGGCCGCATAGGTCGGCACTGCCGGCGCAGCACTGCAAACGATGGTCAAACTAAAAACCGCTATCATAAACCAGCTAATACATTTAGTCATTTTCAACCTAATCCCCTCCCAACCTGATTGCTTAAGTTA
This sequence comes from uncultured Syntrophomonas sp., assembly GCA_964457945.1. Lineage (GTDB taxonomy): Bacteria > Bacillota > Syntrophomonadia > Syntrophomonadales > Syntrophomonadaceae > PHAA01. Next base: position 53,343 of record CAYWFX010000002.1, read on the forward strand.
TTCATCCCGCCAACCCCCTTAATTTTAAAATACTTATATATGAAACCCAACTTGCTCATTGGCCATGCCGCTCCAAATCCTTGCAATTGAAAAATGCTTGTTATCAATCCTTTATTTTCCTTTTTTGCAATATTCGTAAAGAGCATATCATAAAAAGCCTATACCGTACACTGTACGAAAGTACAGTGTAACACACTATTATTGTGGCAAGAAACCAAGAGAACAGTATTGCGTCAGTTGAGTCAGGGGACGTTGAATCACGTGCTTGGCGCTCACACCGGCCCCGGTCTGGTGGGGGGTATGTGTTTCGAAGCTTAATCTGGAGAATCAAAGAGCTTAGCCTGGATGAGCATTAAATAAATCTTCAGATAACCTTCTCTTAAACAATTAATCCTTCTTGAGAGGCAGGCACCCGCTTAAAAAAGCATACAAAAAGACTTCCTCAACATGTAAGGAAGCCTAATTTTCTAATGGTGGGCGATGACGGGCTCGAACCGCCGACATCCTGCTTGTAAGGCAGGCGCTCTCCCAGCTGAGCTAATCGCCCTAATTATGGTGACCCCTAGGGGACTCGAACCCCTGTTACCGCCGTGAAAGGGCGGTGTCTTGACCGCTTGACCAAGGGGCCATTCAATGGTGGGCCTACCAGGACTCGAACCTGGGACCAACCGGTTATGAGCCGGTAGCTCTACCAACTGAGCTATAGGCCCGGAGTTCTATAAAAACCCCGCAAGAGTTAGTATATATAAAATGCCTTTAAAGGTCAATAGCAAAAGCATTTTATTTCTTGCAATAAAAAAGCGGCAAAGTAAATTATTACCGCTTTTATAATCAATGGCTCCCCGAGTAGGATTCGAACCTACAACCCTCCGGTTAACAGCCGGATGCTCTACCGTTGAGCTATCGAGGAAGGACCCAACGAAACTTATTATATATTCATTAGGAACTCCTGTCAATAACCCTTTGAATATTTAGGCATCTGTTGATAGGCTAATTCATTGCTTCTTACTCAATATAGTCTTTAAGTTTTTTACTTCGAGATGGATGTCGTAACTTTCGCAGAGCTTTAGCCTCAATCTGCCTGATTCTCTCCCTGGTAACTCCAAATTCCTGGCCTACTTCTTCCAGAGTTCTAGGTCTTCCATCATCCAAGCCAAACCTTAATCGCAGCACCTTCTCTTCTCTATCTGTCAAGGTATTCAAAATACCGTCCATGTGCTCGCGCAAGAGTACAAAGGATGCTGATTCTTCAGGTGATTCGGCATCCTCATCGGTAATAAAGTCACCCAGATGACTGTCATCTTCTTCACCGATAGGAGTCTCAAGAGAAACCGGTTCCTGAGCCACCTTCATAATTTCAATAACCCGTTCCACTGGAATATCCATCTCTTGAGCTACTTCGCTAGGGGTAGGCTCCTTTCCCAAGGTTTGCAAAAGGCTGCGCTGCACCCGGGAGAGCTTATTGATGGTCTCCACCATGTGTACCGGTATCCTTATAGTGCGGGCCTGGTCTGCAATCGCTCTAGTAATTGCCTGTCTGATCCACCAGGTAGCGTAGGTACTGAATTTATACCCCTTACGATAGTCAAACTTTTCTACTGCTTTCATTAATCCCAGATTACCTTCTTGAATCAAATCCAGGAAAAGCATACCCCTGCCTACATACCTCTTGGCTATACTGACAACTAGCCTAAGATTCGCCTCCACCAATTTCCTTTTAGCTTCTTCTTCGCCAGCTTCAATTTGCTGCGCTAATGCTATTTCTTCGTCCGCCGTAAGCAATCTTACCCGGCCTATTTCTTTCAGATACATCCTTACCGGGTCATCTATTTCCACGCCATCAGGTACGACAATTTTTTCGGTTTCGATAGTTTCGGGTTCACTTTCGTCAAGCTCACCGTCGCCTTCCCCATCAGGCCCCACAGTAATGCCCAAGCTCTGTAAATGCTCGAAAATATCCTCTATAGCATCAGGTTCCAGATTATACATCTGAAGTTCTTCTATGATTTCGTCATAGGTCAAGCTTTTCTTCTTCTTACCTTTTTCAGCCAGAGCTCCAATAGTTTCAGCCATTTTACGATCTAGTTTCATTGTATCCCCCCTTCCCGGGTTGCATTAGTAAATCTATCTAACTTGAGGATAAAGGATAGTACAGAATCAAAATCTCCTGTATCACCAAGAATATCTAATTGGTCAAATACTCTTTGCCAGAGGGCCTCTGCTTTTTTTTGCTCCACCCGCCTAATAAACTCTTCCACTTCCCTAGCTTCGTCGAGATTAGCTTCATCCATAAGCATGGCTACCCGGGCATAAGCTGCCTCTAAACCTTCAGCGGAGGCAATATATCTCATATCGTTCGCCTTTTTCGCCTGCTCTCCCTGCAATTGATCATAAATCTCCACCAAGGCTTGGTAATCAGGGTTAACAAAGAATTTTATCCCAATTCTATTTTTTATCGTATTAAACACTTCAACATCCTTTAGCATGGCTGCTAAAATTTTCTCTTGGATACCATATTTACCGTACTTATTATTATCCCGTAATATTTCAATATTATTCCTATTTTGGCTTATAAGCTGATGATTATGCCTAGTTTGCAATTCTTGGTAAACTATGTTTTCTTCCACTCTTAATTTTTGTGCCAGCAGCTTCATGTAAAAATCCTTTTCCATTGCGCTGGCTAAACCCATAATATCTTCTTTAAGCCGGTTAATGATATTAATCTTTGAATCCAAATCAAGTGTTGGAGTAGCCAATAGATATCGATTCAATTTAAACTCTATATCACTATATTTATTATTCTGTATATACTGCAAAAATCCCTCTTTTCCATAATTATCTAAATATTCGTCAGGATCTTTACCCGAGGGCAGGCTGACTACCTCTGCTTTCAAATTCGCACCCAAAAGAACAGTTATGGCGCGCATAGTTTCACGTTGACCAGCTTCATCACCATCGTATAGCACTATTACTTTTTCCGTATAGCGGCGTAATATGCGGGCCTGATCTTCTGTAAGAGCGGTTCCAAGTGAAGCCACCACATTCTTTATGCCTGACTGCTGTAGTTTTATGCAGTCCATATAACCTTCTACCAGATAAGCGGTGTTAGCCTCTCTAATACTTTCACGGGCTGGAGACAAACCGTAAAGGTTTTTCCGTTTTGAAAACAATTCGGTTTCAGCAGTATTTAAGTACTTGGGAAGACCATCCCCCAGGCTTCTGCCTCCAAATCCCACTACGTCCTGTCGATATTGAAATATCGGAAATATAATCCGGTTGCGAAATAAATCATAGAAACGGTTCTGATTTTCACTACGCTTGATTAACCCAGATAATTTCACTATTTCAGCAGAAAAACCTTTTTTAAGCAAGTATTCTTCAATACTATTCCACTCGTCCGGGGCATAACCCAACTTAAAACTGCTTATAGTTTCTGGCATCACCCCCCGTTTTTCCAAATAATCACGGGCGGTTTTTCCCTGTTGGCTTATAAGCATCTCCTGGTAGTATTGCGTGGCGGCATTATTAACTGCAATGATCTGTTTACGCTGGTCAACTATCTTCCTGTCCTGGGGACGCGTAATTTCAATTCCCGCTTTTGCAGCCAGTATTTCCAAGGCTTCTTTAAATTCTAAGCCATCCTTTTTCATAAGAAATGAAAAAATGTTGCCACCAACATGGCAACCAAAACAATAATACATCTGCTTGTCCCGGTTCACGCTGAAAGAAGGGGTCTTTTCCGGGTGAAACGGGCATAAGCCCCAATAATTATTGCCTTTACGGCTGAGGTTAACAGTCTCGGAGACGAGTTCCACAATATCAATCCGGGACTCAATCTCGCGAATATTCTGTTCATCCTCATATTTTGCCATGACTTCCACCTACTATTCTATATTGATTGGAAAATCCCTTTTTAATTCACAAAAAATGTCTAAATAACTTTTATTCTTATCTAGTCATACGTCCTCAGATGCCCCAAATATCCTACCGGCATCCGGAACCAAGGATTTAGGAATGAATATATCTTTAAAGAGAGTTACACAATAGGCATCACTCATCCCGGAAATATAGTCAACCACAGCCCTTTCAAGGCCTTCTTCTGCCGCAATTTGCTGATATACAGGGCTCATCTTGCCCGGAAATTTCTTATAGTAGTCAAAAAGATGCTCAATAATAAACATGGCCCGGGTTCTCTCGGCCTGACAAACCGAGCCTCGATAGATGTTTTCAAACATGAACTCCCGCAGCCCCCATAAGGCTCGTTCTATTTCCGGACCTGGTTCTACCATAGGAACCGGGCTGACTGCCATTAGTTGGCGGGTATGATAAATAGTATCGGTTACCAGGGTGGTAATCCGCTGACTATGGGTATCACCTAAAATATCAAGGAATTCCCGGGGTATTTGTTCTAGGGTTAACAGCCCGGCGCGAATGGAATCATCGATATCATGTTGAACATAAGCAATTTTGTCACTTATACGAATAACTTGCCCTTCCAGGGTATAAGCACGCTGTTCTCCTTTTCCATAGCCGCTATGATGCAAGACCCCATCTAAAACCTCGGCACTGAGATTTAAGCCACTTCTAATCCGGTGTTGTTCAACCCGGGTCAAAACCCGGATACTGTTTTCATTATGACGAAAATGACCTCCGGTCAATTCATCTAGTATTTGTTCACCAGCATGGGCAAAAGGGGTATGACCCACATCATGAGCCAGGGCTATCGCCTCAATCAGATCAAGATTTAAATTCAGCCCTGCACCAATCGTTTTAGCTATTTGGTTGACTTCCAGGGTATGGGTTAGTCGAGTGCGGTAATGATCCCCCGGTGGAGCTACGAAAACCTGGGTCTTATGCTTAAGTCGGCGAAAAGACTTAGAATGAACCACCCTATCCCTATCAATCATAAAACAGGTACGGATAAGATCTGCTTCTTCCCTCAACTGCCGCCCCTTAGACTTGCTGGCCAGAGTAGCCTGGGGATTAAGTATCGCTATTTCCCTCGCTTCAATTTCTTCCCGGATCGTCATCTTCTTCACCTCGCCTATGAATAAAAAAATCCTTAGCCTGTAAGGTTAAGAATTCCTTATTATATTCTTATACTACAACGCCCCCCTTAATTCCTCTAAATATCAAATAAATATTAAAAATTCTATTTACACTGCAAAAAACCCGGTACCTAAAAAGTACCGGGCGCAAAATCCTTGTGCAGAACCACTATTATTCTACTTAGCTAAACCTGCCGCTTTATGAACCGCTGCCTGGTGAGCAGGATCGAGATTGTCAGTTCCGTGAGTTCTACTGTTAAGAAAATGAATGCAAAAATGCCCTGGGAAATTGTTGTCCCAAATGCTCCGGTCTCCATGGGGCATACCATTTTGCGAGGCTGCAAATACTCGACCGTTAACTGATACCAGAATGGCTCGGCGAGCCCAACTCCATTCTGCACCATAAATCTTCAGCATAGTGGCGGTATCAGCAGCCGTCAGGGGCTGACAATCCGCATGCTTGCTGCCGCCTTTACGAACTACCTGGAATTTCAGGCCGGTATCAAGATCAGTAATAGTGGCCACATCACCAATCGCAAATACCTTACTTGCTACTGTCCACCAATCCGCCATCTCTCCATAACGATTGTTAGCTCTGGAAGGCTCTGCAGAACTAACTCTATCAGGCATGAGCAAGCGAAGCCCGGGCGGTAAGATCCAAGAGCTAATTCCGTTTTTTTGCATGATGGCCGATACTGTCGTGCCATACTTTAAGGCTACTGCCTCCAGGCTATCGCCCCATTTGAGCACATAGCTAACCCCGTTCAGTTCTTCATTCAGAACTGTTCTCGTATTTTGGCCAACAACCCCATCCGCAGGAAGTCCTTTAGCCTTCTGAAATCCCAGCACAGCATTGTATGTATTCTGACCAAAAATGCCATCTGCACCATATGTATCAAAACCCAGTGTACCCAAATCCGCCTGTAGACTTTTTACATCGTCTCCCCTACAACCCCAATCCAGGTTTCTAGCCGTGCTAGCCATAACTTGTCCACCCACGGCGGCTATGCTCAGACATAGAATTGCAGCTGCCAGCAATATAAAGACCGACGCCTTGACTATTTTAATTCTCAACTATAAATCACTTCCCTTCCAAAATATAATTTTACCTATCTAAATTTTATCTTTTTCGACAATCAATAGACAAATTACCTGTATCGCTTTTAACAGGCATGTCCCTATCTAATCAAGCATTAGCTGGTAGTCCTCATAAGATTTGGTTTAATTCTTTCCAGTTAAACATAGATGGCATATTATTCCCGGGCAGAAAAGAATAAAGGAGCCCTAACTTAGGGCTCCCGGATAATTCCTTAAATAATGAACTAGCGGTTATTAATTTGTGCCTGGGCTGCTGCCAGACGGGCAATGGGAATTCTATAGGGGGAACAACTTACATAATCCAAGCCTATTAGATGGCAGAATTCTATCGAGCTGGGCTCGCCCCCATGCTCCCCGCATATCCCCATAAGTATACCCGGTTTCGTCCCCCGTGCCTTTTCCACAGCCATTTTCATAAGGAAACCCACACCCTTACGATCAAGTACCGCAAAGGGATTATCTTTCATGACCTTTTTCTCCAGATAAACAGGAATAAACTTGCTTTCAGCATCATCCCGGCTGAAACCCAGAGTGGTTTGGGTTAAGTCATTGGTCCCGAAGGAAAAGAACTCAGCCTGCTGGGCAATTTCATCCGCCATAACACAGGCCCGGGGAAGTTCCAGCATCGTTCCCAGAACAAAATCCAGTTCATACCCACAGGTCTTCTTGACGTCTTCATAGACCGCCAGAATATCATCCTTGAGTAAAGAGAATTCCATCAGATCCATAACTAAAGGGATTTCTATTTCAGCAAACGTATCTATTCCCTCAGTCTTTAGCCTGCACATCGCTCCAAAAATAGCCCGAGCCTGCATGATATATATCTCTGGGTAGGTTAAACCTAACCGACATCCGCGATGACCGAGCATGGGGTTGGCTTCCGAAAGTTTGTGTATCTTCTTGAGAAGTTCTTCTTTTTCAAATATGTCGTATTTACTGGAATTACGATGTTTCATTTCTGCGATTTCCAGCATTAATGCTTCATGATCAGGTAAGAATTCATGCAGAGGAGGATCCAGTAAACGAATGGTAACCGGGAATGGTGCCATCGCTTTTAATATGCCATAAAAGTCATCCCTCTGGAAGGGCAAAAGCTTGGCCAAGGCGATTTCCCGGTCAGCCAGATTTTCTGCTAATATCATTTCCTGCATAATGGGTAAGCGTTCTTGAGCCATAAACATATGCTCAGTACGGCACAGACCGATACCTTCCGCTCCAAACTCCCTAGCCCTAACGGCATCCTCAGGTGTATCGGCATTCGCCCTCACCGCCAACCTCTTGATACCATTGGCCCAATTAAGAAGGGTCTCAAATTCATCTGATAGGGTAGGTTCTATCATGGCTACTTCGCCCAGCATTACTTTACCGGTAGCACCATCCAGGGTAATAATATCTCCTTCTTTAACTAGCACACCGTTTACACTGAAGGTTTTGCCAGCGGAATCTATTTTAATGCTTTCACAGCCACAAACACAGGGCTTGCCCATACCGCGAGCAACCACAGCAGCATGAGAAGTCATCCCCCCCCGGGCGGTAAGTACTCCTTGCGAGTGTACAATTCCATGTATATCATCAGGGGCAGTCTCATTACGTACCAGGACTACTTTTTCTCCGGCTTCTGCCATTTTCTCAGCCAAATCAGATTCAAACACCACTTTGCCACAAGCTGCCCCTGGAGAAGCAGGCAGGCCCTGAGCAATAGGCTTTAATTGGACTGAGTTATCAATCTGTCTATGTAAAAGCTGATCAATCTGCTCGGGGTCAACCCGCATTAAAGCCTCTTCTTTACTGATCAGCCCTTCGTTTACCATATCCACAGCTATTTTCACGGCTGCTTTAGCAGTCCTTTTACCTGTTCTGGTCTGCAGCATATAGAGTTTGCTCTTTTCTACGGTAAACTCAATATCTTGCATATCCCGGTAGTGCTTCTCCAAGTTGGTACAGGTATCAACAAACTGTTGATAAACCGCAGGCAAGCCTTCTTTCAATTGGGAAATGGGTAAAGGGGTTCTAATTCCCGCTACTACATCCTCGCCCTGAGCGTTAACCAAAAACTCTCCATATAGTTCCCGTTCTCCGGTTGATGGACTGCGGGTGAAAGCCACGCCGGTTCCGCAATCTTCCCCCAGATTTCCAAAGGCCATACATTGAATGTTTACTGCTGTCCCCAGATCGTCAGATATTTTACTGATGCGCCGATAAACGATAGCTCTCTGGTTATTCCAGGAACTAAATACTGCCTTAATAGCCATGATAAGTTGTTCTCTCACATCCAGGGGGAAGTTGAAACCTTTCTCTTGATTCACTAAGCCCTTGTATTCTCCTATGATTTCCTTGAGCTCTACGGCCGGAATTTCATAATCAAAAATCAATCCTAATTTACGTTTATGTTTTTCTACTATTTCTTCAAAGTTGGAATGATCTATCTCTAGAACCACATCGCTAAACATTTGAATAAAGCGGCGGTAGCAGTCGTAAGCAAATCTTTCATCTCCCGATAGAGTGGCCAGTCCCTGCACGGATTCATCATTCAGACCCAGGTTTAATATGGTATCCATCATACCTGGCATAGAAACAGCGGCACCAGACCTTACTGAAACAAGTAGTGGGTTATCCTTATCACCAAATTGCTTGCCGGTTTTCTGCTCCAGTTTACCTAAAGCGCTAAAGGCATCTTCCAACATTCCGGGTGGAAACTCCTGGTTTAGAGCCAGATATTCATTACAAGCTTCAGCGGTAATGGTAAAGCCAGGCGGAACAGGCAAACCTATTCTGGTCATTTCAGCCAGATTAGCACCTTTTCCTCCCAATACCATTTTCATTTCCGATCTTCCTTCTTCGAATAAATAAATGAATTTCTTACTAGACATTGCTTAACCTCCTATAGTAGATTTCCAGTATTTTGCTGGCCGTTTCCTCCACAGCACGATTAGTTACATCGATGACAGGACAACCAAGTCTCTTCATCAATTTGTCTGCAAATTCCAACTCTTCCAGAATGCGTTCGAAATTGGCATAGTTGGCCTGTCCGGTTAGACCTAGCGTTTTTAGACGTTCGGTACGAATATTATTCAATAACTCCGGCTTAATAACCAGCCCAATTACCTTGCCTCGCTCCACCTTAAAGAGTTCCTCGGGAGGTGCAACTTCAGGTACCAGAGGCACATTGGCTACTTTTATGCGTTTGTGAGCCAGGTACATGGATAGGGGCGTTTTGGAAGTTCTTGAAACACCTACCAGCACAATATCCGCCTGTGCAATTCCCCGCGGGTCTTTGCCATCGTCATATCGTACTGCAAATTCAACCGCCTCAACCCGTCGATAATACATTTCATCCACTTTACGCAACAGCCCGGGTTCCCTCTTAGGTATCAGATGGCTGGCCTGCTCAAATGCAGAAATTATTGGCCCTAATATATCAACACATACTACCCCCGCCTTGTCAGCCTCCTGCCTTAGGAATTGTGCCAGGTCATCCAGAACCAGGGTATAGGCAATCATGAAATGGTTCTCAACTGCCTGGTGTACCACTTCCTCCAAGGTAGCTTCATCAGATATATTAGGAATTTGCCTTATTTCCATAGCCCCGGAGTTAAACTGACTGGCTGCGGCTCTGACTACCATTTCTGCCGTCTCGCCAATGGAGTCGGATACAATAAAAACTCCTGGTAAATGATTTGTCAAAATCCAAAAACCCCCTTTTGTCTATTTATGGGCCAGATCCAAAAATAATCGGGCAATGTTCGTCTTGGTAATTCTACCCACCACCTCAAACTTTTCCTCGCCTGGAGCACATATGAAGCATTTTACCACCGGCAGACAATCCACCTCGTGCTCCACAATCGTCTTCACTGCTGCCACTACTGTATCCTCTCCAGCAACTGTGATTACATTAGGCATTCGAGTCATTATAACGCTTACCGGTACCTTGTGGATATCCGCTTTCCCCAAAGTGGTTTTCAATAAATCTTTTCGTGACACCAGACCCGCTAAGTAATTGTCACTATCAACTACAAAAATCGTTCCAGTATCCTCCATAAACAATGTCACAATAGCATCATAAATGCTGCACTTTTCCTTCACCACCACGGCCATTGACATAATATCCTTAATCCGATACATGTTAAGAATTTTCTTGATTTCATTGTGAGCTCCATCATTTTTATAGGTATAACCCACCCGTGGTTTAGCTTCCAAGTAACCTGACATGGTCAAAACAGCCAGATCCGGACGTAGAGCTGCCCGGGTAACTTCTAGTAAATCGGCTATATTTTCACCGGTAATCGGCCCCTGGTTCTTGACGATTTCTAGTATCTTTCCCTGGCGTTCATTCAGTTCGATTATTTTCACCACCCAATTATGCTATACTATTTAGGTAAAATAGCTCTAATTATTATACTATATAGATTAAAAAAATCCTATTGGGAACGAAGATTTTTATGGCATAACTTTACTGAAATCTGCCAGGCAATTACACAAACCGACAATGGCCTTTAATATTCCCAACCGAGCCGCTTTCAGTTCTTCATCTTCAACCATTACCATTACCGCCTCGAAGAATTGATCAATATCCGTTCGCATTCCCGCCAGCATTTCCAGGGCTGCTTCATAACGCTTTTCCTTAACCGCAATCTCTACCATGGGCCTTAACTGAAGATAGTGCTGGTAGAGAGCTTTTTCGCTGGCATCCTCCAAAACCTCAGTCCGCACTGCTGCGCTTTCCCACTTCCGGGAGAGATTATAGGAGCGGTTAAATACTACCTGGAAATCTTCCCACTGGGAAGCCATTTTGAACTTACGAAGCACTTCAGCTCTTAATATGACTTCGCTCAAATCGCCCCCGGCCTGATATAGTACCGCATCTATTACATCATACGACATACCACGGTCCAACATTATTCCCCGCATTCTTTGCAGGATAAAATCCATCAGATCATTTACCGTTTCCTCCCGGTTTCTGTCCGGATTTAACATTTGTACACCTTCATAGGCGTGCCCTATCAATTGGCGCAAATCTAATTTTAATCTCAGATCTACAATAATATTTACGATCCCCAGGGCCTGACGCCTTAAAGCATAGGGGTCCTGAGAACCGGATGGTTTAATGCCAATAGCAAAAAATGCTGTCAGATTACAGAGCTTCTCCGCCAGGGACAGAACTATCCCTGTTTCCGAAGCAGGTAAACTGTCACCTGCAAATCTGGGTAGATAATGTTCCAGAATGGCATCGGCAACCTCGCTGTCTTCTCCACCCTCATTGGCATAATAACGTCCCATAATTCCCTGCAGCTCAGGGAACTCGTATACCATGTTGCTGCGCAGGTCAGCTTTACAAAGGTAGGCCGCCCGATCCAGCTTCTCAGGGGAAGACAATCCGTTCACTTGACCAACGTGAACCGCCATATCCTGCAATCTTCCCACTTTATCCAGAAGACTACCCAGGCGTTCATGGAACAAGACTTCTTTAAGACCCGGCACCATTTCTTCTAAAGGCTTCTGGGTATCTTCCTTCCAGAAAAATAGGGCATCCTCAAGGCGAGCCTTCAGAACCCTTTCATTACCGGCTTTAACCAGATCCAGTCGATAATCGGTGCCATTTCTGACTCCAATAAAAGCTGACAGCAACTTATTACCAACATCAAAAACCGGGAAATACCGCTGGTGCTCAATCATACTGGTAGTCAAAACCTCAGGGGGTACATCCAGGTAAGACGCGGAAAATTCGCCATAAAAAGCAGTCGGGTATTCCACCAAAAAGGTCACTTCATTTAATAGATGCTCATTTTCCATAGCCCTGCCACCTGCACTATTGGCCACTTCCTGAACCTGCTGCCAAATCATTTTCCTTCTCTCATCCTGATCGACTATCACATAATGGCTCCGTAGTCCTGCAAAGTAGCCATCTATGCTTTCCACTATAATCGGCTCGGGAGCTAAAAAGCGGTGCCCCAAAGTGTAATTAGAGCTAAGTACATTTTCTACCTGCAGGTTTATGAATTTATCCCCGTACAGAGCCAGAAGCCACCTTATAGGACGGGCGAAGCGGGTATGATAATAACCCCAGCGCATGGATTTAGGAAAGCTCAAGGAATTAATAATATCCAGCAAAATACCAGGTAATAGCGATTCGGTTTGGCCTCCGACCTCTTTCTTAATGGCAAATACATATTCCACCCCGGCAACTTCCCGGATTTCCAAATCAGATACTTCTATTCCCTGACCACGGGCAAACCCCATGGCAGCTTTGCTGGGACTACCATCTTGATCATAAGCACTGCTTTTTTTTGGTCCTTTGTTTTCAATCAAAGCATCATCCTGATTCTCCTGAAGACCCTTTATATACAAGACCAAACGACGAGGAGTTCCCAGAGTATCAAAACTTGTATATTTAATTCTCTTCTCCTGTAATTTTTGAGCGGTAATCGTTTTGAAATCCTCCAGTGACCTACCCATAAAAGCCGAAGGCATTTCTTCCACGCCTATTTCCAAAAGAAAATCTCTGTTCATTATCCCTCAACCTCCTCAGCTTTTAAGAGTTCTTTTCTCAAGTTTTCATCCTTTAAGAGAGGGTACCCCAGTCTTTCCCTTTGCTCCAGGTACTCCTTTGCAACTGTACGGGCCAGGTTACGCACCCGACCAATATACCCAGTACGTTCAGTGACACTGATAGCTCCCCGGGCATCCAGGAGATTAAAAAGATGCGAGCATTTCAATACATAATCGTAAGCCGGTTGAGGCAGCTTCAGGGCAGCCACTCGCCGAGCTTCCTCCTCACAGAGGTTAAACATGGTGGTCAAAGTAGCTACATCGGCCACAGTAAAATTATAGTGCGAATAATCCACCTCAGATTGGTGGTGAACATCCGCATAGCTAATTCCGTCTACCCATTCAACGTCATAGATACTTTCCTTGTTCTGAATATACATGGCAATGCGCTCAATACCATAAGTAATTTCGGCACTGACCGGATAGCAATCAAAGCTTCCGCACTGCTGGAAATAGGTGAACTGGGTGATTTCCATGCCATCCAGCCATACTTCCCAACCCAAACCCCATGCACCCAGGGTGGGTGATTCCCAGTTATCCTCTACCAGCCTTATATCATGTTTTTCCGGCTCAATACCAAGATTACGCAAGCTTTCCAGATAAAGCTCAATCACGTTATCCGGGGAGGGCTTAAGTATCACTTGAAACTGGTAATAATGCTGCAAACGGTTGGGGTTTTCCCCGTATCTGCCGTCCGTAGGGCGGCGCGAAGGCTCTACATACGCTACTTTCCATGGCTCCGGACCCAGGGAGCGTAAAAATGTGGCTGGGTTCATGGTTCCTGCACCCTTCTCCATATCATAGGGCTGTTGAATAATGCAGCCCTGTTTGCTCCAGAATTCCTGCAGGTTCATTAACATTTCCTGAAAATTCATCACAACCAACCTCCTATTTAAAATAAAAAAAGCCCGTAACCTAACAGGGACGGGATTAACCCGCGGTTCCACCCTGATTGGCACGTAGCCCACCTCTTGAATACCTTTATACTCCGAAGCGCCTTCAGACATCACCTTTACCGGTTCCCATCTTCCCGGCTCTCTGTAAAAGGCAATTTATCTTACTACTCTCCATCATTGATTAGCTATGAAATTCATAAATAGTTTAGCAACTTAAACCAGGGCTTGTCAATTGGAAAGCAATACGGATTGTTTCAACCAACGGATAGTATTCTTCACCTTAAACCGTCTTTCCAAGTGGTATTCCAGGTATCTTTCCAAGAAAAACTCTACCTGCTGCATAGCTATGGGTGAAGCCTTAACCCGCTGCACAGTTTGAAGCTTACCTTCACAAAGCAGTTTTATAATTGCTACACTTTCTCCCCCCAGCACTATCACAGAATCCCCTGCTCCTCTACAAGAACTGCATAACAAGCCGCCTTCAGAAAGGCTGAATTTGAAATCACTTAATTTTAGTGAACCGCAGAGGACGCATTGATCCATAACCGGTTTGTATCCGAGGTTTACCAAGAGCCAGCTTTCAAAATATCGCACCAGCATCAAATTTAATCCCTGCTCATTTATAAGCTCCATAATCTCTACCAGCGTAGCGTACAAATTCGGTAGGGGAGCTCGTTCCAGCAGGCTTTTATCCAGCAGTTCCATAATATACATCGAGTACAGGGTCCTATGGATATCCTCCCGGGAATTACCGAAAAAATCTATTATTTTTCCCTGAGTGATTAAATCCATATCCCTACCCCGGTTTAAAAATAATAACGAATGACAGAAGGGTTGGACACAGCCCCGCAGGCTGCTCTTAGCCTTTTTTACCCCTTTGGCAACTGCTGTTATTTTGCCCTCTTTTTCCGAAAATATCGTAAGCAATTGGTCGCTTTCGCGCAAATCCCTATTTTTTAATATGATGGAACGACTTTGGTAATACATTAATTCTCCTTTATAAGCGAAGTGAACAAGGGGACGGTTCTGCTGTTCACTTCGCGAAGTGAACAGCAGAACCGTCCCCTTGTTCACTTCGCTTATACTCATCTATCAGCATGCTGGCACTACTGGTACCAAGTCGATTTACACCTAAGTCAAGTAATTTCAAGGCAAAAGCCAGGCTTTTTATTCCACCGGAAGCTTTAACCTTCAATTCCTTGGATTTATAGGCATTTATTGTATGTATATCCTCTAAATTTACCCCTCGAGTAGAAAAGCCAGTGGACGTTTTTATAAAATCCGCCCCAGAATTATTTATTAATCGAATTAGCATAATTAGCTCATTGACGGTCAGCAGGGCAGTCTCAACAATAATCTTAGCCAGGAAATCTCGTTTCTTTTTAAGAGCCAGCAGCTCGTCTATTTCTTGGCCTACTGTTATCAAATCCTGGTCTTTTAGGGCCCCTAGGTTTATAACCATATCAAGTTCATCCGCACCATCATCCAAGGCCTTCGCGGCAGAATACATTTTAGCTGATAAGCCATCTGCACCTAGCGGAAACCCTATTACCGTGCAGAGTTTTACCTCACTGCCAGATAGCAATTTCTCTGCCAGGGACAGTCGAGATGGATTAACGCAAACGGCAGCCATTTTATACCTGGCTGCCTCCCTGCATAAATGCCGTATATCACTTTCAGTGGCCTCCGGTCTCAGGTTAGTACTGTCTAAATAGGAGGCTAAATCCATATTCTCACTCCATTCAATGTACGGGGACACACCGGTAAGGTACAGGGACACACCTTCTGCTAAGGAACGTCCCTGGGTATGAAGCAATGTCCCCCTGTTTTATAGGTGATAGCCTAGCTGGCTGAGGTTGGATTCGCTGTCACGCCAGTTCTTTTTCACTTTAACCCACAAATCTAAGTATACCGAAGATTCAAGCATTTTTTCTATATCAATTCGCGATTGCTCGCCGATCTGTTTAAGCATCGACCCGCTTTTACCGATTATAATGCCCTTCTGGGAATCTCTCTCGGTATAAATAACGGCTCTAACGTACACCTTGCCCGTCCCCTGATTTTTAAACTCCTCAACTTCCACAGCTAGTGAATGCGGGACTTCATCCCTGGTAAGTATCAAGGCTTTTTCTCTGATTAGCTCAGCCACAATAAAAGATACCGGTTGGTCGGTCAGGTCATCTTCGGAGTAATAAAGCGGTCCTTCCGGTAAATACTTAACGGTTTTATCCAGCAGCACATCCAGATTAGTAGCCTGAACTGCGGAAATGGGTACAAGTTCAGTAAAATTCATCTGGTTATAAAAAGGTTGAATAAATTCCTTAACCTCTTTTTCCCCAACCAGATCAATCTTGTTTACTATCAGGAATACCGGAACCTCAGACTTCTTCAATTGTTCGATTATGAACTGCTCTCCCCCGCCGAAAGGCTTGGTGGCATCGGTCATATAATAGATTATATCGACTTCATTCATACTACGGGTTGAGACTTTCAACATATACTCGCCCAATAGATGTTTGGGCTTGTGCATACCAGGGGTATCCACAAAAATAATCTGCCCCTGCTCAGAAGTAAGAACCCCCTGGATTCTAGTCCTGGTGGTCTGGGGCTTTTCCGAAACGATGGCTATTTTGGCGCCAATGAGTGTATTAATTAAAGTGGATTTGCCCACATTGGGCCTACCCACAATACTTACAAATCCAGATTTCACTATTATTTAACCCTCCTGCTCGAAGTGTCTAAAGAAAAAACCTGTGGCAACATCTCACCCAGATAATATTCCCTAAAATCATCGTTTTCATTGACCGCAATTATCTTGATATTCGTGGAGAACTCTGCCAAAACCTGCAGGCAAGCTCCACAAGGATATAAATAATCTAAACCGCTGCCTGCTATAGCGATAGATTTAAATTGGCATTCACCGGCAATAACAGCCTTAAATACAGCAATTCGTTCCGCACAAACCGTTAGGCCATAGGAGGCATTTTCAACGTTAGCTCCGGTATATATTTGCCCCTCTTCGGTTAATAAGGCGGCTCCCACTTTGAAACCAGAATAAGGAGCATAAGCCTGCCTTTGGGCTTGCCGTGCCACCGCAACCAGGTCAGCCAGATTCATATCTGTATTTCTCCTTATAAAGAGTTAGATTAATTTCATCAGATAGGGACCAAAAACCAGAATCCCAATAACAACAGCATTAATGGCTGTAAGGAGTACGCCTCCGGCAGCCAGGTCTTTGGCCAGCTTAGCCAGCGGATGACTATCTTCGGTAATCAGGTCTACCGTTTTTTCGATGGCAGTATTAATGGTTTCTGCGGATAGAACCATAAATATCGTAAGCATTAATAAAGTCCATTCCATCCTGTTTACCCCCAGGACAAAAGCAGTGCTTATCGCGGTTATTGCCGCCAGCAGGTGAATCTTCATATTTCTGCCGCTGGCTACCGAGTAAACAATCCCCTGAATCGCGCAGGAGAAACTCCGGCTAAACCTCTCCATCTGGACATTCTACCTTTCCAGTTTTACGCTCAACAATATCTTTTCTTCCAATTCGCGCATCACTTTTTCCTCGGCTTCGGTTTCATGGTCAAATCCCAACAAATGAAGCATCCCATGGGCCACCAGGAAACCTAATTCCCGGCTAATACTGTGGCCGTATTCCTCACTTTGGGATTGAGCTCTCTCCAGAGAAATAACGATGTCTCCCAGAACGTTAAGTTCATTGGAAAAGTCGAAATCAGGTTCATCCTCAGATAATTCGTTCATAGCAAAGGATAGAACGTCCGTGGCGTTGTTCTGATTTCGATAAATCATGTTCAATTCCTGTATATAACTATCGTCAACCAGCAGAAAACTTACCTCAGTCTTTTTCGGCAGGTTTTGCAGCTTTGCTGCAGCGCTAGCCACACTCGTGATGACATTTTGCAATTCTTTATTGTAGCTAACCTTGTTCTGTTGGTCTATTATCATCGTCTCCATAGCGCCCACTCCTTTTTGTAAGCTCTTGTACTATATCCGGGTATTCAATCCGTTTATGATAAACTCCTTCCAACACCCTGCAAAAGGTGTCAGCGATAACATCCACATCTTTAAAAGTTAGGTCACATTCCTCCAATTGCCGATCATTTAACTTATCGCGCAATATTTTGCGAACCATGGCACGAATTTTTTCCAGGCTGGGAGCGGGCAAGGAGCGAACTGCAGCCTCCACTGAATCAGCCAGCATCACTAAGGCTACTTCCTTGCTATGCGGTTTGGGTCCCTCATACCGGAAACTATCTTCGTTTACCATCCCCTCGCCCTCTTCCTCCAAGGCTCGGTTGTAAAAATACTTAGCCAGACTGGTGCCATGATGCTCAGCAATAAAATCCACAATAACTTGGGGCAAACGGGCTTCCCGAGCTAATTCCAGACCCTCCTTGACATGAGAAATAATAATTAATGCACTTAAAGCCGGAGCAATTTTATCATGTGGATCATCAAAACCGCGCTGATTTTCCACAAAATATTCCGATCTTTTTATCTTACCAATATCATGATAATAAGCGCCTACCCTTACCAGCAAGGGATTAGCGCCTATAGACTGTGCAGAGGCCTCAGCCAGGTTCCCAACCATTAAACTATGGTGGTAAGTTCCAGGCGCTTCGATCAGTAATTTTTTAAGGAGATCGTGGTTAGGATTGGATAGCTCCAATAATTTTATCATACTAGTTATGTAAAAGCCGTTTTCCATGTAAGGTAAGGCTCCAATCATCAAAACTGCAGATAATATTCCACTAATAACCCCAATCATTGTTCCGACCAAAATAATACTGATGGTTATATTGCTGAAAATAAAGGCCATCGCCAATATAGTTGCAACATTAGCACCGGCAATATACAATCCAGATATAGCTAGATCTGAAGTCTGGCTTAATCGTGATACCCGATAGACCCCGACCGTACCACTGACAAAAGCTACAATGACAAAGGCTAATTGATTGCCTCCGTTCAAAAGGCCTACATATAAAGCCATAACCATAGTTATGAAATACGCCAGTCGATTGTCGAGTAAAATAGCAATCAACATAGAACCAGCGGCTACCGGTGCAAGGTAGCCAGCCATGGCATTGATCTCTGGCCGATCAGCGATTTGAATGACCGTTACAAACCTAGCCAGCAGCATAACTATAATAATAATAATTCCCAGCAGCAACATCTGCATATCATTATCATATAGGTCTTTATGGTAGCGCCTCAAATATTCCAGCATTAGCCAGAAACTGATGAGTACGAAGGCAGCCGTCCCCACTAGGGTAATGGGATAGCTCTTGGTTCTTTGGATACCTAGTTGTTCCAGGACGGATATCTGTTCTGCGGTTACCCGATCTCCTTCCCGCACAATAATTTCCCCGGTTTTTACGGTTTTATGTACAGGCTCAACCGCATCCTGTGCCTCCTTGATAGCCCTGGTAGTAGCTTCCTGATTATAAATCATATTGGGACGAATCGCGTTTATGCTTGCCATATTAATTATCTCCTCCGCTGAAGAGATAAAACCGAGCTTAACGACCTGTTGGCTTACATCATTGTAGACTCCCCCCAGGGTTTCTTCCTTAATGGGTTTGCTCATAGCCAATTCCACCATGCTTAAGGTAGCCAACTCCATCTTATCTATATCCTGAGGTTTAGTAACCAGTAGGTAATTGGCTGATGATGCAGCATTAAGACCCGTGCTTATATTTTTCTGACGGATCATAGCATTTAACAAAGCTGTTACGGCTGTCTTTTTATCGGTGCTGTTGGACTGCAAAATACCTCTTAAATTTATATAAAAATTATTAACCTCAGTCCGGGCATTGCCCAGAGCATATTTATCCTCCTCATATTTCTTCTGTACCCTGGCCTTAGCCTGTTCCTTAAGATCCTCAGTCTGTTTTTCATCTACGACCACTGCAGTAATATTGGACACGATGTTACGTTTAGCCACTTCATCGGTGCGCAGCATAACCTGCTGCGGGTTAAAATTGCTAAATATAATAGCTATCATTATAGCGAAAAAAGAAAATGCCGCCAGTATTTTTTTGGTATGCGAATCTTTCCAGAAATGGCGCATTCTGTCCCCCCAAAAATATTGGAGGATATTGGCCAGTTTCATATTAAATCTCCTTAAAGAGCTCCACAATTGCCCAAACTATTGTTTAGCTAGAAAAACTTCGTAAGCGTTTATGATTTTCTGTACCAGAGGATGCCGGACAACATCTTCCTTAGTCATATACTCGAAAGAAATACCTTTAATAATGCCTAGTATCTTCTGAATCTCAATCAAACCTGAATGATCGTCCCTGGGCAAATCTACCTGGGTAACATCACCGGTAATAACCGCCTGTGAGCCAAAACCCAGACGGGTTAAAAACATCTTCATCTGCTGGGGTGTAGTATTCTGAGCTTCATCCAGAATAATAAAGGCGTTATTCAAGGTTCTGCCTCGCATATAGGCCAAAGGAGCTATTTCAATAATATTTTTTTCCAAATAGCGTTGGGTTACATCTACCCCCAAAATATCAAAAAGACCATCATAGAGGGGCCTTAGATATGGGTTGACCTTTTCAATAAAGTCTCCTGGAAGAAAACCCAACTTCTCTCCGGCCTCTACTGCCGGCCGCACTAATATAATGCGTTCCACCTCTTTATTGCGTAAGGCTCTAACCGCCATCACCACTGCTAGATAGGTTTTGCCTGTTCCTGCCGGGCCAATGCCAAAAACCACATCATCGCGCAATATGGATTGAACATACCTTTTCTGACCTATCGTCCTAGCCTTGATAGCCTTCCCATGGGATGTGGTCAAGAGGGTTCCGGAGACAATGTCCTGGTACCCAGGCCTATCTCCCTTTTTTAGGAGTTTGTCCATGTAGGTGATATCATTAATGTTTAAAAACCCTTCGGCCTCTACAATTAACATCAAATCCTCAATTAGCTGGGCGGCATAATTTACTTGTTCTTCCTCACCACGAATATAAATATCGGACCCCCGAGCCGAAAGTTCAGCATCACAAATTCCCTGCAAATAACGGAGATTATCATCCCCGGCGCCCAATAGTATTGCCGCCTGCTGGTTATCCTTAATTTCAACCTTGCTTTCTTTTATGGCCAAAAATCAATACTCTCCATTCTAAACACGATTTGCGCTAATTATAGCATAATAAATGCTCTAATTGCTAATATCACCCGCATTAATCGGATGTGCTTGGGAAATATCTTGGATGCTTTCCACAGAAACTTTAATTCTTACGATAGGGTCACTTGGCGAAGATAAGACGACAAAATGAGAGTCGCTCACCTTAAGATTTGCATCCATTTGCTGATTCAGGCTTTGCAAAGCTTTTTCCCGGGCTATCTCTACCGCCTCTTTCTCGCTGTATTTAGTAGTATTTATTAGCTGTTCTTTTATGCTTAAGCTGGATAAGCCCCAATTTCCAACTGGGCTATGCCACACTTGCTCCTTACCATTCTCTTCATATAGGATAAACTTATTGTCCCCCCAACCTTTTAACAAGACATTTTTCCAGGGAGTAATTAAATACAACTTATTCAGTTCATTTTCCGTAAAAACTTTTTTTTCCGATATTAGGCTGCATTCACCATATCCTTCATACCAGGTCCGAGCCATAACTTTACCCCTGGCCCTGACATGATGGGGCTGAGCAGTGGGGGCCGGCTTTTCCGCCATTGCGTACGGCACAGGCGGAAATACAATCCCTGATATAAGAATGTCTCCCTTAGCTACCACAGTACCAGGCTTAACATTGGCTTGGCCTTCTAGAACCAAAACCTCTTCCACCACACCGTCCTGAGCAGCTACAATATGACAGGGCCCGGTAATCTCATGGTCAGGCAGTATTTTCTCTACGACCTTGATATTCACTTTAACGCCCCGAATATCACATTGAATGTAAGCTAATTCGCTCATATCCCTGAGCATAGCTTCCTCAACCTCAATACGGCTGAAATTCCATTTAGCAGCCCCAGGGTAAATTCCATGAATGGCAGCGGTCATCAATATCCTATTTTGATCCACTTTATCATTGCCGCTCACCTGCACCAACCACACGAAAGACGACATCATGTACAGCGCAGCGATAAATATAAGAGCTCCTCCCAGCAGGCCTATACGTCTCTTCATAACCGTTTTCCAAAAAGGCATACCCTGCCTTTTCAGTAACTTTAGTTCATAATTATTCTCGTCAGCAATGCTTTTAAAGGCCTCATAGCCACTGGTTCTCACTTTTAAATAGATTAAATTGTTCCGTCTTTTTATGTCCCAAATATAGATGCCTCGGGCCAGAGCCATGTTGATTACTTTTTCATAATTTTCACCTTTGAGGCACAGAGAGATAAACCCGCCCATCTGATCCGAAAACTTATTAGCCATACTTACCTCCGGTCTAATCGATAAATTTTATGCTGCTAATATTACCCAACACCCTCATCTCATCAGGCATCAGAGCTTGTATTTCCAGGTTGTCTCCGATGATTTCCAGGAAGCCCCGACTAAGATTTATGCGCATCCGCACAGTTGAATACTCTATAATTCCCTTGTGGTTTTCCAGGTATAATTCTTCCCTACCGGTTATGGTCAGCTTAGGAATGTCCAGAACCAGATCTCCAGGGATTTCTAAAAAGTCAGCCATTGCCTTGCTGATGATCTCTCTTCGTTTATTCATATCCATCCCCTCCCGCCATGAAAAATACTGCTGTGCCTTGCTTTTCAAATATATGCACAAGAGCTGCCCTACATTCGCAAATATAGACCCGTGTGACAGAGGACGGTTCCCTGTCACACGGGTCTATAATCGCAAACAAAATGACGTGCTTTCGCACGTCATTTTCATTCATTTGATACAATGATATTTTGGGATCAGGTTATGCTAGCCTATGGACAGAGCTACAATACTAAACAAGAATGTTACCAGAACCACTCCTATGATTATAAGAACCACAACTCTTTGCCTTTTATTCTGCATGCCCCGGTTCATAAAAGTCATCTGTTAACACCCCCCCAACTTAGATTAGAACTTTTTCTTTTTACGGGCAGCTTCTGATTTCTTCTTTTTCTTTATACTAGGTTTTTCATAGTGATCATGTTTTCTAATATCCTGCATAACCCCAGATTTCTGACAGGTACGCTTAAACCTCTTCAGAGCACTGTCTAGGGATTCGTTTTTTCCTACTTTTACTTCGCTCATTATATCCCTCCCCTCACCTGACCGGGCTGTATAAACACCACTATATTGTACAATTCCTAATAGGTCCAAGTCAAGATTATTCGGGGGGCCAACCCATTTGTTTTCCGCCCAGCAAATGATAATGCAGGTGAAAAACAGACTGCCCTCCCCATTCTCCGCAGTTATTCACCAGTCGATAACCCCGCTCGCTAAGACCTGATTCTTCGGCCAGACGCGACGCCAAGAGCTGTATATGCCCCAATATCTCTACATCCTCTATACCAACCTCGTTTAGCGAAGCAACATGAATCTTAGGAATAATTAATAGATGTACCGGTGCTGCCGGATTAATATCTTTTATGGCTAATAGCCTTTCATCTTCATAAACTATGTCTGATTTTATTTCCTTAGAGATGATTTTACAAAATAAGCAATCGGCTACGATCACAACTTTCACCTCCTTAATGGCATATCTGCAACGACGATTTAAGTTCTGAAATTATATTTAGCAATATATTTTCTATTTTATCAAATAATAGAGCTAATACAAATAGTGTTTTTCATTTTCTATAACTCGCCAAATAATCTTAGAGAATCCTTCTTATGGTTTACTCCATTCTCGATAAAGCTAAGTTCTTCATTACCTTGACTAAATCACATAGCCTAAAGTTTTCCAACTTTGTCATCGATATATTAAGTGGGATGAGTCATATCGAGAAGGAGGGAACCAATGATAAATAAGAAGAAACCCGCAATTTGAATTCTTATGTTACTAGACTCTTATCATAATTCCTGGAATAGCATGTCTGATTAATTGGACTTCGCTGTAATAGCGTAAAAAGCACCTCTCCATAATTTAGAAAGGAAGGATAATCATATGAGCATTCCTTTTGATGTAAACAGTGCCGCTTCAATAAGTTCACTTAAATATCATTACATTACCCTGGGAACATTCTATGGTAACAAAATGAGTTTCGATAAATTCAAGGATATTATGGTGAATGCCACCCAGCCAGTTGATGCCAAAAATGAAGGAAGCATGACCTCCAAGGGACGTTCCACCCTGACGGCCTACGGTTCCACGGATGAAAACCTATATTGGACACAACGGGCTAGGGAATT
Organism: uncultured Syntrophomonas sp.; assembly: GCA_964457945.1. Taxonomy (GTDB): domain Bacteria; phylum Bacillota; class Syntrophomonadia; order Syntrophomonadales; family Syntrophomonadaceae; genus PHAA01. The sequence goes on from CAYWFX010000002.1 coordinate 77,259, forward strand.
GGGCTTTTATATTTCTGGTGATGATCGCTGTATGGGATTCCTGGCCGGAATTCATTCGGATGAGGAACGAGCTAAAACCGCCTTAGCCCTTCGTCAAGGCGAGGCTACAGCAACTCGTAGATTCGCGGAATACCAGCAAAGACACCAAAATTCATACGGCCTTTCGACAAATGAGGAGGATAAATCCTTTTTCCATGACGAAGAAAAAAAGAAAAGATTTGATGGTTGGATATAGAGCGGAGCTTATTCCCAATATGGTAGTGATTTTATCCGGGTGACACCGTCTGACGTTTTTGTTGTGCAAGCGGGAACGTCGTAGTAAAGCTAGAAACAATATTTTGAACTATTCCTCCCTTGATTATTGTAAAGCCCTCTACAAGTGGTTTCCCGTCTGGGGATATACCAAAATATACTTGAACCTCGACGTCTTTTGATATAGTAAGCGCTACCATATATTTATCGGACTTTTCAGGGTGAGGCTTGGGCGCTGAAATTCCAGTTGGGAAGGCAACATCTGTATAGGTGTCAAGCTTCATTATAGGCATTGCCGAATAATCATACTTTTCAGGCGCATTATCTGCCCATCTTTTCAGCTGATCATTTAATCGCTCATTTGCCATTCTATTTACGGTGTCAAGATCTCGGGCAAACACTGCTTCATAAAAAACAACTGCACGGTGCATCATTTGTTCATCTAGTGATGTACCTCTTTTTATATGTACAGGAGATAAATTCGTGGCCTTATACGCAAGCTTTCGACCTGTAATTTCCACCTGCCCGTCGGCAAAATACACTACCACGTCATTTGATTTTAAATCCAGCACAATCGAGCCCTTGGGATTGTTTTTCTTTACAGATTCATAAGAGTTTTTCTCTAGTTGTCTTCGTATATAAACCTTGTAAGTATCATACCAGTCCTGTGGATCTTGGCTGGCATATTTTATGTCTTCTCCCCCCAAAATTTTCCTGCATAAGTTTTCCATAATATGTCCTTTCAACCCTGTTTGGCTGCCTTTTTCAAACTCCGAAAAAAGATACGGCAGTGCTTCTATATCCATTTTTAAAATAAGCTCATATTCCACTTTATGTGCATCAATATAGTCCGCAGGATTTGAAGATTCCTTGGGTGAGGACATAATTTGAGAAAGCAAATCATTAATTTTAAGGTTCGATGTAGCTGTGTTATCAAGTCTTTTTGTTCCATCAGGAGAAATATGTATAGCATATAAAAGCTCCTGATTATTCACATCTATTAAACCAAAGACTAACATGCACTCATCCAAATTTTCCGATTTCAAAGAGTAGGTATAGGTTTTTCCCCCTTCCCAGCTGTAGTTTTGAGTTTCTTCATCAAAAGCATGAAAGCTCATACCGTTAGATTTATCACCCATGAACATACGTCCGCTAACGTGGAGATAGAACTTATAGCCTTCCGGTATTGTTTTAGGTATGGTGAAGCTTAGTAAATCTTGGCCGGAATTATAATTTACCGTTTGATAAAAATTATCCCTGATATGTTCCTGCTCGTTAGAAACCTTTGAGTTGATTTTACCATTATATCCGCCCAGCATTACGGCGCCACTGATTACTGCAACTACTAGCGCTATTGACATTAGCATAATAGCTTTAGACTTTTTACTATACTTCATAATAGCCAAAAGCCTTTCTGTAAGAGTTTCTTTCTCTTCACACATTGTTGCCTGCAACACCCCAACAGGATATTTATGCTCTGCTACAACAGCTATTAATGTATTACCATAAGCTTGTTTTTCTGCTGGATTAAAGTTTTTAATAATCGCTTCATCACAAGACAATTCACACGCATGATTAATTTCTTTTTTAACAAAATACATAATTGGGTTAAACCAGTGGATTGATGCAGCTAACATCGTCAGCCACTTTACCGCTATATCAAATCGTCTAAGATGTGAAACCTCATGAAGCAAAATGTTTTTAAGCTGCTCTCCATCAAAATTAATATCTGGAATTATGATGAAAGGCTTTAGTATTCCTATAAGCATTGGGGTGGTGACAAAACGATTACGTACCAGTCTCACATTATTTCGCCCATTCAACAGAGCAGTTAAAACTCTGTTTTGTTCATCAGTTGCAGGCTTATTGGCCGGTTTTAGGTATTTTAAAAACCGAACATATCCAATTAAATTAGCGGTAAGCGCTATTATTATGCCAAGCAGCCAAAGGTATAAAGCATATTGATAAAATAAATCTATAAAATATCTACTATGATCAGCATCGCCATTATAGACACCATTAGTTACGTTTTCCCGAACATTCGGCAATGTAAATGAACTTTTAGCATTATCCCCTGCACCAGGCATTAGCTGAATATTTCCTGGAGAGCTTATCTCCACCGGACTGCTGCTATAAAACACATCATTCATAATGCTCCCTTCAAAGGAAAAGGGGATTATAAATCTTAGTAAGACCACAATCCATATGTAGTATTGTATCGACTTGGATAACTTGTGCCTTATAAGAGGCTTCAGAGCAAATATCAATACCGCTAAAATACTGCCTGATAAAGAAAGCGATAGTATTAGCTTAATCGTTTCATTCATCTCTATCACCTACCTTAAATAGCGTGCGCAGTTCTTCAATGTCTAGATCATTAAGCTTTTTACTTCCTAAGAGAGACGCCACAAGATTTTTGGCACTGCCAGAGTACAAACGGTCAATTAAGCTTTGGGTAGTATGATCGTTATACTCTGCCTCACTAACCGCAGGTCGGTAATAGAACACCTCTTTTTTAGTCGCTAAAACTACACCCTTTTCACAGAGTCTGCGCAGCAAGGTTTTTATTGTAGAGGTTTCCCATTTGCTTGTCCGCTCCAGTGTTTTTCTAATATCAGCAATAGGAAGCTCCCGGCCTGCTTCCCATAATACACGCAATACTTCAACTTCTGAATCAGTTATCTTTGAAATTAACGACTTCATATCTAACTCCTCCTTCAAAGTTACAGATGTAACCTTGCTACAGTTTACATCTGTAACCTCCAAGTGTCAACAGATATTTACTTTTTATTTACAAAATAAAATACCTCCAGCCAAGAGTTAATCTACACCTTGATCGGAGGTTTGTGTTTTATTCTTCTATCTACTAGTGACCATAACCACTTTGTAAACCAACCTACCAAACAGTCGCCGTCAAAATATTTGATGTATAAAGACAAGCCCCTAAATCTATATAACAAATCCGCCATTCGAGCTAATCACTTGACCGGTAATGAAATCAGCTCCAGGTTGGGCCAGATAGAATACCAAATTGGCAATTTCTTCGGCTTTACCAAACCTCATTAGTGGTGTTTTCTCAATCAGTATGCCCTTCTCTTCCTCGGTGAAGGAGTCCATCATATCAGTATCTATTACACCCGGTGCCACACAGTTTACTTGAATATTGGAAGGACCTAATTCTTTGGCCAAAGCTTTGGTGAAGCCTATCATTCCGGCCTTGGCTGTAGAATAGCTGACCTCGCATGAAGCACCAACCATGCCCCATATTGAAGAAATATTGATGATTTTGCCTTGCTTTTTTCTAACCATTTCGGGCACAACCATTTGGCTGCAATTATACATACCTTTGAGATGGACATTTATCATTGTGTCCCACTCTTCTTCGGTAGTATCAGTGAAAAGTTTATTCTGGGAGATACCTGCATTATTTACTAAAACATCAATTGAACCAAAAGCCCCCTGAACAGTATCAATAAGTTTCTCTATTTCACCTCTTTTGGTTACATCAGCACATACTGCAAGGGCAGAGAATCCTTGTTCTAATAGAACTTTTTCTAACTCGCGGGCAGCTTTCTCTGAGCTAAAATAATTTATCACTACATTATAGTTATTCTGGGCAAAAACTTCCGATATTGCTTTTCCTATTCCTTTGGCGCCTCCGGTTATTAACACTGTTCTATTCATATTATTTTAACCCCAAATACTAAATTATTTCTTTATCATATGATCTATCAACAAATTTATAGTTATTTAAGCATAAGCATATGGCTGCAATAAGACAAACAATAAGGGCTCCAAGATTCTGAATCTCAAAGGGTATATTACCCCGCGTTGCAATTGAAAAAACACCTAGAATCAACTGTACTAACCCGAAAATCATAAAAATTGCAATGGATTCATAATAACCCCACTTTTTATTAGTCAAGAGGCCATAAAAAGCCGATATGTCGATAAATAACATTGAAACATCCACCCAGATATTCCATAAAGAATAAGTTTCTTTATTTATTAAATTAAACAAACCTACAATATGTATTATAATCCCTACTAGCAGGATACATAAAGGAAAATAGAATAATACGTTTCCTGTCGATTGGTTCCTCGTAATCCAACTGAGCAATTCTCTTTTGCTCCGCTCTCCTATAAGCCTCATCCTAAACAAACACTCCAGGTATTTTTTACCATTATACCAAACTAATGATAAAGACCCAACCTAAAGAAGCCAGTTAATACCGATATGCTCCCCCTTCCGTAACAGGTTTAATTCTAATTACCTGTTATTTTAAGGGGGAGCATATTAAAGCCGAATCCAGCCCACTATTTATTGTTTTTGAACCACATTTAAAATCAATATTTGTAGTTTCTAAGTACCAAGGCTTTTCACACTGCCTTATTTCCTCCTGTTTTCCTTATCGTTTATTTCATATTGATCGTCCAGTTACCGTTCATAACGAAACTGGGCCAGGAGATTTCCAGATCAAGGGCATCGACAGCCTTGTCGAACTCAATAGTCATGACAGCCGTGTCACCGCTAAATTCTGAAGAAATCTTCTTCATGTCCTTGTCGTGCACCTGGAAGGATCTGATGCTGACATATTTCTCGGCTCCTGTGTTGAGCTGGAATACGAGCTCTGCTGATTTCGGAGAAAGCCTTTTAATGCTCTTGGCTACTGCCTTCTGAGCGATTAGATCCACATCATGATTGAGGATTGTTTCGCCATCCTTGGGAATGTTTATTCTCAAGCTACCGACGGGCTTTTGATAAGTCGCCAGCAGAGCAGGCAGATTAATCGTAAGCTGGCTGTCTTTTGACGCGCTTGTCTCAAAAGTAGTTACGGGCGCAGCCTTGGCATCAGCCGGAACTTCCAGTTTGTACTTGGTACCGCTTTTATCAGTCGCATAGATATCTGCTGTCCTTGACCCGGTTCCAGTCGCTTCAATGCCGTTACCCACATTCTCAACTACATTCTTGACGGTTGTATCGACCGGCTGGCCGAATCTATTGAGTTTCATATCTTTATTTTTAAAAGATGCAATTAGCTGAACAGCCTGCTTGCCGTTTTTCTCTATGCTATTCGCACCGACAGTGACCATGTCAATGTTGTTTGATGTTGCTTCGCTGGCAGACAGCTTTTGGGTGCCGTCAAGGCTCTTTGCCTCATCTAGAATGACCGCATATGTTTTGCCGCCCACCAGCAAATCAAAGGCTTTGAATGGTTTGATATTATTGTTGTTTTCTTTGCCATTCATAAAACTGAAGAAATACTTATTGTTGCCATTCTCAGAATAGCCGCCCATGACATATTGAGCATATTTAGCATCCGGAACATCCTTCGGTGTTATTTTTATATCGTCAAGAACTTCAATGCCGAGCTTCGAATTTATTTCCATATCGAGTCTGCCTTCGGAAACCATGATGCTGTCGATAGCCAGGTTGTCATCCAATACAAGTCTGTCCTTCAAGTAATACGCCCCGCCGTCCACCATGGTTGAATATACAGGGGTCTTATTGAAAAAGCTCTTAACCGCCTGGGATATCTCATCGGCATACACCGTATTGATACATATAAAGCATAAGCAAACCGCTGCTGCATACGGCAGGAACTTTCTGGATTTCGTTTTTCTGTTGTACTTTTCAAGTGCTTGATGGGCTTTTCTGTCTATCGATTCCATATCGCATTCAACTCCGTCCATAAGATTTTCTATCTCCTTCTCTATCAGATCATCGTCAAGATTGCTCAAGATAGCGATCATTTTGTCTTCATTCATAGTGCAAACCCTCCTTTATGATCTTTCTTCCCCGCAGCAGCCTGTTATCGATGGCAGCCCGGGACAGATTGAAGACTCTCGCAAGATCATTGATCTTTTCACCCAGAAAGAACCTTCTGACAAATATCTCCCGGTCGGTCTTTTGAAAGGAATTTATTATTTCCATTACCTGTTCCTGATCCTGTCTCAGGATTACCTGCTTTTCCAGATTGATGTCGTCCGTTACCTCGACATCCGCAATATCCACGATATTGCTCAGGCGTTTCTTGCGTCTGTATGTTAGCGCCTTGTACTTAGTCAGAATAAGCAGCCATGTTCTGAAGTTCGCCTGCTCTTCATTGAACTCGGCAATCTTAATCCAGGCATCAAGAAAAACATCAGCTACGCATTCCTCTATGTCTTCCTTGCTGTGCGATTCCGACAGAATATTGTAAGCCAGGCAGTAAATCGTCTTCGTATACTTGCCTATCATGTACTCATAAGCGGCTGAATCCTTGTTTCTTATCCCTCGAACAAAATCAACCTGCGAATATTCCAAAGCCTCCACCTCCCTTCAAATCCCTTTCATATATTACTACGCCTGAAAGATGGAGTTTCTCTTAACATTTATAATAGAGAGATTTTGGTTGTATTTTCCTTTTTCTCCCGACATAATGATACCCCCAATCCTTGGTTTATTATCCTACGATTGGGGGTATTTTCTCAATGTCTGTTTTTGTTGGTTCAGTTCACCTAGACATGATATTTTTAATGATTTCTGAAACGATATCAATTCTTTTAAACGGTGTAATAAGATAATATCCATCAACATAAGGAGCGATTTCTTGAGCTATTTCCGTAGATATTGCAATTGCCAGCTGACTGGCTTCTTCTTTTGAAATGTTCTGGTATCGTTCAATAATCTTCTCAGAAACATTTATTCCCGATATCTCATTATTCATGAAACAGGCGTTGCCATAGCTTACAATCGGAATGATTCCGCCTAATATTTTGGCAGTTAACTCCTGGCGGGCAATTTTTAGATTCTCCATGGCCTTTTCGGTTAAGATAGGCTGGGTTAGAAACATAGTTACTCCATTTTCCATTTTCCTTTTGGCATTGGCCAGTTGACTGTTAAAATTTCTTGCATTAACGTTTAAAGCACCGCAAACATTAAAAGGATTGGAAAATATTGTACCATTTAAACTGGTAATATAGTTGGCCAGGATTGCAGAATTGAAACTAAATATTCCTTTAACTTCGTCACGTTGGGCTGATGGTATAGGATCGCCGGTTACCACTAAAACATTATTTATCCCCTCAATATTTAGTCCCAAAAGCAATGCCTTGGTGGCATTAATATTTCTGTCCCGACAAGTCATATGAGGAATCGCAGTGATATCAAGTTCTCTTTTCAGCTTGCAGGCAAGCAGACTGCTATCCACCCTGGCCCTGGCCATCGGGCAATCAGCAATAGTTATGGCATCAACTCCCTGTTCCTTAAGACTCTTGGCACTATCCATAAAAAAGCCTATTTCAGTATTGGCGGGAGGATCTAATTCTACCGCAATAATCTTTTTTCCATTCTGGATTTTTTCTAAGAGAAGATTTTTAACTGTTAATTTTTCCATTTGAGTTTTCGGAACTGACTTATTAGGCATAATATTATCGGGAGATAAATCCTTTAGCCTGGCAACCGTTTGTCTGATAAATTCTGGTGTTGTACCGCAGCAACCACCTATAATACCCGCACCTTGTTTGACTATCTCCACCATTTGGGCAGCAAAGTATTCAGCGGTATTATCAAAGAAAATACGATTGTTTATTATGGTTGGATACCCGGAATTGGGCATAACCGATATCTTTTTACTCTCCAGATTGAGCGTTTTAATATACTGCAATAAATGATATGGACCAGAAATGCAGTTAAAGCCACAGGCATCAATAGTGGATGTCAGCACTAATTTTTCTATGAGTGTCTGACCGGATTTACCACCTCTCGTTAACCCCTCCGGAGTAACGGCAAATTGGGTCAAAATATAGGCCTGCGGATTCTTCTCCTTGATATATGCAGAAAGTTCCACCAAACATTCATCACTGCTAAAGGTTTCAAAAATAAAGTTATTTGCCCCCAACTCCAGAAATACATCCACAATGGCTTGATATTCCTGCCTCAATTTCGGCATTTCCAGAATTGGTATTGGTCCAATATCAGCAAAAACCAGAACGTCAGTACCATTGGCAGCTTCTTGGGCAATATTATAGGCTTGGGTAATAATCTCTTTGACTTTATTGAAACCACATTCCAGACTTATTCTATTAGCCCCAAAGGTATTGGTTTTAATCGCGTGGCAATCGGCGTTTATATATTCTTGGTGTATATTTAAAATAGTATTTCTGTCATAAATGTTGGCCAGTTCACATTTTGATAATGGATTGTTAGAAATAGTGGCATAATATGTTCCCATGGCACCATCGAAAATTAATGGTCTTTCTTTAATATTCATCTGTATTCCCTCCCTATAATTCTAATAATTCTTACCACAGATTAATCTATGGCATACCTATAAACGGATAACCTATAATTGAGGTTCTCATAATTCCAGTTCCTTCAGCAATGAATTTGTTAAGACTAATCATAGCAATTAATGCCGCTTATAGAGTAAGGCTAAAAAACTATTGCTCGTTATAGTCATTAGCTATAACGAGCAATAATAAATTAACCCTGAATCTTGATTGTTGTTTATTGAAATTATTTTCCTATTATTGAATTCGATAGAAGGCTGTACTAGTTGTCTTTAATAATACCATTTAAGGCATCAATATAAATCATTGCGAGTTGACTAAGGTTAATGTTCTTGTGGGAAATCCAACCTACAGTTATCTCCTCGTTAAGATCCAATGGCACAGCAATGATGTCATTCCCATTTAAATCAGAGCTTAGAATTCCTGTTGAGATGGTGTATCCATTTAAACCTATTAATAAGTTGAAAAGGGTTGCTCGATCGCTTACTTTAATATTTTTCTTATGCGAAAGAGTGCTCAGAATCTCCTCTGAAAAGTAAAAGGAATTATATTCGCCCTGTTCAAAGGACAGGTAAGGATAATCTTCTAAATCCGCGAGAGTAACCTTGTTTTGCTTGGCAAGAGGGTTTTTTATGCTGATAAACACATGCGGTTGGGCTGCCAATAGTTTAGTAAATTTGAGGTTGTTTTCCTTAAACAGTTTGTTTAGCACCTTTGAATTGAACTCGTTTATGTACAAAATACCTATTTCACTGCGAAGATTTTTTACGTCTTCTATAATTTCATAGGTTTTGGTTTCTCTCAGAGTAAAGTCATACTCATCAATACCATATTTTTTTACCAAGTCAACGAACGCGTTAACTGCAAAAGCATAATGCTGGGTCGATACCGAAAAATGCTGTGCCGAGGGTTTCGCATTCAGATATCGCTTTTCCAGTAATTCTGTTTGTTCAATTATTTGCCGAGCATAAGCTAAAAATTCCGCACCCTCAACAGTAACACTAATACCTCGATTGGTACGCTCAAAAATGGTTTTATTTATTTCTGCTTCAAGCTCTCTAATTGCCTTGGAAAGGCTGGGCTGAGAAACAAAAAGCTTTTTAGCAGCGATGTTGATTGAACCAGATTTGGCAACTTCAATTGCATATTTTAGTTGCTGTAAGGTCATTGTTTTACCACCTATCTTAAGCTCTACTCTTCATTATTCTCAACTTTATTCATATCAAGATCCATTCCTCTCTGAGGCATAAAACGGCACTAAGGAAATTTGCTGTAAATTATTGTACCAATATAATAACAAAACCAAACTATTTTTCAACAACTGGTACCCATACTTCGCAACGGTAATCCTCTGCTGAATTATCACCTTCATAATAGACCTCAAGATCTGGTGTACCAGCATGCTTGTATATGCTTTCGGGGAAAAACTCAGCAAAAATGCGTTTCCACACATTCTGTATTGCATTTGGCATAGCACCAACAGATTCAAACACCACCCATGTAGAAGCTGGAATTGTGATAGTTTCCATATCTTCAGCAATAGCACCTTTGGTTTCAATTCCTGCCATATAGCTAAATGTTCCATCACTTTTAGCATCATAGCATATCCCCAGCAGTGAATTGCAGTCTCCAATTTCATATAATTTGTTAACTGTGCAATCTTTCCAACAATTAGCCCAAAGCTGTGGAATTTGATTATTCTCCTGGGAAGTGACAATAGCTTTACCTGTGACTTCATAAGCTTCCTTTTTTACGATACGATAATTCATCTCAATATCTCCTTTTATTGATAGTGTAAAGGACAGTCGAGGGAAGGATTTAAGCGTGACCTCTGGCGAACGTGCAGCTGTAGGTGTAATGCCATGTAAACGTTTAAATGCTACTTTAAAAGCATCTGATGATTCATAACCATACTTCATAGCAATATCAATAATCTTACCATTATAAATCTTCAGCTCAAAAGCTGCTTTTGTCAAACGTCTGCGACGAATATACTCCGATAACGGTATTCCTGTTATATTAGCAAATATCCTTTGGAACAGACCAGCAGTGCATGCTGAAATTGAAGCTATTTCATTAAAGTCAATTTCATCTTCCAAATGCGTTTCTATGTAATCTAATACCATATTCATACGTTTTAACCAATCCAACCTTAAACCATCCTTCCAAAAGTAGTGTAGCAAATGTGTAATTGTGGTTCCCGTCATTTTAGGACCAAATAATCACGGTAAACCAACAAACCAACAGGGGAACCAACAACAGGGGGCAACAACAGGGGGGACGTTCTTTTTGTTGGCTAAAGACTAGGCATTGAAAACAATATCTACACTCATCCCGGTAACTCGGGAAATCTGTCTTAGCGATACGCCGTCGATTGTTTTGATTTTTCTCAAAATCTCGTTTCGTTTTGCCTTTTCCATGCCTTGAAGCCTTCCGATTGGTTCACCGCTCATCAATTTGTCAATCTCTGTTTTGACTTCGCTATCGGTCTTACGGTATTTGACCTCATATTCCAGGCATTTATCTTCATTTTCTCGCTTCATGAATTCTTGAAATGCCTGTATTGATTTCTCTCGGTCTTGATTAATAACGCCCAAGGCGAAACTTGGTTCGCTTAATCCGTACAGATACTCCCTGGTTCCATAATAAGCATGGATACTGCTCCATCGATAATTTTCCGGTTCTTGAACCATTCCAGCTTTGACCGGATTGTTGTGTATGTAGCGGATTACCGTTAACAAGTAGTCGTCGTTTTCAACGCATTCGCTTCTGTAACGGCCTTGAAAGACGTGACCGCTTCGCCCGTATTTCTGGTTATACCACCAGGCATAGCTGGTGCCGATCCGGCTCATGATACGCGATATCGTATCGGTGTTTTCTCTAACCAGCAGATGAATATGGTTCGTCATTAGGCAGTATCCGTAAACCACAAACTGATCTTCCGATTTCATCTGATCTATCGTTTCTAAAAAACGTTGATAATCGTCATTGTCGTAAAAGATATCCTGTCGGTTGATTCCCCGCAAAATAACGTGGTAAACGCCACTTTCGCTCCGCTCTCTTGGTCTCCTCATTTTCACAAACACTCCAAATATTTTTTACCATTATATCAAACCAATAAAAAATAGCCAACAAAAAGAACGTCCCTCCGTTGGCACCTTTGATTGTTGTTTATTGAAATTATTTTCCTATTATTGAATTCGATAGAAGGCTGTACTAGTTGTCTTTAATAATACCATTTAAGGCATCAATATAAATCATTGCGAGTTGACTAAGGTTAATGTTCTTGTGGGAAATCCAACCTACAGTTATCTCCTCGTTAAGATCCAATGGCACAGCAATGATGTCATTCCCATTTAAATCAGAGCTTAGAATTCCTGTTGAGATGGTGTATCCATTTAAACCTATTAATAAGTTGAAAAGGGTTGCTCGATCGCTTACTTTAATATTTTTCTTATGCGAAAGAGTGCTCAGAATCTCCTCTGAAAAGTAAAAGGAATTATATTCGCCCTGTTCAAAGGACAGGTAAGGATAATCTTCTAAATCCGCGAGAGTAACCTTGTTTTGCTTGGCAAGAGGGTTTTTTATGCTGATAAACACATGCGGTTGGGCTGCCAATAGTTTAGTAAATTTGAGGTTGTTTTCCTTAAACAGTTTGTTTAGCACCTTTGAATTGAACTCGTTTATGTACAAAATACCTATTTCACTGCGAAGATTTTTTACGTCTTCTATAATTTCATAGGTTTTGGTTTCTCTCAGAGTAAAGTCATACTCATCAATACCATATTTTTTTACCAAGTCAACGAACGCGTTAACTGCAAAAGCATAATGCTGGGTCGATACCGAAAAATGCTGTGCCGAGGGTTTCGCATTCAGATATCGCTTTTCCAGTAATTCTGTTTGTTCAATTATTTGCCGAGCATAAGCTAAAAATTCCGCACCCTCAACAGTAACACTAATACCTCGATTGGTACGCTCAAAAATGGTTTTATTTATTTCTGCTTCAAGCTCTCTAATTGCCTTGGAAAGGCTGGGCTGAGAAACAAAAAGCTTTTTAGCAGCGATGTTGATTGAACCAGATTTGGCAACTTCAATTGCATATTTTAGTTGCTGTAATGTCATATTTCACCACCAATATATCAAACTCTACTCTTCATGTCATCATATTGACCAGCAATCCATGTCTATGTGCCAATAATTCATTTAGGACAATAACGTCCAGGGGCCAAGTTTTGATCGTAGCAGCAAGTTTCCTTTTTAGAGCATCATTTACCGGAGAAAGCCATTCCGCCGTATGATCTTTAATAACCAAGATTAGTTTGATTTTCAAAGTATCAAAAGCAAGACCTTTAAAGCCGATTGGAACTTCGTTGTTGCTATCTTCATGACGTTCAAAACAGAGTGCCACTCCTAATGTTAAAGCATTTAATAATTTTTCAGCAATTTCCGTTATGTAATCATCAAATCTATATCGAGATTCTCCATTTGCCGGGTTGGGGGAACTTATTTTTGCTTCCAGCACAAAAAGTGAATTTTGGTCAGGTTGTAGCAACAAAAATTCAGCTATTTTTACCCCGGTTTGTAATTTTCTATATACTGCTGAGTCTTCAATCCAAAAGCAATGCTCGTCCATAAATGGTCCAAAATTCATACCTGATTCTTGAATTATCACTGCCATTAGCCTAATACCCCAGCTATTTCTTCCTCATACAATCGTATGGATTCATTTATAATCGGATTATTAGGAACACCATCCTGCAAATCATCATATTGCACTTTTTGATCCTCAGTATTATGCAAAGATATAAGCGGGATGGACATATTTTTTTGTCTGGCAATCAAACATAGCTTCTTAATTACGAAATAAGAATGGCTAGCCAGGAAAAATTGGATGCCCCGTTCTGCTAGAACCGCTATGATGTCCATAAAATCCGAAATTGCAGCTGGGTGCAAAGCTGATTCCGGCTCATCAATAAAAATAATAGAATTCGGTTCCAGATAACGATTAGCCAAAAGAGAATCCAGTATGGCAATTTTTTTTATTCCCTCGGCGGTAACCCCGATGGCAAATTTTTGATGACCTTTCTTGAATAGCCATCGTTTAGAGGCTTCGTCATATTCCACTTTGCCATCTAATATTTTTTCCAGTGCTTTTCTTGAATCAGCAAATTCAACATAATTCTTTCCGCCTTTTCTAGGCAAAGCTAGAGCCCGTACTAAATCAAGATAGGTGTCGTCAAAACCAAATAGTCTATCCTTTTCACGGGATTCTAAAATAATATGATAGAGAGAAAGGACTTCTTTAGATGGTAGAAAAATCGAATTATATGGCCGGGGTAAAGTCTGATTCCGTAGCGTTTGAATCTGTTTGCTGGTGTCCTTGCCAAATGAATAGGAGAATTCTCTATTTTCAAGGCTTATCTCAAAGAAAAGAGCTTCACTTGCACTCTTAGAAACCAGATCTCCTATTTTTTCAGTTTGGAAGGTCCAATACAGCTTTTCTGCTAATATCTCCATTTCTGTGCGTTTGTCATCTCCGCGCCTATATTCTTCTATAGTGCGCATAGAAGAGTATAGTGCCTTGAGCAAAAATGATTTACCACTACTATTCTCACCAATTATTAAATTGATGCTCTGCAAGTCGTCCCATTTTAAATCTCTAAGAGGCCCATAGTTTTTCATCGATACGTGATTTAACACAGGCTACCCTCCCTTAATATACTAGACTTTATATTCCATCATTATTGACCAATTCCTTTAATATATTCGCCAACCCTGCTTGCTCATTTCCAATGTGACATATTTCCGATGGATTCAGAGCTAGTAATATACTTTAAGAATTCGCAAACGCGTTCACGCTTGTTTCAGTAATCCTCAACTTTTCTTCTGGGTATATTATAACACAACACAAATCCATTTTATGGGAATAACATCAATACCTTTGTTGAATCCCCACTACCCTAACCCCTAGAGAAAGGCGGCTGATAACGTCCCACACATAAATCATTATTTGTTGGTATTATTATCAACACCCATCAAACCTTCTCGCCATGCATATACAGCGGCCTTGGTACGGTCAGCCAGGTGAAGCTTGCTTAAAACATTACTTACGTGGGACTTAACTGTTTTTTCGCTAATTATCAGTTTATTGGCTATATCTGCATTGGAGCAGCCATCTGCTACTAGTTTCAAGACTTCAATTTCTCGTTCGCTCAGGCCAGCGAAGGGGTTTATATTCTCTGCTTGGCCATGTTGCAGGCTGTTCACCAGTTGAGCAGCTACCTGAGGATGAATCGTAGTTTCTCCCCGGAAGGCACGGCGAATGGCATCGGCGAGAGCTGTCGGCGTAACATCTTTTAACAAGTAAGATATTGCCCCGGCCTGTATAACAGGAAGAATAAATTCCTTATTGTCATAAGAAGTGAGGATTAGTATCTGGGTTCGCGGACTGACATTCTTTATTTGGCGGCAGGCATCAACACACTTCATTCCAGGCATAAGCAGATCCATAATCAGGACATCCGGTGCCAGCTCCGAACACAAGCTTAGTGCTTCCTGCCCCGAGGAAGCTTCACCGACCAGTTCCATGTCGGCTTGAGTTTCCAGATAGGCCCTGATGCCCTGCCGAACCAGTGGATGATCATCCGCTATGACTAATGTAATTTGGTCTTCACTTGTTTCCATCATCACTAAGAATACCTCCGCATTGGATTTTTATGCTGGTTCCGTAGCCTAGCTGGCTGAACAGTTCAAAACGACCTTGGGGAAGAGCTTCCACCCGGTGACGCATGTTATCCAGCCCCATCCCGGACGTATTACCGGCAGCTGGAATAAACCCTACTCCATCATCGGTAAATACCAGTATTAACTTATCTTGGTTAATCGTCATTTCCATAGTAACCGACGAGGCCTGGCTGTGTCTGGCGGTATTGGTTAAAGCTTCGTTGATAACCTTGGTCAATTCATGGACAACAGAAGTCGGAACCAGTTCAGGGGCAACAACAAAATGCCCACAGTTTATGCCGGTTTGCCAGGACCATTTTTCCACCATTCTTTTCAGCGTACCGGCCAGGCTGATCCTCCCATTTGGTGAACGTAATTCCTGTAAAAGCGCATTCAGGTCATCCTGTACCATCTGGGCCATCTTTTCAACCTCATTCAACCTGAGCAGGGCGGCGACAGAATCCTTAGGAATTAGCGAGCGGGCAGCACCAAGCTGCAAAGAAATGGCAAACATCTTTTGCTTTACGGTATCATGCAGTTCACGAGCCATTCGGGTGCGTTCGTCCATTGTAGCTACCTCTTGGCGCAGTAAAAGCAAGTCATGCAATTCTACAGCCATTTGGTTTAAGCGGGTTCCCAACTGTCCCAGTTCGTCATCTGAATTATCGGCGATCATACAGCGGAAATCACCTTTACTCCAGGACATGGTTGTATCTGAGAAGGTCTTAAATCTGCGTGTGAATCTTCGAGAAAACAGCGCACCGTAAATCAAGCCGATTAACACTGCCCCCAATCCTATAATTAAGGTTACGGGCAAGAGTAAAATTTTAAAAACTGCTGCTGCCATGCCAAGCAAAGGAAGCTCCAGCCTGGCATATAACATGCCTACCTTTTTTCCATTGGCACATTTAACTGGAGCTGCAGCTATAGAAACAAACTGCATCAAACCGTTTGATAAAATCAGTCCTGAACTGTGTCCCTGAAGTGCCTGGGCGACTATTGGTTTTTCATCTGGAGTTAACAGTTCCCGTAGATCTCTTCCTTCCGGCCACCGCAGATCTGGATCTCCTACCAGAATCTTACCGTCGGGGTCAGTGACTACTGATGTTAGCCATTGGTTTTCGCGAGTTAGTACTTGCAATTTAGCCGGACCCAGCTCAATAAATGTTACCAAATCACTGACCGGTTCCAGCATAAGCTTGCGAACCGTGGCAATATCCGGGGATGTAGCTTGCAGCGGAACAACAAACCAGCTGGCGGCTGTTTCTACATCTCTAAGCAAACCATTCGTTTTTATATATTCTAATTGCTGGTTTAAAGAATAAGCCAGTCCCGTCAGTTCGAGCACTATTACCGCCAATAGTGAAGCGGCTACATAGGACAACGTAAACCTCCAAAGCAGGCTGTTAAAGGGATAACGATCAAAGCGCCGCATATTTATTCCTCCTATAGCTACATTTCATTACAGCTTAAATCATTATGGCATTCATTGTAAATCGGTCTCGGGAAGGATTCCATCAATCATAAAATAATACTCAGGGCTTATTGTGAATCCGGCTTATAGGCGATGTGCTCTGCTAACCTGATCAATTAACATATAAAGAAATGACTAGGCCCATGGGCGTAGCCTATTGTAATGAAAGTAATCAACTTATTGGGAGAGGTCGTAATTCAGCCAGACTAATACTATGCATATTGAGCCCTGCCAAAATAATCGGGCCTATCATTCTCTAGTTGAGCTATTTAAGCAGAAGGGGCTTAAGAAAATTAGACAGGGGAGGGGAAAGCTAAGAACAATGAAAATAACGGACATTTCAATTAATAAGCCGATTGCTCTGAGTATGGTGGTGGTGCTTTTCTTGATGATGGGCATGATAAGCTACTTCAAAATCAGCTCGGAACTGTTTCCGACAGTCAAAACTCCAATCATACAGGTAACCTCCAAATATCCGGGAGCCAGTGCAGAAGCTGTAGAGGAAAAAATATTAAAGCGTATTGAAGATAGTGTGGCTGATATTTCAGGACTGGACAAAATCAATTCCACGGCCGTTGAAGGAGCCGGCTGGGTGACTTTAAAATTCAAGGCCAATACAGATGTCAATACTGCTTTTATGGATGTTCAGAAAGCCGTGGAAACCGTCATTGAGGAGCTTCCGAAGGAAGCAACCAGGCCGGCCATACTCAAATATAATCCTGACGCGATACCTATTCTGATACTTTCAGTTGCTGGCGGACAATCGCAGGAGGAACTAAACAATGCCGCCGCCAAGATTAAGGAAAAACTGGAACGAGTTCAGGGAATAGGCGGGGTAACTGTTTATGGTGCGATAAAAAAAGAGCTTACGGTAAGAGCAGATAAAGAAAAGCTTAATCTGTACAATGTTACTCTTGACCAGATTTCCAGACAGATTCAGTCAGAAAACATAAAGCTGCCTGGGGGTATCATAAACCAACCTGAGCAGGATAGGATTGTGTCAATCAACGGCGAGGCTAAAAATCCAGAGGAAATAGAGGATATAAGAATACCCTCGGGCAAAGGCTATGTGAGGTTGGGAGGCATTGCGGCAGTAGATCTGGGTTATCCCCGGGAAAAGGAATTCATAAGAGTCAACGGTCAAAGCGCCGTAATCATACTTGTGCAGCAGCAGGCCGGAGCCAACATGGTGGAAACCGGTACCAGGGCAAGAGAAGCTCTGGCTGAAATAAAGGACTCTATTAAAGGCATTGAAGTTAAAACCATCCATGATTCATCAGTTTTTATTACTTCAGCTCTTAATGAGACTAAAAGAAATCTGATTGAAGGCATAATTACAACCTGTATAGTACTGTTTGTGTTTCTGAGACAGTGGAAATCAACCCTGATTGCCATGGTAGCAATACCGACCTCTCTGGTTGCCACCTTCTTTATGATGTACGCCTTGGGATTTTCCTTCAATATACTATCTTTAATGGGTCTGGCCCTTTGCATAGGCATACTGGTTGATGACTCCGTGGTTGTTCTGGAAAACATACATCGACATCTAAAAATGGGAAAGGATCCTATAACAGCAGCCCGGGACGGCAGAAGCGAAATAGGTATGGCGGCGATTGCAATAACTCTGGGGGATGTAGTAGTTTTTGCCCCCATAGCCTTTATGTCGGGTATGGTTGGCCAGTATTTCAAACAGTTTGGTCTGGTGGTTGTGGTGGCTACTTTGTTTTCACTGCTGGTAAGCTTCACTGTGACTCCGGCTATGGCCTCAAGAATGTTTCATCCTCAAGGTTATAAAAAAGCCAGGAAGAGCATTTTCGATATAGTATTGGAGCATTCGGAAAGAGTATTCGGGAAGCTGGAAACCAGACTTGAGGATGGGTATATAAAGCTTCTGAAGCATTCTCTTCAGCATAGAAAAAAAGTACTTTTGATGATGGTAATAATGTTGGTCATGAGTTTATCTCTGGTATTTACCGGCTTGGTGGGAACAGAATTCATGCCAGCCACTGACGAGGGAGAGATTAACATAAATCTTGCCCTGACTCCCGGAACCAGCCTCAAGGAGGCAGACGAAAAGGCTAGACAGCTTGAAGAGAGAATAAAAACTCTGAAGGAGCTGAAGTTCTATTATATCCAAGTCGGAAATGACAATCAGCCCAACAAGGTCACCTATTTTCTGAAGCTGGAAGACAAGAAAAACAGAAGTCGTTCTGACAAGGAAGTGACAGAAGAACTAAGAAAATGGACTACTGATAACATTAATGGGGCTGAGGTGGTATTTGTAATGCCCAACAGTTCAGACAGCAACAGTAAAGCAATAAATTACGGGGTGAAAGGCCCTGAACCTGAGGTGACCAAGGAAATTGCCCGTAAAGTAGCGGTACTTCTGCGAGAAACGCCCGGGACTACCGATGTGGGGAGTACTTCAGACTACGGGAAGCCGGGCTACAGTATTAGGCTTGACCGAGCTAGGGCTGCACAGTTTGGCATATCTGCCTTGGATGTTAATAATGCAATAAACTCAGGCCTGGAGGGAATAAAAGCAGGAACCATCAAGTATAACAACGGAGAGTATAATATAAGGGTTCGTCTGGATAAAGAAGAGCTCCAGGATGAAAACGATATAAAAAACCTGTGGGTTACCGGCAGCAACGGAGTCAGTGTGCCCATTGGGCAGATAGCGGATATTGCCTTTACTAATACGCCTACAGCTATTGACCGGCAGGACCGCCAAAGAGTCACAACCGTCAGCTGCAATATTGCAGACGGCTTTACTATGGGTAATCTGAGCCGGGAACTGCAAAAAAAATTGGCTGCAATGCAACTGCCCCAGGGCTACAGTATTTCATACGGAGCGGAGCAGAAGGAATTTGATGAAACCTTTACAGCCTTATTAAAGGTTTTGGCCCTATCTATAGTTTTGGTTTATATGTTACTGGTAGTACTCTATGAATCCTTCCTGACACCGGCGATTAGACTACTGGCTTTGCCGGTAGGTTTCATAGGGGCCATCCCTATACTGTTCTTGACAAGCAACACCCTGAATCTCATGTCCATGATTGGCCTGATTATGCTGGACGGTCTGGCTGCAAAAAACGGTACACTGCTTGTGGATTATACCAACACCCTCATGAATAAAGGAATGGCAATAAGAGAAGCTCTTCTCCTGGCAGGCAAAACAAGGCTTAAGCCTATACTTATGACGTCCTTGGCCATGATTGTTGGTATGATCCCGGCAGCCCTGGCTTTCGGCGATGGCAGTGAATTCAAGTCAAGCATGGCGTTGGTTGTAATAGGAGGCATAATATCCTCCACCGTACTTTCACCCATACTTCTTCCGGTTGCATACTCAATAATCCATGATTTTTCAGAGCGCAGGAAGGCAAAAAAAATTATTCAGAATGGGGCAGAGATATAAATGAAGAGCTTTATAAAAGGAGTAAGCATACTGGTTATACTCGGACTTTTAGGCGGAATTGCCGGCTGTGCAACGGAAAATCAGGCTGGTGATACAGTTCGGTTGAAAAAAGTTAAAACACTAAGGGTGACGGTGGATAATATAACCATATTTACAGAGCTGGCCGGAAACATCAAAGCCAAGGAAGAGGCTGGAGTGGTTCCGATTTATCCAGGAATCGTAGATAAAATAACGGTTAAGCCTGGAGATATGGTTAAAAAGGGTGATGTACTGTTTGTCATTGCAAGCAGCAACATCAATAATGAGTATAGGCAGGCTCAGTCCAAAGTGTTGGAAGCCATGGAGAACTATTCTGAAATTAAAAAACAATATGCAAGGAACCTGGCGCTTTTCAGTGCCGGCGGCATTGCCCAGGCTGAGCTTGACAGTCTGACAGCCAAATTAAAAATTGCAGATACCCAGATAGAGCAATCACAAGCGGCTGCTGAGATATTGAGAAATAATCTCGAGGGCACCAGTGTAAAAGCCCCCATTTCAGGAACCGTAGCTCTGAAAAACATAAATATCGGTGATTTTGCATCTGATTCAGCTGCTGCCATGCAGATAGCCGACCTTTCCTCTCTGGGAGCAGAGTTTGGAGTCGGTGAAGAGATGGTGGGAAGGCTTAAGCAGGGACAAGAGATTAGTCTTCAGGTACCTTCCATGGGCAAGCAGCTGAAAGGAAAAGTGGCCTCAATCAGCCCGATTATGAATATGGAAACCCATCAATACAAGATAATAATCATTATTGTTGACCAGGACTCTCTCGCCAGACCAGGTATGCTAGCCAAAATGAGGCTTACTGCCCAAGAAAAGAAAGAGGTAATGGTACTGCCCAACCAGGCTATCATATCGAACAAGGGAATAAATTATGTTTATTGCATTATTGATGACAAAATAAAGAAGACTCTGGTCGAAACAGGAATCGCTGATGAAAACAGTACTGAGATCATAAAGGGGCTTAAGGAGGGGCAGTTAGTTGCGGTGGAAGGTCTTAGTTTTTTATCAGACGATGAGCAGGTAGAAATTATCAAATAACTGGAATCAGCTAGCCGTAAAGAATTTATTATAATAACGTTTTTTGTTTGGATTTTTGACTATATTGCCGTATTTGTGAAACATAAGTTCTAGACTTTATGAGGAGCCGGTCAAAATGCTCATTCTATCACGGCAGCCTAAACGGACAAGGGTTCTGTTTGGGTGGTGACTACATATGATTCCTGCCCGTATGGTGAATGCTGAAACGTATGAATCGCTAATCCCTCGGAACCAGTATTAACTATGTGCTGAAGCACATTTTAAAGAACTGACGGGGAATTGGGATGTCGATCTACTTGACCCAAAAGAGAGAAGAAAGAGATTTCAAATTTATGCAACATCTTCATGTTCCCCCACACGACCCCACCCCTATTTTCGTCTGAGGTAACATAATTACCTGTCTCACAAATGTACTAGTTCCCGCCCTTTACCCCAGATATATCCTTACCACTGTCTCCACATGGCTCGTTTTAGGAAACATATATATGGGCTGGACTTCCATGGGATACAAACGTCTTTAATAAAAAACACCTAAGCCTATAGAAGCTAAATCTAATCCCTAGTATGTATAAATCCCGTTCCATAGTCTTCCCCTGCTTCGCTCAAGGTAACTCGCACAAACTCACCTATTAAATCCTCTGGAGAAGAGAAATGCACTTCGATATAATTGTCGCTGATCCCTGCATAGATGTCACCGGATAATTTGCGTTCCACCAATACCGACAAATCTTGTCCCAAGAATTCTTGCAGGAAATGTATTTTCTTCTGCCTACCCAGCTCCAACAGCGCTTCACTCCGGCTCTGTTTTTCCGCTGGTGCTACCTGGGGGATCATGTTGGCTGCACTGGTGCCGGCACGCGGGGAATACTTAAATACGTGTAATTCATAGATGGGCAAATCCTTGATCAGATCATAAGTGTCCTTAAAATCCTCTTCGGTTTCGGTAGGATAGCCTGCCATAACATCAGCGGTAAAGGCTGCACCAGAAATTAGAGATGCAGTTTTAAGAATCAGATCCCGGTAATATTCCCGGTTATATCTCCGGCGCATGGAGGCAAGAATACGATCACTGCCGCTCTGCAAGGGTATGTGAAAATGACGGCAGATGCGTTTATCTCCTGCCATCAGCGCAACTAGTTGATCATTTAATTCCAGTGGTTCTATGGAACTGAGGCGGATGCGATAGTCTCCTGAGATATTCGCAAGGATTTTTTCTAAAAGTCTGGTGATATTCCATCCTGGTAAATCCACTCCATATAAACCGGTATGAATACCGGTCAAAACGATCTCCCGGTAGCCCAGCACGACCAATTGACTTATCTCAGCTATCACGTCATCGGGAGCTTTACTACGAACGGGACCTCGAGCGAAAGGTACGATGCAATAGGAGCAAAAGCTCTGGCAACCATCCTGAATTTTAACAAAAGCACGGGTTCGCAGGTGCGGCTCTAAATATAGGACTGGCCGCAGGCTATCCGTCAGGCATATTGGCTCTACCCAAACCTTTTTATCTGCTGCCTTTTCCGAAATAAAATCATCAACTATATCCGCAATATGGTCTTTATCATGGTTACCTACAATCAGGCCAATACCTTCAATTTGAGCCAGTTGATCTTTATCCACCTGAGCCACGCAGCCAGTTGCTACGACCAATGCATCAGGATTGCCTCTAACAGCTCTCCTGAGCATAGCCCGGGATTTACGGTCGCTGATATGGGTTACGGTGCAAGTATTTATGATACAAACATCAGCAGGGTCACCAAATTCTACAACCTGGTAACCCCGCCTGGTAAATTCCTCTATCATTTGTTCAGTTTCTACCTGATTGACCTTACAACCCAGAGTGTGAAATGCTATTTTACTCACAGTTTACTTCCTTACTTATTAATAAATGTGAAAAAAAGGACGTAACTGAAGAATCGTCCCCTATCACTATTATAATTTGCGGGCGGCGACGCCTATCCAGTCGACATCCTGCAAGACTTGTTCAATCTCAAAACCATGTGCTTCCAACTGCTTTTTTACCCCTGGCCAACGGCTGTCTACTATACCGGAACCAAACAGGTAGCCCCCAGTGCAAAGTACTTTGGTAGCTTCAGGTATCAGGATAGCAACCACCTCGGCGGTTATATTAGCCAGCACCATATCGACTTCCCGACCCTGGATGGCTTCTACAATATCTCCCTCTTCCACCCGGATTACGTCATTTAAATTATTTAAAGTGACATTTTCACGAGCGATACGAACGGCCAGGTCGTCGACGTCCATAGCAAATATTTGGGCAGCACCCAGCTTAGCCGCGGCTATGGATAGTATACCCGATCCACAGCCAGCATCAACAATTCTCTCGCCACCCTTTACGTACTGATCGACAAATCTCAGGCAAAAACGGGTGGAGGCGTGTATGCCCGTACCAAATGCCATACCTGGATCTATGTTAATGACTACCTCATGTTCTCCTGGCGTATAATCCTCCCAAGAGGGTTTAATTATCAGCCTTTCCCCTACCTTAAAGGTATGATAATACTTTTTCCAAGTATCTTCCCAGTCCTCACTGCGCATCTCGTCCACAAACACCTTGCACTCAACCCCAAAGGTGTTTTCCACTAATTTAATGGACTCATTTAGCTCATCCATGATTTTTTTATCGGCCAGAAAATAAGCTTTTACCACTACAAATTCATGGTTCAGAAAATCCGGTGATACCGATTCAGGCTTCCAGCCATCCTTATTTACATACTTCCTGGCTGCCTGGGGATCTTCAATCACAACCCCACCTGAGCCCATAGCATGAAATATACCAGAAATGGCTTCAACACAGATTCCATCCGTTAGGACACTATACTCTTTCCACTCCATCAATGCATCTCCTCTTAGCCCATTGCATCCTTCAACTTATCAAACAAGCCTTTTTTGTTAGCTTCTTTATCTTCGTTTTCATTAAAGAACCCGGCTAGCAGTTCTTTTTGCCTCTTATTCAGGCGAGTCGGAATTTTAACATTCACTAAGACCTTTAAATCACCGCTGCGATGACTATTGAGGTGGGGTATTCCTTTGTTCTTAACCGTAATAATATCTCCGGGCTGGGTACCTTCAGGAATAATCAAATTATGCTTATCCCCTCCCAGCAGTGGTATCTCTATCTCCGCTCCCAGGGTTGCCTGAACAAAATCAATTTCCTGGCTGCATATTAAAGTATAGCCGTCGCGTTGGAACCTGGCATGAGGTTTTACTACAATGATAATGTATAAATCACCCGGTGGACCACCCATTAAGCCTTCTTCGCCCTCACCCTGAATTCTCAGGCGAGAACCGGTATCTATACCTGCTGGAATACGCACACTAATATGGCGTTTCTTTTTAACTTTCCCTCGGCCTTTACAGGCTGCACAGGGTTTCTCTATTATTTTACCTTCGCCGTTACATTGACCGCACGGCCGAACCGTCTCAAATCTTCCAAATGGCGTGCTCTGTACAGAACGAACCTGGCCGGCTCCCTGGCACTGGGGGCAGACTTTGGGCTTGGAACCGGGTTCAGCTCCACTCCCGCCGCATTTACTGCAGCTTTCTACCCGCATCATCTCCATATCTCTTTCCATCCCGAAGACAGCATCTTCGAAACTTATATCCAGGCGAGCCTCCTTGTCCGCACCCCGCTGGGGTCCGCTCCTCCTGCGTTGACCGCCTCCGGCTCCTCCGAAAAGAAGGTCGAAAATGTCCCCAAATCCACCTGCACCACCAAAATCAGCCCCGCCAAAACCACCTGCTCCCATCCGATTAGGATCAAAAGCATCATGACCATATTGATCGTAGGCAGCCCTTTTCTGGGTGTCACTCAATATTTCGTAGGCTTCGGCCACTTCCTTAAACTTTTCCTCCGCATTTGCATCTTCTTTGTTCACGTCCGGATGATATTTTTTGGCATTCTGCCGATAGGCTTTCTTTATTTCCTCGGGCGCAGCAGATTTGGATATCCCCAAAACCTCGTAATAATCACGCTTGGCGGCCATTATTTCCCACCTTCCTAAACTCTCCTAACTGGTCATTGGACTTAAAAACTCTTAAATGCAAATCGTTCAATTCACATAATTGATACAATTTCTATTTCTATTTCTTTTCATCATCCTCGGATATGTTGAAGTCGGCGTCTATGACATCATCCTTACCGGCTTCACCTGATTCCTCCGGATTAGCATTCTGATACATCTTAGTCGTGAACGCATACATGGCTGTGGCCAAAGCCTCAGTTTTACTCTCAATCTCAGCCACATCAGTGCCTGCCAGTGCAGCTTGCAATTCCTCTTTGGCAGTATTTATGGCATTTTTATCTTCTTCTTCTATTTTGTCTTCAAATTCCTTCAAATTCTTATCTACCTGATATATCATACTATCCGCTGAATTTCTGGCTTCAATTTCTTTGAAACGTCTCTCATCTTCTTCAGCAAATTTCTCGGAATCTTTTACCATCCGCTCAATATCACTATCGCTTAAGCCACTGGAAGAGGTAATGGTAATCTTCTGTTCCTTATTGGTCGCCATGTCTTTGGCAGTAACATTAACGATTCCATTTACATCAATATCAAATTTCACTTCTATCTGAGGGATACCTCTAGGAGCAGGTGGAAGCCCGGTTAATTGGAATCTTCCTAAGGTAACATTATGCTCAGCTAGTTTTCTTTCCCCCTGCAAGACATGAATGTCCACTGAAGGTTGATGGTCAGCCGCAGTCGTAAAAATCTGGCTCTTAGATACCGGTATGGTCGTATTTCTATCAATAATTCGCGTAAATACTGATCCCAGAGTTTCGATTCCCAGAGATAATGGGGTAACATCCAGAAGCACCACATCTGTAACCTCACCGGTTAGAACTCCGGCCTGAATAGCCGCACCTAAACCAACCACTTCATCCGGGTTAATCCCCTTAAAGGGATCCTTGCCAGTAAAGTTCTTTACTGCTTCCTGTACCGCCGGTATTCTGGTCGAACCACCTACTAATATGATCTTATCAAGGTCGGCTGGTTTTAGGCCAGCATCTTTCATAGCCTGCTTCAACGGCCCTACGGTTTTCTCCACCAGGTCAGCGGTCATATCGTCGAACCGAGCCCGGGTCAGGGTTCTCTCCATGTGCAGCGGACCATCCTGGGTTGCTGTAATATAGGGTATGTTAATATCTACACTCATGAGACTGGACAGCTCGTGTTTGGCCTTTTCAGCCGCTTCTTTCAAGCGATGCATAGCCATCTTGTCATTTTTTAAATCAAATCCGTTTTCTTTCTTAAATTCCTGTACCAACCATTCGATAATTTTGTCGTCAAAATCATCGCCTCCCAGGCGGTTATTACCGCTGGTAGCCTTAACCTCAAAGGTGCCATCTCCTATCTCCAGTATTGAAACATCAAAGGTACCTCCACCCAGGTCAAATACCATAATAGTCTGGTTGCCTTCTCTGTCTAAGCCATAAGCCAGGGCCGCCGCAGTGGGCTCATTTATGATTCTTAGGACTTCCAGCCCGGCAATCGTGCCTGCATCTTTGGTGGCCTGGCGCTGAGCATCGGTAAAATAGGCCGGGACGGTAATGACCGCCTGAGTAATCTTTTCACCCAGGTAGCTCTCGGCATCAGCTTTCATTTTTTGCAGAATCATCGCTGAAATCTCCGGGGGTGAATATTTTTTACCATCAATACTCACCTTATAATCCGTACCCATTTTTCTCTTGATCGATGAAATGGTTCTTTCCGGGTTGGTAGTCGCTTGTCTTCTTGCTACCCGGCCCACCAGCCGTTCACCTGTTTTGGAAAAACCCACTACCGAAGGAGTAATACGCTCTCCCTCAACATTGGTTATCACTACAGCTTCGCCACTTTCCATTACTGCTATAACTGAATTAGTCGTTCCCAGATCTATACCCACAACTTTTGCCATTTAATGACACCTCCAAATTTTAATTACTAACCTTAACCAGGCTGGGCCTGATAACCCTATCATGCAAGATATACCCCTTTTGTAATTGTTCAATAACTGTATTTTCCGGGTGTTCATCACTGGACTCTACGGTCAGAGCCTGATGATATTGAGGATCAAAGGGTTTCCCCAAACTATCAATGACCTGCAACCCTTCACCCTTTAATAAATCGTCTAAACTTCGAGCTGTCATCTCTATCCCTTTGCTCAGCACTTCAAAATCTTTAGACTTACTGGCAACACCTATGGCTCGATGTAAATCATCAATTACCGGCAACAATTTCTTAATAAAGGATACGTTAGCATACTTCAAGTATTCCTCGCGTTCTCGCTGAGTACGTTTCTTGATATTTTCAACATCTGCTAAAGCTCTCAGATAGTGGTCATAATTTTTTTGAGATTCCTCCTGTTGCTTCTGTAATTCCTCTCGCAGGCTTTCCTCTACACTTTTCTCTTCCGGCTGATTCTCCTGCTGTTGAGCTTCATCTCCCACCGGGGGACCTCTAAAAATCTCAGCTTCCAAATCCTTTTCCATTCCTCTCTTCACCTCTATTCCAGAGTATCCACGGGGTAAGATTCCCCGTCTTTCATCTTAATAATTGTATTGATTCTTAAAATGGCGATAGCCACCTCTCCAGCAGCTTTCACCGCGTGTATCTTTACCAGGGTGGGATCAACAATTCCCTTTTCCAAAGTATCAATCAAAGTGCCCCGCTCACAATCAATAGCTATGCTGTCCGACCCTTTTTGCTTCTGCTCCGCTACCACGTCACCCATCTTCTCCAATGGATTAAACCCGGCATTGGCTGCTATACAGGCAAACGGTCTAAACAGTGCTTCTTTTACACATAAGACTCCATAAGAAGTCATGCCTTTTAAATCCTGAGCCAGCTCTTCTAGTTGTTTGGCCACCCATATCTCTATGGCTCCTCCGCCGGGAACAACGCCTTTTTGCAGGGCTGCCTGCACTGCCGAAGCAGCATCCCGGGCAATGCGCTCTTTTTCATCTATTACTTCCTCGGTAGCTGCTCCAATTATCACTGTAGCCATGGCTTCACCTGCTCCATCAAATAAGCAGGTGTAGCCCCGTTTGTCATTTACCTGAAACTCTGAGGCCCTCCCCAAATAAAGTTCTAATTGTTCTGCCGGGCGGTTTAAAGCGCTCCTTTTTATCTTGCGAGCTCCGGTATGCTTGCAAACCTTTTCCATTTCCCGCCGAGATACCCTCTGGATGGCTATTATTCCGGCCTCCGTAAAAATCTGTTCGGCCAAGTCGTCTATGCTGCGGTCGGCAAGTACCAGATTAACACCCATAGAGCATATCTTTTGTAAATTATTCTCGTAGCGTTCCTTATTCTGCAAATAATATTGAAAACCAGCCTCGGTGCTCCTTGCTTCACTATCCATCTCCTCAGGAGCCAGGGCATCATCTACTGCCATAATCCTTACATTCTCCAAAGAACGGGGCATCTCATGATTCATAGGCTCCTTGCTGAGCAGTGTACCCATAAAAACCTTATCTAGAGCAGCTTCCCGAGCCACCACCGCATCAGCAAATTTGTAATCCGGGCTCAGCAGCTTTTCCCGACCTATTATTCGAGCACCATTTATAAGCAAATGAGCCAGCTCCTCCTGGCCTCTCCCGGCAATGGAAGCCACCTGAAAAAGCATCGGGTCGTCTATGGAATTCACCGGCCGACTCATTTTTTCTATCAACTCTATACTACGCTGTATTCCTAAGCTAATCCCCTGGATAACCTGGGTTACCGGAACTCCCTTTATAACCTGGTTCGCACCTTCGGATACCAGTGCCCCTGCTATTATAGTAGCAGTGGTAGTCCCATCGCCGACTTCCGCCTGTTGGGACCTGGCGGTGTTAATAATCATGCGGGCCGCAGGATGATTTACAGCCATCAGTTTTAAAATCGTTACCCCATCATTGCTTATAACTACATCACCCAGGCTGTCTATCATCATTATGTCCAGACCCTTGGGACCGATGGTACCCTCTATCGCCTGAGATATGAGCCGGGCAGCATTAGCATTGCCCAGGAGGGCCTGCAATTTCTCATCTACTTCACTATTAAGGAGCGATCTGTCAGGCATAAATGCCTCCTTACTATTTCTTGAATAACTTGGGGTCTGACCCCGAGTTATTCATAAGATCATCTATGATCCTGCGCACCGATTCTACCGTTCCGGCGGCCTTCCAATATTCCATGCGCACCGGGCCAATAAGACCAATTTTACCCATCTCACCAGCCGTCCGGTAGCCTGCGAAAACCAGGCTCATTTCCTTGATGTCCTCAGCCTGATTTTCCTGGCCAATGCGAATATCTACCCCTTCTTTGATCTGCTCCGGCAGAACCCCTTTAAGTGGGCCATCTTCTTCAAATAAAGTGAGTATTCGCCTTAGTTTATCTAAATCCTTAAACTCAGGTTCCTTGAGTATATTTAAAGCTCCGCTGATTACAACCTTTTCATCGTGGGGGCTATCTAACAAACTATCCAGAGCTTCCAGAGATTTGTCAATAACCTGACGACGATTCTTAAGCTCGTCGCGTAATATCTGCAAATCACTGCGCTGTACTTCACTTAGTCTCTTGCCCCGAAAAGCACGGTTAAAAGAATCGCCTATAGCCTGTAAATCGCGGGCCTTAATGGACCTCGGAATTGGTATTTTACGGTGCATGATGATACCAATATCAGTAACCACCAAGACCAAAGCCTGCCCCTCCTGAATAGGAATGAGCTGCAAAGACTGAAACTGGCTAAACTTGACTGATGGCACGATAATAAAGGAAGCATAGTTGGTCACTTGGGAAAGAAAATGCCCTATTCCTTGAACCACATCATTCCATTCCTGAATACTGTCCTCTAAAATCTTGTGTAAGACCTCAATTTGCTCGTCACTGGGGTTCTCATTCTCCATCATACAGTCCACGTAATACCTAAACCCCTTCTCCGAAGGTATTCTACCCGCAGAAGTGTGGGGCTGCTCCAAGTATCCCATGTCCTCCAGATCAGCCATTTCATTTCTGACCGTAGCTGCACTAATATTTAAGGCATGTTTTCTAACCACAGCCCTGGAACCTACCGGTTCCGCAGTAGCCACGTAGTCTTTAATGACTGACTCAAGTATATGCCGTTTCCTCTCATCTAATATCATAATTATCACCTACTCTGTTAGCACTCTCCTGTCTTGAGTGCTAATCAGCGTTTCTTAAAAAATAGCACCTGGGGAAACCTTTGTCAAGCAGTTCATCAACCCATAAACTGGCTAAAAACCTGATTAGAAAGAAAATAGGCTCTTGGCGCCAGATAAATGTGGTCATTTTCTATTTCTAAAAGGCCCTGTATTTGGCAAGTATTTATTACATCTCGGTACTCCTCCATGATATCAATGCCAAATCTATCCCGGAAATCTTCCCTCTTAATCCCCCCGGTCAAACGCAAGCCCAGGATAATAGCATCGGCTGTCAGTTGCCGGGGCGTCATGGTTTCCAGAATCTCTGTCTGGGCAGGATGGTCAGCTAGTATAGCCTCTATATAATGGTTAACATTCGCTTGATTAAGAAATCTTTGTCTATTAATAAAACTAACTGCTCCACTGCCAATACCCAAATATTCCTGGGCCTGCCAGTAAAGCAGGTTGTGACGGCATTCATAGCCCGTTCTGGCAAAGTTGGATATTTCATAATGATAGTATCCCTGCTCAGCTAAAAAATCCAAGGTAGTATAATATAATTGGGATTCCAGTTCATCATCCAGAAGATTTATGGTCCCTGCTTTTACTTTCCGAGCCATCGGGGTTGATTCATCGAGTTGCAGCAAATAGGTGGAAATATGCTGAGGATTAAAGTTCATTGCTAATGACAAGTTCTCCTGCCAACTAGATAGGGTCTGGCCGGGCAAACCGTATATCAGGTCAATATTGAAATTAGTAAATCCCGCCTTCACGACATCTCTTAGCATAGACTCCGCCTCATGCCCTCCGTGCATCCTCCCCAAGGTTTTAAGCTCTATATCGGCAAAGCTCTGTACCCCTACCGATAAGCGATTAATCCCAGCTGCTCTTAAGCCCTTGAGATCCTGCAAGTTCACAGTAGCTGGGTTAGCTTCCATAGAGATCTCCAGCTCACTACTGGTTTTATAATTTTCAAAAACCGAATCTACTATCCTTTCCACCTGTTGAGGCAACAGCAAACTGGGAGTGCCACCGCCCAAGAAAATGCTCACCAAAGGACTGTTTATTAATGAAGCTCGCCTCTCTAACTCCTTAATCAAACTGCAAGTATAGTTTTCTAGAATGATCGGGTCTACTATGGGCAAAGAATAAAAATCACAATAGTCGCACTTATGAAGACAAAATGGAATATGAATATAGATGCCGATAGGTGCCGAACTATTTGTCACTATCTATCTCCATGACCGTCATGAAAGCATCACGTGGAACCTCGACATGACCAATCTGTTTCATGCGCTTTTTACCTTCTTTTTGCTTCTCCAGGAGTTTCTTTTTTCTGGTAATATCCCCGCCGTAACATTTAGCCAAGACGTCTTTGCGCATAGCCTTAACGCTTTCCCGGGCAATAATTCGGTTGCCGATTGAAGCCTGAATAGCTACCTCGTACATTTGCCGAGGAATAATTTTCCGCAGTCGTTCCACCAGGCCCCGGGCCCTATAGTAAGCCTTGTCCTTATGAGCGATGGAACTTAAGGCATCCACTGTCTCCCCATTTAACATAATATCCAGTTTTACGAGTTCAGATACCTCATCATCCCTCACTTCATAATCCAGGGAAGCATAGCCCCGGGTTCTCGATTTCAGGCCATCGAAGAAATCAAATAGAATTTCCGCCAGGGGAAGATTATAGTTAATCATAACCCGATGGGGAGTAAGATATTCCATATTGATAAAACTGCCCCGCTTTTCCTGGCAGAGCTCCATGACTGTACCTACATAGTCGTTGGGAACCATAATATTAGCCTTCACATATGGCTCCATTACTTTATCAATGCGCTGAGGATCAGGCCAGCGGCTAGGATTTTGTACAGATATTTCGGTCCGATCCGTAAGCAGTATACGATATATTACGCTGGGAGCTGTAGCCATCAGCGACAGGTCATACTCCCTCTCCAAGCGTTCTCTAACGATTTCCAAATGCAAGAGCCCCAAAAAACCACAACGGAAACCTAATCCCAATGCATCTGATGATTCCGGCTCGTAAATTAAAGAAGAATCATTTAGCTTTAACTTCTCTAATGCATCACGCAGTTTTTCAAAATCACTGTTATCCATTGGGAACAGACCACAGTAAACTACCGGCTTGACTTCCTTGTATCCTTCCAGAGGTTTTGAAGCCGGGCGGGATGCCAGCGTAACCGTATCACCCACCTTGGTATCAGCAACATTTTTGATAGCCGCTGCCAGATAACCCACTTCGCCTGATTGAAGGCTTTCTACAGTGGTCATAAAAGGAGATAATACTCCTATTTCTGTAATTTCGAAATCCTTACCGCTATACATCATGCGAATCATATCGCCTTTGCGCAATTCTCCCGAATCCACCCGGATGTAGGAAATAGCTCCTTTATAAGGATCAAAATAAGAATCGAAGATTAGTGCCCGGAGCTCTCCTTTCTCATCGCCCCGCGGGGCTGGTATTTTGGCCACGATAGCTTCCAGGACCTCTTCGATGCCGGTACCTAATTTAGCTGATATGGGTATAATTTCTTGCTTGTCCAGACCCAGTACGTCTTCCATTTCCTGTTTTACAATTTCCGGTTCCGCTCCAGGCAGGTCTATCTTGTTAACCACACCGATAATCTCCAGGTTTAAATCCATCGCCATATAGACATTTGCCAAGGTCTGAGCTTCGATACCTTGAGAAGCATCAACTACCAACAGGGCTCCTTCACAGGCTGCCAAGCTTCGTGAAACCTCATAAGAAAAATCCACATGACCTGGGGTATCGATAAGGTTTAATATATAGGTTTTTCCATCTCGAGCCGTATAATTAAGACGAACCGGCTGCAGCTTTATGGTTATACCCTTTTCCCGCTCCAGATCCATCTTATCCAGGAACTGATCGCGCATTTCCCGGGCTGACAGCGCACCGGTGAATTGCAGCAGACGATCTGCCAGAGTGGACTTTCCATGATCTATATGCGCAATGATGCTAAAATTTCTTATTCTATCCTGCAAATTGAACCCCCCAAAAATTCTTAGCTGGCTAGCCAGCAAATGGTCGCCCTTCATTATACCCTATTGGCACAGTTATCTTCAATGTAACGAGAATCATTTAAAAAGCCACGGTATTTTGGTATGATAGATTAAGAATTGCAGAAAGCACGTAAGAATGGTTAACAAAGAAGGGTTGATTCTATGGAAAAAACACTAACGCTTATTGTTCCGGCTATGTTGCTGGCCTACTATCTGAAAACCAGTTGGCCAGACATAAAAGATAAAAAGGTTCTGTTGGTCTTAATGATAGGGGGAACACTCCTTTTTTATGTAGGCGTGTTTTTTAGACCGATAAATCTATTGCTGGGATCCACGCTGCAACTTGTGGCCACTTGCCTATTCTTCACAGCCGTGGCAGTCAATATGGGCAGTCACTCCAAAGAAAAGGCTCCCGACCAAAGCTTCCACCCAGATGAAGACTCAGAATAGTACTTTAATAATTCTTGCGCTACGCAACAGGTAATCACCGGTAGCCTGGGCACCCGTTTTTACCTGCTGCCAGATCAGCACTATATCCTCCCTGGCTTCCTGTTTGTCATAGCTATGGGTTTCTCCCAGGGCGAAGATATTGAGTTTATCACCTTGAGCTTGCCAGCCTATAACCGGTTTTCGAGCATCAAGTGTCAAACTGTTTATCCCCTGGTTGCTCGTATTCAACCCCAAAATCACCAGAATCAATATCGTAAGTACCAGCAAAGACCGGTACAATCTTGCCATAATGCTTAGTTAGCCTCCTTCAAAACCTCAACCAGCACGTCCGCAAACAACCGTGCGGTACGATTAACTTCTTCCATACTATTATTATCACTACCAAATTCCAAAAGCAAGGCGCGCGGGTGAAATTCCTGGTTATAGGTTCCCGCTTTAGTTATGACACCCTTTATCAGCCCCGGATACATCTTTTCTCCTTGCTGGTAAAGCTGTTCCGCAAATTTCCGGTTCTGCTGCCAATTGGGGTGCGGTTTACGCTCATTTGTTCCAACTACAATAAGAATCTGGGCGCAATCCTTGCCTTTTATCTTAACGGTCGAAGCCTTTCCCTGACCTGGTATGCTATCCCTATGGATATCAAAAAGAGCTAGAATATTTTTATTGGCCGTTACAATTTTGCTTACCGTTGCGCGTGACTTGGTATAGCTGGTGTCATAGGGGAAATCATGAATAGTATTTACGAATTGGGCTGGCAGACCCTTTTCATTTAATGCCCCCTCCATAGTCGCGGCCACCTGATTTATCAGCCCTCTCTTTCCATCTAGTCGGGCCTGTCCGCTATCTGGTATATAGCTTTCGCCACTGTGGGTGCAGTACATAAAAACCTGACTTTTCTTAAACCGCGCTAAGGTCTCGCTATCCAATGGAACCTCCTGTTCAATTTCCTCCTCAACAGTAGGTGTTAGGTCCTCTTCTTCCTTCAGGTCAGCTACCGGTTCTTCATTAGATCGATCCGCAAAAGCCAATGCCTGGATATGAGAGCCAATAATGTTTTCCGGTATAGTATTAGCATAGTATTCATCCTCCAAGATTTTATCAGGTGTGCGATTAACCCCGGCTAAGAGCACATTATTCTCCTGAAACAGGATCTCTGATTGGCGCTCATTAATTTGCAGTTTCGAAAAAGGCACCAGAATTCGCTCGGCGCTCAATAGCTTCATCCCCTCTTCATATTGGAGGTTTATATCCACACTGAGCCCGGCAATTATTGCCACCAAAAAAACTTGAATGAAAATAATTCCTTTTATAAACGCAAAAAAATTGCGGCCTTTCATACTGTTCACCTCGTCCCTGCTAACAAATATTATGGCAAAGTGTGGATAATTAGAACCGGGGCTATCATTAAATAAATAAGGCAGCGTACTTCGAGTATTTTTCGTGCTAGACAAGGCGTCAAAGCGCAGTCATACTGGACGTATTTCCAGCTTTGAGAACGAAGGATAGCGCGAAAAAGACCGGAGTAAATGACTGGTTTATTTATTGATAGTCCCCTAGTAAGGACAAGGTGGTTTTTATCTATTTATAATATATCTCCAACAAAAAAAGCTATTCTGTGCATTGCAATTTTTATTCCGAGATGCTATAGTATGTCTGTTAGCTTGAAATTCCCAAGGAGGTGAAAGTGTGGCAAAAAGTAAGACCCCTGCCAAAAGAGCCAAGACAGCCGAACTTAGTCGGATAAGGAACAAGGCTTATAAAAGCAGATTAAAAACCAGTATTAAGAATTATGAAGTTTCTTTAACATCGGATAATGTGGATGCAGCCAGGGAAAATTTGTTACAGGTAACCTCCCTGATCGATAAAAGCGTATCCAAAGGCGTACTGCATAAAAACACCGCAGCTCGCAAAAAATCCAGCCTTAGCAAAAAATTCAATACCCTAGCGCAATAACAAAAATGAACCTGTCCGAGGACAGGTTTTATTTTTGACTACATATCTCTACTAAAAGAGTCTCCATAAGTATCCGGGGATCTTTGGATTCGCTTTTAAAACTAGTATCCGTCTCCAATAGTCTTGCAAAGAGGACCCTAATTTCTTCCCCGCTAAAGCGAGACGATTTCTCCATTATTTTTTTTACCACAAAATCCTTCTGAGAAGTTAATTCAGCTATCTTGCCGCTGGAATATCCTATCTCCTGATATAATTTTACCTTACTCAGGGATAAAAACTGCCGAGTTATCATGTATAAGATCAGCAAGTGGTGTTCCCCCTGCTCCTGTAATTGGTAAAAGGCCGCCAGAGAAGCCTTCAAATTACGATTCAGCAGGGCATCAGTCAGCTTGAATACCTTGATCGCCTGCTTGCTGTCCAGTTGTTCTTCAATTTCATTTACCCCTATCACCACATCCGGCTTAACTATCAAGGATAGTTTCTCAATGAGGTTTTCCAGGTAATACATATCCTGTCCGCTATTTACTATTCGTTTGAGAGCCGCAGGAACCACCCGCATATTTCTCCGGGAAAATTCATCCTTGCACCATCCTTCTAATTCTGTAGGGCTGGGTGCTTTAATGTTCGTTACCCTGACCTGCTGATTCAGAAATTTTGCCACCGGGTTAGAGGCATTATATTCGGCAGATGTCAGTATAAGCACCTGACCGTGGTTGTCATGCCCGAAATAGTCCTGCAAGACCTGCAGGCTCTCCTCAGTTTTCCGTACTTTACGAGAAGATTTACCTAACCAGGCCGGTTTTTTTATAATTACAACTCGGCTCATCGCGAATAAAGGGCTGAATTCTAGAGTCTGCCCTAATTCCATAGCACTCAATTCATCAGCATCTACCAAAACGACTTCCGGTTCATCGCCATAATCCTTCGCCACCCCGACAATGATCTTCTGAATTTCTTGATCTATTAAATAACTTTCTTCACCCCATAGATAATAAGCATTATGGTCTGCCATGCTGGGAACCCCTCTTATCACAAATTTCCAACTCTTAATTCCTATTATACCCTATTGCTAAGCAAGACCTATACGCTGTAAGCAAATAGTACTATAATTTATATCATGGATGAATAAGGCAGGTCTACCTATCTCCTCCAGCTAAGGAGACCGGTGGTAATCGGCTAGATAAGGAGATCAGATAATATGGCTACTGATGTAAAGGCAGGCGAAACTGCAGAAGAATTCGAGAAAATTATTAATCATTACCCATCTGGAAAACGCTATATCATCCCGATTATGCACGACCTACGCCAACGTTATCGTTACCTACCTCAGCTGGCTCTGGAAATGACAGCCGCACATGTCCAGGTTCCTTTTAGCCAGGTTTATAGCATGGCCACCTTCTACCGGGCCTTCAGCTTGGTTCCCAAGGGGCGAGTTAATTTTAAAATTTGTGATGGCACCACCTGTCACATAAAAGGTTCGCAGATTATCATCGACGAGATCTATAAAAACCTGGGCATAAATCCGAATGAAACCACCGCAGACCGCGAATTTTCACTGGAAACCGTGAACTGCATTGGAGCTTGTGCCCTATCCCCGGCTTTGATTGCTAATGAAAAAGTTTATGCTCGGGTAACACCAGCTAGACTGAGAGAGATTATAAAAGAGTACGGGGGGGATATCCATGAACCAATCAGCAAATAGCCCTGCTTTTAAAAAAATTCTGGTTTGCTGCGGAACCGGTTGCGTGGCCAACGGAGGTATGGAAGTATACCAGGCTCTGCGGGATAAGCTGGCCTCAAATCAAAATATTGAGGTATCTTCCTCTACTTCGGCCCAAGCTACCGGCTGTCATGGTCTATGCGCCCGAGGCCCCTTTATCCGAATTCTCCCCGATGACATCACTTATTGCCAAGTAAAAGAAAGCGATATTCCCGAAATCATTAACAAGACTCTGCAAAAGGGCGAATTAATAAAAAGACTTTTGTTCCATGACCCGGATAAAAAACAGCTGGTTGTATCTCACCGCGAGATTAACTTCTATAATAAGCAACTCAAAGTGGCCCTGCGTAATGTAGGTGAAATAGACCCCGCCTCCATTCAAGACTATATAGAACGTGGCGGTTACCAGGCCCTGTCCCAGGCAATTAAAACTATGACGCCCGGCGGGGTAATTGATGAAATTATCCAATCCGGGCTGCGTGGTCGTGGTGGAGGAGGTTTCCCTACCGGACTGAAATGGAAGGCCTGCGCCAGTGTAGACAATCCCCCGCGTTACATTATTTGTAACGGCGATGAAGGTGACCCCGGAGCATTCATGGACGAGAGCATTATGGAGGGAGATCCCCATACGGTTCTGGAGGGAATGGCTATTTGCGCCCAAGCCATAGGAGCTTCATCTGGATTCATTTATGTTCGTGACGAATATGCCCAGTCGGTGGCCAGTTTGACCAAGGCTATTCAGGATGCTCACCAGCATGGATTCCTGGGGGAAAATATTCTGGGTAGCAACTTATCTTTCGATGTAGAACTCATCCGGGGCGGGGGAGCCTTTGTATGTGGAGAAGAAACGGCTCTCATGGCTTCTATTGAAGGCAATATAGGTGAACCCCGGGATAAATACGTCTTCCCCAGCGAAAAAGGCTTATGGGGACAGCCCACCATAATCAACAATGTGGAAACCTGGGCCAATATACCGGTAATTATCAACGACGGAGCCGCTCATTTCGCATCCATTGGTACCGAGCGCAGTAAAGGAACCAAAGTGTTCTCACTGGTAGGTAAGGTGCTTAACACCGGACTGGTAGAGGTTCCTATGGGAACAACTTTAAGGGAAATAATTTTTGATATTGGTGGTGGTATTCCTAATAAGCGGAAGTTTAAAGCCGTACAGACCGGAGGCCCTTCCGGGGGATGCATCCCGGAGAACCTGCTTGACCTTAAGGTAGACTTCGATTCTCTTGCTCAAGCCGGTTCCATGATGGGCTCCGGTGGTCTCATTGTTATGGATGATCGTACCTGTATGGTTGAAATAGCCCGCTATTATGTTAATTTCCTGGCGGGAGAATCATGTGGCAAATGTGTTCCCTGCCGTGAAGGCATCCGGCACTTCCTGGAAATATTAACCCGGATATGCCACGGTGAAGGCAGACTAAGTGACCTGGATCTCCTGGAAGAAATAAGTGCAACCTTGCAGGAGGGATCCTTGTGTGCTCTGGGAAGAACGGCCGCTAATCCAGTTTTGTCAACCCTCCAGCATTTTCGCGAAGAGTACCTGGCGCACATTAATGAACATCGATGCCCGGCCGGAATTTGCAAGGAATTAACTGAATTCTATATCGATGCTGAACTATGTAATGGTTGCGGCCTGTGTGTTGATAACTGCATCGATGGAGCAATAACTGGCGAAAAGAAACAAGTTCACGTTATTAATTCGGCAAAATGTATTAAGTGCGGCGAGTGTATAAACCACTGCAATTTCTTAGCAATCAAGGTTAAATGAGGGAGGGTTGGGAAATGAAAATTATTTTAGATGGCAAAACCATAGAAGTACTAGTAGGAGAAACGATACTGGAGGTCGCCCGGAGAACGGGAATCCATATTCCCACCCTGTGCTATCATGAAGCTTTGGGTGGAGAGGGAAATTGCCGTATGTGTACCGTGGAGATAAAAACTGCTAATAATGCAGCCCAACTGGTGACATCCTGTTCCTATCCAATTACCAGCCCCATCGAAGTCCAAACTGCAAGTCCCGCCGTCGAAAAACTACGGCGTAATATTATTATGCTTTTATACAAAAGGGCACCTAACAGCGATTTTATGAAAGGGCTCTATCAAGAATACCAATGCCCAGAAAACGAGTTGCTGGCTAATCCCGAGGAGCGCTGTATCCTATGCCGTTTGTGCGTGAGAGCCTGCGCCCAAATTGGAGCCAGCGCTATTTCAGTCCTATCGCGGGGTACGGATAAACGGGTAGGCACACCTTATGACCAGGCCTCTACAACTTGTATAGGTTGCGCGGCCTGCGCCCAGATATGCCCAACCGGGGCTATTCAACTATCCACTACTGATGAGGAAAGGACGATCTGGAATAAAACCTTTACCCTGGTGAACTGTGAATACTGTGGCCAAGCTTTCGCCACGCGGGAACAATTAGATTACATTGCTTCCCGAACCGGGCTGGGAGGGTATGAAGGTAAATTATGTGCAGATTGCCGCCGCCATAACATGGTTCGTTGGGGAGCAACCCCATCTCCACCGGGGCAGTAAACTCTGCCCGGCTCAGCTTTAATAAATCAAAAGACCACCGATATTTCTATCGATGGTCTTTTGCTAGTAGGGAGACTACAGACCTAAAGCCCGGCGTTTGTCTTCAATATGCTTAATAATAATATCTGCAGCCGTGATCGGGTTTTCTTCGACCGCAAAAGTAGCGCCCACTACTCCTTTAGCTCCGGCGGTAAGCAGTTCGGTTACATTCTGGCTGCCCAGAACTGGTGGAATGGTGCCCAACACCGTGAAAATTCCGGAACTTACTGCATAAGCTCCAATAGCGACCGCCTTTTCGGACATCCATTCCGGTGCTGCCGCCGCCAAAGGCAAATCACAAATATCAACGTTCAACGCATTAGCTATAGCAGCTGCTACCACCAGGATTCTGCTATTATCTACGCATGAACCCATGTGCAGAACCGGAGGTATGCCTAGTGCTTCACAAACCGACCGCAAGCCGTCTCCGGCTTCCGCAGATGCTTCCGGCAATAACAAACCAGCCTTGGCGCAAGCAATGGCCGCACACCCGGTTTCCACTACCAAAATATCATTTTTTATCAATTGGCGAGTAAGCGTAATATGGCTGTAATCCTGTTGGTATTTAGGGTTATTACAGCCTACTATCCCTACTATTCCCCTGATTGCTCCTGCTTTAATAGCACCTAGCAGTGGATCCAATGTTCCACCCAAGGCAGCCACAATAGCCTCGGTGCTAAAGCCTGCCATGTATGACATTTCATCCGCAGGAATATTCACAAGTTCCTTCCGCCTTCTGGGGAAGTTTTCGACGGCCATAGCGACAATTTTCTTAGCCGTCTCCATAGCATTATGTTCATTAAAAGGTACATGCTCCGCTCCTGGGAATTTGGCTTTGGGTGAAGTGGAGATAAATTTAGTATGATAGCAGGCGGCAACCCCAGGCAGGGAAGGCATGATACACTGTACATCCACTATCATGGCATCCACCGCACCAGTAATTATCGCCAGTTCCTGCTGCAGAAAATTACCGGCTATCGGGACACCGTGCCGCATGAGAATTTCGTTCCCGGTACAACACATACCGCAAACGTTAATCCCTTTGGCTCCCAAAGCTTTAGCTTTTTCCAGCAATTCCGGATCCCGGGCGGCAAAAACAATAATATCGGAAAGGGTAGGCTCGTGACCATGTAAAATTATGTTGACCTGGTCTTCCTTTAATACTCCTAGGTTGGCCCTGCCTTTCACGGGCTGCGGGGTTCCGAATAAAACATCTGATAGTTCAGTAGCCCACATAGAACCACCCCAGCCATCGCTCAGGGAGGTGCGCAATCCTTGCAGAGTTAGGTTAACATAATCGGTATCCACTCCCATGTGCGTTCTATGCATAGTCTCTACAA
The DNA here is from genome assembly GCA_964457945.1 of uncultured Syntrophomonas sp. Taxonomy (GTDB): domain Bacteria; phylum Bacillota; class Syntrophomonadia; order Syntrophomonadales; family Syntrophomonadaceae; genus PHAA01. The sequence goes on from CAYWFX010000002.1 coordinate 118,713, forward strand.
TTTCCCGGTCTATTCCGCGGGGTGAGATCCCCAGTTTATCCCAGAGCTCCTTCCTTTTCTGCGGGGCACGGTTAATAAACTGAAGTGTACCTTTGGTGGTTCCAAACTCCTCCAGAGCAAGTTGGGCAAGATCCAAAGCTACTTCCTCCTTGGTTCGGCCTTCCTGGGTAATCCCGAATTCATCCGCCAGGGCTTGCAGTTTTGCTTCATCTTTAATGGTATAATTACCAGCATTGCCCTGGGCCGCTTCATAAAGGGTATTTACTATATCGCGGCCATGGTCAGAATGAGCCGCTGCTCCGGCAGCAATCATACGCAACAGGTTACGTGCAACAATGGTATCCGCAGTAGCTCCACAAACCCCTTCCCGTGGTTCGTCCCCGAAGGGATTAATCCGGCACGGTCCCATAGTGCAATTCCGGCAACAGACTCCCAGTTCGCCAAATCCGCATTGAGGCTGCTGTTTTTCCAGGCGATCCCAGACAGTAATGATTTTTTCGGCACCAGCTTTTTCCACCATTTTATTGGTTGCATTATCAATACTTTTTTCCCTCATCGGCCTTCCCTCCTTCTTAACGCGCTATTGCACAGCTTGTCTTTCCTGACCAAAAATTTGTTGGGCTACAGAATTGCGCTTCCATTGCATAACTTCATCAGGCTCCAAAAATAACAATGCTTGGGTCGGACAGGCCTCAACACAAGCGGGTATGTTCAAATCGGGACAGCGGTCGCATTTGACAATGGTTTTACTGTTAGCTCGTTGGGAAATAATCCCGAAGGGACAGCTTATCTGGCACATCCCGCAACCAATACATAATTCCTGATTGTGTGACACTATACCAGACTCTTTTTCTTTGAGAAGGGCTGAAGTAGGGCAAACCTGCAGGCACAAAGGATATTCACAATGGCGACAGTTCAGGGCAAACTTTTTACCTTCCCAAACTCCGGTGAATATGAGCTTAGTAGGTGGGTTGGTTTCACTGATGGCTCCCAACAGGGATTTGCTCACGGAATGGGTCACGACACAAGCCAACTCACAGGATTTACAGCCAACGCAGCGTTCCGGTCTTAACAACACCTCTTTCATCAAAATCACCTCTCTTATTTATTAATAATTTTTTCGGCTATGGATTTCAACTCGGGAGAAATATAATGAAAATTATCATAACTGCCTTCCATAGCTTCGTCCAATACTAGATCTGAAAAAGGCAGAAATCCTAAAATATCCTCGCCCGGCAGCTCTGCTGCCAAAAAATATTCTTCTTTTTTCGTACGGATTTTATTGCCAATATACTTTACCTCTTTTATACCTATTTCCAGAGCCAGCTTTTTCACCACCCGAGCCGTATTAACACTGACTAAACTCGGTTCGGTAACTATGATCATGATATCTACCCCTTCGGCTGTCCCCCTGGTTAAGTGCTCAATCCCGGCACCCATGTCCAATATCACATATTCCTGCTCTCTTAACAGAAGTACTGCCATCAAGGCATTGAGGACACTGTTCTCACGGCAGTAACAAGCTGAACCACCTTGTTTTACAGCTCCCATTTTTAAAAAAAGCAGCTTGTCTTGCTGCAGGGTAAAATCCTGAACGACGTCATCCACCTCTGGATTAAGGGTAAAAAATGAGCCGGTTCCCCCTACCTTGTCAGCAATCAATTCACGCATATCGACGATAGGTTTTAGATTATTTATTGTGCTTGCTGAAAAACCCAGCAGGGTTCCCAGGCTGACATCGGGATCCGCATCAACCGCAAATACCTTATAACCTTTATCCATAATAATTTTGGTCAATCCGGCTGAAACAGTTGTTTTACCTACGCCACCTTTTCCGGAAACAGCAATTTTCAACTGCAATCCCTCATTTCCGATAAAAATTTATTCATTTCAGTTAAATTATACCATATTGCCTCACTAGCATTGCATTAAATTAACATATCAAACATATCTTGAGAATCGTCCCCTTGGTATATTTCTAACCAAGTTCTAATGACTTATCCTGGCACCAGAAGGCTGTATCACAGTAATTCCAAAAATAAACCCCGCTTACAAAACATGTTATAATTAAATGTAATGCTATTTATGCATTTTCGAGAATAATCGGCACGCATTATTCATAAACTGGATGCGACCTGACGATATTTTAAGATTGGATGGTAACTGTATGGACAACAATTATGACGTAATCATCATTGGAGCAGGCCCAGCAGGGATTTTTGCGGCACTCGAAATCAGCCAGCACAGCTCCCTCAGGGTTCTTTTGGTGGAAAAAGGCCAGAAGGTCAATAAACGCAAGTGCCCCAGTGAGAATGGTGTTAATAACTGCCGGGACTGTAAAGTCTGTTCCATTATGTGCGGCTGGGGAGGAGCAGGTGCCTTCTCAGATGGCAAGCTAACCTTAACCACTCATTTCGGAGGCTGGCTTGACTCTTACATCGGCACAGAAACTCTTCGCTCCCTGATTGATTATGTGGACAAGGTATATGTCGCGCATGGCGCTCCCGATCGAATTTACGGCGGGAATGAAGAAGACTTTCAAGTCTTGCGTCAGCGTCTGACTAAGGCCGATCTTAAACTGCTTCCCGCCCAAATCAGACACATGGGCACAGATAACACCCTAAAAGTACTATCCAGCTTAAAAGCTGTTCTGGACAAAAGAATCACCATCAAGACCAATGAATCGGTGCAAGATATTCTACTGGAAAAGTCTGGGGTAAAAGGAGTACAAACTTCCAAAGGATGCTATTTTGCACCTCGGATTATATGTGCTCCGGGCCGCGACGGAGCCCAGTGGTTTTCTGAACAGGCTGGAAAGCTAAAAATACCCCTAAGCAATAATCAGGTCGACCTGGGGGTAAGAATCGAGCTGCCTGCCGTAACCATGCAGGAATTTACGGATAAGATTTATGAACCCAAAATTATCTTTAACTCCAGTGAATTTGACGATGTGGTAAGAACCTTCTGCGTAAACCCCAATGGACATGTAGTCATGGAAAACACCAATGGTATTATTACCGTTAATGGCCACTCTTTCGCGAACAGCCATAGTGATAACACTAACTTCGCGCTGTTGTTAAGTCAGGAATTTACGGAGCCCTTCGACCAGCCTATACTTTATGGTCGCTATATAGCCAGCCTGGCCAACATGCTTAGCGGCGGCATCATTGTCCAGCGCTACGGAGACCTAAAAAGAGGCCGACGTTCAACCCCCAACCGCCTAAAGAAAGGTGTAGTTCAACCCACCCTTCAGGCGGCTGTTCCGGGTGATTTGTCCCTGGTTCTTCCCCACCGTTACATGGTAGGCATCAGGGAGTGCCTGGAGGCCTTGAATCTTGCCATTCCAGGGGTAGCTTCCGACCATACCCTCTTATATGGCATAGAAGCCAAGTTTTACTCAGCCCGTCCCCAGTTAAGCAATAACTTGAAAACCATCATCGAGGGCCTCTGGGCCATTGGAGATGGCGCGGGTGTAACCCGCGGTCTCATTCAAGCCAGCGTGTCTGGAGTAATCGCCGCCCGAGACTTAATGCAAACTAATACCTAGAGCATAGTTAATTGTTAATGATATATATTGGCAGCTTCTATTCTCAGCATTCTCCCGCCCGGATCAACGCCAGCTTAGCAGCGCTGCATTTCTTTTCGGGATGCGATGATATTGGCTCTGGGGATAACCAATCATGACAGCACCAAAGCATTGGTGTCCCGGAGGCAGATCCAGAGCCTTTGTCAAAGGCGCATAGCTATTGGCCGCCATGGTTAAGAAACCTGCCCAACATGTCCCCAAGCCCTTGGAATAAGCATAAAGCTCCAGATATGTAAGGGCTATAACACAATCCGTAGCCGACGATCCATACTCACTGCCGGAATGGGCTAAAATCAAGTTCGGAGCCCCATGCAGGATGCGATCCTCCCCCTTTTCCCAGGCCACTATCAATTGTTTGAAGCGATCTGCCATGTAGGGATCAGGAATTTTATCCATCATTAACCGGACCCATTCTATTCCCAGCCCTGCCAAGTCTTTAATTTTATTCTGATCTTCATAAACCGTCCAATACACCTGCTGCCGGTTGCCACCGGTTGGTGCATAACGAACCAAATCCATAATTTCTTTTAAAAGCTCATGGTCAACAGGTTTTTTCTTATAGCGCCGAATCGAGCGGCGTGAGCTAAGAAAATCTTTAATCTGTTCCGCTCCTGGCAGACTTTCAGACTTGAAGAGAGGAGCTTCATCCAAGGATTGTCCTTCCAGCGTTAAGGCTCCGTGGGGACATACGGCAACACAGTGCCCACACTTGATGCAGAGCTCTTCCGCCTTCGCTGCCGCAACTGGAGTTTTCTTAGCATCCATTTCGCTCATGGCCAGTATCTTCATCGGGCATTCCTGGGTACAGAGGCCATCGCCCGTACATTTTTCTCCATCAACATTAATCAAGCTCATTATCATCTTCCTTTCTCAATTAAGGTAACTTCTAAGCATCTACCAGCATAGCTCCAAAAATTGCTGCTTATTATAGCATAGAAAAACCACTTGCTTACTTCTGCTCTTTCTATCTCAGACATGATATAATTCATATTAATAGCTATAGTCTCAAAAGTTAAGTACGTACTTATTTGTGCCATAGTATGGATAAGGAAACTGTGGAGGAGTGCATGCAATGACCCATGATCATTTTCCTATGAATTACAAGAGCCACAGCTACAAATGCAGTGTAGAACTATCTCTCGATATTATCGGCGGTAAATGGAAGCCCTTAATACTATGGCGCCTGGGAGAAAACGAAATCCTGCGCTTCGGTGAACTGAGGCGTTCTCTGACAGGGATTACGCAGAAGATGCTAACTCAGCAATTGCGGGATTTAGAAGCCAATGGTCTGGTAAATCGTTATGTCTATACCCAGGTACCTCCGAAGGTAGAATATTCACTTACACCTCTAGGGCAGACCATCGTTCCCATTCTTTATCAATTAGGCCGTTGGGGGCTGGAATTCTATATTGCCCAGAAAGGTGAAACCGCTTTGACGTCTGCCTGTCTGCAAGAACTAGATGAATGAGTGTTCCCTGAATCCGTGGTAAAGCCTAAGCAAAAATTATCTGCAACACTAGTAAGGTATACATTTATCAAAATTGAAATTTCATCGATGTTTCCCCTTTAATTACCCTAGAACCGAGTTCATTATACAATCTCACTGTTGCATTAAAACCGGTACAATGGCAAGCAACAATCTTTTTTACATCGTAATCCCTGAGTGCTGCTACGGTTTTAGCCAGCCTTTCCTCCGATGCATTTATCAAATGGGTTCCGCCAATAAAAGCTAATACTTTAGCTTGACCAGTTTTCATGCGGGCATATTCGATGGTATTAATTATTCCCGCATGAGCACAACCACTAATAACAATTAAACCCTCGGGATGGTTTATAACCATGGACATATCATCAGCAATACTATCTGCCACTAGCTTGTCATCAGCATTTACCCAAAAGCTTCCACCCACATCTTCATAATCTGTAATCCTGGGAATCTCTCCGGTCACAAATACCGAGGGGTAAATTTCAGTGAATTCATCCGTAACAATAAGCTCCGCTCCATTTGACCTTATCTCCTGCTCTTTGAACCGGGCCCCATTGTCTCGCTGGCGTTCCCCTAGCAAAACATACCGGGGTACAAAGATATTTGAATGAGCATATATTCTCTTATTCGTACCCGTCTGTAAAAACTGCACAACCGCACCGGTATGATCAAAATGGCCATGACTAATTACCAGGTCATTAATTTGAGCCAAGTCTACTCCGGCCAGAAGTGCATTCTTCAGAAGAGCCTCCTTAGAACCCGTATCAAACAAAAAACTCTTTCCATCAACCGTTACTAGGGCGGCAAAACCATATTCTCCTTGGAATTTGGGTACCGGGGTTGAGTTTTCTACCAGTATCAAAATCTCTACTTTCATTAATATATCCATTCCTTTCGCTTCGCTCAAGGCACAAAACGTAATGAAACGTATTGGCGCCTAGCTATTTTTTTATTATCCTACAGCCATAGGGATAACAGTTAACTACAAATCACGGGGAGGTGAGTGGCTACTCCAACATTGGAGTGACCGCATTAATATATGTGTAGATTGCCTTTCCAAGCACAAATAAGTGTGACATCGAGCACGCAGACTTATCTTTGTTAAAACACTACTCGTTTATTGCCAGGCAATCAGTCAATGCTGTCTATCCCTCTAATTCTTAGAAAGGAGTTTCCCTATGGCTCTAAAGATTGTTTACCCAATCTGTTGTGGCATTGATGTCCACAAAACCTTCGTTGTTGCCTGTATTGCATCTACAAACAAAGGGGTTACCACCTACAAAAGCCATCGCTTTTCTACTTATACCAAAGGTCTGAAAGAGCTGTCACGGTGGCTTTGTAATAATAACTGCCCGGATGTTTGTATGGAATCTACCGGGAAATACTGGATTCCAGTATTTAATGTGCTTGAAGATTCCTGCAATATAACTCTTGCTCATCCCAAATATGTCAAAGCTATCCGTGGCAAGAAGACTGACAAAAAAGATGCTAAATGGATTGCAGATCTATTCAAGCATGACCTTATTGTTGGAAGCTTTATGCCTCCTCTTGCTATCAGGCAGCTTCGTGACCTTATGCGCTATCGCTTTAAATTGACTAACTTTATGTCAAGCGAGAAAAACCGTCTGCAAAACTCTTTAACCGTATCTAATATTCAGCTTGGAAATATTGTCTCAGATACTTTTGGCAAAAGTTCCATGAACATCATTAATCGGCTTTTGGTAAATCCTTTGGATAACAATTTTGATATTGAACCCCTCATTCATGGTTCTATGAAAGATAAAATCCCTGAACTAAAGCTTGCTATCGATGGTTTCATCACCCCTGAACAAGCTGAAAAGATTAAAGTAATCAAGCGCCACTACGAAGATCTTAACTCTCGTAAGTCTGAGCTTGAAAAAATCATTCTTTCTCTTTCCGAGTCCTACGCCGAAGAGACTAATCTGATCTTAACTGTTCCGTCCTTTAAAAACATCTTTACCGCTATAGCGGTGATCTCTGAAATAGGTGTTAACATGGACGTGTTTCCGACAGCTAAGCATCTGTGCTCCTGGGCAGGACTTACTCCTACTAATAACGAAAGTGCCGGAAAGAAAAAGTCAGTACGGATTTCAAGAGCCGGCTGTTACCTTAAGCCGCTTCTGGTACAATGTGCCACCGCTGTAGTCAAAAGCGAAAAGCATCCTGAAATCCGTAACCGCTATCTAAAAATTAAACAGCGTCGTGGTCATAAACGGGCCATCATTGCTGTTGCAAGAATGCTACTTACAGCTATTTACAATATTATCAAAAAGAAAGAACCGTATAATGCTGAATTGTATAGAAAAGCTGATGTTATTCCAGTAAACCGTGAAATCACGATTGAACAAGCGATTCTATTGATTAAAACTCAAGGTTACCGTATTAGGGCGGCTTCTTGATTGCTTTTTGATTTAGTCTTTTAAGTCATCAATGGATGGCTTGCTTTGCTATGCCCTTCTGATTTACAGTTGAATAAAGTTAACTGTTTCAGACTTGCTCCTCCTTGTAAGTTGCTATCTCTTATTGTTTCAATCATGGCACAAGTAGTTCCGGATAGACAAGCTACACTCCTTAATTTCACCTATTTTTTTTACTACAGGGCGATTTTATAAGGAATACACTCTTTTTGCAGGTATGACCATGGTATTTGATGGAGAAAAAGCAGCAAGGTATGGCGTAAGGTTAGTTTTACCACTTCAGCCATACCGCTATTCTTCCAAACAGGTAGCTCTTATTCAAATTTATTAAATAAGCATGCCTTTTCCGAGGTTGCAACTCCTTCCACAACCTGACGAAGAAAAATATAGCTAGAAGTCCGGATAAAAGTTCGGTTACCGAAAATGCTAACCATACCCCATTGAGATTGTAGTACCCAGGCAAAATAACGAGTGCGGGGAGGAAAAATCCTAGTTGACGGATTATGGATAACACTAGGGCAGTCATTCCTTGGCCTACAGCCTTTAATATACTATATAGAATTATTATGGGGCCCATGCATGGTAGGAAAAGGGTAGCTAAATGCATACAGTTGACCCCCAGAGCAATAAGTTCCTTTTCCTGGGAGAAACATCCCATTATCCATAAGGCATGATACTGCATGACAAACCAGGCTAGGAGTAAAATAGTCAGGGAAATAACCGCGCCCTTAACTATGCTTTCCTTCACCCGGTCATAATTCCGGGCTCCATAGGCAAACCCGGCTATCGGCATCACTCCTTGGGCTAAGCCATAAATAGGCATATAGAATAGAGATCTTACCCTCACAAATATCCCCATAGCTGCCACTGCAGCGTAACCAAATTGCAGCAGGATTTTATTGAAGAAGACCATAATAGCAACGCTCATCAGTTCCATTAACAGGCTGGGTATTCCCACCATATATATCCCTGTTATTACTTTAATGCTAGGTCTGAAGTGGTGAATAGACCAGGATAAGAGGGCTCGCTTTTTGAACATGGCCCCAATCATAAGTATGGTGCAGGCCATCTGAGCCAAAACTGTAGCCCAGGCTGCCCCACGTAGACCCATTGCCTCTACCGGTCCCAATCCAAATATAAGTACCGGATCAATAATAACATTTAGGACAATCCCCGCAACTGCAACCAGCATAGGCAGAACTGTATTTCCTTCTCCCTGGACAATGTGACCGCCAATCATGGGTACAAATGTGAAAAAACAGCCTATCATCAGAATGGAGAGGTATTCTCGGCTCAAGGCAAAAATATCCGGAGTGCAGCCGAACAGCAATAACAAAGAATCGATGTTCTTGATACCCAGCCAGGAAAAAAGTACACCGTATATGATGCAGATGAATAAGCCATGCCAGGCTATATTGTCAGCGCCGTGAAAATCCTTTTGGCCCAGGGTTCGCGCCAGGAGCGAGGTTATGCCCACACCAGTAGCCGTTCCGACCGATACTAAGAGTATCTCGATAGGAACACATAAGGTTAAGGCCGCCAGTGTAGAGGTTCCGAGCCGGGCTACAAAGAAGGTGTCTACCAGGCTGAACAAGGAATAGAGAACCATGCCAGTCATGGCAGGAAAAGAAAGCCTCACCATAAGCCTGCCCACCGGTTCATTTACTAAACGATTATTTTTTCTATTCATCGCGCCCTCCTCCCTAAAGTTATGTCGAAAGGAGAGCTATTAGTATTTCATTTTCCTGAAAAGCTCATTTCTCTTTGGTTTTTGTACAAGTAACAGTTAATTCCCGGCCATCACTACTAACTATCACTGCCCCATCCTGATCAGTACGCAGAACCTTGATGCCTGCCTGGTCCAGCATTTCGAGTACTGCTGGATCGGGGTGACCGAAAGGGTTGTTGTCGGCCACCGAAATCACTGCATAGCGAGGTTGCAGGTCTTGATAAAAAGCTGGTAAGAGCGATCCTTTGCTGCCGTGATGGGGCACCTTTACTAGGGTGATGGGATTATCTGTTTCCTTCAAAACCGCTGGCATAACTTCCGTGGGGATGTCTCCGTTTAGAAGGGCAAAAAAATCACCGTATTTAATCTATAAAACTACTGACTGCTGGTTGAAATCATTAGCAGAATAGCTTGCCCCTTCCGGATGTAAAACTTTGATCTCCAAGCCTTCCTCCATTTTTATGAATTGCCCGGTTCTTAATGGAACTATAGGAGTCCGGTTAGAATTAGTTATACTCTTTAAGTTTTGGTATTCTTTACGGTTCTTAATGCTCTCCGGCAATCCCACATACTTCACCTCCGTCTCGGCCGCCACGCTCTCCAAACCCTTCAAATGGTCAATATCAGGATGGGTATTAATGAGCATATCCAGTTTACGAATACCCCGGTGATGCAAATAGGGAAGAACCGTCTTACCACCCACATCATAAAGCTGGCTTCCCCCTCCATCCACCAGCACAAATTTCCCCTGCGAGATCTTTATGAGAATGGAATCACCCTGTGTTTGGGATAGAATGATGGATACTGATGCGCGTAAATATGGGCTTTTTGCGCAAAAGTATACCCCCCTTAATTAAAGGGGGGTCGTAGGTATCCTTTAGGTTTATACTATTTTGCAATAAGAATTAATTAATGCCTTCACAACCCAGCTGTTCCAGCATACCCTTGTAAAAATGCCTGGGGGTAAGCCTTCAAGACCTATAAGGCTAAAAGAATTTTTTGCGGGCGAAAACATAAGCCAATGAGCTTGATAACAGAACCGATATCAAAATGGTAATCATAAATGCGTGTTGATAAGTATGCAGTGGTATGTCCACATTCATGCCAAAAAAGCTGGCTACCATAGTGGGTATGGATAGTATTATGGTAAACGAGGTCAAGAATTTCATTACCACGTTAAGATTATTGGAAATTACAGAAGCAAAGGCATCCATCATCCCACTGAGAATGCTGCTGTATATATTAGACATCTCTATGGCCTGCCTGTTTTCTATTATGACCTCTTCAATGAGTTCCTTGTCTTCATCGTACAGCTTAAGATAATGGCCTCTGACGATTTTCTCCATTATCATTTCATTGGACCTGAGTGAAGTCGTGAAATAGACCAAGCTCTTTTCCAGACTTAACAATGAGTATAATTCCTCATTTTTCATGGACTTGTGCAAACTTCTTTCCAGTTCGTTGGTCCGCTTATTTATCTGTTTTAGATACCGCAAAAAGTATTCAGAAATACGGTACAGGATCTGCAAGGAAAAGCGGGTTTTCATATGCGTCAAAAAGCCCTTGATCTTTTTTTGCACAAATTCATCAATTATAGGATTGGATCGCGAACAGATGGTGAGAATATAATCGTCTAGAACTACAATACCTAAAGGAATAGTATAATAAAGAGTGGACTCTAATTCGTCCGGGTCAAAAACAGGTATATCCACAATAATCAATAAGGTAGAATCTTCCTTTTCAATACGGGATTTTTCTTCTTCGTCCAAGGCGTCAGTAATATATTCGACATCGACATTGAGCGTATTTACCACCCATTCGATCTCTTCTGGAGTGGGCCCGGTAAGGGTCACCCAGCAGCCTTTCTTAATTTCATCCAATTTTTGCAAGGCTCCATTTTCTGCGCTGCAGTAAATGTTTATCATTAATATCACCCCTAACATCAAGTTTTTTAAGCCAACTTATTGAACCTGGCGTATGATAACGGACTTATTCCCGCAGTGCTTAACATAAAATGGTAGTAGATATGCAGAATACAAAGTATTGAAAGCCAGTCTACTAATGCAGTAAGCAACGAGGGAAAGCGATAGCCGTTAAGCATTACTTAGATATTCCCTAAGAATGGGAGAGGCTCACAGGTTCTTCGGGTGGATAAATGAAACCCTCCACTGAAAAGTATTCCCATTTTTCGAATAAAGGCCATGTTCGGTAATCGGGTATAGGTTCCATAAGACCACCACCTTTAAGTTGGACTTAAACAACTGACCGTAGTTGTAATACCAATAAAATAAAAAACTCCGGAAGGCATAAACATTCTGCTCCCTGAGTTTAACGCCTTCCCCTCTCGTCTGAGCTTTGACTTTGTGAGCCTGAAGAAACATTTCTTAGCAACATTAAGTAATACCTTAAACCGATAATACCTGTTAACCCATTGGGGTCTCTCGACCTTTCTGGGTAGTTGCATGCGGACACACAGTAATCTCGCCTAACGAGAAAGCAATATTGATTTCTAACACATTGTAGACAGGCATTTGGCTATTTGTAAAGGACATAGCAATTGTGCTTATGCTGATATATAATTTAACGCAATATACAATAATGTGGTAATATGCATTAATCTGAGCCAACGAACATAACCCGGATGTTGTTTCTAGAATTGGCTATGACTGTACAAAATATGCTATCATGATTGATGTTCTAGGTTCATCACTTATGGTTGCACGAAAAACTTGAGGAGGATGTATCTTCCTATGCTTCGTACCCTGCTAGTTACAAATGATTTAAAATTAATCAAGGATGTACCCTTGGAACTGTTGGCGGAGACGGACGTCAATTGGTTCTGGGTGGATTTCGACCTCCCCACACCCGAAGAAGGTGAACTGCTCAAAACCCATTTTGGTTTTCATCATCTAGCCATCGAAGACTGCTTCCAGCTATTGCAGCGTCCCAAGGTCGATTATTACGAGGGTTATAATTTCTTTGTGTTCCACTATCTAAACCCGGACAGCTTGACCCCGGTAGAATTAGACCTGTTTGTGGGCCATAATTTCTTAGTCACCGTGCACCTCATGCCCTCTCGGGAGATAGAAATAGTCCGCGAGCGCAAATTAGCGCTGGATACTACTTTGACCAAAGGCCCCATGTACCTCTGTTATCTGATCATGGACAAGATCGTTGACGATTACTTCCCTAGTATCGAACAGATCGAAGATCAGGTAAATAAGATCGAAATCGTCAAGCCCGGTCCCAATTTCATCGAAGACCTTTACGAAATCAGAAGCCGACTGCTCGCCCTGCGCCATATCGTAGTACCAATGCGCGAACTGCTATACAGGATTTTGAATTCGGATCGACTGGTGATTCCCAAGGAAGAGCGCCTCTATTTCCGGGACGTCGACGACCATCTGCACAAGCAGAGCGAAATGATCGAGTCCTATCGCGAAATTACCGCCGATTTGCGCGATAGTTATGTATCTTTAAATTCTAACCGTATGAACAACATAATGAAGACCCTGACTATCATCGCCTCCATCTTCATCCCCCTGACATTTATCGTCGGGGTCTACGGCATGAATTTCGACTATATGCCGGAACTCACCTGGCGATGGGGCTATTTCGCTGTGTGGGGGGTGATGTTAGGAGTCGCTTCGGGCATGTTGATTGGGTTTAAAATGAAAGGCTGGTTTAAATAATTCCCTTTGTCTTAAACTGCGCAGAAACAAGTAAAGGATCAACATCTATACTGGATAGAATTGGCCCTTTACCTTTGTTTGAAGCAATACCGCCTTTTTAAATTTTGAGGAAATCAACTGTATATAAACGCTATGTAGAGCACCACAAGGCCGACAATGATCCGATAATACCCGAAGGGTTTGAAATCCCTCTTCCTGATGTAGTTCATAAATGCTGCGATCACTCCCCAGGCCACCAAAAATGAAACCACAAATCCAACGCTTAGAATCTGCCATTCGGCAGCACTCAAGCTCGCGTTGGCCTTAAGAAAAGAATAAGCCGATGCAGCTATCATGGTGGGAATTGCCAAAAAGAAGGAGAATTCTGCAGCTACGCTCCTGGAAGCACCCAGAAGCATTGCTCCGATAATCGTAGCTGCTGACCGTGAAGTACCAGGAATCATCGCCAGGCACTGAATCAAACCAATAAAAAAGGCTGTTTTATAGTTAAGTGAGGCGATGGAATTAATGGTATTCAATCTGTCTCGATTCTCTACGATAATTATTACGATTCCACCGATAACTAATGCCAGCGCTACTGTCAGAGGGTTAAATAGGGCGTCCTCCACAATCTTGCCGATAGTTCCGCCAATTAGCAAAGCCGGAATAACCGCAACAATCGTCTTTTTCCACAAATCCCAGGTCTCGTTTTTTTCCTGATTCGTCTTCTTACTGCTAAACGGATTGATTCGCCACCAAAAATATACTACGACCGATAGGATTGCTCCGAGTTGGATAATCACATCAAACATATTTGCGAAACTGCCAGTAAATCCAACAATTCTGTTCACCAGTATCAGGTGGCCAGTTGAAGAAATCGGTAAAAACTCCGTTATCCCTTCAACAATACCCAGGATAATTGCCATTAATAAGCTACTCATTATTACCTCCTGTTCATAATGTCTAAGTTCTTAATTTTAGTTTATCTGGATCATAACACAATAAGCCCGACATTTGTATTTAGGGTTTCATGCTAACCCTCGGTACCTTATTCATTTCCGCAGGCCGATTTCGGATTCCAGATTATTATTGCCAATTGTGCTTATGATGTTATATAATTTAAATGCATCTAATTGATAATGATTATCATTACCGTTTTGCTGGTCGATTATTAACATAGGAGAGCACGATGAAGGAACATTGTATTACCATATTATCCCGCAATCAGCTAAGGCTTACGCGGCAACGCAAGGTCATTCTGGATGTCTTGGAACATACCACGGGTGTTCATCTCAGCGCTGAGGATATTTACCATGAGGTCAAAAAGATTATGCCCGAGATTGGACTGGCCACCGTCTACCGTTCCCTGGAGTTATTCGCACGGCTCGATATACTTCACAAGAACAGTTTTGATGAGGGAAAGTACAGATACGAGCTCCGTGAGGAAAATCGTCACTTCCACCATCATTTTATTTGCCTCAGTTGCAACGGAATTATCGAGGTTAAAGAGGATCTGCTGCAACAACTTGAAGCGGACATGGAAAGTAAAGGTTTCAAGGTAGTAGATCACAGCTTAAATCTTTATGGGTACTGCCCGAATTGCTGGTAATTGCACTAATTATTAACCATAAAGAAGACCAATATTCGCAGGATTAAGGAGAGAACAATGGAAAATAACGTAAATGAGTCGACTTTAAAAGAAGATAGTGTAGAACTAATAAGATTACCTGAAGCAGGTGAGGAACAGGACCGTAATCTCACGGAAAGGCTCGACGCCATCCTGCTAAATCGTCACCTTGGGTTTCCGATCATGATACTATGTTTTGTTATCTTGTTTGCCACCAGTTTTACATTGGGTAAACCTGTTTCTACCGGGCTTGGGTTCCTATTCGACCGTCTAGTACTCGGGTTCGAAAGTTCATCACTAGGCCTCACTATGCCCAGGCTTATGATGGGATTGCTTTCAGATGGAATTATGAGGGGAATAGGTTCTGCTCTGGCCTTTTTTCCCCAGATGCTCATCTTTTTTACTTTCTACACCATGGTAACTGATACGGGATACGCTGCCCGCATTGCCTACCTGATGCACCGACCAATGTCCCGGATCAATATGGATGGAAAATCGTTTGCCCCTCTGATTCTTGGATACGGATGCAATATTACGGCTATCATAGGTGCACGTGTCATCACTAACAGGACAGACCGCCTGTTAGTGATGCTGGTTAGCACCTTCACTCCATGTTCTGCCAGGCTCGGTGTTATACTATATATAGCCGCTGCCTTTTTTAGTCCTGCTATTGCAACTCTTGTTATGTCAGGACTTATCGTATTGAGCTGGTTGGTGAGCGCTATGGTTTCTTTCCTTGTAAAGAGGCGCTTTCCCGGAAGCAAGAACGTCAATAGTGTTCCTGAACTACCGCCTTACCATTTTCCTACTGGCCTCAGGGTATTAAGGACAGCAGTATACAGAACTCTGGACTTCCTTAACAGAATCAAGACAGTCGTTATCATAAGCTCAGTTTTTGCATGGTTTCTTTCCACTTTCCCACTGGGAAACACATTCGAATACTCTTATGCCGCTATACTAGGTAGGTTCCTTGAGCCGGTGGGAAAGCTTGCCGGGCTTAACTGGGAATTGATAGTTGCGCTTATTTTTGGATTTTTCGCCAAAGAAACCACTCTCTCCACACTGGGGATATTGTATCATGCCTCATCGGGATTGGGGAACCTTGGGTCGGTACTTGCCACTAATATTAGCCCTTTGACTGGCCTTGCCTTCCTAGTAATTTACATGTTATATGTTCCCTGTGTGGCCACTGTAACTACGATTATCAGGGAAAGTAACAGCCGATTATTTGCAGCCTTGTCCGTTATTATAAGTTTATCCGTGGCGTTCGCCTTAGGTATCGTGGTCTATAACACTGGTCAGCTTTTCCTGCTGCTGAATAAGTACATATAAACCCACTCCTGTATTAAAAGTAATATTACTTTTGCCATTCCAAGGTGCAGAGCAACATTTTGACCCTACGCTTATTATCGTCAAGGAGAGCATGGCAAAAGATTCAGACCGGACGCGAACACATTAATAAACGGTTATGTGCCTCAAGGCTGATAATCATTGACCATTACACCTGAGTTGGTCGTATTCTGCCACCAAGCCACATATTCGTCCATCTCCTGGGAATACTGAAGTTAAAGGAGGTGTTTAAGTGAAAGTTAAAAGCTGCAAATGTGAAGAGTGTCATCATAACAAGGACTTCAAGTGTGAAGCTGCTAGCATCGAAATAATGTCAGTCGGCGATAAAAAAGTAAACAATGCCGACGGTACTTGTTGTAGTACTTTTATATTGAAAAGCTAGTATCTAAAACGCCAAACAACCCGTGATTATAAAAAACGGGGTTTGGCGTTTTAGATGGCTGTACCCTTTGCCTGTATTATACGCAAAAATAATTACTGTCAATTTAATCGATCTGCTACTTCATGCTGCAGTTGCTGGCAAGTATAGTGTTGCGCTAAATCAGGTAGCGCAGATCAATCAGCGCATGAAGCTGTTCTCCCACCCATTCTGTAGGTTCTTCTATCTTTATTCTAGATCACATTCAATCTCTGACCCATCAAGTAGGCCAACAACCAGTATTCCAGCATAATAAACCGTTAAAATACAAATCCACTTCAAACTGATCACAATTAGCTCTGCTTTAGAAAAAATCTGTATAAACCTTTTTGCAGTAACCAACTTTTAGAATATCATCGCCGCTCTGCATATGCTGCTTTCATACCATTTGGACTTTCCAATAACTACATCATAAAAGAACTAGTTCACTATTTTATTATTCCAAAAAGCATCGTATGTGCCAGACAGTCATTGGCATAATTGGTTTTTACCTGATTCATCCAGGTCTCCTCACTCATCTTACCGGTCGTTAATTGATGGGGATAATAGAAGTAAGCAATACCGGGAACAGACACCCCTAGCAGGTGCATCAAGTTAGGACAGCCCTCTGGCCCCAGCACTAACGCCAGAACTTTTTGCCGGTAGTCCTTCATTATGTTTAGACCAATTAATTGAGATGCCTTCTGTTCAATTGCCAGACATTGCTGCAACGGGTAGCGATTGAACTTGATGTGGGCATCGCAAATAATCATTTCCGGGACTTGTACATCAAGTTCTACAAGGATGTCATGGTGTTCATCGATGAGATGAGATACAATCCTCCAAGTCTGATCATCCTTTTCAAAATAGTCCACATTAAAACTGCGCTTATACAGAGTTTCCATTCTAGTAGCTCCCTTCTGATGTATAATCGTCAGCACTGAATAATAACCCATTTTATAAGGGATTAATCCGTAGATAATCCCTCAATAATTTCATCTAACCATTTCAATTCAGCTTCATGATGGTATAAGTGATGATTAAAAATTTCTCCAGCTAGAAAAGCGGTTCCCTCTGGAAGGCCTTTCAGTACGTAGGTGCGATGCCTGGATAGGGAATTAAATTTTTCGCTTATTTCTATACGCTTGTTCTTTAAAGAATCGAGAATAAAGTCTTTCTCCCCGGGTTCAAAGAAATATAAAACTCCATCCAGGTTGAATTCAGTTTGAAATTCTTCCGCCAATATCTTACCAATTAAAGTGTTAAAGTAAGATCGACCGTTTTCGGTGATAGCGTAGACTATTTTTTCAGGCCGATTCCCTTCTTTGTCCACTGTACCCGAAACGTAACCATCTTCCAGCAGCCGGTTTAAATGATAATAAATAGCGGGTAGTTTAATTCTTGAAAAATCTGCGATTCCTTCACTGATATACTGTTTCAACCGGTAGCCATGCTGCGGACCGCATCTTATCAAGAGGCCTAGGAGATAAAACTGAATCTTCATATGATCCACCCCATTACTCAGTACTGACTATTATAATAAGCCATTTTCTTCAATGTGACAAGGGGACAGCAGCGTGTGTAAGTATTAGAACTCCATATAAATATACAATATCTGTATCAGAATGCTTTGGGAGGAACGTGCCGAATAATTATTGTGCAGAAGTTTTTCTAAATAAGACAACTTTTATTTACTATCCCACTGATAATTTTTTAATATGTATTATAAATTTTTTAGCAAGAATACTCTCCCTAATAATTGGCGTTACGGTGAACAGCCCCCACAACACCTCTCAAATTATCGCTTGAAATAATACCTTCATACGTTATACTTTAGAAGTAATAATACTATTCGGTTGCAAAGGTTCATTTGCTCGCGGCCAACCATTACTTTATTTATGCGACAGTCTAACAGGCTGTCTTTTTAGTGTGAAATTAATTATACAGGAGGAAGAGTCGGCCTTGAAAAAGCATTATCTGTACTTAATTCCCCTCTTGATCTTGTTTATATTTATATCTTACAAGTTTTCACTGGCTGACTACGTCGTAAGTAAACTCAACCTAGGAACCACAATTCATAATAGAAGATTGCCGATTAATGACAACATAGCCAACTCAGAATCACAAACTTTTACTGCGAACTTTATTATCCCAACCATATCTACGGCAACCTCTGCTACGCCAGTGGTTAATGCGCTTTCTATTCCTATTCTTTTGTACCACGAAATAGGAGATGGGCCCAGCAGTTTATACGTTTCTGTAAATAATTTTCGCGAGCAAATGCATTATTTGCAATCCAATGGGTATAAGGTAGTAAACATTTCGGAAGCTCGGGAAATGTTGGTAAGCAAACAAATATCCCCTAAAACAGTAATCTTAACCTTTGATGATGGATATGTGTCCTTTTATACAAAAGCATGGCCCATTCTACAAGAATATGGTCTTACTGCAACTATCTACGTATGCAGTAATTTTGCCGGTCTATATAACTATCTTACCTGGGATCAAATGAAGATAGTTCAGTCAGGCGGGGTAGAAATTGGCAGTCATTCCCATACTCACACTGTATTAACTACCATTAACTCAGCCGCTTTAACTAAAGAAATTGTAGGCTCCAAACAAATATTGGAAAAAGAGTTGGGGGTAACTATTAAGTCATTTGCCTATCCAACTGGAGCCTATAACACTAATATACCCGTCCTAGTTAAGAACGCTGGTTACACCTCGGCAACTACCGTCAACTTCCGCCCAGCAACATCCCATGATGATTTGTACCTGCTACCCAGACTCAGAGTTTTCCGGAATGATTCGATGAGCTTTTTTGCCAATAGTCTAAAGTAAAAAACATTACTATCTAATAACGTACCTGTCTTTTTCCAAATTTCTCAAATACCTTCATAGCTATTTACATATAAGGGAGCGCCATCCTGGGTGATCCAGCGATTACAACTGCTATTTTGGATCTTTTAATTCATAAAAGTGAGATCGTCCATCTAATCGGTGACAGTTTTCGTCTGAAGTACGGCAAACCATTTTGGGCAATAACTAGGTGTAAAAAGCTATTTATCATTTTTTTGTTCCTTTTACTTGACGGTTACAAAGCTGGTCAGGGTGACTCCATACCGCACCCCAACCGGTATTTTTTTTGTGCGATAACCGTCATTTCCCTGCCATCGCTATTCACTATCACTGCTCCATCCTGATCGGTACGCAGAACCTTGATGTCTGCCTGGGCCAGCATTTCCAGTACTGCTGGATCGGGGTGTCCGAAAGGGTTGTTGTCGGCCACTGAAATCACCGCATAGCGAGGTTGCAGGTCGTGGTAAAAAGCGGGTAAGAGCGATCCTTTGCTGCCATGATGGGGTACCTTCACCAGAGTGATGGGATTATCTGCTTCCTTTAATACCGCTGGCATAACTTCCGCAGGGATATCACCGCTTAAAAGAGCAGAAAAATCACCGTATTTGATCTGTAAAACTAATGACTGCTGGTTGAAATCATTGCCAGAATAGCTTACCCCTTCCGGATGTAAAACCTTAATCTCCAAGCCTTCCTCCAGTTTTATGAATTGCCCGGTTCTTAATGGAACTATAGGAGTCCGGTTAGAATTAGTTATACTCTTTAAGTTTTGGTATTCTTTACGGTTCTTAATGCTCTCCGGCAATCCCACATACTTCACCTCCGTCTCGGCCGCCACGCTCTCCAAACCCTTCAAATGGTCAATATCAGGATGAGTATTAATGAGCATATCCAATTGGCGAATACCCCGGTGATGAAGATAAGGGAGAACCGTCTTAGCACCTACATCATAAAGCTGGCTGCCTCCTCCATCCACCAGTACAAATTTCCCCTGCGGGCTTTTCATGAGAATGGCATCCCCCTGGCCTACATCAATAAAAACTATTTGCAGAGAACCCCGATTATAGTACCCGGCGGGAATCAAGAGGCCAATGATGAAAACCAGCATCAGCGCGGTTGCGGGGAAGAAATATTTGCGGTGCTGGGGGTTTTTCAAAGCTAGGACACCCATAAATATAGCGATGAAATATAAAATCATCAAACCAATGGCGGGGGTGGCTACCCATAGGTAGGCTCCCGGCAGAGCCTTAACCCCCTGGACAATATATAATATCATCTCTATTAACAGTCCGGCCGGATATAGAAACAGGGCGGCCAAGGAATGCAGGATAGGTGCCAGAAAAAGGGTAATAAATCCGAGAATAACAGCCCCACCCGAAAGGTAAGTAACCAGTATATTGGTTAGAATAGAAACCGGGGTAAATAGGTTGAAGTGATAGGCTATCAGTGGCAAAACCGCCAGTTCTGCGGCGATCGGAATCAAAACCAGATCCCATCCCCAACCTTTATAGGGGAAATTATTTCTTATAAGCGGAAATAGGTAAACCAGTCCCCAGGTAGCTAAGAAGGTAAGCTGAAAACTCAAGTTGAATAAAGAACTGGGATTTATGAGGAGAATTATTATTCCGGAGATAGCCAGGGCATTCAACAGACTGTTTTCGCGACCGGTGTAGTAAGCCAAAAGGCCCAGACTGCTCATAATTACCGCCCGGATAACCGGAGCAGGCCACCCCACCATGGTTCCGTAAAGCAACAGTACCAAAACCCCAATTATGAATCTACCCCGACTGGAGACCCTGGTCAGAGATGTCAACCAAGCAACCAGGAGCAACACAAACCCAACATGCAGACCTGACACTGAAAAAAGATGCACGATACCAGTCTTTTGAAAATCATCATACTGTTTATCATCCATGCCCTCCCGGCTTCCCAGAAGCATACCCAGCAATATGGATGATTCCCGTTGGGGAAGAACCTGCTGGGTGAGTTTCTCCCCCTGACTCCGGAAGGAGTCTACCCATTTAAGCAGACCGCTTTCTGAGGTGATTAGGCTAAGCTCACTGGCCTTTTTAATCGACAGGGTATAATAAACCCCCTGGTGAGCCAGGTAGGCCGGATAATCAAATTCTCCCGGATTGCCAGGTTTCCTCGGCGGCTTTAAATCACCCTTAAGCTTAACCACATCTCCCCTGCTGATGCCGGAATGGAAAAGACAGATCACCCGTATATTCTTCTGATAAGGGGAAGAGGTTTCGGTTTTCAGGAGAAAAGCGGTCTTTTGCCCATCAAAATAAGGAAAGTCCTGTACTCTCCCGCTAAACTCAGCACTTTTCACTATCGCTAACTCACCCGGAAGCTCTAACACCATGAAATGATAATAGAGCATTCCCCCAGCAATTATTAGCATGCACAAGCAGATTCCAGGTCGCTTATCACGGCAAAAAGCAGCACCCATTAGCAATAGAATTGCGATGAGTAACAAAGCCGGCCAGGCTCTATAATAGGCCAGCCCGATGCCACCGGCAAAACTCATAAAAATCAGGGGCCACGATTTATGCATAAGCCTTTACCGAACCGTTATTAAATCTTTAATATCAGCATATTTCTTGTCACCTATCCCGCTAACCTCATTAAGATCCTCAATGCGTGCAAAGGCCCCATGGCTGGTTCGGTATTCTATAATACGCCCGGCTAAAGTAGGACCAATACCCGGAAGACCATCCAGATCCTGAGCCGAAGCCGAATTTATGTTCACTTTCCCACTTCCTGGCTTAGCTGATGCAGGCCCCAACGTTAATCCACTATTGGGTGCATTTATCGGGATTTCTTCCCCTATCGCCGGCACCACGATGGGCTGACCATCTTCAATTTTCTGAGCCAAATTTATATTTTTCAAGTTGGCAGTTGGAAGAGAGTGAGCCATATCGATCGCTTCATATGCCCGAGCACCAGATTGCAAGCGATATACCCCTGGCTTCTCAACTGCACCGGTTACATAGACCTGGATGATATCATCTTTTTTTGGCTTCGAAGCTTCCTGCTCGTTGGCAAGCGTATTGGAAACAATCTCTTTTTTACTCTGATCTTGGTTTCTCATATCTCCATATTTTATGCCTCCGGCAAACACCAGCAGGAGAACCAACAGCGCCGCCGCCCATAGATAACGCCGATCTACATCCAACACCATCGTTCACCACCCTCACGAAGCATTTCGTCAAATATCTTTAATTTCCTCTTTTTTTATAAATAGGTTTTTTTGGGTAATGCTGTAATTTGTAAATCATATTATTAAATAATGGTTGTTTTACCATCCAATCTAAGCGAAAATAGACTATATACAATTGTGACGATTTTACCATTTGGGGAGGGACAAAAGGATGTTTGACATCAGGAGCCTGGCCAAGTTTGGCACCGCCAAGAGATATACTACCGATGAAATATTCTTCAATGAAGGAGATCCGGGACACGAATTATTTATCCTGCTCAAAGGGCGGGTGGCAGTTTATTTAAACTCTATCGATGGTTCTCAATTTAAGGTGGCCGAACTGGAGCCAGGGGCTTTCTTCGGCGAGATGTCCCTACTGGAGCTTATGCCCCGCAGTGCGACAATTATCGCCCTGGAAGAATCAATCGTAATTACCGTAGATCAGAACAACTTTGTGGAACTAATATCTAATCAGCCTGAACTAATTTTCCGTATTATGAAGGGCATGAGCAGTCGCATGCGGCAGCTTAATGAAGAGATAGCAGGACTTAAACCGGGAGATGAAGATGAACCCACCGCAGATGAATCTACCCCGGCTGCTTCGGCACCAGTTTCTATCGCTCAAGCCGCAATAATCCCTGAAGCGGCCAAAAAGCAATATACATTGACCGCATCTAAAGGTGATGAGACCTATACCTTTGATAAAGATACCATCTGTCCGGTCTGTGAAAAACCTTTCAATGTGAAAATGGTACGCTCTTCCAAACTTCGTTTAAAAGCAAGTGAGCCGGATCTGCGGCAGGTTTTTGTAGACTTCGAACCAGTCTGGTATATGGCCTACGTCTGTCCCAATTGCTATTATGCCAATTTCAACTATGAATTTAAACAGGTCAGCCAAGAAATTAAAGGAATGGTTATTAAAGAAAGCGAGAAGTTGAAACAGGAATTTAAAATCAGCTTTTCCAATCCCCGTAAACTGAATGAGGTACTTAACTCTATTTACCTCGTATTACGCATATTATATCTGGCTAGAAAGCCTGATTTATCCAAGATAGCTAAGGTCTGGCTGCGTTTGTCCTGGCTTTACGCAGATGCCAACGATCAAGAAATGTACCGCATAGCTACTGAAAAAGCTTTGGAAGCCTTCAAGGAAACCTATTTTAACAGCAGTCGCAATACCTCACCAGATCAAGAGCAACGCCTGGCACTCTTATTGGGCGAGCTCAGCATGCGTATTGATCTGTTGGAGGAAGCGGCAAAATTCTTCCGCAGTGCAATTTTGCGCAGAGGCGGTAACGCCAATATAAACCGCCAGGCTGAAGACCGGATTCAAGAACTAAAGGCCGTTATTCTGGCCCAGGAGGCGGCCGCAGAATAAGTCCCGGAAAAGAAAAAAGTGGTCAGAGACATATAAGCCTCGACCACTTTTTTAGTCTTTTTAGCTACGTATTTTGTAGCTGGAGCACAGGGTTTCATCCTCAGGTACGCCGTTGTTCATGTGGCCACAAGGAGTGACCTTGATGGAGCTTAGAGTGCATAATTTGGATTGGTCAAAATGTTGACAACTACTTACATCACAGTTAATAGTTTGCTGTCCCTTTTTCATTTCATACCTCCTGTTCTATTTACTCAGTTATTAATTTGCACACATTTCACTTTATTATTCTCCCTGCCCGCTGGTAAATAGCAACTTACCGAGCTTATTATTATCATAATTTGTTGACTTTAACAGGTAATTATCTTATAATTGCTATTGTTAATTGAATAATAAACAAGCAATGAACCGGAGTAGTAGACAATCCCTTGGACAGAGAGCCGCTATATGGTGTAAGGCGGCAAATACATTGTCGAACTCGCCGGGGAGTATCACAGGTGATTAAAGTAGCCTGTGGCGGATTATCCGTTAAAAATTTCGAGTGGACAGATCGTGGGGCTATGGCGAAGTTGGGATCGCGCTTGAATGGCATTCAAGAGGCCGTGGGTTCGAGTCCCACTAGCTCCACCATTTTAAGATTTGTCAATAAGGGTGGTACCGCGGGAAAACAACTCTCGTCCCTATCAGGGGATGAGAGTTTTATTTTTTTCTGAACTAAAAACAGGAGGAGGCTATTTATGGAGAGCAGCTATAATTTCAAATCGATAGAGCCGAAATGGCAAAAGCATTGGGAGGATAATAACTTTTTCCGGGTTAATGAAGAGCCAGGCAGACCCAAGTATTACGACTTGGAAATGTTCCCCTATCCCTCTGGCAACCTGCACATGGGCCATGTTCGCAATTACGCCATCGGTGATGTTATAGCCCGATTCAAGAAAATGAACGGCTATAATGTTCTGCATCCAATGGGCTGGGATTCCTTTGGCTTACCCGCTGAGAATGCAGCTATTAAACATGGGCACCATCCTGCCGAATGGACCTACGCTAACATCGAGAATATGAAGGTTCAGCTGAAGACTCTGGGAATCAGTTACGATTGGGATCGCGAACTGGCTACCTGCAAACCTGATTATTACAAATTTACTCAGTGGATGTTTCTGAAACTTTATGAAAATGGGCTGGCCTATAAGAAAAGTGCCGCTGTAAACTGGTGTCCTTCCTGTCAGACCGTCCTAGCCAATGAACAAGTAGTGGAAGGCTCTTGTGAACGCTGCGAAACCACAGTAACTAAGAAGCAGCTGGCCCAGTGGTTTTTTAAAATAACCGATTATGCCCAACGCCTCCTGGATGATCTGGTAACCCTGCCCGGCTGGCCGGAAAAGGTTAAGACCATGCAGAAAAACTGGATCGGACGAAGCGAGGGCTGTCAATTTGACCTACAGATCGTCGGCAGTGATGAAATTCTCACCGTCTTTACTACCCGCGCAGATACGGTATTCGGCGTAACTTATATGGTACTGGCACCCGAACACCCCCTGGTAGAAAAGATATCCCGAGGTACTTCACACGAAGCCGAAGTACGGGAATTTACCCATAGGATGCAATTTCTCAGCGATCTTGACCGTACATCAACAGATGCAGAAAAAGAAGGTGTTTTCACCGGTGCTTACGCGGTAAATCCTATGAATGGTGAAAATATCCCGATCTGGATTGCCAATTATGTGCTTATAGATTATGGAACCGGCGCCATTATGGCGGTTCCTGCCCATGATGAGCGCGACTTTGAATTTGCTCGTAAATATGACTTGCCGATTAAGGTAGTTATACAGTCGGAAGACTCTCCGACGGACGGAGCCCAAATGAATGAAGCTTTCACCGGTGATGGTTTGATGGTTAACTCCCTGGAATATAGTGGCCTGAGTGTAAGCGAAGGTCAAAAACAAATTGTCGCTTATATGGAATCCGCTGGCTTTGGTAAAGGAACTATTAACTTTCGTTTGCGGGATTGGCTCATTTCCCGCCAACGTTATTGGGGAGCTCCTATCCCCATGGTCTATTGCGAAGAATGTGGATTGATTCCAGTACCGGAAGATCAGTTGCCGGTGCTGCTGCCTGAAGATGTAGAATTTAAACCTTCTGGAGAATCACCGCTGAATTATGTGGAATCTTTTTATAAGACCACCTGTCCCAACTGTGGCAAGCCAGCTCGCCGGGAAACCGATACCATGGATACATTCGTATGCTCCTCCTGGTATTTTGGCCGATTTTGCGACCCCCATAACAGCGACCTGCCCTTCAGCAAAGAGGCCGTTGATTATTGGATGCCGGTAGATCAGTATATCGGCGGGGTAGAACATGCTATCCTGCATCTTATGTATGCTCGATTTTTCACTAAATTCTTAAATGATATTAACATGTTGTCATGTAATGAACCCTTCACTAACCTTTTGACTCAAGGCATGGTTTTGAAAGACGGTTCCAAAATGTCTAAGTCCAAAGGCAATGTGGTCAGTCCTGAAGAGATTATAAATACTTACGGGGCTGACACTGCTCGGCTTTTCATCCTGTTTGCCTCCCCTCCCGAAAGAGATTTGGAATGGAGCGATCAGGGAGTGGAAGGTTCGTATCGATTCCTCAACCGAGTATGGCGGCTGGTAACCGACTGTGCGGAAGATATTGATGCAGTTAATATACCTGAGCTTTTTAGCGAACTAGAGGCTCCGGCTCGTAAACTGCGCTTTAAAACCCATGCCACTATCAAAAAAGTAAGCGATGATATTCAAGATCGTTTCAATTTCAATACTGCTATCAGCGCCATTATGGAACTTAGTAATATGATGTATCAATACCGGGATCAGGAAGAGCAGGATCTACAGGTTCTAAAAGAAGCCATAAATACCCTAATCATCCTGCTAAGCCCCTTTGCACCTCATCTCTGTGAAGAAATGTGGCATGTATGCGGCCATACAGACAGTATTTGTCAACAAAGCTGGCCCCAATACGATGAAGCCGCTCTGGTACAGGATGAAGTAGAGATAGCAATTCAGGTTAGCGGTAAGGTTAGAGAACGCATTACCGTCCCTACCGGCATTTCTAAGGAAGCACTTGAAGAGATGGCCCTAGCTGTGCCGAAAATTCAGGATCTGATTAATGGCAAGAAAATTATTAAAATCATCGTTGTCCCTGGAAAATTAGTTAATATCGTAGCACAATAGAAGGGAACATTTAAGATGAGCTGCTATGTTTTTGAAAAACCGGGGATGGGCTGTGGTTACGTTGGAGGGAGAAAAAGCTCTTTACTCCTGCCTCCCCACTTGACTAGATAAAGTTAAAGGAATTTCAGAAAGAAACCGGGCGAGATGCCCGGTTTCTTTCTGAAAATGATGATTTCGTCCCTGTCGTAAACAAATTCCGGGCTTATTACAGCGGAGGAATTATTGATAATTGGGAAAAAACTCAGCATAAAGAACGTCTTCTTGCTTCCAGAGAAACTAATTCTTTATTCCGATTTCTTCGTCAGTAAGATAGCATGCAGGGTCAGACTCCCAGAAATCTCCAGTTATCGCTTCAGCCCTGGTCCGGAAATTGCCATTACATATATCCACATACTTGCAGACAGCACATCTGCCTTTCAGCAAGTTTTTTCGATCTTTCAAACCTGCCAGTATGGGATTACTAATGTCTGTCCAGATGTCCCCGAATTTTCGTTCGCGTACATTACCAAAGGTATGATGTTGGGTAAATTGATCAGGATGAACAAACCCTTGTGGGTCGACCTCTCCAAAAGCAATCCCCGAGCGGTTTCCTCTATTGAGTGAGATAAGTTCTTTTATTCTTTCAGCATGTTCTGGATTTTCCCCAATGGTCTTCAGGTAGAGGTATGCTCCGTCGCAGTGGTTATCTACCGTAAGAATTTCTTTGGGTATGCCGCGTTGTTCAAAATCCTGTGCCCGGCGGATAATAGTATCCATCGCCTGCCGCGATTGCTCATTCGTAACATCTTCATCGATCATTTGGTTACCCCGGCCAGAATAAACTAAATGGTAAAAACAAACGCGATCAATATTTTTAGCCTCAATAAAATCAAAAATATTGTCTAACTCTTGCAGATTGTGATGGTTAATGGTAAACCTTAGACCTACTCTTTGGCCTACGGCTACGCAGTTCTGAATCCCTTCCATAGCTGCTTGAAAGGCACCTTTTTTACCCCGGAATATATCGTTTATCTCACGCAATCCATCCAATGATATGCCTACATAACCTACGCCTATCTCTTTGATGCGCTGTGCGACTGCTGGCGTAATCAATGTTCCGTTGGTTGATAATGTAGGACGAATACCCCTGGCTGCGGCATAGGATGCCAGTTCAAAGAAGTCTGGACGCATAAGGGGTTCCCCACCGGAAAATAAGAGGACTGGAACCCGGAATTCAACCAAATCATCGATAAATTTCTTGGCCTCAGCCGTCGTCAATTCGTCTTTATATTTTTGCGCGTCTGAATCCATATAGCAATGACGGCAACGAAGATTACATGTCCTGGTGGAATTCCATACGACAACCGGACCAGCACCGCTGGTTACACCATGGATTGCTCCCCGGGAATCTTGACTGTAGCGCAATGAGTCGCCAAAGTATTCAGTCTCAAATAAAAGCTTGGTAACACTTATCATTCTAATTTATCCCCTCCGCGCCTTGATAGAAACAGAACTTACTTAACGGCTATACCTGATTATCCACGGCCACTTTGCGAGCATCAGCCCAGAGGTTCTCCAGCTTATAGTAATCTCTTTCTTCCTGACGGAATACATGGAAGATGGTGGAACCATAATCCAAGACTATCCATTTGCCTTCCTGATGACCCTCCTTGCGCAACACCTTAACTCCCAGTTCCTCTAATAGGTTTTCCACATTTTCTGCAATGCTGCGGATTTGCACTATGTTCCGACCACTGCAAATTACAAAATAATCCGCTATAATCGTTTGCTCGTTTACATTCATTATAACCAGGTCGATGGCCTGTTCTTCCAAGGCTGCATCAGCAATTATTTGAACCAGCTTGTCTTCTTTGATCAAAAAAAGAACCCTCCTACGTTTATTTAATATTTAATTTAGATCACTTACCCCTTATTATACCATGCCACACCTAGCAATCATTTATAAAACCTTTTTAATCGACCACTTTGCGTAAAAAAATATTTCTTACCGTAACCGTGCGGGGATGCAGGATCTTCTGGAAATCCAGGCAGTACCTAATGGTAGACTCCAAGCCTAGCAGCATTGCCCCATCCAGGTTGCAGCGAGATAATTGGCGCAATCGCTCAAGGTCAGGATAAGCATTGCGATCGGGTTCTATCATATCTGCCAGGAATATAATCTTATCTAGTATGCTCATATTCAAGGAACCTAATGTGTGTGCCCTCACTGCCTCCAATACTTCGCTATCCTTTATCCCCAGTTCCTTTTCCAGAAGCAAGGCTCCTACCGGAGCATGCAAAAGATCCGGTGCCTGGCGTTCAACTTCATTATCTATGAGCCCATTATCCTCGGCTACGAGCAGTAACTCGTCCGCAGTTAGATCTTTAGCATAATCGTGTAAAATCCCTACCAAGAATGCTTTCTCGCTGTCAACCCCGAAAGATACTGCCATTTCTGCAGCAAGCTGTGCTACATTCAGACTGTGTTGAAATCGATGTTCAGACAGCCGGCCCTTAACTATTTGGATAGCATCCGTGGCCTCAATCATTAGCAATTTCCTCTTCCCTATATAAATCATTCTTCAAAATATACTCCTCAATCGCCGGTGGCAGCAAATATTTTATGGTCTGCCCTTGGGCTACCCGTTGTCTGATGTCACTGGAAGATATAAAAAGCTCAGGAATCGGAACCAGCAGAATCTTTTCCCATATCACGTCAGGTATTTCACAAAAATGTTCTTCCTCATGGCTCAGCTGGTATCCAGGTCTAGTGACTACAATAAAATTACACAGGGTCGCCAGACGTTCAACATCCTTCCAGGTATTTATCAGTAACAAAGCATCAACACCTATGATAAAAAATATTTTCGCCCCGGGATATTCTTGCTGGTAGCTGGCAATTGTATCTACCGTATAGGAAAGCCCTTTCCTTTCCAGTTCAAGCGCAGATACCTCAAAGTCGGGGTTATCCTTTACAGCTATCTTCACCATTTCGAATCGGTGTTGACTGTCTAGAACCTCATCCAAGTCTTTATGAGGAGGGCGAGCGGCAGGAACAAAAAGAACCCGATCCAGATGGAAGGCATCGCGGGCGCATTCCGCCGCTACAATATGCCCGTAATGAATCGGATTAAAGGTCCCCCCTAGAATACCTAAAGATTTTAATTGCTGCATTAAGATCACCTTGTTCAATAATTTAACCGATCACACATCGAGAACTGACTTATCGGTGTTTTATACTGTACTCTCGTTACTGCAAGTTTTTGTCTTACTACTCCCAAACAAACCGCAGCCCATTTCTGTACTTTATATGTCTTCCTTACTGGCTAACCGACGTTGGAAAAGCACAAAAACAGGTAAAGGAATAATGATCCAGCCCAAGCTCTTGATTAGACTGTTTTTAGCTCTACTTATTTGCCTTTCCTTTTCTCCTGCTGCCATGGTTTGATATCTTGCCATTAATTCATCTGCAGAAAGTTTTTGGAGATCAATGTTTTCCTTGTTCAATTCAGATTTCACATTGCCCTGCTTAAATTCTTCAAAAGTTTGATAGTATGGAGCTGGTGCAATGATGTCGGTAACCGCCATAAAAGCAGCCACACTTCCTCCAATGCTCATCATTAAGGTTGCAAACAAGACCAAATAGACATAAACTTTTTTCATCTTATCTTCTCCTTCTTGCTTAGTCTCACTTTTCATTCCTGCCATAATTAAAGCCACAACTGCCAAAACAGCTACCAGTATTATTATTAAAGAAACCATATCATCTTTTTCCCCTATTCCTCAAAAAATACAAATTACACTGCTTCCCGCCCAAGTATTATAGTATTGCGATTTAGCAAAGATATTATCAACCTGCTAGTCAATAAATATTCAATTCGATTATTATATCATTTATTATTACCAACTTAATATGCAAATCGCCGACAAAGATTTAAGACCGTTAGTGTTTCATGCCACTTAATTCATTCAGCAAATGTCCCAATCAAAAGTGTAAATCTATAGATAAAGATAATTTTTAAAATTTCTATTCCAAAATATCGAGCTGCTTTTTAAGTGCTTTTTGTAAGGTCTGGGAAAAGTTTATACCAGCCTTTTCGGCCTTGGTGTTTAACCAATTAGGAATGGTAAGTGTTTTCTTAACTGCGCGATTATCATTTTCACGTCGATATTCGGATGTATCAACATCGATCAGGTTAACCAAACTGTTTGCTTCACAAGTTATATCTTGAGGATTACTTGGCGCAGGAATTACTTCATCCTTATTTTCAGCATCACACAGCCACATAGATATTGCATCGCGAGTCATAGCAATGGCATCAACTAGGGTATCTCCACAGGTATAGCAACCAGGCAAATCGCAGACTGTCACATTATAGCCTTGTTCATGGGGGATAAATATAGCAGGATAAACATACTTCATAATTTCAACTCCTTTTATGTTAATATTTTAATATCTACCTCGAAGACGGGGAGTTATTTCAGTCCCGCTGCCTTGAGGATATTATTTATCGTTCCAATTGGGATGTCCTTACTGTGTCTTGGTATTGGGATTTTTATTCCTGGTTTTTGGGGATTAGTGGCTAGGTGATGCTTCTTACCCTCTTCTATGTACCAGCCATTTTCTCTAAGCTTTTTTAGAACTTCCCGTTCCGTCATGGCCTCATCCCCTTACACATATATCATAATACGTATAAGTACGTATGTAAACAAAAAAATACGTATTGATATGGTATTGTTAATTGCATTTGGTAAAATTATATCTTCCTTCAAACCCACATTCTACTCTGTCGTTTTTTTGTTATAATAACTGTTAGACACAAAAAAATGTATAACAAAAAAGAAACGAGGTAATTTAGGAACTTGCGTTCATCTTGGACGTTAGCTTACTAAAGATAAATAATGGAAAATAAAATTACCCTGGTATTTCATAATTGCGGATTGCGCAGTTTCATAGAAGTGGATCTCTGTGCAGAGTGTCCACGCCAGGATGATAAAGGCTGCTGCGGTTTTTATTCACCAGTCTTTTATCCTACTGATCTGGCCTACCTGCTCTTTGAACAGCCAGATTTGCTGGACTATATATTTAAGCTGGATCATTTGACCATACTAGACGCCTCGATTACAGTTAATAATATGATTGAAGGCAACAGCTACCGCTGCAAATTTCATAGCAAAGACGGCGGTTGTCTCCTCTCCCAAACCCTCCGGGAGTCGATCTGCAGGCATTTCGTTTGTTCCGGGATTGGCTGGGAGGCAGAAGAGAACATGCAAGACTGGCGAGAATTTTTCGACAGATTAAGCAACTATGAAATTCAGCTTAACAACGAATGGGCATCCATCCTAAAAGGACAAGGTCTAACCCTGCGTGATCCTCCCCTTAGACCACAATTTTTTGCTGAACTAAAAAAATTATATAAAAAAGAATTAAACATGCTGCCTGATTTCATCAGCCTCATGCCGGAGAAGGATTCCAGATCCCTCACTCGCCATCTAAGTTTCGGTGCGGACTGGATACTGTAAAATCATATTCGCAAAATATTAAATTGGAGGTTTTATTGAATGGATTGGAATACAAATGCCAAAATACTAGACAATGTTTTGGAGGCGGTGGGGCTAACCCCTATGATACGCTTGAAACATATGTCTTCTGATATTAATGCCGATATTGTGATTAAACTGGAATACTCTAATCCCAGCGGGAGCCTTAAGGATCGGGTGGTTTATGAAATTGTGGAGAAAGCCGAACAACGCGGAGAACTCCAACCTGGCATGATACTCCTGGAAGGCACCACTGGCAATACCGGAATTGCCACTGCTATGGTAGGAGCCAGTAAAGGCTACAAGGTTATAATTGTTATGCCCGAGGGAATGAGCGAAGAACGCAAAAAGACCATTGTGGCCTATGGAGCAGAGCTAGTTCTCACTCCAGGAGCGGAAACTGATGTAGATCTGGTTTTAGAAGAAGTAGCCCGCATCAAAGCAAAATATGAGGAACAGGTTTTTGAGATCGGACAGTTCTACCGCCAGGAAAACCTGAACGCCCATTATTATCATACCGGCCCAGAGATATGGGAGCAGACCGAGGGAAAAGTTGATGGATTCGTAATGTGCCAGGGAACCGGAGGAACCATCACTGGAACCGCCAAATATCTGAAAGAAATGAATCCAGCTATGAAAATATATATATCAGAACCGGCCGAATCCCCTATACTGGCTTGCGGTAAAATCGGCAAACATATGGTGCAGGGCATAGCTGATGGCCTAATTCCCGACATCCTCGACCTCCAGTATGTAGATGGGGTAATTCTGGTGAGCTCCGAGGAATGCATTGCCACTGCCCAGGAAATAGCGAAAAAAGAAGGGATTTTCTGCGGCATTTCTTCTGGCTGCAATGTAGCCGCCGCTCGTAAAATGGCTCACAAATACCCGAACCAAAAACTGATTGTAACCATAATTAATGATAACGGACTGCGTTACCTGTCCACTCCCCTATGTGGAACACCCATCTCCCGCAAAGAACTGGATCGGGAATATATGCTTAGCTCAGAAGACGTGGAAAAGCTCTCTGGTTATAAGCTGGAAGTGATTGAGTAAGGTTTCAAACACTCCTCTCACCTTCCGAGGTATTTGTGAAACATCTAACAAACTTATAAAATAACGAAGGGAGCCAGTCTGTGAGCATCCTTAAATCTAATCTTCTGCTCCTGCTCACCGCAGCCATCTGGGGATTCGCGTTCGTAGCCCAAAGGGTTGGGATGGAACATTTAGGTCCGTTCACTTTCAATGGTGTACGGTTCATGCTGGGCAGTCTATCATTAATTCCGCTGATACTATATTTTCGCAATGATTCCCCGACCTCGCGCATGGGATATAAAAGTGAGGTAGTGGCTGGGCTTTTGGCTGGTACGGTACTCTTCATCGCAGCTTCTCTGCAGCAGATAGGCCTCATATACACCACAGCGGGCAAGGCAGCCTTTGTAACCAGCCTCTACATTGTGCTGGTACCAGTCTTGGGCATATTCCTGGGACAATCGGCAGGTAAGTGGACCTGGATGGGATGTATGCTCGCCGTTGGGGGACTCTACTTCCTCTGCATCAAGGAGTCAGCGTCTCTCCAATTCGGGGACCTGTTGCAGCTTATCGGGGCGCTTTTTTGGGCCTTTCATATCCTTATCATCGGATATTTTTCCCGCAGAGTTGATGTATTGAAATTATCCTGTTATCAGTTTCTCACCTGTTCCGTATTCAGCCTCATGACGGCTGTCATCACCGAGACATTTGTCATTGATAATATTATGGCTGCAGCTGTACCCATCCTATATGGCGGTTTTTGCTCGGTGGGTATTGCCTACACCCTCCAGGCAGTGGGACAGAAACATGCTCCGCCAGCCCACGCCGCCATCATTATGAGTATGGAAACAGTGTTTGCAGTAATAGGAGGCTTCCTAATCCTCGGTGAAAGAATCGAGGGACAAGAGATCCTCGGCTGCATTTTAATGCTGACCGGCATGCTGGTATCCCAACTGGGGAGCCTGCGGGCAAGCACTTAGCATCTACGCTCTTATTTGTTTCATTATTTTATCTTCTATACCCACCAGCAAAGGAATTCTGGACAGCGAGAAAATAATTAAGCCTGCCCAAATAACCACGAACGATATAAGATGACCCCCGGTAAAGGGTTCATGATAAATAAAAATACCTAAGAGCAATGCCATCGAAGGGCTGATGTACTGTAAAAAACCGATGACAAAGAGTGGTAGACGTCTGGTACCAGCTGCAAATAGAATCAACGGTGTGGCCGTGACCGCTCCGGCACCGATTAACAATAACGTGGTTGGTGACAGAGAAAGCTTAAAAGCGCCATTCCCTGTATTATAAACATAACCCAAATAAGCCAGGGCAAATACGCATGTAACCAGGGTTTCCAGAGTTAGGCCGGTAATTGATCCAATGTTTAACACTTTCTTGAACAGGCCATACACTCCAAAAGTTAGGGCCAGTGTCAATGACACCCAGGGGAAAGCGCCATACTGTAAAGTCAGGCTCAACACACCAACTATAGCTAAGAAAAAAGCGAATAGCTGCCATAAAGACAAGCGCTCTTGCAAGAAAAATATTCCCAGCAGAACACTTACCAGCGGGTTTATATAATAACCGAGACTGGTCTGAATAATATGATTATGATTGACCGCCCATATATAGATGAACCAGTTGAGATTAAGCATGATTGCAGCTATGATGATGCCCAGCATTTTTCGAGGCTGGCGGGTGATCTCTCTTACTTCACTTAAGAATGGCTGCAATTTTCTGCTAACAACTAAAAGAATCAGTAAAAATACAAAGGACCAGATTACTCGATGGGCCAGTATTTCTATAGAGGGGACATTTTGCAGCAGCTTCCAGTAGAATGGAAGTATACCCCATAACATGTAGGCTCCAGCCGCAAAACCTATTCCATTAACACGTTCATTACGTTCTTTAAGTATCATTTCTATTACTCCCCACCCCAATAATCTTCTGGTAATTATAGACCTGTACACTTGAGGTGGCAATGCTTATCCCATCTTGGAACTCTATAATCACAATCTGTCAAATTTACATGAAATATGGAGGTAATTTATGGTTGTCCAGGCCCCCAATAAAGCCTATGCTAGTAAATAGAAGAATTATGCTGAATTTTGGTGGTATTAGGTTGTGGATGGGTGACTTTAAGAATTGATTATATAATATTCCTAGTCTCCTAATTTTCATGTAGTGATGTTTAAGTAAACATGTCCAGAGGCAATGTGAACATACCCCATGCTTCACAGATGCTATTGTCTTGAATGGGAAGCTGATTTGTTAACAGATTAGGAGTTGATTATGGTGGAAATATCTTCTAGGGTTTTGTTACGCATAGGTCTGCAGATCGTTGGGGTAATAACTATTATTACCGGCATTTGCCATACCATAGTGACCTGGGGAAATCTCCCTTCCAGTCAGGGAATGATGCCCACGGGCATGATGGTGGCAAGTATTTTAATCCCTCTAGTTACCCTTGCAGCAGGAATATTCCTGGTTATCGGCACAAAATCGTTAACAGAAAAGCTTTACCCAGATGAGGAAGAAAAACTCGATTCATCCCAGGATATTTTCAGTTTATCTATGAAAATAACCGGTATGGTATTACTTGTCCAAGCCTTACCCGATGCTGTACAGATACTGTCTTCTATGATTTACATAAAAGCCACCAGCCCGGTAATGAACAACTCAGCACAGTTCCAATTCATCTATACAGAACTTGTCTCAACATTATTATATTTTGTTTTTGGGTGGTATTTACTCAGAGGCGGGCAGTTGTTTGTACGCTTGGCATTTCATCATTCCAAAGATAAAAAGATTATTACAGGTTAATCCCTTAGATTAGGTTACTAATGTCTATTTGGTAAAAAATTTCTGTTGAATGAAGGAGCATAAGGATGGACTGCGAATGCGCAATTTGTAAGAATAATAAACCGTTTGATCTCCCAAAGGAGATCGTTGAGGTTGCAATCGACGGCAATCTTGTCCTTTTCTGCGGAGCTGGAATCAGTACCGAAGGGAAAACTGTGCTGCCGTTCTCCTTCTATACGTCTATTAAGGATGAGTTAGGAATAACAGATGACTCGATTTCCTTTAGTCATATTATGCAGCAGTATTGTGACATGCCCAATGGCCGCAGAAAGCTTTTAAAAAAGATTAGAGATAGGTTTAAATATATTCACTCTTTTCCAGAACTGGAACGGCAAGCTACGGCGTTTCATCGGGAGTTGGCTGAAATATATCCGATTCAAACCATTATTACGACAAACTGGGATACATACTTCGAAGACTGCTGTGGAGCAATTCCCATTACAATTCCGGAAGATTTCGCCTTTTGGGATGATAATTCCCGATGTGTTCTGAAAATTCACGGTTCAATCCAAAACTTGAGTTCCATAATTGCTACCACTGATGATTATAATAAGCGTTTTAAGGAACTTCAAAATGGAATAATTGGGGCAACTCTTAAGGCAATTCTTGCAACAAAGACCGTTGTGTTTATCGGTTTTTCTTTTGGAGACGAGGATTTTGCGCAAATCATTAATTATATACGCGACGAAATGGGAGATATTTATCCACACGTTTATATTGTGACTTTAGATGAAACATTAAAAGCGCGTTTGGATTATAAGAATTCAACTTTCATCGTGACTTCTGGCACCTTCTTTCTACACAAATTAAAGCTTGCGCTCATTGATAAAGGCGTAATAAAAAATTACTCAATTTATCCGCTAATTGATACTGTTCTTGGAGAGCTTGAAAAGCTCCATGAGAAGGTTTCACACATAAATCTAATTGAATACCCGTGCGCAATATATACACTTTCATATCAAGACGGCGTCATTCACGCTTTTGAACGTTTTTCGCAAAACTATCAGACGGGAGAGTACAATCAACCTGGGCGTTCAGGCGGAGTTGCAAAAAAATATGAAGAATGGATTGAAACATATCATGAGGCAGGTAACTACTGGGACGAAGCATATTATGAAGGCTATGTAAATGGATTGGTTTTGGTTGAAGCGTGCGAAAATGATAATAGCATTATAAACGAGTTTCCGTTTCTGTATCTTCCCAACGCAAAGCAGCCACTGGCGACTTACACCATTTTTATGGATGAATTAGCACGAGTATCTCGAGGAAGAAGCAAGTACCTTAAATATGCAAAAACTATTATTAATAAGAAGGCCAGCACAGATCTCGTGGTACATCATCCTCCCTATTGATGGCGGATGCTCCGAGAGTATATTGGATCATTATACCAGAAGAATGGGGGATTCGATAATCAGTGGAACGATTCAACTTCCCCTAATGTTTATTTGGAACTGCTGATAAGGCTAATAATGCGAAACAGCGTATTTAAAAACGAGTGTTGACTATTAGCTGGAAGAATCTATATCTTGTTGCAAAGGACAAATAGAGGAGATTATAAAAATGCAATATATTGCACTACTCCGGGGAATAAATGTTGGCGGAAAGAATAAAGTACCAATGAGTGATTTGAAAAACTGCTTCGAGAATGCTGGGTTTCTAAATACTATGACCTATATTAATAGTGGTAATGTCATCTTTGATAGCGAAGAACAAAGTACCATAATGCTTGTCAAAAAATGTGAGGAAATCATACAGAAGGAATTTGGGTTTCCAATTAGATTAGCACTAATAGATGTTAGTACTTTAAAAGATGCATTAGACCATATACCTGAATGGTGGGGAGATGATTCCAACTCAAAACATAATGCCATATTTGTAATCCAACCTTCTAACGCAAAAGAAGTTATTATAAATGTAGGTAAAATAAAGCCAGAGTATGAACAGGTTTATGCTTATAAAGAGATTATTTTTTGGTCGGCACCGCTCAAAACCTTTTCCCGCACTCGGTGGTCAAAAGTAGTTGGAACAAAAGCGTACCAAAATATAACCATTCGGAACGCCAATACAACAAAGAGGCTACTGGAATTGGCATTATCATTAAAATGATATGGTATAAAATGGTCAATTGAGCTTCCTATTAACATATTCAGTTCTACGCAGATTGCTGATTAGGCTAATAACATGAAGCCCGGATATAAGTCATTGAATACTAATTATTTATTCAAAACGCAGATAAACAGAGATTTAGAGGAGGTAGGAAGATGTCATTTTCGGAAATTAGTATTTATCAGGTAAAGCCAGATAAGACGAATGAGTTTGAAGCTATTATGAAAGACGCTGTTCAAATGATGAAAGTAATAGACGGTTGTCAATCTCTTCGGCTTATACAGCGTACACACTATATAAAGGATATGAAAACTATTAAGGATGGGCTTCAACCTGACAAACTTACTCGTATTGTAAAATGTGTTCGCTATGCACTCTACTGGGAATTCGATACAGATAAAAATTATGGTAAAGCTCAAAAACAGTTGTATGAAACTCATTGGAAAGCGATAGAAAAGTGCTTGATTGTTCCGCATGATAAAATCTTAGGTGAAGTAATCATTTAACAGTACAAGACCGACAAATTTCAATTTAGCGAGCAAGCCACTTTCTATAATGAGCATACTGGGTATTTTAAAAATAAAAACTTAAGCGTCACATTATCCATATATTGGGCTGCCCGTTAGGCTAATAATACGAGTGCCTTCAGATATGTCATTAGACACTAATTATTTATATTAGGTGAGGTGAATTTAGAATGGATTACGAACTGCGAGATTGGCAAATAGGAGATGCTGAAAGCGTTGCAAAGTATGCTAACAATAAAGAGATTGCACAAAACTTACGTAACGTGTTTCCGCATCCGTATACCATTGAAAATGCAAAATCGTATATAAATGCTTGTATCAATAGTGATAAGACGCGCCAATGCACAAAAGCAATTGTTGTTAACGGCGAGGCTGTTGGAACGATTGGTGTATTTTTAAAAGATGATGTTTACTGCAAGAGTGCAGAAATAGGTTATTGGTTGGGTGAAGCTTTTTGGAATAAAGGAATTATGAGTGCCGCAGTTAAACAGATTTGTGATTTTGCTTTAGAGGAATATGATATTGAAAGAATTTTTGCAGAGCCATATGCATATAATATAGGTTCCAGAAAAGTACTTGAAAAGGCAGGGATGCAATTGGAAGGTGTTTTGAAAAAGAGTATATACAAAAATGGTCGGATTTTTGATTCTTGTATATATGCTTTTACAAAGTAAATTAACTGCCCGTTATCCATATGTTGTGACGCATTCGTAGGATTATGCCCAAACAAAAATTATCTATATGAGAGGTAGAAATATGGCAATTTTATATACTAAAAGACTGATAATGAGACCGTTACAAATTGACGACTTGGATGATGTCTTTAATTATGCCTGCACACCAAATGTAGGACCAAATGCAGGTTGGAAACCGCATGAGAGTAAAGAAGAAACACTTGAAATAATGAATACTATTTTTTTGAACAAGGAAACAGTGTGGGGAATCGAACCAAAAGAAACCGGAAGAATTATTGGTTCGATAGGTCTAATTGATGACCCGAAACGTCAATATGATATGGTGAAAATGATCGGATATGCAATTGGTGAAGCCTATTGGGGCAAAGGATTTATGACAGAGGCTACTAACGAAGTGATTAAATTTGGCTTTGAGGAATTACATTTGGCAGCAATTTCAGCTTATTGTTTTCCTTTTAACAAACGCTCAAAGAATGTTATAAAGAAGTGTAATTTTGATTATGAGGGGACATTGAAAATGGCAGAACAGATATTCAATGGCAATGTTTATGATAATGATTGCTACTTATTGGCTGCACAGAGATACTATCCAAAGAATTTGTGAGGCAGAGTTAAGATGGCAACCATAAATATTGCAATCAATTGATGATGTTCAAACAATTAGCCTGATTCATGCACTAAGCTGGAAAGAAGCATAACTGGAGGGGTAATAGGTAAGCCTATGCTTGATTTTCAAAAAATATTTCATAGTACAACAAAACCTCCTATCTTCGAGACGGGTGATTCTTGTATTTGGACTGAAGATTATATTTCCGAGCAGATGTTGGCTGCTCATTTGAATCCTGATACCGATGCAGCGAGCCGCAAGCACGGAACAATAGAAGCTGCCATCAGGTTCTGGTTGGAAGAGGGACTAATAAAGCCAGGCGACAGGGTACTGGATATGGGGTGTGGCCCTGGTCTTTATGCAGAGCGTTTGGCGGCAGCAGGAGTTCAAGTCGTAGGCATAGATCAGTCAGAATCTTCGCTGTCCTATGCAATGAAACAGGCCGAAGAAAAGAATCTGCTGATTGAGTACCTTTGTATGGACTTTTTAAAGCTTAAGTCTGAGGAAGAATATGATGCCGTCCTGCAAGTGTTTGGAGAATTTTGCACTCTATCAGATGACAATAGAGATTTGTTTCTAGCCAATATCTATCGAGCTTTGAAACCTGGTGGAGTATTTTTGATGGATGTTTCAACTCGGAAACTGCGTATGCAGGCTGGCTTAAAAAATAACTGGCACATAGACGAAGGCGGCTTTTGGGGACCGGATTGGCATTTGGTTCTGGAAATGGGTTTTGATTATCCACAAAATGATGTCTGGCTGGATCAATATATTGTAGTTGACAATAGCGGGACTACCCGTACCTATCGTTGTTGGTTTCATGATTATTCACGGCAAACCTTGTCTTCCGTGGTGGAAACGGCCGGATTTCATCTGGAAGAGATATGGAGCGACTTAAGCGGAGTACCATATGACAGTCAGTCCGATTGGATTGCGGTAGCCTTGAAAAAGGAAAAGAGGTATTGAATTCATGAGTGAAGTTTTACAAAAGGCTGCAGTAAACCAGGACAGAGCCTGGAAAATCATTGAAGACACTAGGATTATAGAAATTTGGGAGTCTATCGGAGCAGAAATTAATCTGGTTGGCTCATTGAAAACAGGGCTGCTAGCTGACCATCTGGATATAGATTTTCATATTTATACTGATTTATGTAGTATTAGCGAAAGCTTTAAGGCGATATCATTACTTGCAGAAAACAATCGGATTAATAAAATAGAATACTCTAACCTGTTAAATGCAGATGATATGTGTCTGGAATGGCATGCTTTATATGAGGACGAGCAAAATGATATCTGGCAAATCGATATGATCCATATTGCCAAGGCCTCACCATATGCAGGCGTATTTGAGGAGGTTGCAGAGAGAATACTAGATGCTTTAACCCCTGAGTCTAAAGAAATAATTTTGACCATAAAAAATACAGCATGCAGACTAAATAGAAAGGTTCCAGGAATAAATGTTTGCAGAGCGGTGATTGAAGGCAAAGTAAAAACATATTCTGAATTTCTGGCCTACGAAAGTCAGAACAAAACTGAAGGAATTATTCTATGGAAACCATAAATCAGTTCGGCAGCACAGTTACACTCGATATTATAATCGAAAACAATTATCAGTCATTTGTTTAGGCTGCTAACTTCCTATTTTAAATATTAAGCAAATGATATTCTTGATTTAACTGCATTAAACACCCATTATCCATATACTCTGATTTGGGGAAGCCGAGGTATCAATGGAGGAATGAATCTTGTCGAATAAAAGAACAATGATTGGACTTAATGTATCGGTTTTTTCAATGATGCTGGGCGTTGGCATGATTATGGCCTTGCTGCCAAAAAGAATCATTGATATCACAGGCTCTGGAGCAACCGTCGGATATCTGGCATCAGCCTTTGCACTCTCATACATAATTTTGCAGGTTCCTTTAGGAACTTGGTCTGATAAGATTGGTTTCAAATATTTCTTGTTAATTGGGTATCTATTATGTTTCATGACCGGATTTATTTATTACTTCGCAGACAGTTCGATGCTCATATTCTTTGGGCGAGCATTACAAGGGGTAGGGGAAGCACCAATATGGGCATTGGCTCCAGCACTACTGTCCATCAACTTTCCCCTTTCCAAGGCTAAAGTTATGGGTGTCTACAATGCTACAATTCATCTGGGTCTTACTATAGGCCCATTTTTGGGCATTATTGTTTCAAAGGTATGGACCAATAACCAAGCGTTTCTATTTTATGCGGTTTCATGTTTAGTAGGTGCAATTATCATTTTATTAACCGTAGATAATGTGAATAAGAGTAATGGTCAAATCGAGAGCTCCATAAACTTAAAACATATTATAGAGCTAGCTTCAAATAAAAACACCTTTACAGTCCTGATAGGAATTGCTTTGTACGGAGCTGGGTATGGAATATTTTTAACGACTATTCCAGCATTTTTGATAAGTGTTAAATTTTTAAGCCAAACATCAGTCGGAGTGTTTTTCTCTTTATTTTATCTGGCCATAAGTCTGTCTCAAATAGTTACTGGTGGACTGTCAGATAAAATGGGCAGGGAAATATTTATGATATTCGGCTTAATAATAGCTGCGGCAGGAATATTTATATTCCCAGGATTAGGTCAGCCGTGGATACTTGTCATATTAGCACTTGCAAGTTTCGGGTTAGGCGTATTTTATTTATCATCCA
Source organism: uncultured Syntrophomonas sp. (assembly GCA_964457945.1). GTDB lineage: Bacteria > Bacillota > Syntrophomonadia > Syntrophomonadales > Syntrophomonadaceae > PHAA01. Next base: position 161,688 of record CAYWFX010000002.1, read on the forward strand.
TGGCCTATTTAAATGAAGTTGTACCAAATTCACTTAAAGGAACCATCTCTGGTGCCTATTATTTGTTTTGGGGAATTGGATTCTTCTTTGGTCCGCTGGTAGTTGGTAAACTTGGAGAGCTATCTGGACATAACCTGGGTTTCTTTATGTACTCGCTGGTTCTGATAGTAGAAGCCATTACAATGATATTCTTATACCAGAGGGTTAAATTGAGATACAATTGAAACACCCTATTAGAATTTATTGATTTGATTATATAACTCTCATTTTTTATAAAACGCTAAAACATAAGGAGAAAAAATGGATAATCCACAAGAACAAGTATTCAAAGTGTTGAATGCTTTAAATATTGATTACCAGCTTATTAATCATCCGGCTGCTTTTACAGTGGAAGATATGGATAAAATGGATATGAACCGATATGGAGACGGGTGTAAAAACCTGTTTTTACGTGATGACAAAGGCAAGCGGCATTTCCTGGTGGTTCTACACAAAGACAAAAATGCCGATTTAAAGAGTATTCAAGAGCAACTGGGTTGCACCAGATTAGGCTTTGCTTCCGAAGAAAGGCTTTTTAAATACTTGCATCTTCGTAAAGGGGAAGTAACTCCGCTGGGCATAATTAATGATGCTGACGCTTCTGTAGAGGTAGTGGTGGACAAAGATTTAGTAGGAAAAAACAAGCTTGGGGTTCATCCCAACGACAATACTGCTACCGTATGGCTCTCTTTTGATGCTTTGAAAAAAATCATCGAACAAAATGGCAATAAGATTCACTTTGTAACTATTTAAACTTTTAGTAATTGTTAGTACGGATATCTACACTCAAGAATTATAAAGGAGCATAGCCAATGAAGCATGAATGGAAAAAGCAAGAGAAGAATATTGTTAATGTGCGTAACAACATAAATAATGCTCACTAAACAAGGGGAGTTACGATGAAGAAAAAATACTTATCCGGGCTGCTCGCAATGGCCTTATGGATTGCCCTGGTACCAGTTGCCTTTGCAACGCCGATCACTTTTCAGGCTACCGTACCCACATTTGATGTCACTTTAAACGGCGTGACTGTAGACAACAGCTATCGCCAGTACCCGCTGTTGGTGTACAAAGACATTACTTATTTTCCGATAACCTATGATGACTGCCGTTTCCTGGGCCTATCCACAGACTGGTCCAGCGCTACAGGTCTAAGCATTGAAAAAACAGCAGTGAGTTCGTATGCCTTTGAACAGACGTTAAATCTGGCAAAGAACAATAACAGCTATCAGGTAGGCATAGCCCAATTCCCCATCAAATTGAATGGAACCAGCATTGATAACAAGCAGGAATCTTACCCGCTCTTGCTTTTCCGAGGCATCACCTATTTCCCACTTACTTGGCAATTTGTCGTTGACCAATTTGGATGGTCCTATGACTTCAATCTGCAAAAAGGCCTGATGATCACTAGCTATGCCCTACCACCAAGCGATGGTAACCATCATCAGCCCATTAAGGTGACCCATCAATTTAATGATGTATCAGTTCATATCCTATACAACTGGTTTAAACCAGCAGCCAACAATCTAACCATTGAAAGAAATGATACAGTCGCAGCATTAGGAGATCCTCAATATGCTTATGGATATACGCTTGTTAGCTCGAAAGATGAACACGGCTTCAACAGGCAATGGCAGATGGACAGCGAAATGAGTTTACTGGACGATTGGCTCTATACTACAGCAGCAATACCAGGTAAAAGCACCACCAGCACGCCATGTAAAATCAATATCATAACAAATGAAACAATACTTACAGAATAATTACCTGCACAATACCAAGGCTTAGAAAAATAAGCATGAAAAAGCTAATAGTGGGAAGTTGAGATTAGCAAAAAAAACTATTAAAGATTATTTATATAACACAAAGATAGACAGGAATTTTGTTACACAGTTGTTACACAGGGACGTTGTTTGTGTAACACCGCAAAGCTTCTAGCTTTGTTACAGAAAGAACCTCCCTATGTATCTCTATGTATCCCGCATATTTGATTCTGCCCATTAGGCTAATAATGCGAAGCCCGGATATAAGTCATGAGATACTAATTATTTATATTAGGCGGTGTTAAAATATGCAGAAAATTCACTATAGAACAAACGATAATGAACTTGATACTGCTGTTTTTATAAATATGGCAAATCAAGTATGGGCGGGCAATTATCATCAACAATATACGAAAGAAGCATTGGAAAAGACAATAAATACAACCGCTTGGGATAATGAAAAATTGGTAGGTTGTGTCAGAGTATTAACTGATGGCTATTTCTTTGGTACTATAACAGAAATTCTTGTTTTACCTGAATATCAAAAGCAAGGGATCGGAGAAAAACTAATGTCACTTGCATTTGAAACATCGCCAACTTCTTTGTTTTTTGGAGCGCAGCCGGAAGCCATAGCTTTTTATGAAAAAATCGGTTATGAAAAATCACTCCAATCGTTTAGTAAAAATAAACCGCGAAAACGATAATTTTCGCAGTATGAGCATATTAGGAAGTTGAGTTGAATTTATTAACTGCCCATTATCCAATATTTTAAGAAGGAGCACATACATGAATATTACACTTCGAATAGAGGAAGAGAAAGATTTTAGAGTAGTAGAAAATCTGACTAGAGAGGCATTTTGGAATGTTTATAAACCAGGCTGCAACGAGCATTTTATTTTGCACAAATTGAGAAGTTCCCAAGCATTTATACAAGAACTTGACTTTGTTGCAGAGCTTGGCAGAGAAATCGTTGGAAATATTGTATATAGCAAAGCTATCGTTGTAGATAATGCAGGTACTAAGCAAGAAGTAATTGGATTTGGACCAATTAGTGTTTTACCGTCCTGCCAAAGGCAGGGAGTTGGTTCAAAACTAATTGAACATACTGTTGAAATTGCAAAAGAAATGGGATTTAAAGCCATTATTATTTTTGGAGATCCCTCCTATTACCATCGTTTTGGATTTGTAAATGCAGAAAAATTTGATATACATACAGCTGAAGGAGAAAACTTTGACCCATTTATGGTAAAAGAATTGTATGCTGGAAGTCTCCAAGGAATAACGGGCAAGTTTTTTGAGGACGAAGCTTTCAATGTAAGCGAAGAAGAATTTGAATTGTATGACAAAGAGTTTCCAACCAAGGAAAAGAAAGTTACTGATACACAGTTATTTTAATAGCTATAATGAGCTCCCGTATTGTTTTACATCAATGCAAAGAGGATAGCTTGAATATTGAAGAAAAGGTGGATTTTGCACTTGCCTTTTGGATGGTTCACGAGGTTCCTAATCCCAGAAACTTCTTTGATGATATTGCTAGTATACTTAAACTAAACGGACTCTTTATGTTGGTAGAGCCCAAGGCACATACGAATGCCACCAAGTTCCAAGCCGAAATTACCGCCGCTTGTGAAGCGGGTTTAAAACCATGTAAAAGAAAGTGGGCTTCTGGATTGATAATCATAGAGAATCACCTGATTTCAATGTGATGGTGAGCGCCTATCAAACACAGTAAATAGCGGAGGAAGCAAAAATGAAATACTTAGTAATCGGAGCCGGAGGTACAGGCGGAAGTATCGGAGCATTTATGACAGAGGCGGGTAAGGATGTTACCGTAATCGCCAGAGGAAAACATCTGGAGGCGATTCAAAGAAATGGTTTGAAAATGGAGACGTCATGCAAAGGAAATTATACAGTCCGTCCCATGAAGGCTTTTGATATGGATAATTACAACGAACAGCCAGATGTAATATTTAACTGTGTAAAAGGCTATTCCTGGGAGGATACCATTCCTTTTATCAAAAGAGTAGCTCATAAAGATACTGTTGTAATTCCTGTGTTAAATATCTATGGCACTGGGGGCAAGATGCAGGAACTGCTGCCGGATTTATTAGTGACAGATGGATGTATTTATATAGCTGCAGAGATTAAAGAGGCCGGCACTATCTTGCAGAATGGGGATATTTTCCGGGTGGTATACGGTGTGAGAAAACCGGAGGAGTACCGGCCTGTTCTTGAACGGGTGGCCGAAGATCTGAAGGACAGCGGTATCTCTGGTATTGTATCGGATAACATCAGAAGAGATGCACTGCAGAAATTCTCCTATGTGTCCCCTATGGCTGCCTGCGGCGCATATTATGATATTGATGCTGGAATAGCTCAGCAGGAAGGAAAAGTAAGGGATACTTTTATTGCGCTGATGCGGGAGATTAATGCACTATCTCAGGCTATGGACATACACTTTGCTGTAGATATCGTGGAAACCAATCTGGAGATTCTGGGCAATCTGTCACCCAAAGCTTCTACTTCCATGCAGAGGGATTTAAAACAGGGTAAGAATTCCGAGATTGACGGTCTCATATTTGAAGTAGTGCGTTTGGGCAGACAGTATGGTATGCATGTACCCACTTATGAAATAATTGCAAAAAGATTTGGATTTAAAGTCTGAGACCAGCTGTTTGATGAATAATTGAAATAGCTTATTAGATGATAGTGTGAATATCTACAATGTAAGGAGCGTACTAAGGTGGTCAACTATAATGTTTAAACAACAGATATCGTGGATTGGAGGAAAAGTAATTTGGAAATTATAAATTTGGATACATGGGAACGGACAACACATTATAAATTTTTCAAGAGAATGGATTATCCTCATTACAATATATGTGTGAATATTGATATTACAAACTTCTTGGCAAATACTAAAGAAAAGAAAATTCCTTTTTATTACGCTATGATTTATGCAGCAACCTATGCATTAAATCAAGTAGAGGAATTTCGGTACCGTATTAGAGGAGAGCAAGTTGTTTTGCATAATATGATACATCCTTCTTTTACTGATATGTCAGACGGTACTGATTTATTCAAAATGGTAACGGTTTATATGGAAAAATCCATTTCAGACTTTACTAAAAAGGCAAAAGAAAAGTCTGACAATCAAACGGATTATTTTATTATTAGAGACGTGGAAGGACGAGATGATTTAACATATATTACTTGTATTCCGTGGGTGTCATTTACACATCTTTCACACACCATATCGTTTAATAAAGATGATTCTATACCAAGACTGGCGTGGGGAAAGCACTTTAAAGAGGGTGATAAAATATTATTACCATTTTCAGTACAAGCTCACCATTCTTTTGTAGATGGTATTCACATGGGAAGATACATTGATTGTTTACAAGAATACCTTGACGAATTTTAGAACTCGGATTCAAAGCTGAAGGCATACTGAGAGAATACGAATTTGCTCAGGGGAAACTTCAGGACCAGGTTGTTCTGGCTTTACTGAGAAAAGAATGGGAAAACTTAGCTGGTTAGGCTGACACATTATGTAATTGAACTATCTATTTCGGACTGGCAGGAAAATTATTATAAATAAAATGCAATTTAACGAATGAATTACTGATGGAGGACAAGCATGAATCAAAGTGAAATCAAAATCGGAAAGAAGTACCGTCATTTTAAAGGTAATGAATACCTGATTCTGCATCTGGCCAAACACTCTGAAACCATGGAGCCTCTGGTGGTTTACCAGGCGCTGTATGGTGACTATGGTGTCTGGGTTAGACCTCTTCAAATATTCCTAGAACAAATAGAAGTCAACGGCATCATGGTTAACAGGTTTGATGAGATGGAGTAACCTGACAGCACTCTTGTTGCATGCATTCAAAGGGCCAAAATGGCTTATTGTCCAAGTTTACTTTGGACCGAATTTAGCCGGGAGATGAATTTAAAATGGGAAATCAATCATCAATGCAATTATCGTTAATTGCCCCCTGTGGGATGGACTGCGGAATATGCAGAGCGTACCTTCGGGATAAGAAAAATTGTCCGGGATGTAATGGAATTGACGTTAATAAGTCTGCATCCTGTTTGAAATGCAGAATTAAAAACTGTGAAAAGATACAAGAAAGCAAATTCATATTCTGTTATGAATGCAACCAGTTCCCCTGCTCAAATATGAAGCGGCTGGATAAGCGGTATAGAATTAATTATGCGATGAGTATGATAGAAAACCTGGAACAAATCAAGCGTTTAGGGATGGACGAATTCATGAAGAGTGAAAAAATCAAATGGAGCTGTAAAAATTGCGGCGGGATCATTTGTGTACATAAAGGGTATTGTATAAACTGTAATGAAAAGAAATAACTGCAATAATATCATGAAAAACGAATCATGGAGGTTTTAACTATGAAATGGTTGTGGACTTGGGACGGTCAGTGTTTTGGATATAGAGATCACGAGGATTTATGGACATATGATGGCAAACATGTTGGAAAAATAAACGGAACGGATATTTATGATTCAAAGGGAAACTATTTAGGTGAAATTATTAACGGAGAAAGGCTTATTACATGTAAAAGCAAAAAACTTGATACGGGATATTGCTTCACGCCTTATGCTAACAGAGCAGCAGTAACCAAAAAGGTTAATTATGCAGGATATAAAATGTATGTTGGATATGAGGATTTCCCGAAATTAGAAGATAGGACTAGCTGAAAATCATAGGTGTTTCAGCTTCCCATTAGCTATGTTTTTAACAAGAAAGGAAAACAATTTATGAATGTTCGAATTAGTGAAAAAGATATCTCAAAAATTGCAGTTATAGAAAGTTCAGATATTTTAATTAACAATACGCAGGATGCATTAGATTTGATGGCAACAATAACACACTTGTATGAATGCAATAAAATGATTATCAGTGAATCATCGATCATCAAAAGCTTTTTTGATTTAAAGACAGGATTTGCGGGAGAAGTATTGCAGAAGTTTACAAACTATAATATGAAAATTGCCATTGTAGGGGATTTTGAAAAATATAATAGTAAGAGTCTAAAAGATTTCATTTTCGAAAGCAACAAAGGCAGTCAGGTTTTCTTCCTGCCCGAAGAACAAGCCGCAATAGATAGACTTCACATGGTGAGGTGAGCATATGAAAAGTAACGATTGGCTTACACTTCTGACCACGGATTATGTTAAGAATTATCCGCAGCTAAATAATACTCAGACGGTCTGGAAGGACCCTCTGTTTGCTGTCGCTGATGCATGCGATCCTTTGTTTATGGAACTGAAAACACAAGTCGGGCCTACTCATCTACTACCTCAAGACTTGCTTGCCGGGGCCAAAAGTGTAATCTGCTATTTCCTTCCCTTGGCCAGCAAAATCGGTCGCAGCAATAAACGAGGTGAGCCCTGCTCAGACCAGTGGGCTTTTGCTTACCTGGAGACCAACCAGCTCATTAAAGACTTGAATAGCCATATCCAAGGCGAACTAACACGAAAAGAATACTTGGCCGCAGTGACTCCAGCTACCCATAACTTCGATAAAAAGACCCTGCTCAGCAATTGGTCTCACCGTCATATTGCTGTGATCGCAGGGTTGGGAACCATGGGTCTGAATAGAATGCTAATAACCGATCAGGGCTGTTGCGGACGACTGGGCAGCTTTGTAACCGATATGCCGCTTACCCCCACTCCCCGTTCTGCTGTTAGTGCCTGCCTTCACTTATATAATGAAAGCTGTTTGCAATGCATCAAGAACTGCCCTCAGGGCGCTCTGCAGGAAAAACAATTTGATCGCCACAAGTGCTACGAAATGCTGCTGCAGAATGCCGATATCCATAAGGAAAAAGGATTTGCAGATGCCTGTGGTAAATGCGTAAGCTATGTTCCCTGTTCCTTCACCAACCCGGTTAAAAAGTTACTGGCCAAGAAGCCAACCAATTAACAAATGGAATTTGCCATTAGGTAAAACGAGGCGGTGAATTAATGGATGTTGATAATCAAGCGACTATAGATTCTTTGGTAAACGAAGTCGAGGCTTTGAAGGCTCGGATCGAGACACTTGAAAACCGGATTGGTCAGATAAATTACCCTACCAATAATAAGGAAAGCTCTAGCTCAAGCAGGCCGGTATATGTCAAACCCGCCGTATTACCGCCCTATGAACCTACACCAAGAAGTAGACCGGCATTTTCCGAGAATTTTATTGGCGGTAAACTGTTGAACCGCATTGGGGCTTTAATCGTGATTTTTGCTATGGCCTACTTTTTAAAGTGGTCGTTTGATAATCACTTAATAGGAGAATTGGGCCGTTGTGTTCTGGGGCTCTTGACAGGAGTAGGTTTAATTACGGCCGGACAAATCTTCCTAAAAAAGAATTATCCGGTGTTTGCCCAGGGCTTAATCGGTGCAGGTATAGCTATCATATATCTATCTTCCTATGCGGCCGTTAATTATTATCATTTAATTAGTCCGTATATGGCCTTTGCTTTAATGTTTCTTACCGCTTTAGGCAGCGGAGTTCTGGCAGCTGTCGGAAATATGCCCGGCACAGCTGTAATGGCAACTATAGGCGGCTTCCTGGTTCCCTTTTTAATGGGCAGTCATACCGGGCAGATAGTACCCTTGCTAAGCTATATAGCCATTCTAGATGTGGGCGTTTTGTTTCTTGCCTATTATCGCCGGTGGGTCTTCTTGGACCTTATTGCCCTAGTGGGGACGGCACTAATTATTTGTGTGGCAGCCTTTAATCTAAATTGGACTATATGGATCGGCCAGGCTTATTTGACCGGATTTCTGCTTTTGTTTATGGGTGTGGCAGCTATCAATAAGCATGTGATCCGATTTAACCAGCTGGTTTTATTTATTGGCAGTGGTTTAATTTTTATCGGAGCTTCTTTTATAAATCTAACCAATAAAATGATAGATTGGCTGGGCTTAATCAGCCTTAGTTTTACTTTTATCTACCTGGTTTATTATTGGTTACTGAATGTAAAAAGCAAGCCGACACCGCTTTTTACCAAAACAATTCTGGTCATTGCTATGACATTGGCTCTGCTGACAGCACCGTTGCAGTTGGATGGGGTGTATGCTCAGATGGCCTGGCTGGCTGCAGTAGCCGTACTGCTATATTCCGGTCAATTAATACACCCCAAAGCGCTATTTGCCATAGCCTTGTTTATAGTTACCGCAGTTTTCACATCCGTTTTTGCTATGTACACTCCGGCTTATCCCACTCCGATATTTAATAAAGCCACCCTTATTCTGGCTTTATGTACCATAATTTGGTTCTGGGCAATGCTTCTAAACCAGCGCTATTATCAGCGCCAGCTCACCAATTTTTCCCTGGCCCTATTTATAGCAGGAACTATTTTTTACCTGTTAGATTTTAATATTAATAACGCCATTTATTACTATCAGGCTAACCAGTCCTTTACATTCTTAATACCTATTTCTTGGGCACTGGTGAGCAGTCTGGTCCTGTGGCTAGGGGTACGGCAAAAAAATATTTCGGTGCGTATGTTTAGCCTGGTCTTATTCGGTCTGGTTATTATGCGCACCCTGTTCTACGACCTGCAGCAGTTGGATACTGCCTTTAAAATCATGGTCTTGTTGGCTATCGGCTTAATTTCGCTGGCCATATCATTTTTCTATCAAAAGAGGATGAAAGGGGATTTCCAGGAATGAGAATTAAAATGGTTGGCCTATTAGTCCTAGCCTTTATTACCCTAAATGCATCATGGGGATGGGCAGGAACTCCTCAGGCAGAATGGCAGTATTATAAGGAGGTCCCAGTTGAAAAGAGAGGTTTTACCCTGATTCAGCTTGATTCCCAAGCTATGAATAATTGTCAGGCATCTTTTGCCGATCTAAGAATAACTGATCAACAAGGGAAAGAAATACCCAGCCAAGTCATTCAACCCGGTCAGGAGGTAATGGTAAGCGAGGCTAGCTTGATTAATTCTGTGGAGTATTCTGACTACACTTCAACGGTTATTGATCTAGGAGCAAATCCGAAGTCGCACAACCATATTGAATTGATTATTAAAGCAGATGAGGATTATCTGCGCGAAGCAAAGCTTGAAGTTAGTCATGATGGTGATAAATGGGGGAATCTTGGCAGCAGCAAAATATTTTCCTATGCTGGAGAACAAGCCAATCAGATCGCTTATCCTACCTCTAATATGCGTTACCTGAGAGTAAATATCAGTAATAAATCGGGTGAAAAGCCATTACCAGTTAAATCAGCCCAGGTTAAGTTCCTGCCCACTAATATTTATGAAGGCAAGCTGCTGGATGCTAAAGTGATCTCGCAGCGCTCTGATAAGGAAACCACTAAGATAGTCCTGGATTTGGGGGTTCCCAACTATATAATCACCGGAATTCAAATCCCAACCCCGGACCGTAATTTTAATCGCCGTGTAGTATGTTCCACCACCAATAATAGCAGCCGTAACACTGATGAAGTCTTTATCAAATCGGATAGCATTATGGATTATGAATGGAAAGACTACCGTTCAGTTAAGGACAGCATAGAAATCAACCAGTTTGCCAGGCGCTATCTGGTTCTATCTATTTTCAATGGCAACAGCCCCGTTTTAAATATAAATGATATCCAGGTTTATGCCTGTACACCGGCACTTATAGCTGACTTGCAAGGCCCTGGCCGCCTATGGTATGGAAATCCCCAGGCACCAAGCCCTAATTACGATCTAAAGGAGTTTGTCAGTTTAATCAGCAGCCGGGATTTGCCAGTCATATCAGCCGGGGCCCAACAATTGAACCCGGACTATCAAGCACCAGTAATTCCCTGGACCGAGAAAAATAAGTGGCTGCTGGATGCTGTTATCATTCTGGTGGCAGCCGGCTTTACCGTCTTTATACTTAGAAAGTTCAAACAGCTAAAGGATGGAGAAGATAAGAAGGAAGATGTTTAAATCTGATCTCTCCATATTCAGCGAGCAGTCTAACGGTATTCTTCAACTCATAAGTATTCTGCTTAACCTTAATACCACCCATCTTGGAGAAAGTCTGAGTGAAAATACCATGAGCTTATTATATAATCCAGCAACAACAACACTTTTCCCTTTAAATAAAGCTTTATATCCTATTGCTGCTACTTTTTCAGAGGTCATTACAAAAGCATTGAAGATTCTTGCATTGGTAAGATTAGCTTTTTCTGCAAATTCTGATTTGGTTGCACCTGGACAAAGAGCAGTAACAGTAATACCACTTCCTTCAAGATCACTGGAAATAGCTTCGGAGAAGCTGAGTACATAAGCTTTGGTAGCACAGTAAACTGCATTGAGTGGACCCGGTCCAAAAGAACCTGTGGACCCGACATTTAGTATTCTGCCATGACCCTGCTTGAGCATTTCAGGAATAGCCAGATTAGTAAGATGGGTCAAGGATGTCAAGTTTGTCTGAATTAATTGCAGCTGCTTCTCAAAATCGCTGCTTTGAAACTTTCCATAAACCTGTATTCCTGCGTTATTAACTAAAATGTCCACATGTATGGACTTGGATTTGAGTTCATCGAAGATTTCTTGTGGGGATGAGGGAGACGACAGATCTTTGGCTATGGTTGTTATGGCTATATTGTTTTTTTTAGAAACCTCGTTGGCAAACCTTTCCAGACGGTCTTCTCTTCTTGCAACAAGTACCAGGTCATAACCATCCTTAGCAAATAACTTTGCAAATTCCAACCCGATTCCACTGGATGCACCCGTTATTAATACTGTTCTGTTCATAATATGAATCACCTTTCAGTTTTTATATTTTATTTATAGCTTATATGCCTTTTCCCCTCAATGATAAGAAACGAAAAAGTATTGACATTTTACGCAAACAGAAATAGGTTATATTGTAATAGTCAATAAACTGGTAAATGAGTGTGTAATGATGAATAATTTTTTAACCATGTCAGTGACTAAAATATCAGCATTTCTAAATAATATAGAAAATCTCGGAGTCGATAAAACAGATATTCTTAATTCTGCATCTATTGATCCGTGCTTTTTAAACTCGCCTGACAATAAACTAACTTCAGAGGAAGTAAACAGGATTTTTGTAGAGGCAGCTAAATTGACCAAGAATGAAAACGTTGGTCTTCATCAGGGAGAACAATTATCAAAAGGTTTTTCAAATATTTTAGGATATGTACTAATGAACTGCCGTGATTTAGGCGATGCGGCTAAAAAGTATACTAAATATGAAGGGATTGTTGATGAGACCAGTATCTCTGAAATTCAAATAGCAGCCAATGCAGTTGTTCTAAGTACAAGAAACGTTGATAAAGCGTTGCAAGGAAACAGAATACTCTCTGATTTTAGGGTATCTGGGATGCTCTTATATATACAAATGCTTACGGGTAAAATGATTACCTTAAAAGAGGTTTACTTTGACCATTGTAAACCTCAAGATATATCTGAATACCAACGCATTTTTAATTGTCCTGTTTTTTTTGGAAAGTCAATAAATGCCTTAGTGTTCAATAAAGAACTGCTGCTGCTTCCAATTACTGAGCCTAATAAGGAACTTCTGTCGCTATTCGAAAGAATTGCTGGGGATACCCTTGAAAGGATGGAAAAAAGCGAAACTTATACAAAGAAAGTACTTAATATCATTGTTAAAGAAATAAGCGGGGAAATTCCGTCTATTGATATCGTGGCAAATCAGTTGGCGGTGAGTATTAGAAGCCTTCAGGAATATCTAAAAAAAGAGGGCACTTCTTATATCAAACTTGTGAATGAAGTGCGTAAGGATATAGCAATAAATTATTTAAAGGAAAAAAATGCGTCAATTGCTGAAATTGCATATATCCTTGGCTTTTCTGAAACAAGTGCCTTTAATCGGGCGTTTAAAAAATGGACTAGCCTCACCCCATGTGAATTCAGAACAAAAAGCATCTTGCAATAAGATAAAGACACAAGGGGACGCTTTTATGGAGGGTTTTCTATGGAATATCGCAAAGCATTGTGGTTAGCACCCCTTTTGCTGGTGATTCACAACATCGAGGAATACCTGACTATGCCTACTTTTATCAGCCGGCACGGGCAGGACTTACCCGCCTTTATTGGCAATTCTCTGGCAATAAGCTCGGAGCAGTTTTCCATAGCTTTGATGATAGTTACCCTGCTGGCATTTCTCTTTACCTTTTTAGGAAGCATAGGTGAAGCCAATGGAATCTGTATTTTTCTTGCCATCACTACTCAGGCGGTCCTGCTCATTAACGCTGTACAGCATATTGTCGCTAGTATATGGCTTAGAAATTATATCCCAGGTGTCTTATCTTCAATTGTCTTGTATCTTCCTCTGCTGAGCTATTCAATCTTACGAGCTCTAAAGGAAGGCTATGTATCTAAGAAGATGATAATTTACAGCTTTATCCTGGGCCTTTCTTTGCTATTGCCAATAATCCTGCTGGCAAAATATGTTGCTTCAATTTTGAGGGCATAAGCAGATGAACCGATTGATTGTTGGTGGTATGGTAATTGTTCTAATCCTTATTTTAGGTTTTACTGGTTGGCGTAGCTCTGATTTTGAAGCCAGACATATTTTAAGAACCTATGATTTCCATCCTGTTGGTATGCCAAGACATACAAGTGTTGTTTTGAGTGATATAACGTTTGCTTCATTCAATGAAACATCAAAGGAAATTGGCTTTAATCTACAACCATATGAAGGAAAGAAGGTTGAAGTGCTACAGTACAAACTTCTGGAGTGTCATATGTATGAGAACGGAGAACTTCCAGTCTGGGCTACCTTCTTGTTAAATGACAAGCACCAATTAATAGGTGCATCATTGGAAGTTGAGGGTATGCCGCCAGGGACCATTTCATTCAGGGAGAATAAACCAAATTATTAAGGGTTTAAGAGAACGGTAAATGAGATTCAAGAGAGCAGCTTGTTTTGACGTAGGTCTGGAATGCGGTATCAACATTAGTTTAGACTAAGATATTGCAAGATGCATATTTGTATTTGGTTTATTACAACTAATGAAGATCCAGTACTTGATGCTTATAAATGTGGATATATATTTGTTGTTTCCACGCTCTCATGCCTTAGAATTTGCTTAAAATGGAGGCAAACACACTTGGAAGACAAGAAAATTAAAACAAAAGTATTAAGACCTAAATTTGACAACGCTCTAGATATCATAGGATTTATCCTTATTTATTGAAAAATAACAATTCAAACTCGCATTATCCATATTTTTGCTTGGGTGTAACCTTTTATTATATTCCATTCGTTAAATCTCCAAAGTTGCCTCCAATAATAATCCTTTACAAGTCATTTCAGCTTGTGTTAAAATAGCTCCCAAATAGTAAACGTTTAGTATTCTATATTTACTATATTGGAGGGATATCTGATGACTCGTCTAATGGTTTTGGGATTATTAGCTGAATACGGTCCGATGTCTGGTTACGAGATCCAGCAAGCCATGCAATCTTCGCAAACCGATAAATGGGCTGGTGTTTTTCCCGCCTCGATATATCATGCCCTGAAAAAAATGGAGCAAGAAAATCTGGTGCAATTAGATACCATTGAACAAACGGGGAATCGTTCCAAAGCGATTTACAGCATTACCGCTCAGGGTAGAGATGACTATAAACAATTGCTAATAGAATCCTTTATGCAGTCTTCAGTGGTTTTCCCAACCACCCTCTATACTGCCTTAACCTTCTTTAAATCAGCACCTATATCGGATATTATTTTAGCCCTGAACAAGCACGAGGAAGCAATCAAGCATTTATATGAGGAGATGAAGGCTGGTGAAGCAGCCAAGGCACAGGTCAGTAATATCCCGGAGAATGTCTTGTTCATCTTCGAAAACATTTATCAGCAATGTGAGATGCAATTGGAGTTCATTAGAAAGATAAAGCATTTTATCAGTCGGCAGTAGAAGAACTGATTAATGAGGAAATATTTATGAATGAAAATCAATCCTTTACACATACACAGAAAATGGCATTACTGGTAGTGGGGCTGGCCGTATTTACGGATATGCTGATTTATGGACTTATTGTTCCCATATTACCAGGATACGCTGTATCACTCGGGGCATCTCAATCTGCCATCGGCCTGCTTTTCGGCAGCTACGCGCTGGCCCTTTTTATCGCAACTCCTCTGATGGGTCTATTATCAGATCGTTTCGGACGACGGAGGCCAATGCTCTGGGGACTGCTCGTATTGGCTGCATCAACCTTACTCTTTGGTTTTTCTCAAAGTTTTCTTCTCTTGGTTGTTGCGCGGGTTCTTCAGGGAGTTGCCGCAGCGGCAACATGGACAGCCGGACTGGCGCTTCTGGCTGATCTTTTTTCGCCTGAAGAAAGGGGCAAGGTACTGGGGCTGGCACTGTCAGGTCAGGCGGCTGGCACGTTGCTCGGACCGGCCATCGGGGGATGGTTGTTCGAGCTGGGTGGCTATCAGCTCCCTTTCATTTTTGCTACAGCGCTGGCCCTGATTGACGGTGTATTGCGTATATTATTACTTGCGGAGCCCCCGCAGCGATTAACTGAGAAAAAGCTTCCCATTGGGAGACTCTTGCGGTTTCGACCCCTTTTGATTATTTCTGGAGTCATTCTCCTGGGGGCAGCCATTCCAAGCGTATTAGAGCCTACCCTTCCGTTGTTCCTGCAAGATCAACTACATATTAAACCTGGTATCATCGGCACATTATTTGCGATCCCTACCCTGTCGTTTGGACTTTCCACTCCCATCATCGGCGGTTTGTCCAGCCGTTTCGGCCGTTTCAAAACGATGATCGTGGGGCTTTTTGTCTCGGGGATATGTTTACCCCTCATTACAATGGTCCATTCCTGTTCAGGAGAAATAGCTGTATTAGCTCTATTAGGAGTTGGTCTGGGTTTGTTGCTGGCACCCTCAATGCCCGAACTGGCAGATATTGCAGATAAAATAACAGCCGGCAACTATGGTTTGATTTTCGCTATCTACAATACGGTTTATTCCGTAGGCATGTTTGTCGGTCCTATCCTGGGAGGGACCTTGGCAGACCAATTAGGGCTGCCTAGGGCGCTTTTGATCATAGCTGCTTGTGCAGTTCTCTATTCAATCGCATTATTGACTATGGGCACATTGTCTACTCATTCTGAGATAGATCTGACTGATTCATAAGAGTTAGCTCTTTATCCCCCTAAGCGATTGGGACAAAGGGTCATGAGCTGCTGCCAACATATAACTTCCAGCGATAGATGGTGGTAATTATCCAGAAGTTGATGGAATTAATGACCAAAAGTAGTTAATATATTTATAAACGTCCTGGTCAAGAAAGGAATGTCAAAGGAGAAAAAATGGATAATCCACAAGGAAAAGTTTTTAAAACACTGAATGCTTTAAATATTGAATATCAGCTTATTAATCATTCGGCTGCTTTCACAGTAGAAGATATGTATAAACTGAACATAATGTTGCTGCGAGCTGACTGCGAAAACTGTTTCGGTTTTTGTTGTATCGCACTGTACTTTTCAGCTTCGGAAGGCTTCCCAATCGACAAAGACGCAGGTCAGCCATGCCTCAACCTGCAGCCAGACTTTCGCTGCTGTGTTTACAAAAGCCTCAGGGAACGGGGGCTAAAAGGTTGTATTGCATTTGACTGCTTCGGCGCGGGACAAAAAGTTGCCCAAGTCAGCTTCGGTGGACACGACTGGAGGAAAGCCCCAGAATCAGCGCAGCAAATGTTTGAGGTGTTTCTAATCATGCGGCAACTCCATGAGTTACTCTGGTATCTGACAGAAGCGCTGACGTTACAACCAGCCCTCCCTATCCATGATGTGCTCAGATCTATGCAGGGCGAGACGGAACGCCTCACTAATCTCAGCCCCGACTCTCTCATGAAACTGGACGTGGCAGTACACCGAGCAGATGTTAATACTCTGCTCCTAAAGACCAGTGAACTTGTGCGGGCCGAAGCTCGCCCAAGGCAGAAGGCTCATTCTGGGCGTAAAAAGGCCTTCGGTCGAGGAGTCGATCTTATTGCTGCTGACCTCAGAAGAATTGACCTAAGAGGAGCAAACTTGAGAGGCGCTTACCTTATTGCTGCTGACCTTAGAGGAACCGACCTGAGTGGTACTGATTTCATTGGGGCTGATTTCCGAGATGCTGATCTCACCGGGGCCGACCTGAGCAAGAGTATCTTTCTCACCCAAGCCCAACTTAACGTAGCTAAGGGGGATTCCAGCACAAAGTTACCTTCGTCACTAATTCGACCAACTCACTGGGACACTTGCAATAAGTAAAGCGAGTAGAAAATGGAGGAAGACAATGAATTTTATTGGCAACATTATTTGGCTATTATTAGGTGGTATCATTGCATTTATTTTATGGTCTATAGCCGGTGTGATTTTGTGCATAACAGTTATTGGTATACCTTTTGGAGTTCAATGTTTCAAGATTGCTAAATTTGTGTTGTGGCCTTTTGGAAAAGAAATAGAACTTGGTCATTTTGGAGCAGGAGGATTGATTTTCAATATCATCTGGCTGATTTTATTTGGATGGGAGTTTGCCATAACTCATTTCGTTATAGGTTCAATTTTTTGTATAACTATTGTGGGTATACCATTTGGACTTCAACATTTTAAATTTGCTAAACTTGGGCTCATACCTTTTGGAGCAATAATAAGTTAGACCCATGCAAGAACCGTCCTCTTGCTTCGATTTATTAAGCAGTAGAAAGGTGGTATGTATGCTTTTCTCTAAACATCTGCGATTACTCTTATTTGTCACTTTAGGTTGGGCGTTGTTTGTCTTAGTAGGTTGGCCTAGTTACTATCAAACCTGGTCCTTAAAATGGCTTTTATATTTTTGTTGTGCAGTTTACCTGCTTGTTGGATTATACATTTATACTAGAGTCAAACAGTGGCGCGGTAATCGCCTTATCTATGGTCTATGGCTGGCTTTTTATATAACGGTTCCCCTTTTATTCTATGATTACCTGTATATCAATTTTATTAGGATCGAACCTTTTGATCTGCTTAACCGATTTTGGTTCTTGTCTATTTTTTATATTATTCCATGGATTCAAGCGCTGCTATTATTTTTGTATATAAAGACTGAAAGAGTTAACGGCAAAGTGTGGCTTGGTTTAGGATTTCTGTTTTTTATTTTTGCTGTGTTCTTGAAAAATCAGTGGGCTATTTTTGATGCCGGTTTTTTTGATACGAGGCGAAGCATAAGTATGTTGGAAGCGGCATTAAGATATTCAATTTATGGTACGGTGTTATCATCAAGTTTATTGTCTTTCCTACGAATAGTAAGTAAAGTTGTGAAAAAGTAATTTTGATACTAATTGAATCAATAATTAGTGCCTCTGCTCGGGACCGGGATTATTAAAATGGTGGAAATGGAAAGACAAAAGTTAATAGAGTAGGATATGGGGGTAAAGAGATGAATATTGGGGTAATAGGAGTCGGGGGAGTCGGGGGCTATTTTGGCGGTAAATTGACCAGCTTATTGAAGCAGGAATGCTGGCTGGATTTAAATGTCTTTTTTGTAGCCCGGAACAAGCACCTGGAGGCAATCAATAAGAATGGTCTGATATTGAGTACGGTTGATGAGGGGGAAATGATCTGTCGGCCGACCCTGTCCACCGACAATATCGATGAACTTCCCGAATTGGATCTATGTTTGTTGTGCGTTAAAAGCTACGACCTAGATAAAGTTTTAGAATCACTTAACGCCAAAATAAAACCGCAAACCCAAATAATCCCCCTGTTAAATGGGGTGGACATTTATGAAAGAATTAGGACCGTTATTTCCCAGGGGATTGTATATCCGGCATGCGTTTACGTTGGTACCCATATCGAAAGCTACGGCAAGGTAGTACAAAATGGAGGCAGCTGCACTATTTTATTCGGGAAAGACCCTGCCCATCCAGAAGCATTTCCCCAGATAATATTTGATCTTTTTAACGCTGCTAGTATTAAGCATCAATGGTGCGATAATAACCCCTATTCAGAAATATGGAGCAAATATATTTTCATTGCAGCATATGGGATGGTAACTGCCGGTGAAAATAAGACTGTGGGTGAAGTGCTGGAATCTGATGAGTTAAGGCCACTGGTACTTGGCATAATGAATGAAATTGTAGCTATAGGCAAGAAGCAGGAAGTTAGCTTGCCTGATACTATAATTGCTGATTCCTTAAATAAGGCCAGTAACTTTCCTTATGAAACCAGAACCTCCTTCCAAAGGGATTTTGAACAAATGGACAAGTCTGACGAAAGAGAACTCTACGGTAATACCATTATTCGATTAGGCGAACGGGTGGGAGTTCAGACCCCGATCACCCGGCAAATACAGAACAAACTGGATCAAACGAAAGGAGTACCAGTATGAAACATCAAAGTGTATATAACGTCTCCCCAGAGGGGTATGTAGAGGCTTTAGATGGTATCCATCGGAAAACTCTGGTATGGGGAAATAATGCCCTCTTAACTGAATTTAAACTGGCAGGAGGAAAAAAGCTGCCCTTGCACAAACATGATGAAGAGCAAGTTGGATATCTGGTTTCCGGTCATATCATTCTGCTGATTGATAATGAAAAATATGATATGTTGCCTGGAGACAGTTGGGCGATTCCAGGCGGAATTGAGCACTCTGCAGAAATAATAGCAGATTCAGTAGCTATCGAAGTATTCTCACCGGTAAGGATTGATTACTTGCCCGACCTTTAACGAGGATAAGGCTGCGTTGGGATCACTGTATGCGCCTACCCTCTATAGACCGATTTTAACAGCTTTATTTCTTCAGCATAACCGGGTAATTCATTGGGAGTCTCCAAATAGAACGGCAGGTGCCGCAGCCGAGAATGATTAATAATATTCGTAATAGCTTCCAGGCCTATGGTTCCTTCCCCTATTTTAGCGTGGCGATCCTTATGGCTGGCATAAGGGGTTAAGTTATCATTCAAATGGATAGCCTTCAACTTATCCAGACCGATCAGTTTATCAAATTGCTCCAGCACCCCGTCCAGGTCGTTTACAATGTCATAACCAGCCGAATAAATATGGCAGGTATCCAAGCACACGCCCATCTTTTCGATCAAATGGACCCTGCCCAGGATTTGACTGATCTCCTCAAAGTTGCTGCCTACTTCGCTGCCCTTGCCCGACATGGTTTCCAGCAGCACCAGGGTCGTCTGTTCCGGGCGCAAGGCCTGATTCAGCAGTTGCACAATCAAGTCTATGCCTATTGCCACTCCCTGTCCCACATGACTGCCGGGGTGAAAAGTGTACTGGTTGTTCGGTAAATACTCCATATTGGCCAGATCGTCTTTTATCACCATATGGGCAAATTCCCTAATATGCGGATCAACAGCGCAGGCATTCAGCGTATAGGGTGCATGACCTAAAAGCGGCGCAAATTGATGCTCCTGCGCTAAAGCCATCAAGGCAGCGGCATCCTTTTCATCGATTTTCTTCGCTTTACTGCCCCGTGGATTGCGGGTGAAAAACTGAAATGTATTGGCTCCCAGGCTTAAAGCCTCTTCCCCCATATGCTTGAAGCCTTTTGAAGTCGATAAATGACAGCCGATATTAAGCATTTAATATTTCCCCCTTTACACTAGTACCCGGTTAACCCTAATTATATATTTTATTCATCGAGTAAAATTCATGTATGACTAGGCGGAGGATTGAGCAATACTGGACGTATTGTGATTGACGATAACGCAGTCATACAGGAATTTGACCGGTGAGAAGGTATGTAATTAGGGTTAACCGGGTACTAGTCCATACCCTTACCTCTATATCCTTCCAAGCCCAACAGTTTTTTCTTCATATCCAATCCTCCACCATAGCCCACCAGATCCCCATTTGAACCAATTATCCGATGGCAGGGAATAATAATCGGGATAGGATTTCTATTGTTGGCTTGTCCCACTGCCCGCGCGCCTTGGGGGTTTCCTACGGCTATAGCGATGTCCTTATAGCTGGCCGTTTGCCCGTAAGGAACATCACGAAGCTTCTGCCATACACTCATCCTAAAGGGCGTTCCCTCCGGCATGAGCGGCAGAATAAATTCTCTTAACTGCCCATTAAGATATAGATCAACTTGCTCGAAGGCCTGTTTTATGAGGGGCGTCTCGCATAGCTCCATATCCTGGGGCACATTATCACTTGGTAAATACAAATGAGTTATGCACCCATCTTTTTCTGCTATACCAATCTTCCCTATGGAAGTTTCCCTAAAAAACATCATAATATTTTCTCCCCTTGTTTAGAGGTAGTACTAGACAACGATTTAGCAGGAACTTATCTAACCTGTCCATCGCCATAAATGACAAACTTGCTGGTGGTCAGCTCCTTTAGTCCCATAGGACCGCGGGCATGGAGTTTTTGAGTGCTTATTCCCATTTCGGCTCCCAGTCCAAACACACCGCCATCCGTAAAACGGGTAGAGGCATTGGCATAGACTGCAGCGGCATCCACCTCCGCTAAAAAGCGACGCACGTTGCTGTAATTTTCGCTCACGATAGCTTCACTGTGGCCGGTGCCGTATTGATTGATATGGTCTATAGCTTCATCCAGGCTCTCCACTACCTTAACCGCCATAATCAAATCCAGATATTCTTCAGCCCAATCCGCTTCACTGGCTGCCAGGATTCCAGGAACAATTTGCTGGCTTTTGGCACAGCCTCTAATTTCCACCCCAGCTGCTTGCAGCTCATGAATTATACCGGGTAAGAATTCAGCTGCCACCGTCTCATGTACCAGCAAGGTTTCCGCAGCATTACACACCGATGGTCTTTGCACTTTGGCATTAAATACAATTTTAGCAGCTTTCTTATAGTCGGCATATTGATCTACATACACATGGCAATTGCCCATTCCGGTCATAATTATGGGTACGATAGCATTCTCCAGCACCACCTGTTTGAGGCCTTTGCCACCGCGGGGTATCAACACATCCAAATAATCGTGCATTTTCATCATGAAAACGGCAGCTTCCCGGTCCTCGCTGTCTACTAGTTGAATAGCGCCTTCCGGTATCCCGCATTGACAGGCGGCGGCTGATATAAGGCGGGCTATAACCCGATTAGAGTTTAAAGCTTCTTCCCCACCTCTTAACAGGATGGAGTTACCGGATTTCAGACACAGGGCTGCCGCATCAGCCGTTACATTAGGACGAGATTCATATATTATTCCGATTACTCCGATAGGAGTTCTTATCCGGCTAATGTCCAGACCATTAGGTCTCCGCGACGAATCAATCAGCTCTCCCACTGGATCGGGCAAGGCAGCTATATCTCTCAAGCCCTGAGCCATGTCATGAACTCGGCTTTCATTTAATGTCAAGCGCTCCAGTAAAGCAGCGGTTAATCCTTGCTTCTGCCCCTGCTCCAGATCCAGAGCATTAGCAGCCAATATTTCCATTTGACCTGCTTCCAATCGGTCAGCCATTGCATGCAGTGCTTCATTCTTAATATTTGTCGATGCAGTAGCTAGAAAGCGGGCTGCCTGCTTCGCTTTTATCCCCTGAGCCACCAGCATTTCCTGAATACTATTCATTTTAACTCCTCCCCTATAATATAATAGCGTATCCCCGCTAGCATTTAACCCAAAGGTTGTTTCTATGGATTACCTCATCATAGTCCTTCTCCCCTAGAATCTTCTCTATATCGGCGGATTTTTTACCGGCGATACGCCTTATCTCCTCAGCGTTATAGTTAACCATGCCCCGAGCTATTTCCCTGCCATCACTGCTCAGGACGGCCACCACGGTACTCCGTTCAAAATCACCTTCTACATCCACAATCCCGGAAGCCAATAAACTCTTGCCCTTCTTAAGAAGAGCTGTTTCTGCTCCTGAATCGACCTTGACTTTTCCATGTAATACAGTGCCAAACGCAATCCACTTTTTACGTGCCTGCATCTTCTCTTCCTTCGGTACAAAAAGAGTGCCTAGCTTCTCTCCTGCGACAATCCGGCGAATGACATTGGTCTCGCTGCTGTTGGCAATGACCATAGGGATCCCGGCTGCCATACAAATACGCGCTCCTTTTAATTTGGTAAGCATCCCCCCTTTGGAAAACGCTATACCGCGACTGTTAGAGTTCTCTTCCATATCCCCGGTAATCTCAAACACCTCGCTCTGCAGACAAGCATCTTTATGGACACGAGGATCACGATCATATAACCCGTCCACATCGGATAGTATTATCAATAAATCAGCATCTACCAGACCGGCGATCATAGTGGAAAGCATATCATTGTCGCCAAATTTTATCTGATCCACCACAACTGTATCATTTTCATTAATTATAGGTATCACCTGCATGTTGAGAATCGCAAAGAAGGTATTGGTCGCATTCAGATAGCGCATTCTCTCATCCAAATCCTCACGGGTAAGTAAAACCTGAGCCACGGTTTTTCCGTATTCGGCAAAAATCTTCTCATACATATGCATAAGTGCACCCTGACCAATTGCAGCAAGAGCTTGTTTTTCAGGTATGGTTCGGGGTACTTTTTTCAGACCCATCCGGTTCGCCCCGGTTCCAATTGCCCCTGAACTAACCAGCAAAACCTCTATATCTTGGTTATGCAGATCCGCCAGTTCCCTTACAATCCGCTCCATACGCCCCAGGTTTAACTGGCCGTTGGCATGGGTTAAGGTGCTGGTTCCCACCTTTACCACAATTCTCTTATAATCTTTGAAACCATCCCGCATTTCTTCAACTCCCATAACTCTCACCCTTCGGGAACCACCCCCTACGGGGACTTCTGGTGTTCGCATCAGCTCACTATTAAGGTTGCTGGTGCTCCCTGAGGTCGCGATTAATGCTGCACCCTTTCGGGCACTACTGGTGCTCCCTTGCGGTCACAATTAATGTTGCACCCTTCGGGTACCACTGGTGTTCCCTTTCGGTCACCGTTAAGGTTGCTATTCGCTATAATCAAATTCCATATCTTTAATCCTGACCGTGTCGCCTTCCTGAATACCTTTCGCCTTTAAAGCTTCATCTAATCCCATTCTAGCTACAGTTCTCTGGAATTTCTGCAAGTTTTCATCCTGATCGAAGTTAGTCATATTAAGTAAATTCTCAATCCGTTTGCCAGAAACCTGATATATTCCACCGATAACATCTATTACGAAAGGTATATCTTGCTCAAAACGCCTTATTATCCTGGTCTCGCCAATATGCTCCTCAGGAGGAATGCTCTGCAAGATATCATAAGTTTTCTCTACCAGCTCATCCACACCTTGACCAGTTACTGCTGAAATCCCATAGACCAGATCACCATATTTCTCCTGCAAAGCTTGGAATCTTTCTTCGGCCTCTGGCACGTCTAATTTGTTAGCTACTATCAAATAAGGTCGCTTCAGCAATTCCGGGTTAAAAAATTCCAGCTCACTGCGTAGTATTATGAAATCCTCCATTACGTCCCGGCTATCTACTTGGGCGGTATCCAGAATGAACAACAGAACCTTATTTCTTTCGATATGGCGTAAAAAATCATGACCTAGACCAACACCCTCATGGGCCCCTTCAATTAAACCGGGAATATCTGCGATTACAAAGGATTCCTTATTCCTGGTTAAAACTACTCCCAAATTAGGAACCAGCGTGGTAAAGGCATAATCTGCGATTTTCGGACGAGCCGCTGAAACCCGGGAAATGAATGTTGATTTACCTGCATTAGGAAAACCAACCAGACCTACATCAGCCAGCAATTTGAGCTCCAAGCGAATCCATTTTTCTTCTCCCGGCTCGCCATTTTCAGCCATAGAAGGAGCCTTGTGGGTGGCATTGGCAAAACGGCTGTTGCCCTTGCCGCCCCGTCCACCGCGGGCAATAATGGCTTCCTGCCCCGCAGCTGTAAAATCAGCAATTATCTCATTAGTATCATCATCCAGCACAATAGTGCCAACCGGAACCTTCACTATCAGGTTTTCGCCCCAGGCCCCATGCTGGTTCTTACCAATTCCGTGGACACCTCGGTCAGCCTTGAAATGTTTCCGGTACTGGAAATCCATCAAAGTACTCATACCTTCATCAGCCACAAATATAACATTACCGCCCCGACCACCGTCTCCCCCATAAGGGCCACCCAGGGGCACATATTTCTCCCGGCGAAAGGCCACGCAGCCATTGCCGCCGTCTCCGCCCTTTAAATATATCTTAGCATGATCAATAAACATTAACTCACTCCTTGTTAATCCTAATCCCCTTGGGACTTTGCCCCCACCGGGCGCAGGTGAAAAACATATCCACTCCCCGTTCGTCTTCATAAAGAGATAGATATACCAGCGTATCCTCATCAGATCCAACTGTATCCTGGCACAGGACAGCCATACTCTGATAAGGCTCATCGCTTGCCTTTAATATGTCCCAGGATACAATATCTAAATCCTCATACCTAAGTATAATTCCCAGATCATGAGCTCTGGATAACTGCTCATAAAAATAGAGAGCTGCCTCTCCTTTCAAGGCTTCAAATATTATTCTTTCCGAGCTTATTTCTTCCATAACCGTACGCAGGTAGTTTTTCACCTGTTCCGGCTGGTCCATTTCCAAATAACCCCCGATAACCTGCAGGTGATTAGCAAAATCATGTCTGACTCTTCTTAATAATTCCACCATCTGTGCAGCTTCCAAAGCATCACCCCCTAAAGACCGTTGATTTGCTGTTTCTTTTATTCCTAATAATAACAAAAACCCCTGAAACATTCCAGGGGTTGGTAAATCAATGAACTTATGGTGATTGTTCAGGCTTACAGTGCAGCGTTTTCTTCAGCTACCACTGGATAAACGCTAACCTGCTTTTTATCTCTGCCTTTTCTTTCAAATTTGACGTTGCCGTCTACGGTGCAGAACAGGGTATCGTCTCCACCTATCATAACATTTTTGCCAGGATGGATCTTAGTCCCTCTCTGCCTGACAAGTATATTGCCAGCCAAAACGAACTGGCCATCGCCTCTTTTTACCCCGAGACGCTTAGATTGACTGTCTCTTCCATTCCTGGTACTACCAACACCCTTTTTATGTGCAAAGAGTTGTAAATCAATTTTAAACACTCTCAAAACCTCCCAGTAAGTACTTTAATATATTGCGGATAATTATCCTGCAGGGAAATCAGACCTGCCTCCATAGTTGAAAGTATCAACTGCGCCTTTTCTAGATCTTCCTCGTCTAATAAGTCTGGAAGCTTACACTCCAGCCAGCCTTCCCTAAGTTCATAGAACGGCGGCTGAGATAGATGCTTCTGCAAACCTATCAGGGCGGTTCCAGTTATTGCCGATACACCTGCACAGTATATGTCCTGGCCTGCGCTGCCATAACCGGCATGACCTTGCGCCTTAAATCCTCTGATGGTATTACCATCATATATCACCTTTATCTCAACCATTAACCTTCGATCTTTTCGATCTTAATTTTGGTATAAGATTGGCGATGGCCCTGTTTCCTGCGATAATTCTTCCTCTTCTTGTACTTATAAACGATGATTTTCTTGGCTCTGCCCTGCTCAATAACCTCAACGGTAATCCGAGCATCCTTAAGCAACGGGGCGCCGATCTTGATTCCATTCTCATCTTTGACAATGAGTACCTGATCGAGAATCAGTTTATCTCCGGCTACGCCAGCTAACTTCTCAACCTTCAGGATTTCCCCTTCGGCAACCTTATACTGCTTACCACCTGTTTGAATGACTGCGTACATTAAAACACCTCCACATTTCTCAGACTCGCCGGTCCCAAGGTAGGCTAGGCCATTTGAGGGACTATCAAGAAATAAACTAGTCATTTACTCCGGCCTTTTTAGCGCTATACTTCGTTATCAAATCGCGCTAATACCACCAGTATTAACACGCTTTGACGCCTTGTCTAAAACGAAAAATCCTCGGAGTATTCTGCCTTATTTATTTCTTGATAATCCCTTTAACCCGAACCGCGCGGTTGCAAAAACGTGCAACCAAATAACAAATTAACACATAAAACGTCCCGCGTCAAGCAAGTTTAGCCGAGGGCTTGTCACTAAATCTAACTCGAAGTTATATTATAATCTGCCAGATTAAAGCTCTCATTAGGTACCAGTCGAATTTTCTTGCCAGTCACTTTCCGTATATAACCCAGGTTCTTATCATCATCGGTGATGAATTCCAAGAGGCGCGGGTGCAGCTCACATATAATTTCATCGCTTTCCAAATAGCCCAGATTGGCAAGCTTTCTTTTCACCTGACAAGCCAGAGATAGTATATTGATCGTATGGCCCCGTCCACGACAGTTCATACATTCGTCAGTAAAAACCTGCGTAATACCATAACGAGATTTTTTACGAGTCATTTCCAGAAAACCCAGCCCAGTCATGCCAATAATGCGGGAATGGGCCTTATCCTTTTCTAATTCATGACGGAGAACCGCAATCACATCTGCTTCATTCTGCTTGTCTTTCATATCAATAAAATCAATTAAAATAATGCCTCCCAGACTACGCAGTCGTAATTGGCGAGGAATTTCTACCGCAGCCTCCAGGTTAAGTCTATGTACGGTTTCTT
This sequence comes from uncultured Syntrophomonas sp., assembly GCA_964457945.1. Lineage (GTDB taxonomy): Bacteria > Bacillota > Syntrophomonadia > Syntrophomonadales > Syntrophomonadaceae > PHAA01. Next base: position 189,010 of record CAYWFX010000002.1, read on the forward strand.
CGAAATCATTTTTGCCGGTAAATTTGCCGCTGTTAACATCTATCACTGTCATAGCTTCGGTAGCATCAAAGATCAGGTACCCTCCGCTTTTTAGCCATACTTTACGTCGCAGGGCTTTGCGGATATCTTTTTCCAAGCCATATTTCTCGAACAGGTCGCCTTCAGTAAATTGTACGCGAGTAGAATAAATGGCATCCTGAGCTGCAATAAACCGATCTATTTTCTCTTTCAGCTTAAGATTGTTTACAATAATGCGGCGTATATCTCCATCCAGGTAATCGCGCAAGGCTCTTTCTACTACATCGACATCCTCGTAAATCATTTGGGTAGCCTTCATCTTGTCGTAACGGTTCTTGATATCTTTCCAGATCTCCAACAGTCTATGCAATTCGCCCATAATCTCGCTGTCTTCCGCATCCAAGCAGGCTGTGCGCAGAATAATACCCACACGATCGGGCTTGTTTTTCTCAATCAGGCTGCGTAGATGGCCTCGTCGCTCGTCACCTACAATCTTGCGGGAAATAGAAACCTCGTTCTGAAAAGGCAGCAGAACTAGAAAATGTCCGGGAATTGTAAGATCACCCGTAACCCGAGCACCCTTTTCAGCAAAAGCCTCCTTTTTCACCTGCACCATTACATCCTGTCCGCTTTTTAATACATCAGCAATATTGGCACTCTTACTAGCAGACACCCTTGCTATGTCTCCGGAATACAGGAAGGCATTCTTAGCCAGTCCTATATCAATGAAAGCGCAAGAAAGACCCGGTATTACATCCTTTACCCGGCCTTTGTAAACATTGCCCACGTTTTCTTCCTGATCCGCCCAGAATACCTCTACCAGACGACCTTCTTCCACAATAGCCACCCGAGATTCCCATGGGTATACTTCGGCAATTATGTCTCTCACCAACTACTACACCTTCTCCAATGGCGAATAATAATTTTCTCCCTTTTTAATATAATTCCCCCGGCGCCAAAAATCCAGCATATATTTATTATCAATGCCAAATTGTGCAAAAACATCTAACAACTCATCAAATCTTATGTTTAGGGGTTCATTAACACTAACCCTCGCCATTACAATTTCCATTTCATCCTGGCTCTCAACTTTGATATCATAAATCCCCGGTCGTAGATCCTTCTGCGCCAGTTTATTCTTACCCTTGCTCTGTACTATAACCTTCTCCTGGTTTAAAATCTGAGCCGCAATATTTTCGAGATCAAGACCGGTCGACTGCATCATAAAAATATAATCAGCGGCATTGATCACCTTCATCAGGGAAGGAGCGACCGGTAGTATTTCACAACAATGCCTTATATACATACCCGGCGGCAGAGCCTTGTTCATTGCGGTCACAAAGTCCACCATGGGCATAGGATTAAGCTCCAGATCAAAATACTCCTTCTGCCCCCATACTCCTACCGGTAATATCGTCCCCATGGACAGCTTGATGTGGGGATTAAAGCCCTCGCTGAGCAGGTAGGGTATCTCCGCCCGGCGCAGAGTCCGTTCCATTAGATGCATCATATCCAAATTAGCTAGAAACTTCAAGTCTGGCCCTACGCTATATTCAGCCCGCAAGCGCATATTACGCTTCCTCCTTTTGATCAAGGTAAACTCCAAAGTCAGGACAAATCCCGCATTCCAAACAGCCTACCTGTCGGCAGTCAGGAGTAGACATTGCTATTAATGCCATTTCATTCTCCTTATACAAATAGGCCTTGCTAACCCCGGTTTCCATAAAATCCCAGGGGAAAATTTCATTGTAAGATCGCTCCCGCGTATAGAATTCCGGTTCAATATGGCAATCCGCAAATGCTTCCATCCACTGCTCGAATTTAAAATACTCAGACCAGCCATCAAATTTGCAGCCTCTTAGCCAGGCTTTATGAATAACTTGGGCTAATCTCCTATCCCCACGAGCCATAACCCCTTCTAACATACTGGTCTGGCTGTCATGAAAGCTTAGCTTAATGTTCCTTATCTTTCGGCCCTGTAAATATCTGCGTTTCTCCTCTAGTTCAGCAATGCTGTTTTGTGCCTTCCATTGAAACGGAGTATGGGCTTTCGGTACAAAACAGGCCAGGCTGGCCCGTAACTCTACAGATCGACGCGAAAGGCGGTTGCCGATAGACTTTACCTTGGCCAGCAGGTCCAGTATTCCGTCCAGGTCTGCTTCCTCCTCGGTGGGCAGTCCCAACATGAAGTAGAGTTTAACCGAATTCCATCCCGACCCAAAGGCCGCTTCAACTGCCCGGAATAAATCATCTTCGCTTACATTTTTATTAATTACATCCCGTAAACGCTGAGTCCCTGCTTCCGGTGCCAGGGTCAGCGTGGTCTTACGCACCTTCTGCACCTCATTGGCCAGGTCAATCGAAAAGGCATCTACACGCAGAGAAGGCAGCGAAACACCTATACCTCGATCCCCGTAGGTCTTGACCAAATCCTTCACCAGACGGTTCACTCCGGAATAATCCAAAGTGCTCAAAGAAGCCAGCGATATTTCATCATAGCCGGTATTTTGCAGCTGAACCTGGGCCTGCCTTTTTAGGGTTTCCAGACTCTTTTCGCGTACTGGCCGGTATACCGTTCCTGCATGACAAAATCGACAAGCTCGCTGGCAGCCTCGCATGACTTCCAATACAGCCCGATCATGCACGATTTCCATATACGGTACAATAGGTTTATCCGGGAAGTAAGCAGCATCGAAATCCTGCACCAAACGTTTACGCACCCGCTCTGGCACGCCAGGATATAGGGGACGCATCGCCCTAATGGTTCCATCCGCATTATATTCAACTGAATACATAGCAGGTACATAAACCCCTTCGATAGCGGCTATCTTTAATAGTCGGGACTTCCTATCCAGCCCCCGGTTTTGCTCCAGGCAATCCAGAAACTCCAGAATCAACTCTTCTCCTTCGCCGACCAGAAAGGCATCAAAGAAACCCGCAAACGGCTCCGGATTAAACACCACCGGTCCACCGGCAATAACTATGGGATCATCTTCCTGCCGCTCCTCTGACCAGAGCGGTATCCCTCCTAAATCCAGCATGTTTAAGACATTGCTAATTGATAGTTCATATTGCAGAGAGAATCCTACCACATCGAAGCGGTTCAGGGGAGCAAACGATTCCAGGGAATATAGGGGAATCTCTTCTTCACGCATCAATGCTTCCATATCCGGCCAGGGCGCAAAGGCCCTTTCCATCAAATGACCACTCTTTTCATTTACGACCCCATACAGTATCTTGCCCCCCAGATGGGACATTCCTATTTCATAGACATCCGGAAAAGCAAAGACCATCTTCATCTGGCTTTGCTCCCAGTCCTTCTTAATCATGTTTAGTTCGCCGCCTGCGTAGCGTGCCGGCTTGGAAACGCGCGGCAATATATCCTTAAACAGCCTGTCCTTCATACCCTGCCTCCAGTTAAGGGGCTATTCTTGATAGTCCCTAAAATCATTGCTACTATCTTATCACAAAACCGTCATGCATACTCAAGAGCTGGTGAAAAAGTCTAATAAGGCAGATTTAAAAACTCAACTTCGTAGTTGACAATAATATGCAGCAAGGGGAACGATTCACGCGCAACCTTAATAGTGAGCGTTAGCTAACATCGGGAGTCCCTGTAGGGGGGATGTCGCTGACCCTTCATCCTTCGGATACTACTGATGTTCCCTTAAAGGTCGCAATTAATGCTGCGGGCGCAGACTAACGCGGATTTCTAGAGGTATATTAAAAGGGGCTGGTCTAAAACTAGTTGTTTAGACACAGCCCCCTAATTTCTCGTTACGTTCTAATTGCTTACGCTGCCGTAGTTCTTGGCAAATGTGGCAATATCCAATATATCAATTCTATTGTCACCGTTCAAATCTCCCGCCTTCATGGTTAATGCCGGAACACTGACCGGACTTGTCGATACACTAATACTGCTGGAAGTCGCTTTTAGGAAACCTTTATGTGTTGCCACCACATTGTAAGTTCCAGGTTGCACATTGGTGAACTGATAGTTGCCGCTTAAATCGGTAAATACTTGCACCGGGGATGAACCTGTCGATGAGTTTACCAGTAACAAATTGACCCCGGGATCATAGCTGCTTTCCAACTGAGCCAGACCGGATACCGTAATACCACTACTTGTAACCGGGGCAGTCAAGTAAACCTCACCCGCAATAACTCTCGCAGCAACCGTCGCGCCTGGGAACAAGTTAGGTAATGACGTTTCTACAACAGTCGCACCTTTTACCCCCAGCCTTAGCGGACCTACCGGCAGGTTTTGATCTACGCTAACTTTAATATTACTGAATGTTATCGTACTTGGCTGGCTGCTGGAGTAAATTATTGTTACACTGTAACACCAGCGGTTATCACCGGTAAGAGTTCTGCATAAAGTTGAAGGATTAATAACTAAATCGCCTGCGGTTACCTGAACCGTAGGGAGTGCAGGGTTCACACCCGCTGGAAAATCTATCAATAATGTAAAGTTACCTTGCGACGAAATAGCGCCGGCCATATTTTCTCTGATCGTAAAGTTAGGCAGCGATTGATTCTGTACGCCACATAAGATCTGGGCAGGTACGGAACCGACTTCCAGGGTAGCCGTTACCGGGGCTACAACGGTAGCCACCTTAATCACGCCGTAAGCACCGGCGCTGCCGCTGACGGTGATATTCAAATCGCCTATGAAATCCGCTGATATATTTATCCTACCGTTTATGAAAATGATGTTATCACCTGAACTAGTTGAACTATAAACAACCACATACTGTAGCGCATTTGATAAAGAATTTGGATTACCCCCATATGATATTGCAACTCCATTAAGACTTGAATGTACAGGCGATGTGTCCCATTTGGCTCCATCCGGCAAAGTTAATGTTATTGTTCCACCAGGTAATAGCTGTCCGGCACTGTCCTCACTGATCGTAATATGGCCTATAGTCTGGCCCATTTTCCCGGACATGATTGTGGGATAATTACTGGATGTCAAATGAATAGCAGAATTGACGACATTTGCCGGGGCGGTATAGGTAGCCACCTTCAATATAGCCGTAGAAACGTTTGAAACACCGCCAACCTGGCAGATAACATTACCTGATTGCGCTACGGATTGATCCGACACCATCACCGATGTGGCGATGTTAATCGTGTTAGGGGTCATAGACGCTGTATTGGTAACTATATTTAAAGCTCGTCCGTTACTATTACATGTTACGGTCTGTGGATCGTAGACACTTGTAGCAACTCCATAATTCCACGCAAAACCATTCGGAAGTGTCAACGTCACACTTGATCCATAATCCGGACGTAAGGAACCTTGCAAGCCTTCCGTTAAGATTATATCCACTGGAACACTATTAGTAATTGAAAGCACCGCAGTACCGGAGCTGGTAACATTTACCACATTGCTGCCCTGCGCTATTGACGATGTCGCAAATAAAAGCAACAGCAGAGTACCGAGCAAACAGGTAATTGACAGTTTCTTTTTTTTCATTATAACTCCCCCCCTAAAAAATTTAAAATGTAATACTTGAATTAACCGCGTTAACACTCGTGTAAATAAGCTGGCTGTCGCATAACCGGGCGTTGGTAAAACTCAGCAAGCTGGTGCCTGGAGAAAGCGCACTGAAGTTTATCGTGCCCAGGGTCACCTCTCCGGTAAGACCTGATGAGTTCCCCTGTCTGGTAAGCACCAGGCTGGCTGTACCGTTGCTGTTGTCCGTGGATGAAACCACCACTATCGGAAACTGGCTAGCATTACCTGTTATGCTCAACGCCTGCAGTTTCGTCTTATCAAAGGAGATGGTCACATCCGCGCCGTAAAGGTCACTAACGTTAGACGCTTTGATCGGTATGCTGAACTGGCTGCCCGACACACCGGCGGTATCCAGCCATATCCGGTTGGACCCACCTCCCCCTAACGCACTCGTTGAGACAGTGATTGAAGTATTTTGGAGGACAGGTATGACCGTTGAAGGTCTGCTATCGCAGAGGTTTCCTTCCACAAAGTTGAGATTGCTGGACCCATTTCCAATAACCCTAAATGTTATGGTGCCGACTTGAAAATTACCGCTTGCTCCGGCCGTGTTGCCTTGCTTGCTGGCAATCAGGCGAACGGTACCGGCGCTGTTATCCACATCGTTGGCGATGACAAGCGGGAAGGCGGAAGTGTCGGACTGCACGGATACCGCTTGCAGATACTGGTTGTTGAAGGATATTTTAAAACTAACTGTATATATGTCAATGGCGTTGTGCAGGACGACAGGCAGGGAGAAAATACTCCCTCTGACAGTACTGGTATCTATTATTATAGTATTAGGCTGATATGATGTTCCGCCACCACCACCGCCGCCGCCACCGGCTGGCGTTATAACAGCAGGCGTCGTGACAGTAGGTGAATTTGTCACAGAGCTCATTAAGGTTGTAACAGAAACACCAGTGGTTTGCGACAGCGATTGGACAACGATACCGACTACATCGATTGTCGGCACCTGTTGCGGTTGATTCGGATTTTGCTGCTCAACCGGCGTTACAGGATTTTCGACTGGTGTCTCGGGTGACTGGATCACTGGCGCCGGTGGGGGCGGCAGGCTCTTCTGGATTTCCTGAGCTCGCTCGATTACCCAGTTTGCTACCACTACCCAGGCTTGTTTCTCAGCCGGGGTAAGCGCGGCCGCAGGTGTGGGCGGTTTGCCGCTGGTCGTAATCACGGTTGACTGTCCGGCGATAACCGGTACGGTTGTACCTCCGGATGTAACCTCAGCGTGTCCGATAATCAGCGATGTGCTGCTTTCTCCAGTGGAAGTGACATTGTTAGCCCAGAAGGTGCCCCGGATAGCGGCAACACCCCAAGGCATGTCCACTACAACCCGTTTGCGTGCGGCGTAGGGCTCCTTCCACCAGGGCAATTCTTCATTACTGGCACTGCTGGTTTCGCCTTCAGCCAAAAGCACACCGGGGGGTATTCCCAATGAGGCCAACAGCGCGGGGCTCTTCCTGAGAGAGCTTTTACCGCTCGTGGATTGTGTTTCTCCGGTGTAGCGGCTGGCCAGGGCGCCGAAGATTCTACCGTTCTTTAGGTTGATTTCGAGTTTATCGATGGCTACGCCTGATGAGCCGTCTTTTTTCATGTAATTGAAGCCGATTGCCTTGTCGATCTTTATTTCCGCATTGGCCTCCAATTGGATGCCGCTGCCATCATCAAAACTAATCTCGGCTTGAGTTTTATCACCGGTATTGATTTTAACTCCTGCTCCTACCTTTGTCTCATCTTTGACTATGTTGGCAACTCCGTCACTTCCGGTGATAGTCGCTTTTCCTTTTTTGACTACCAGCCTGCCTGTAAGATCGATGCTGCGAAGAGCGGGGCTTAGGGTAAACATGACACTTAAACTACGGGCCAGGTCACCCCGGCGAAATTCCCGGTCGGGTTTGAAGAGTTTGTCGGCGGATAGTTCCACCAGGCCAGCTTCAACGGCTGTCACAACTTGCCGGTAGGCCCAGTAATCCGGGCTTACGTCGCCTATGGTCATCTCTTTGCCGGAAAGGGCTCCTCCGGAAAGGTTCATTAAAAGGGTTATCGCTTCGGCCCTGGTGATAACGCCTTCCGGCTTGAATGTCCCGTCGGAGTATCCTTTGAACAGTCCGTTTTTAGTTGCAGCCTCGATTACGCCAAAGGCCCAATAATCAGTGGGTACGTCACTGAAGGTGGGGTTCCCGCCCTTAATCTCAGGTAATCCTTTAGCCATGGCCATCACTTTTGCTGCCTGGGCGCGGGTCACATTTTCCGCGGGACGAAAACTCCCGTCGGGAAATCCTTTGAATATTCCTTTATCAGTCAGGTACCGAACGAAGGGATAGAGCGGGCTATCAGCAGCAACGTCGGTAAAAGCGGATTTATCTGTTTGGTTGGCTGTATCGCCAGCGGCTGGAGCGGCTGATGCCGTCTGCAGAGGAATAGTGCAGACTAATAAAATAGTAATTAACAAGCTTGATACAAATGCCTTTATATATTTCCTTCTGTACGCAAACGTAAAGTATCACCATCCATTTTAATAATTGTATCTTTAATATCTAAGATTTTCTTAATATATTCACGAATATTTATTAACATAAATCACCCCCAAATTTCAAGAAATATGATAATAGTCGGGAGATAAATAGCTCCAGATATTAGCATACCAAACTTTACCAATACGCTCAACTATTTGTTCAATAGTTCTAAATTTTAATTTGTTCCAAAATAATAACCACCCGCTCAGCGGGCGGTTTGCGCCATATTCTGGCGAACTAAGTGGGTTAATTTAGGCATCTACTTCAAATATCCTGAAGAGGTCAGGAAGCTGATTTATACCACCAATACCATCGAAGGATTTAACCTCCAACTCCGTAAAGTTACCAAAAGAAAGTCCGTTTTCCCTACTGATGATAGCCTTCTAAAAATACTGTACCTGGCTATGATGGATATAACACATTATTAGTGGATGTTCCAACATGATTTGCCAACGGTCGCTTGTACATTTATGCATCACTCACTCGTTAATAAACTTGTCTGTATAAAAAATCAATAAAAAGAGCCGCGATAATCATAAGAATCGGCGATATCTGCGGCTATGATTACTGCTCATAATTCATTTACTGCGATACTCTAATTAAACCCATAGCCTCTAATAGCAGTCCCGCAGAGTGCTGCCGGGGCCTTTTTCCAAGTAACACTCGATCACTTCTGCTTCTGTGCGCATACCTACCAAATGATCAGCTTCATCTACCACCATAACCACCAAATAGTAGGTAGGACGGGTGGATTCCAGGATTTTTTTCAACAGGGTAGCTTCCTGACTGACTACCTGCTGAGATGGCAGCACGCCGTTTTTGGCCAGATCGCTCTTTTTATTTATCAGATAGCGCATGAAGGCATAGGCCAACAGTTTACCTTCACGGTGTGCAGCCCAGAAAAGCAGCATGCCCACCGCCAGATAATTCAGGCCATTTTGTTGGTAATAAATTAAATACAAACCATAAAGACTTATACCAAACGCTATGATTTTTCCTAGACTTGCGGCTCGGGCAGTAGATTTTTTGTATCCTATCCTGGCTGATAAAATGGCACGCAAAATTCGGCCGCCATCCAGGGGAAGCGCAGGGCAGAGATTAAAAATCCCTAAGAACAGGTTTATATTGATAAACAGGGGTAAATAAGAAGAAGCAATATCCGGACGCAGAAAATAAAAAATCCCCGCCAGGGAAAGACTAACTGCCGGACCAGCCAGGGCAATATAAATCTCACGATCCGGTTCCAGCCCGGTAAAATCATCAATTTTAGCCTGTCCCCCAAAGGGTAAGAGTTCAATTTCAGCTACCCTTACGCCCAGAGTCAGGGCCATCAGCGCATGACCTATTTCATGAATCAGGACGGATACAAATATGAAGAGAATTTCCCAACCCAGCCCCAGGGCGGTATATACCGCACACATTAGCATGAAGAAGAGGTTAACCCGGATGCGCACCCCGGCAATTTTCCCTAACAGCATAGCTATTTAAAAATGCTCTGGGGGTTGACCGGTCCATCCTTACCTCTCACTTCAAAATAAAAACTGTCTCCAGTTCGACCTATTAATTTGTCTTCTCCCACCTTGCTTCCTTGGTCCACCAATATCTCCTTGAGCCCTCCATATAAAGAGTAGATGTTGCCATCATGTTTAATTAATACCGTTCCCTGATTAGCTGCGCGAGTAATTTCCAGCACCTGACCACCTAAGATTGGCTTTACTGTGGTATTATCCTTTACTTTTAGATATATACCCGAACAGAATTTTTGCTTGTGCTCTTCCTGACTCCAATGCCATCCATAGCTGTGCTCTATATCTAAAAATTCACAGGGCTGGCGTAAAATAGTACCTGCTGAAACCGGCAGCGCATCATTGAAATCCACCGCACCAGGTATATGTACATAGCGGGAGATTAGCTTGCCCACATCATATTTATTATCCATCATATACTCCAAAACTGGCTCAACTAGCTGCCTGCTGCCCTGCCCTGATTGCATAATCAAACCCACCATTGCCACCAGCACAATAACCCCCAATAGCCTTAATTTAAAACTCCGCAACATATTCAATCACCACCCCTGGTTTTTACTAAATATATAATTCTTCGGGGAGATTTATGCCACGACATAAGAATTGATAGAGGGCTTCAGGGTTCGGTTTTGCTGTATCATTTTTATTGCCCATAAAATAAGCCGCCTGTTTTGGCGGCTATAACACATACATTGCTCTTTCTAGCGGGGTATCTCTTGTGAAGCTCAAACTAAGGGACAGTTCTCCTGATTAAATGCGGATGTTTTAATTTAAATCATACTCCATATCAATGGTTTCTTCCCTCGCCTTTTTCACAATTTTGTTGTACACCCCGCGAGGTAGGAATATACCTGTAAATTCCAGTATTTTATCGATAGTGAGCAGCAAATCATCTTTCCCATCCCAGTATGCCAAGAGCACTGAACGATCGATACTGTTCATAAACCTCTTTAGAATTAGGGCAACCAGCAGCAAATCATCAATTTGCCCCAGAAAAGGTATCGCATCAGGCAGAAAGTCCAAGGGGGAAATAACATAGGCAACCGTTCCTAGCAGCAGGGCCTTCTCCTGGGTTGACACCCCCTTATCCCCTAGCAATCTGTAGAGCAGTTTTAAAAAATTGGGTATTAGCAAAAGCAATTCCTTTACTTTTTCTCGAGCCGACTCTTTGATCATAATTTCCGGGCTCATTTAACTCCTCCTTATCTAAAAAACTATCTTCTTACCTCTAATATTTACGCTCAATATTAATCCTACTCCTAACATATTAGTTAGCATAGAACTGCCACCATAACTCAAAAACGGCAATGGGATTCCAGTTACCGGCATTAAACCTATAGACATACCAATATTTTCAAATATGTGGAATAGCCACATAGCGGTTATACCGGTTACAACTAGCGTGCCATATAATTCCCGGGCGTTAAAACTTATGACCACCGCCCTTACTAACAATAGTGCGAAAAGTATAATAACCAATGCGGCTCCTAGAAATCCTAATTCTTCGCCTATTACGGCATAGATAAAATCCGTGTGACGCTCAGGCAGAAAATTCAATTGCACCTGAGTTCCGTTAAACAAACCTTTTCCCTGCCAACCTCCCGACCCGATAGCTATCAGAGATTGGATAGTGTTCCACCCTGCTCCCCGCCCTCCCTGTCCATCCTTGTAGGGATCAATAACTACCGTAAGCCTATTAAATTGATAAGGATCCAGGGGCAGCCACATATTGAACTTAAAATGCAAAAATAGCATCAAAGCAATAAAGAGTAAACCTCCTGCTATGAGCTGGAATAATAAACGTGAGTTGGCCCCGGCGACAAACATCATGATAACAGTAATAGCTATATAAACCAGGGCTGTGCCTAGATCAGGCTGCATCATTATGAGGGCAAATGGAGCACCCATATATAATAAACAAGGGAAAATCTGAGCCAAGGTATTTAATTCCCCTTTTCGACGCTGCAAAAAATCTGCGAAGGCAATAATCAACAGTATTTTGGTGAATTCCGCTGGCTGCATTGGAGGTAAACTACCAAAGCCTATCCAGCCTGTAGTTCCCCGGACTTCCTTACCAAAAACTAACACCACAACCAGGATTAATAGAGAAAGAATATAAAGATAAGGACTGTATTTTTCTAGCTGGGTATAGTCAAACCTGAGGATGAAAATTGCCAGCACAATCCCCACCAGCAAAAAAATTGCCTGCTTTTTCAAATAAAAATAGGCATCGCTGGTTATCCCACTACTAGCGCTGGATAAGGTCACCAGTCCAAATCCCAGTATTATAGCTAGAACCACCAAGAAATATTTATCTAGAAATTTTAATCTTTTTAAATTCAAGACATTATCCTCCCAGGTTCATTATAAGGGTAAGAAAATTGTTATGTCCAGTAGGCAAAAATAGGCAAGCAAGACCAGATAAAAAAGAGGCATATCAAATGCCCCCAATTTAACAACGTATTTTTATTTGACTTGTAATTCTATCAATCTAAGCTGCGAGTTAAATATTTGCCGCTCGCTTTAAACCCTTAATGGGTATGTTAGCTACCAAAGCCACTGAATCATCCTCGTTTTCCAGGTTAACCAGCAGACTCTCCACATCAATGTCCATGTATTGCTGTATAACCTGGATAAGATCTTCTTTTAAGGCATTAATTAGCTCAGGCGATACCAGGCTACGATCATGAATAAGCACCAAACGCAAGCGCTCCCGAGCTACATCCTTGCTACCCATGGATTCTTTACCAAAAAATCTGGCTATTATATCTAACAAGGTCATACCTCCTTCGCTATCTGGCTAATGTAAGCATCCTTTTGAACCGGGCCATGATATTGGATGATTCCTGCAGAGAGTACATAGGAACCTCTTCGCCTATTATTCTTCTGGCTATCCGGCGGTAAGCTTCTCCAGCCCGAGAGATGTTACCCAATACAGCTGGTTCTCCGCGATTGGTCGAAATTACGATACATTCATCCTCTGGAACTACACCTAAGAGGTCAATTGATAGTATATCAAGAATATCGGATATATCCATCATATCCCCCTTTTTCACCATTTTGGCACGAATACGATTTACAATCAGCTTCGTGTCTGTCAAACCTGCCGCTTCCAGAAGACCCACAATTCGATCCGCATCTCGCACCGAAGATACTTCCGGGGTAGCTACTACAATGGCAGCATCCGCTCCAGCTATAGCGTTCTTAAATCCCTGTTCAATACCAGCCGGGCAATCTACCAGAATATACTCGAAATCCTGGCGTAATTCGTTGGTGAGATTCTTCATTTGATGCGGGGTAACCGCTGTCTTATCCTTAGTCTGCGCTGCTGGCAAAAGACAAAGCCCATCAAATCGCTTATCCTTGATTAAGGCCTGTTTCAGCTTACAATTACCATTAACCACATCCACAATGTCGAAGACTATTCGGTTTTCCAATCCCATAACAACATCCAAATTTCTTAAACCAATATCAGTATCCACGAGTACAGCTCTCTTATTCATCATTGCCAATGCTGTACCAAGGTTGGCGGTAGTGGTTGTTTTTCCCACCCCACCTTTTCCGGAAGTAATAACGAAAACCCTACTGTTCATCCTCAAACCCCCCATTATATTTTTAGCTTTTCAATAACTACTTTTCCAGCCCTGATGCGTGCTAGTTCAGGATTATTGACCACAATTCTATCCCCATCCGGGGGACGAGTAATATGATTGGCAATCCTAAGCTGGATAGGGCTCAATCGAAAGGCAGCAACTACTGAATTTTCATCTCCCAACGCCCCTGCGTGCGCCATACCCTTTAATGCTCCCATAACCAGAATGTTCCCCCCGGCAATCACTTCAGCTCCAGGATTAATATCTCCTAGAATAACAACATTTCCCCGTGTAAAAAACTTTTGCCCGGATCTTAGGTGGCGATAAATTAATGCGGTTTCACCCGGTTCCAGTAATTCATTGGCACTGGGATATGTTGCTACAGGCTTAGAAACTTGCCCCTGCCCGGAGCTTGGACTATTTCTTAATTCCTTCAGCTGTAGCCCGTGTTCCCCCAATATCGACTCTAATTCCCGCAGTTGCCTTTCCGTTAATCTCTTGCTGCCAGTATCAATACAAACCAAGTTTTCGTCTGCATACTTTTCCACGATGGTGAGACTTCTTTCTAGTTCCGTTTTCATATCCTCCAAGGAGCTGAAGCTGCTCAAGTCTATTATCATTTCTGAATTTGTGCCCCCCGCCAATACCTCCACAGACATGGCATGTCCTCCCATCCGCTTACATAATAACTTGTCTAAGGTCATTCTTTAACTAATTACTTCTATTATTAACATATTTTTCCTCTATGGAAAAACAAGACAATAGGGGAAATTAGATCTGATTTCCTCTATTGTCGTCGTTTGTCCTTTACAAAATTATTTAATTATCCGACAAGGTGTTCGACCTATTGGGATAGGTTTTTCACGCACTCTGAACCTAGGCCGAGAAAACACTGCTAATATTTGATCAGGTTTCCAAACCGATAATGTATAAGGACACAACCCATAGGAAATGTCCCCGTTTTGGATGCTCCATGGAGTTTTTTTCATTTTCACTTGGTTAAAGGCTGGTTAATAGTGTCGAAAATATTTTACCAGTTCGCTAAAATCAGACCAAACTCCCCTTATTATGATGCAGGAACCTTCCCTCACTATGTCTAATATTTAAGAAAGTTACATATAAAATTAAAATAATAATAGATGCCCAATTTAGCCCCACAAATAGTGTAAGGGGACACACCCTTTTATGAAATGTCCCCTTTTGTACAACAGCTTGGGTAATGCTGCTATTAAGGAGATAATAAAATGCGTTACAGCCTGGCAGAGCTGGTGGACATAGCTCCACTCCAACAACTTATAAACCATTTTCACACGATCACCAGAATAAGTTCTACCATTATGGATGTAGACGGTAGTATCTTGGCACGAACCGGCTGCGAGGATATTTGCGCAAATTTTCATCTTATCAATCCTGATACTGAACAACGCTGCCGGCAGAGCGACAAATGCATCTATGACCACCTCTATGACGGCCCTTTTGTAACCTATAAGTGCCTTAACGGACTAATCGACTGCGCTGCGCCGGTTATAGTAGAGAATCAGCATCTAGGTACGGTCTTCATGGGACAATTTCTGCATGAACCCCCTGACGAGAAATTCTTCCAGAAGCAAGCTCACCAGTATGGATTCGACGAATCCGAATACTTGGAGGCCTTAGCCCAGGTTCCGATTATACCTACCGCCTGTATGAAATCGGTTATGTCCTTCTTGTCAGAATTTGCCCATCTGCTAGCTTCCATGGGCCTGGAACGAATGCGCCAATTAGAAGCCCAAAAAGCTATTAACCAGCATCAAGAACGCCTGCAGTTGGTTTTTGGAGCCAGCAACGACGGCTTTTGGGATTGGAACCTGGACACGAACGAGGTCTACTTCAGCCCACGCTGGGGAGAAATCTTGGGCTATTCTCCAGAAGAGATCGAGCCTAACATCCACTTCTGGAGAAATATCACCCATCCAGATGATATGCCCTTAGCCACCAGAGCCCTCAGAGAACACCTACGCGGCCGAACATCTTACTACGAAGTGGAACACCGACTAAGGACCAAATCTGGGAAATGGAAATGGATTTTGGATAGGGGCAAAGTGGTTGCCTGGGACGAGAATGGCAGAGCCTTACGGGTTGCCGCCACCCATCTGGACATTACTGACCGCAAGTTAGCAGAAAAAGCACTGCAGCAAAAATCTGAAGAACAAATATTGTTACTGGATAATATCGAGACTCAGATCTGGTATCTGAAAGATCCTGAAACTTATGGAGCAGTAAACCAGGCGCGAACCGAATTTTGCGGAGTAGAGCGGGATAAGCTTGAATACCAACATTTGTATGACATTCTAAGCAATGAAGAAGCCGAAGTCTGTATATCCGGAAACATGGAGGTTTTTAAAAAAAAGAAACGAATTCATACTGAAGAATGGCTTACCAACGCCCAGGGAACAAAACGTCTGCTTTCCATCACTAAAACCCCTAAATTAAATTTGAATGGAGATGTCGAATATGTAGTAGCAGCTGCCCAGGACATTACCGAACGTAAGCAGGCGGAAGAAGGGTTACGCGCCTCGGAAGAAAAGTTCTCCCGGGTCTTTTATGCTATTCCTGGCCTGGTAACCTTAACCACTGTCCATGAGGGCCGCTTTACCGAAGTAAATGACCATTTTCTAGAGGTTACCGGCTACACGCGCAATGAAATAATCGGTCGTACCTATATAGATCTAGGGATCTGGGAGCTCGCCCAAAGCGAAAAGGTAAAAATGGAACTATTGGAAACCGGCTCAGTTCGCGATATGGAAACCCATTTTCGCATCAAATCCGGAGAGTTACGAGTAGGATCCTTTTCCGGGGAAATGATCATTGTCAGCGGCGAGCCGCGCATGCTGGCCATTACCCTGGATATTACCGAACGCAAAGTCGCTGAAGACAACCTTAGATACCTCAGCCTGCATAGCTTTCTCACTGGCCTCTACAACCGCACCTATTTCGAACAGGAGATGTCACGTCTGGACTCTGGACGTCATCTGCCAGTAGGGATAATTATGTGTGATGTGGACGGGCTAAAATTGGTCAATGACACCCTGGGGCATAAAGCTGGAGACGACCTGTTGATAACTGCTGCCAAGATTATCCAAGGCTGCTTCCGGGAAGAAGATGTGGTCGCCCGCATCGGTGGTGATGAGTTTGCAATTCTACTCCCCGATAGCGACCGTCTTAACGTAGAAAACGCCTGCTGCCGGATTAGGAACGCGGTTACCCAACACAATTTCAACAACCCGGGACTCCCCTTAAGCCTGTCGGTAGGTTTTGCGGTCAGCACAGGAACAAACATTAATATGAAAGATTTGTTCCGGGAAGCCGACGACAATATGTATCGGGAAAAATTACACAGTCGCAAAAGCGCCCATAGTGCTATCGTACAGACCCTGATGAAGACCTTGCAGGAAAGAGACTTCATTACCGGTGGACATGTGGAACGTCTACAGGACCTAATTGAGGCTATGGCCCTGGTGATCAATTTGCCCGAGCACAGAATAAACGACCTGCGCTTATTGACCCAATTCCATGATATAGGCAAGGTAGGCGTACCGGATCGCATCCTTTCCAAACCAGGTCCGTTAACCCCGGAGGAGTTTTCGGAAATGCAACGGCACAGCGAAATAGGCCACCGTATTGCTCGGACAGCACCTGACCTGATGCCCATTGCCGATTGGATACTCAAGCATCATGAATGGTGGAATGGGGGCGGCTATCCGCTCGGCCTCAAAGGTGATGAGATTCCCCTGGAATGCAGTATCCTGGCCATTGCCGATGCTTATGACGCCATGACCAATGATCGGCCTTATCGCAGGGCTATTAGTTGCCAGGATGCTATGGCTGAACTGAAAAGGTGCTCTGGAACCCAGTTTAACCCGCAGTTAGTCGCCAATTTCATCCAGGTTATGGAGAACAATACTCCTCCAGCTATGGGGAATTCTTAACACTACCTGGATTTAGTTGTGCCTTACCCTCATCCTTCTGAAGACTTTTCTGGGCCATTATTTCTGCAAAATGATCCTTTAATCCGAAATACTGTTCCAAAACTGCTTTCGCCACCCAGCCCGCCGACTCGCTGCCATGCTGACCGTACTCAATCACCCCAGCAAAAGCAACCGTCGGATTATCAGCGGGTGCAAAAGCAATAAATACCCCATGAAATTCACTGTTCTTATTGTCACCTACCCGGTTGGTCTCAGCCGTACCGGTTTTTGCTCCTACCTGGATAGCTGGAGGAAAATCATTAAAAAGGAAGGCCGCCGTTCCACCCGGCTGGGTTACCTGAACCATCGCCCTTTTAGTTTCAGCCAGAGTTAGGGCAGCTACCGATACATGATGAATCAATTCAGGTTTGAACTCCGTTATAACTTTTTTATCAGGGGTCTTTACCGTCTCCAAGATATGGGTTCGCATCAAATCTCCCCCATTGGCAATAGTTGCTACATAGTCTACCAGTTCCATAATAGTGTAATGGTTTGCACCCTGGCCTATAGACATATTAAAGGTATCGTAAGCCTGCCAATTAGTTTTAAAATTGTAGTTAATACGGTATTGTTCTTCCAACTGGGCTTTCTCATTCTTCTTCCTGTTTTCCAGAGCATTTACAGCATCTGCTCCAACGGCTCCTGATTCCAGTTGGCTATATTTGTCTTCCAGCTGTTTTCTCAATGAGTCATACTCGCGATTAACTAGCAGGGCATTTAGCTCCTTTTTCCAAGCAGGAGTGGGAACTAGACCTTGAGCTTCAAAAGGTAGATCAATCCCGGTTTTAACACCCAGGCCAAAATCTTGAGCTACTCTTATTATGGCCTCATTCCCAGCCCGACGGCCCATTTCCTGAAAATAAACGTTACATGAATTAGCCATGCCACTATAGTAATTCATATTGCCATGAACTCCCGTACAGGGTATATAGGGGTCAATCCAGTAGGCACCTTTACAGTTAACGTAATCATTCAGGGGGTCTATGGCTCCAGACTCCAATGCCGCCATTCCCGTAACCGGTTTGAAGGTGGAACCGGGTGGGTAAGTAACTTGAATAGCACGATTTAAAGCCGCCCCTGGTTCTAGAGGGTTGTAGGCCGAGCCCTGCGGGAAATAATAGCTGGCCAGTTGGCTGCTTATATTGCCTTTCCAGTCATCCGGCCGCATGGCCGGACTACTACACATAGACAAAATTTCTCCGGTCTTAACATCCATTAACACAGCTGAACCTACCTTAGCTTTAGGAAAATCCTTTTGTATTCGTGTCAGGTTCGACTCCATAGAATTCTCCATCACAGTCTGTAACTTTAAATCCAGGGTCAGGGTAAGGTTGTTGCCGGGAACAGGATCCAAGGTATCGCGCTCTCCTACCGGCCTGCCTTGAGCATCAACTTCTACCCGGCGAGCTCCATCTTTCCCCCGCAACTCTGTTTCATACTGTTTCTCTATCCCGGATTTACCAATCAAACTATTAAGGTTATATTTCTCGCTGGCAGCTGCTAGTTCCTCAGGATTTATGGAGTGAATATAACCCAACACATGTCCGGCCAAGGTTTCCTGGGGATATACCCGTAAAGGCTCAATAGTAACAGCTACTCCCGGCAGAGATTGGCGATCTTCCTCAAGCTTCACCACCAAATCCCAAGGAATATCACGCATAATAACCACCGGCTCAAACAGCCTAAATTTTTGCATGGCAATTTTATCTTTAATAAAGGAGACTGTAACCTCTGGATAGTAGCGGTTGAGCAAAACCGCCAGCCGTTCCACTAACTGGTCCTGATCAATTACTCCGGGGTATGTTAAGCTCAATGTATATACCAGTTGATTGGCGGCTAAGGTCTCCCCGTTCCGATCGTATATTTCTCCCCGGGGTGCTTTTATGGAAACCAGCCGGATCCGATTTTCCTTGGCTTTGGTCTGGTACTCGTCGCTATAAAAAAGCTGCACAACAGCTAGTCTAACGCACAGTACAGCCAATAACCCAATAATAATGTAAGCATATATCTTTAACTTAGTCTTAAGTTCGAGCTGTTTCATTTACCTCTCTCCTACTTCCCTGAGTAATCCTCGGCTGGAAGAGCGATAATACCACACATACATGGGAATCGCTATTAGAGTATTATAAATCCCCTGATAAACCATATCAATAAAGATAGAGTGGTCTAAGTGAAACACCTCAAAACTGGTCAGGGATAGGATAAAAAGCAGACCCGAATTCAGCACTGTGCCTCCGATCACCCCAATTACACCTACAATAAGGTTTTCTTTAAAAACATTTCCCTGCAGCCTGCCTATAATAAAAGCAGTAATAGCTTTGCTTATGGAATTAATACCTATAAATTGCCCAATATAAAGGTCTTCTAAAAGACCGCACATCACGCCATAAACTGTTCCCTTGCGATCACCGTTTAAGAGAGCATAAAAAACAACCAGTACCAATACCATATCTGGTATCGCACCATTTATGCTGAATGTCCTGAAAATGGTTGATTGCAAAAAAAGGGCTAGGAAAGGCAACAATGCCAGTATAAAATAGCGCATTTACTTTACGCCCCTTTGTTTACTTTTGCTTCTACCTGACGGAATTTTTTGATTACCAGCACTTCCTCCAGTTGGTTAAAATCAACTGCAGGACTTACTGTTGCCGATAGTACCAAGCCATTGGATTCCCTGTTAACGACCTGGATGGATCCGATAAGAATTCCGGGGGGGTAAGTTTCTGATAATCCCGAACTAACCACATTCTCCCCAACTTTTACCTGGGAATAATACGGAATATTAATCATCCTCAAAGTGCCATTATCACCCATGCCCTCGACAATACCCCTGGTTTCACGCGTTTCCTGCAAAATAGCACCTACGGCCATTTCCCGGTCGGTTATAAGCCATATCTGGGCTGAATTTGTACTTACGCTTACTACCCTTCCTACTAAGCCATTAGGATTAATTACCGGCATTCCTCCGGCAATACCCTGTTCAGCCCCCTTGTCAATAGTTATGATCTTATACCAGTTGTTCGGGCTGCGGGCAATAACCCGGGCGGCTTCCAGATCATATTGCTCCTGCTGGGCTTGCTTATAGGCAAGGAGACTTCTTAAGCGCTCTACTTCGGCTCTATTTTCTCTAAGCTGCTGGTTTTCAAGGCTCAAGAGGTTATTCTTTATCTCCAGAGCCCCCATTTGCTCATCAATTACCTTTTTCTTGGCCAATCCAACGCTAATATTATTAATCCCGATGTTTAGCTTGTCCATTCCAGTTTGCAGGGGCGAATAGCTATCCCGGATAAGCTTTTCCAGAAGGGTTATTTCTTGTCGATTGCTAGAACTCAACTTCATAATTACAAGCAGTAGCAATGCAGTTGCTAAAATCGTCCAGAAGCTTTTTTTTCGCAAAAAATTAAACAAAAGTCCTCACCTAGCTAACCATTCATTCTAGGATTAAGCAACAGTCTTTTCAAGTCCTCAATGTTTTCCAGCACCTTACCCGTTCCACGTGCAACAGCCAGTAAAGGTTCTTCACATACATAGACCGGCATATCCGTTTCCCGACTAATAAGCTTATCCAAACCGCGCAGCAACGATCCTCCGCCAGCCATAACAATACCTCGATCCATAATATCGGAAGCTAGCTCCGGTGGAGTTTTCTCCAAACAAACTTTGATTCCCTCCAAGATCTGCTCAACGGTTTCTTTCAAAGCTTGTTGGATTTCCAAGGATGAAATCTGTAGAGTCTTGGGTAATCCACTCAACAAATCGCGGCCTCTTACTTCGTATTGAGCTTCTGGTCCTTCCCAAAGTGCTGACCCAATGTTAATTTTGATGTTTTCGGCTGTGCGCTCACCTATAAGCAGATTATAGTTCTTCTTCAGATGTTGAATAATAGCCTCATCCATTTTGTCTCCGGCTACCCGTACTGATTTAGCAGTAACAATTCCCCCCAGGGAAATAACTGCTACCTCAGTGGTGCCGCCTCCAATATCTACAATCATATTACCAGTGGGCTCATGCACCGGCAGTCCAGCACCAATTGCGGCAGCCATCGGTTCCTCCAGCAGATAGGCTTCTTTGGCTCCACCTGCCAGAGCTGCTTCCTTCACCGCACGTTCTTCCACAGTGGTACATCCTGTCGGTATGCTAATTACTACCCTTGGTTTGGTAAAGGGATTTTTCTTTCCCAGCGCTTTGCTAATAAAATATTTTATCATAGCCTGAGTTACATCAAAATCAGCTATAACTCCGTCCTTCATTGGCCGGATAGCCACAATATTACCCGGAGTCCGGCCTATCATCTGCTTGGCCTCCTCCCCTACCGCCAGAATTTTACCAGTGTTTTTCTGTATGGCAACAACAGAAGGCTCAGTCAGTATAACTCCCTGGCCCTTAAGATGAACCAAAGTATTAGCCGTACCTAAATCTATACCCATATCTTTACCGAAAACCATTGTATCGAATCCTCCTTATATCAATCCTTTTTCTTTAAGACTACAGTAAGTATTTTCACCAATAACTACATGATCCAGTACCTCTATACCCATAAGACGACCCACTTCAACCAGGCGGCGGGTAATATCAATATCTTCTTGACTGGGGGAGGGATCACCACTGGGATGGTTATGTGCTAATATGATAGAAGCAGCGCTGCGTTTCACTGCGGTTTTAAAAACCTCACGAGGGTGGACTATTGAACTATGCAGCCCTCCCACCGAAACGTCTTCCTTGACGATAAGCCCACCTTTTCTATCCAGGTATAGGACCACAAAATGCTCTCGGTCATAGACCCGCATTTCATTTACCAGCATTGTTTCAACGTCCTGCGGGGACTTAATCAGATCTCTGATTTCGACATCCAAACTTATACGCCGACCTATTTCAAGAGCAGCTTTAATTCTGGCCGCTTTAGCGGAACCAATCCCCTTTTCCTGTAAAAGTTCTTCCAGGCTGGCTTCCTGCAAACGTCTTAACCCTTTATAGGTATCTAAAAGCCTATTAGCCAGTTCCAGTGCACTGATATCTTTAGTTCCATTGCCCAAGATAATCGCTAATAGTTCATGATTATTAAGAGCATTTTCTCCCTCTGCCAGTAGCTTTTCCCGAGGGCGCATATTTAGTGGCATGTCTTTGATGAGAGTAGTGTATTGCATTATTTACTTTACCCCCAATAAATTAATGCCCTTTTTGGCCAACATTAGTTTAAGCCTATTCAAGGGAAGACCCACCACGTTAAAATAGCAGCCTTCGATACGAGCAACCAGCAACGCCCCCCGGCCTTGAATCGCATAAGCGCCTGCCTTGTCCACCCATTCTCCGCCATCTAAATAACAGTTAATTTCCTCCGAGGATAGATTACTAAAAACTACATCAGTAATCTCACCGTCCAAGTCATTAACCTTATTTTCAACATCTATAACACAAATGCCGGTAATCACCTGGTGACGCTGACCACTCAGCCGTGATAACATCATAAAAGCCTCATCTCGGTTCTCTGGCTTTCCCATAATCATTCCTTTCCAGACTACTATTGTATCGGCGGCAATAACAATGCCACCTTCCAACTGCCTGGAAACTTCCTGGGCCTTATGGAATGCAATGGTTTGCGCCAGTTTCAGCGGTGATGCTGGAGCGGATAGATTTTCTTCTATGTTGGCGGGCCAGGTGGTGAAATCAAGCCCTATTTGCTGCAATAAAAGCTGTCTTCGGGGTGACCCGGACGCAAGTATAATCTTCTTCAAGACTTATTCCTCATAGTGGGCTTGTTAAGAAATAACTGTATCAAGCCCTATAGTCTCTGGTAAAAGAACCAGGCCAATACAAATCCCAATATAGTAAAGAAATTAATATTAAGCATAAAACCAAAACTGAGTGAAAATACATGCAGATCCATCGTAAATGTGGGTAGACCAACACTCTGAACATTTCCCAGCAAACCTAAAGCCGGCCAAATTTTAAGTATAGCATCTCCGATCCAGCCGCCAATAATTCCCCCTAGTGCCAAAAGCAACAATAACAATTGCCAGCCTGGATAAGTACGAGTTCTGCTTGCCACTGAACGACCTCCACCATGCATTTTTTCAAGTGTAGCACTAGTATTAGGTAAAAACAAGGTCGATTCAAACAGAGAGCCCTCCTAGCGAGAGCTTTCCTTATAATACTATATTTACCTATTAAAGGACAGGTTAAAACTTAACACTTCCAAGTTTACTGACAAATCAACATTTCGCAGCACAATCCCACTAGGCACCTTAAGCACCCGGGGTGAAAAGTTAAGAATAGCCTTGACACCTGAAGATATTAAGCGGTCAGTAACGTCTTGGGCAGCGACAGCCGGCACGGTTACAATGCCTACATTAATACTATGTTCCTTAACCCTATCATCTAATACTTCCAAAGGTTCTATGATTACATCTGTCAGTCTCTCGCCCACTTTTTTTTCATCAGCGTCTAAAATTGCACAGATTACAAATCCTCTTTCACGGAAACCTTCGTACCGAGCTAAGGCTGAACCCAATTTTCCAGCTCCGATCATTATAACATTCCATTTCTGATCCAAGCCTAATATTTTCATCAAATGCCCCAGCAATTCTTCGACCTTATAGCCTACTCCGCGGGTGCCAAACTCACCGAAATAAGCTAAGTCTTTGCGTACCTGAGCCGAACTCACTCCTACCCCACTGGCGATTTCCTCCGATGAAACCGTTTCTACACCCTCATCCCGCAAATGCTTAAGATGTCGGGAGTAAATTGATAATCTCATAACAGTGGCTTCAGGAATTTTATAGACCTTCAAACTCCCAACCCCTTCGATTTATTAATCATCTTCATTATGTAATGTTATCGAAGAATATGCAAATAAGATTTGCCATTCCACAAAAAAACTCTTCCCTGATCAACAGGTAGAGTTATAAAATTCATATATTCACTTCAATGATTAAAAGAATAGAATTAACAATCGATAGCATAATATTGACATCAGAGCAGATGAAGGGATGGTCACAAACCAGGCGATGATAATTTGCCGAGCTATAATCCAGCGTACCCCCTTCAGCCTTTTAGCAGCTCCTACACCCATAATTGAGGAGGAAACCACATGGGTAGTGCTTACTGGAATCCCCATCAGACTGGCTCCATATATAACTACCGACGAAGTAAAATCAGCCGCAAAACCGTTAATAGGCTCTATGCGGAATATTTTCCCCCCCATGGTCCTAATGATCCTCCACCCTCCAACCGCAGTACCTGCGGACATGGCCAATGCACAAGCGATCTTAACCCAAAGGGGTACATGAAAACTACTTATCATGCCAGCGCTTACGAGGCTCAAACTTATAATTCCCATTGACTTTTGCGCGTCATTAGAGCCATGAGCAAAAGACGCCATACAAGCTGATAATACCTGGAGTCTCCTGAACTTGAGGTTGGTTTTCACCGGTGAAGATCCTTTAAACACCCAAAAAAGAAGCGTCATAATCATACTGCCCATCACCAGGCCAATTATGGGAGAGCTAATAAGACCAGCTAAAATCTTTAAAAAACCCTGCCAAAGAACTGCTGCTGATCCACTCCTGGCAATAACGGCACCTATCAATCCACCTATCAGCGCATGGGATGAACTGCTGGGAATACCAAAATACCAGGTTAAAAGGTTCCAGATTATGGCTCCGAAAAGAGCCGCAATAATAACCAATGGAACCACATCATGAGGAGCCACGATGTTTTTGCCTATGGTAGTAGCTACTGCGGTACCACTCAAGGCCCCTAAAAAATTGAAAGTCGCTGCTACTCCTATAGCCGCCCGCGGCGATAAAGCCTTAGTGGAAACCGATGTGGCAATGGCATTAGCAGTATCGTGAAATCCGTTAATATAGTCAAATATCAGGGCAAAAACTACAATGGCAATTACCCAACCTATATTAAACATACTTTACCGCTATTCCCTTAATTACATTACTCACATCTTCGCAATAATCAAGAGTAGTCTCCAGGTGCTCATATATCTCTTTCCATTTGATCATATAAATAGCATCGTCCGTTTGCTCAAACAAACGTGCTATTCCTGCCCGATATAAATTGTCTCCTTCATGTTCATGACCCCGAATCTTTTCACAGGATACAATGATATTTTCATGATTAGCCTTCACATCCCGTAAATTCAATACTGCCTTTTTTATCTCTTTAGAGGCCTCTTCAAGAACATTCACCAGGGCTGGAATATATTTTTCTCTAGGTTGTTCGCACTTGTAAATCACCATTTTTTCCATAATCCCTTGAATGTGATCCAATACCTGGTTTAGTGACTGGGCCAGCGCCAGAATATCCTCCCGATCGAAAGGGGTCACAAAGGAATGATTAATTTGTTCCATAACATCACGAAAGATTCGATCCCCCCTATGCTCAACCTCATTAATCCTCTCTAAATTTGCGTTCGGATCACTGCGATCTGCAAAGTATCCCTTTAATATCTGGGTAGCTTCGCTTATGGCCTCGGAAGCCTCTTCGAAATAATGGAAAAAGCGATCATCCTGAGGCTTTAACTTAAAAGCCAAATCAATACCTCCCTAAATAATTGTTTACACATACCTATAGTAATTATATCAATACTCTGCGTAAGCATTGTTAAGAAACTGTTAATTATTAGGGTCTGTGAAAAAATGAACTAGTCATTTCTCCGGTCTTTTAGCGAAAAATCTCGAAGTATTGTAACTTGTTTACTTAATTGATAGCCCTGATAAATATTCGACGGGCTTGATCTAGCACATAGAATGAGCCTGTTATCACTATATAATCATCATTCCGCCTCATTTCTAGTCCCCTGGCTACTGCCTCCGTTATATTTTCTACTTCAACTACTGGTATATCGGGGAAAACCTGCTGCCACCGCGCTTTCACCTCTTTCCAAGCGCTTCCCCGTGGTCCTTGGGGTCGTGTCACCACCGCCGACCGGGTATTTGTACCTAAAGCCTGTATTATGCCATACCGCTCTTTATCATCTACTAAACCAAGCACTAGAACTTTTTTTCTATCAGGCATAAGGGTTTCCAGAGAATCAGCCAACGCCTTAGCACCTTGAGGATTATGGGCTGCATCAACTATGACCAATGGATCCTGCTGGATTAGTTCCAACCTGCCAGGCATTTTCAGACTAAGCAGTGAACTTCTGATGTTTTGCTCCTGAACTTGATAATCCTTTTCCTTCATCACTTGAAGAGCAGTGAGTGCAGTCGCTAAATTCCTAAGCTGAAAATCGCCTCGGAGTGCAAATCTCACCCCTTGCATACTAATTCCCATGCCTTCGATATCAATTATTTGATCTTGTAGACCAGGATTACCCACAAGGCTTACCCTTATTTGAGAACTCTTAAGTAATTTAGCCCCCACGCTTCTGGCTCGGTTGTTCACTACCCGCTCAGCCTTTTCTTCCATTAATCCAGCTACCACGGGCACACCTGCCTTTATAATACCAGCCTTGTTGGACGCTATCTCTTCCAAGGTATTACCCAAATAGGCGGTATGGTCAAAATCTACCCCCGTAATAACTGACACCACTGGAATAATAACATTAGTGGAGTCATAGCTTCCCCCCATACCGACTTCCAGTACTGCCACGTCTACCCCTTCATCCCGAAAATATTGAAAAGCAGCTGCAGTTAATACCTCAAATTCAGTAGGGTGGAGCTCGCCTCTTTTTAGCATCACCCGGATGTGTTTTTCTATACCATCTAATATTGATTGAAACGCCTCTGCAGTTATCTCCTGGCCATCGATTGTAAACCTTTCGAAATATGAATGCAGATGGGGCGATGAAAATCGCCCCACCCGGTACCCGGCCTTTATTAAAACATCTGCAATGATAAGTGAAGTAGAGCCCTTGCCATTGGTTCCTGCGATATGCACACATTTAAGTCCCTGCTGGGGGGTTCCCATCTCTTTCAGTAGGCTCTCTATTCTCTCCAGCCCCGGCCTGCTGCCCAATGTGCTCAATTCTTGCAAGCGATCTTCTATGCGCCCTTTAATATCTCTAAGCGTTGTAATATACCCTCTTTCCTGAGCATGGCTTCTTCAATTTTAGCCTTTTCCTTTTCGATTACTTCCGGTGGCGCTTTGGCCAGGAATTTCTCGTTAATCAGCTTGGCCCCAGCTCTATCAATATCCACTTCGGTAATCTTAAGTTCTTTTTCCAGCCGGCCTATTTCCTTATCAACATCAATAACCCCTTCGAGAGGCACATATATATCGGCAAAGGAAAGTAGTGCGGAAACTGCCTGGCGCGGCTTCTCTGCCAGCTCCAAAACCAGCTGCAGTTCGCTAACTTTAGCCAAGCCTTTAACATAGCTTCCGTAATCCTCAAACCACTTCATCGCCTGCCCATCCTTGAACAGCATAATTACTTTAACTGGAGCACTATGGCTTAAATTAAACTCCGCCCGGATATTTCGTATAGCTCGAATTGTCCCCATAATGGCCTGCATCTGCTCTACAGCTTCCGGTTCCACCAAACTTTGATCCCTAATCGGCCAAGACTCCAGCATTATAGTCTCGTTGTGTCCGGGTAAGTATTGATATATTTCTTCGGTGATAAATGGCATAAAAGGATGGAGTAATTTCAATATCCCCTTGAGCACATCTAAGAGCACAGTTTGTACTACCGCTTTCTCCCGTCCGTTATCAGGATGGAAGAGTCGGGGTTTGGCCAATTCAATATACCAATCGCAAAATTCATCCCAGATAAAATCATACATGCCTCGGGCAGCCTCACCCAATTCATATCGTTCCAGAAGATCAGTTATTTCATTAATTTTCAGGTTTAGACGGGAGATAATCCAGCGATCCGCCAGGGTCAGTTCATTTTTTTCTACCTTAACCGGTTCAAATTCTTCCATATTCATCAGGACAAATCGGGATGCGTTCCACACTTTATTAGAGAAATTACGGGTATTCTCCACCTTGTCCCATTGAAACCGCACATCATTTCCAGGCGTAACTCCGGTAATCATAGAGAAACGCAAAGTATCTGCCCCGTATTTCTCAATAACTTCTATAGGATCAATTCCATTGCCTAAAGACTTACTCATCTTACGGCCCTGTCCATCCAGAATCAGGCCGTGGATGTTCACTTCGTGAAATGGAACTTTTCCGGTTTGTTCGATACCGGAAAAAATCATCCGAGCCACCCAGAAAAAGATAATATCCCGCCCTGTAACCAGCACGCTGGTGGGATAAAAATGCTGCATGTCCGAGCTATCGTTCGGCCATCCCAGGGTAGAAAAAGGCCACAAAGCACTAGAAAACCAGGTGTCTAATACATCTTCATCCTGTTTCAGTTCACTGGAACTACAAGCGGGACATGCAGTGGGATTATCCCGGCTGCAAATAACTTCCCCACAATCCTGGCAGTACCACACCGGGATACGGTGTCCCCACCATAGCTGCCGGGATATGCACCAATCTCGGATGTTTTCCATCCAGTTGATATAAGTTTTAGTGAAACGTTCAGGAATAAAGCGAATCTCTCCATCCACTACTTTTTGTATGGCTGGCTCAGCCAAAGGCTTCATTTTCACAAACCACTGCAGGGAAACCATAGGTTCGATAATGGTATCACAACGCTGGCAATGTCCCACTGCATGCTGATGTTCCTCAATCTTCACCAGGAAGCCTCCGGCCTGTAAATCCTTAACTACCTGCTTACGGCATTCCTGGCGCTCAAGGCCCTCATAAGATCCCGCATTTTCATTCATGCAGGCATCTGAGGTCATTACTACTATCTGTTCCAAATCATGGCGCATACCCATCTCAAAATCGTTGGGGTCATGCGCAGGAGTAACCTTTACCGCTCCTGTGCCAAATTCCCGATCAACATAATGATCCTCAAAGATAGGAATTTTTCGCCCCATCAGCGGGAGCACCACATTTTTGCCGATCAGATGGCTGTACCGTTCATCTCCAGGGTGTACTGCCACACCCGTATCACCCAGCATGGTTTCCGGTCTGGTCGTTGCTACTACCACAAATTCATCTGAATTTTCAATGGGATATTTGATATGCCAGAGATGACCATCACTGTCGGCATGCTCTACCTCAATGTCAGAAATAGCGGTAATACATTTCGGGCACCAGTTGATAATATAGTTGCCCCGATAGATAAGACCCTTCTCATACAGGTTTACAAATACCTCCCGTACTGCCTGGGAACAACCCTCATCCATTGTAAATCTCTCCCGGCTCCAATCGCAGGAAGAACCTAACAAACTAAGCTGTTGGGTGATACGATCGCCATACAATCGCTTCCATTCCCATACCCGTTCCAAAAACTTTTCCCGGCCCAAATCATGCCTGTTCAAACCTTCACTGGCCAGACTCTCCTCTACCCGAGCCTGGGTGGCAATTCCCGCATGATCAGTACCCGGAAGCCAGAGAGTGTTATAGCCTTGCATCCTACGCCAGCGAGCCAGTATATCCTGCAGGGTATTATCCAGAGCATGCCCAAGATGTAGCTGCCCAGTTACATTAGGCGGCGGCATTACTATGGAAAAGTGTTTTTTACTAAAATCATCGCTAGGAGCAAAGTAGTTCTGGCTTTTCCAGTAATCATACCACTTGCCCTCGACCTTTTCGGGATCATATACGCTGGCTAAATTTGTTTCGATTGACATTCAATTGACCTCCTCGTTAAGAGCCTATAAGCTATTCTGCTATTACTAGCACTGCCAGATCCAATAGATTAACTTGCCTAATTCTACTTAAAAAATAGCGCTCTGTGCAAGTCATAGTTAAAAAGCAAGCTCGATAGGGTAGTTAAGCTGCCCTAAAATATGTACTATAAAATGGTATTTGAATTGCCCATGGCTATGGATTAACTACCCATGTCCACAATTAATGAAGCAAATGCAAGCATGGTATTGAATGTTTTTAGTATAATGGCTTACAATAAATATAGGAAATTGCTCCAAATTTGTCGGAAAGGCTTGATTTTTTATTGTGAAAGGTTTCATAATTTTCACTGATTTAAAAGGATACTCTAAGCTTTCAGAAAATGAAGCCGAACTTTTTTTTACTGAATTGAACCCTGCTCTGTCCACCCAGATTAAACCATACCTTTCCCGGGCTGAGGCCTTTAACACTTGGGGCGATGCGGTAATAGCTGCTTTTTCCGATGGAAAAGATGCAATTGATTTGATGCTGAACTACCGGGACTTTTTTAACAACTTTGACTTTACCAGTCTTGGAATGACCTGCTTAATGCCTCGAATAGGCGGCCACTATGGAGAACTTTTTACTTTTCAAGATAGAATCTTGGGCAGAATGAACATGTATGGGAGCAATGTTAATACTGCAGCTCGAATTGAACCTGTTACTCGAGCCGGGGAGATATTTGTAACCAGACAATTTAAAGAAGCAATAGGACAGGCAGCTCTGCCTTTTGACTATATAAGTTTTGATGAACTGGGATTCGTAGAGCTAGCCAAAAGCTTTGGAGAAAGAGAGTTGTTCCGTCTCCGATACGATTTTGAAAATCCTCAGGTGATTGATAAAATATATGCCATGGATCTCTCAGGAGCCCTCCCTCCATCCCCTGACCTAACTTCGGAAGAGCTGAAACTCATAGATCGGTATGCTTCCTGTAATGATACAAACTTCACAACTTTCCTAGGTAGTGATAAAATACAGGATAGAAGTGGTGAATTCTATTTTCGTCTTGCCATAATCTGCAAAAACTTTGGTCTATATTGTGAAGCCATCAGTTTTGTACACAAACTTGAAAACAACTTTATTGAAACAGCCGGACTGAAAATGTTTCCTTATAAACATCGGCAGGATGTTTTAAAACTTAAAGCCAATTGTCTGACCCGGCTGGGTCAATACCAGGAAGCCTCCGACATTGTCTACAGCCTCTGGCAACAGGGAATGAAAGATTCGGATACCCTATCAATGCTGGCAGCCCAGTATAAACGCAGAGCTTTAGTAGGAACGGACGATACTATTTCCATAGATAAAGTCAACCGCGAATTACTACTTAAAGCAAAGGACTTATACCTGGAAGCTTTTCGTCGTAATATAGAAGACTATTATCCGGCAATAAACGCTGCCTATCTTTATAGATTTCTGGGAGGAAGCGAAAGTGATAACGGTATAAAATTGGCCCGCTATGTTATGGATTCCTGGCAAAACCGTGAAGGTGAAAATTGGTGGCTGGACAGCACTCTGGCCGAATCCCTAATCTTGCAGGATTCTCTTCCTAAAGCGGAAGTTACCTTTGCCAAAGCATTAGACCGACACCATCCCGATTCTTTCGAACGTTCAGCAACAATTACCCAAATTAACACCTACGCTATATTGAGCTATAAAGAAACTGAACTAAAAAGAATAATAGACTTGCTATCGAAATAAATAATTAATATTTTACACGAACCAACCTAGCTTTTTATTTGTTTTGGCCTAAAATGAACAATAAGATTTAAACCGCTGTTAGTCTATTTAATAATACCGTGAATCATTTTAACTATTTGATTCTGAATTCTATATCTTAACAAAGAATTAATTTTATTAAGGAGGTATTTAGAAGGATGTCCTTTGAAGCAACAACCATGGACACATCCTGGGTTGAGCTGAGTGACGATATACTCGAGTTAACTGAGTTGTTAGCTATGAATGTTCATGCGCACTGGGCTTCCAGGCGTCTCGCCGAGGGATGGACTTACGGAACTGAAAGAAACGACTTACGCAAAGAAACGCCAGTGCTGGTACCATACGAAGATTTACCAGAAGCCGAGAAGGAATATGATCGAAAAACAGCATTGGAAACTCTAAAGACCATAATATCTCTAGGTTATAGCATCGAAAAGAAGCGCTAGCAATATTATTACTCAAGCGCTTACTGCCAACGCTGATTACACCATATATTTAAGTAAAAATTCTATTTATTCAGGAGGTTATTTTAGTGGCTCATGAAGTTTTTCTCAGTTATGCATCAGTTAACCACCTTATCGCAACGACTGTGTGCGTGACTCTAGAATCGAATAAGATAGGCTGCTGGATGGCACCCAGAGATATTCTACCCGGCAAGGATTTTGCAGAAGCAATTATCGATGGTATTGAAAACTGCCAAGTTTTCGTATTAATACTGTCAGCAAACTCAGCTGCCTCCCCTCATGTTCTAAGGGAAGTCAATAAAGCTGCCGGTAAGGGAATACCCATACTATCATTTATTATAGAAGAAGTGACTCTTTCCAAATCCCTGGAGTATTACCTTTCCACCGATCATTGGTTGAATGCTACTACTCCTCCATTATCCAAACACATACACAACCTGGCTCTAATAGTTGAAAAACTACTATTTGAGCTGTCTGGGAAAAAAACTAGCAGTTTGGAATCAGCGGAAACTAATCGACTTGATGATATTACTAACTTTAAGGTTCGGGTTCAACAAGAACTGGCAGATTCCAACCAGCCAGTTCCTAAAACAGCAGAAACGAAGCCCTCAACCGAAGAAGATGTGTTAATCGTGGATCCCAGAGGTACAGGTAACTACCGCAAAATTAATGAAGCCATAGATGCAGCCCGACCTAACCAGAAAATTCTGGTAAAATCCGGAACCTATAGAGAACAGATATTACTTACAGGAAAACCCGTAAAACTCTTCGGCGAAGGAATGGAAACTGTAAAAGTATCTTATGATTCCGGCAGCGTTTTGGAGACAAATAAAGCTGCTGGCAGTGAAATTACAGGCATCTCCTTCAATCAAATCGGTTACAAGGAAAACAGCACCGTGTGCTTGATTAAATCCTCAGTCAGCTTGAAGAACTGTCGAATTTCAGGTGGACATACGGGTATAACGGTACTTAGTGGCAAGCCGGTTATTACTAACAACCTGGTGGAACGTAACATAAATGGTATAGCTGTATATGGTACCTCATCCCCGTTACTGAGCGAAAACCGTTGCAGCAATAATACCTGTGCTATTCTTTTTACCGAAGAAGCGTCTGGAAAAGCTATAAAGAATGAATGTAAAAGTAACCACACCGGTATTATTGTAACAGATAATGCCCAGCCAATTCTGCAAGAAAATGATTGCGATTCAAACAAGGAAAATGGTATTAGTTACCTTAAACATGGTGCTGGCAAAGCTATCAAGAATAGTTGCAAAAAGAGTATTAATGGAATCTTGATAACTGACCATGGCCAACCCACCTTGGAAAACAATCAATGCAGCGAAAACCGTGAAGCTGGCATCCTATATAATGGTCATGAAGGAGGAATTGCCCGCAACAACGAATCGAGCCGCAATAGAAGCCATGGTATACAAATTAGTTTTAAAGCCCAACCTATTTTAGAAGGCAACCAGTGCAGCCGCAATAAATTGATGGGCATAGCCTATTTAGACTCCGCCGCAGGTACAGCCCAGAATAATATATGCAGCAATAATGATTTACACGGCATCCTGGTTAAAGATAGAGCCCAACCGGATCTAGAATCTAACCGGTGCAGCGAAAACCGGGAAGCTGGTATCGCCTACTTTGATTATGCTCAGGGAGTTGCCCGAGACAATATCTGCCGTGGTAACCGTCTAAAGGATATTACCATAAACGGTCAGGCGATTCCCATATTAATTCCCCATAATTAATTGCTGTGTCTCATTCATATGCAGTTTTAAATATGGGGGAAAGCAAGGGGACGTTCTTTTGCTTCCTTTTTCGGTAACATTGGCAATGAAGAAAATATGTCCTTGGCTTCAAACTAATTATATTTCCTGCGAATATGGGAGGTTATTATTATAAAAACTAAGTTAGGTAGAAACGCCCCCTGCCCTTGCGGCAGCGGGAAAAAATATAAAAACTGCTGCCTGGGCTTGAAGGGTATTGTAGAAATGAATGAAAAGCCCTTTGACCTCTATAGTCAGTTGATTTCCACTATCAAACTCAAGCTTGACCAGCACTATAGCTCGCAAATAAAAAAATTGAGGAAATCTCTTCAAGATCGATTCTTGCGCTTGTGTACCACCAGCTACCTTCCCCAGGAACAAGAATCTTTTTTATCTGATTGGCTTTGGTTTGATATGACAGATAGTGAAGGCGAAACATTTTGTGGCGAGTATCTGAAGGAAAATGGCGGTTTCATGGAAGAACCTCTACGAGAATGCTTAAAAGCGCTGGATAAATCCTACCTATCGTTATTTGAACCTGTAGGAATAGAAAACAACGGCTTGCGGGTAAGGGATTTCATTAGCGGTCAGGAAGAACAGCTTCTCTTAAAGGAAACTTTGGATATGGAAATCGGTGCAAATCGGCCTTTGCTTCTGGGACGCCTGGTTGCTCTGCCTCTAGGCAAGGTTTTTTCCGGAATGGTGCTAATGCTGCAAAATGACGATGGCCAGGGAGAATTTATCAGCAAACATATAAATTATTTACAAGGGCTTAAAGAAGGAGAAAATATTTACACTCTCCTTAAGCACAATGGCGAAATCCTCTTTGCTCTTTTTGAACATGCCAATCACAAATCTATTATGGGCTTGAATGATATTCGCGTCTTACGTCTGGAAAACAATATACCGGATTTAATTGTAGACTTGGATCATTCGGAAGCTTGCGATTTGGCACACGAAACCGGTGGCATACGCTGGTACGAACTTCGTGAGAGCCTAGGTAATGCCCGCATTGGGGTCAATGACGAGTATCTAATATGCTATGCGGATATACTTGATGATGTCCTGCTTATGAAAGGCTTGTTAAAGAAAATAATCCCCCAAGATAATTGGGAGATAGTGCATAGTCTCTTCCTGTTCCAACCTCCAACGCCCACACTTGATCATATCTGGTACAGCGTAGTCAAAGACCAGGAAACCGAACGCTGGCTTCATACCCCACACCGGGAGTTGGACGACAAAACCCCACTAGAGGTGATGGAAGAAGAAAATGGCCGGCAACGCCTCTTCGTTATGCTGGATTCATTTGCATCCCAAGCATCTGGCAATGAGCATAGCATTGATTTGTTGAATTATATGCGTCTCAGAATTAAATAGGAAGCAGTGTGACAATAAAAACAGAGGGGTATATATATACTTATTTATCAAACCATTGCACTTACAAAATGTGCATGCGCAAAGGCATGATAACGATCCGTACGTCCTCGGAAATAGCGTTCTTCTATATTGGATGGGCTCAAGTTTTCATTGAGGCGTAAGCCTAGACATGCGAGGTCAGTTGCGAGTGTTGACGAATCAAAAATGCTTTTAGAGGCTCATTTATCTGCTGCGCATATGCTTGATGTAAAATAAGGTTTATCCTACAATTCGCCTAATTTTCTTCGTAAATCTACAACATAGGTTGCTTGCATCTTCTTAAGATTCATAAATAAATAGGATAACAGTTCCATAACAGGATTTTTGATATGCAATTCTTCTGTAAAATCAATGTTTGTCCCATTATTTTTATTTTCAGAAAAAATTCCTATCCAATGTCCTGTAAAATTATCATTCTCCATATCGAATTCATAACGGCTATATGATTCTTTAACTATAATAGTAAAATTCGTTTGATAACCATCTTTTGTATACTCGATAAAGCTATTACCGTCTTTCGATATGACGATTTTTGACAAATCACTTCTCCAAGCGTAATCCTCATTATTGGTTACGATATCCCATACAGTATGTATGTCCGCTTTAAAAGCAGCTGTAATATTTGCCTTTCGCATATTACTCCTTTCTGTACGATATTCCATGGCAAGTGGGTTGGCAAACTATTGATCAGGTCCTGGAGCGGACGCTTCCTCTGCTGGAGCAACTCCAAAGAATTAGGTCGCTTGTACCAGTTCTTATTCAACTGACAACATTTGACCAAGTAGCACATGGCGGCAAATATCTGCCTGCTAAAACACCGGTGTGGCATGTGGTCTTTAAAGCGGATGGTCGGGTTTGGGTTCCCTTTGCCTCATCCCTTAATTAATCTAACAATATCGTTATAAGTAGCAAATATCATAACTAACATTAGAACTAGAAAGCCTATCCAGTGAATGTAGCCTTCTTTTTCAGAATCCATCGTTTTTCTGCGAATGGCTTCCACCATCGCAAATACGATGCGGCTTCCGTCCAGAGCCGGTATAGGCAGCAGGTTCAGTATGCCTAGGTTGATGCTCAGAAGTGCAGTAAAATTTAAAAGATATACGAATCCACTGCGGGCAGCTTCGCCTACCAGGTTGGTAATTCCAACTGGCCCAGCCAGATCAGCAGCGGTAGCCCCCCCTGTAAACAGCATTCCCAGACTGGTCAGCATCCAAATGGTCATTTGATACGTATAAACAAAACCTAGTTTTATTGCGGTTAGAATTCCCTGACGCTCAAATGTGATCATGTTATAAACTCCTGCGATTGGTTTTCCAGTGCTTGCATCACGAACCGTGGTCATGCTTAGCACTTTGGTCTCTTGATCCCTGCTTATCGTCAATTGCAGGGGTTTACCAACTGGACTATTTTGTATGATTTCAACAAATTCATTCCAACTGGCTACACTTTTATCATTAACCGCTACTATTTTGTCACCCGATTTTAATCCAGCTTGATAAGCAGGTTTGTCTTTGATTACTTCACCAATGACGACCTGGGGTACCCCAATTACGGCATAAATATAAATAAAAATCAGTATTGCCAAAGCAAAATTCATAAAGGGACCCGCAACTGATACCCTCATTTTCTCTAAAGGCGTTCGTGCACTAAATCCATTCGGATTTTCAATGTCCCCCGGCTCATTACCAGCCATACGGACAAATCCGCCCAGAGGAATTAGTCTTAGCGAATATTCAGTTTCACCTTTTTGGGTGGAAAGTAATTTGTAGCCAAATCCCAAACTAAACTCATGGACGGGAATTCCAATCCGGCGGGCAGCTATGAAATGGCCCAGTTCATGAAATAGAATTAAAATAGCAATAATTATCAGTGTAAATACGATACTCAATTTCAAACCTCCTACAACAAATAATATTTTACTTATTTATCCTTCTCAGTATATCACTGGTTATTATTATAACGCTATCATTATTAGCACAATATTACCCTCATTACAAGCCTGCTGAATCAGTCCTCATAAGGTATCCACTGAGAATCCCAAGAAAATCGTAGGATTCAAAGAAAAGATAAAGAAATGACCCCC
The DNA here is from genome assembly GCA_964457945.1 of uncultured Syntrophomonas sp. GTDB lineage: Bacteria > Bacillota > Syntrophomonadia > Syntrophomonadales > Syntrophomonadaceae > PHAA01. Next base: position 226,332 of record CAYWFX010000002.1, read on the forward strand.
AGGAACCATTTGTAAAGCATGACGGCGATGATGAATATTTCAGCCTTGCAATATTTTTGTTCATGAGGTAAGGAAAGCTTCTATTATTGTACAATCCAACCAATGTTACTCCACCCCACATAAAACTTATTCTAAGGAGTATTCCGTTCTAAACAACGATAGCGAAACAACATCATTAACTGCTATGTCATCCAGCGGTTCAATTCTTTTCCGCCTATTTGCAATGGTATATGCCTCATTTACAAGGATTTTCATAACCCAGGGTTTGAAGCTTTCAATATTTCTTAGTTTATTAAGATTTGTAAATGCTTTGCAGGTTGTTTCGCTAACGGCATCCTCAGCATCGGTATCATTTCCCAAGATTCCCTTCGCAACGCGAAATAATCCTAACCGGTATTCCCTTATCAAATTGCAAAACTTTTCCTGTCGTTCTGTCATTAACATCACATCTCAATACATAACGTTTTTATCCATACACTAATAAGATGTTTTAGAGAGGCAAAATCTTCCCGAAAAAAATCTACCTTCCAAATTAAATCGAATAATAAATTCTGCTTAGCCATACTGTCTGGCCAATCAGACATATTATGGGAATGGATATAGATAAAAAAAGAATCCAGTGTAGTGGCAGAAAAGCAATACAACAAAATAAGATTTCAATACTAACAGCTAAAATGGCGCTTATCGTCAATGGAAGCGTTAATGGCAGGAACCTGAGGCATAGCAAATACCTTTTTGGGATCAGTTTTGTTCTGCTTATTATATGTGAAGGCACTATAGTTCATCACATATTAGATATTGAAGTTGCTATTGCAATGAAAAGAACAGGCACGCCTACTATTGTAGAAAGTATTATAATTATTGAACGTACTATTTCATCGTTTTTAAAGAATGATGCTAAAGCTTTATAGCTCAAAATACCAATCAAACCACCCAAACAATTCAAGATGACATCATCAATATCACTTGATCCAAGCCCAAGTATATATTGAATTATTTCCACAAATAAGCTAATTAAAAAGACCAGAAATATACTCATAGATATTCTTTGGTCTTTCTTAAGTAATTTCAAGTAAATTCCTAAAGGTATAAATATAGCAATATTGCCAAATACATTGGTAATAACAACAGATGGAGCGGAGTGGAGACCTAATTATCGTAGATACAATGGATGGTCGTACTGTGAATGTTTTATTACCCCAGGGAATGTTATCGGAGGCAATCGACCCAACATCAGAAACAAGGACGAAACTCACGTTTGGGAAAACATTAAACCTTAAGCCGGGTACCCCGGTTAAAATCCACGGTTTAACAACCAAAACCGGCCAATTTCTAGCATATGCCCTAGAAGCGGCAAGTTGACCAAACTTATCCCAAGTCTAATCCTCCCAGGCAAGGGGAGTACCCCCTATCTTGTCCAGGCAGTTTCGAGAGGGCCTGCAGGACGGGCTAGTTTTTTGTACATGTTTAAGGCTCAACTATCAGCTGGTTACCGATAGTTGAGCCTATTTCCGTGCGCAAAACTTCCGATGGTCCCCTAGGAGAACCGGTTCCTTTGCCTCATCCCTTAATTAATCTAACAATATCGATCAATATCTTCTTGATGATAGTCAGCTCTTCGATAATGGTTATAATTCACATGTGACCACTGCATTTAGGACCAAGTAATGGATCTGCGTGATAAATATTTTGAATCAGGCGGGTTCAGTTTCCCAGCAAATTCTTACGCCCGTGGTTGTGTTATTTGTGGTCTTATTCTTCTGGGGGGCTTTTTTAACCAACTCTCGCAGTCGGGGCCTTAACGTTCGGGGTATAGAGATAGGAATTTGCTTTTTTTGCTCCCAGCATATTACAATACAAAGCCGGCATCAATATACCATACTCTAGGGCGATTGCGAGCCCCGAGGCATCTGCCTACACGAAACTGAAGGCCCTGCACGTCAGGGCCTTCGCGGTATTTTAGTTTCGCTTCCGGTTTTCAAAAGGCTGCTTTGTACGAATCGGGAAGAACCCCATCAGCCCTGGATTTTGCCGCAATATTAAGCACCCAGTAGGGATTTCTCAACAGCTCCCGGCCCAAGGCCACCATATCAGCCCTTTGGTTCTGAAGAATTTCTTCTACCATATCAGGCTGCGTGATCAGACCCACAGTTATAGTTGGCACAGCGCACTCCCTCTTGATCTTTTCCGCCAGGGGAACCATGTATCCCGGATAATCCTTCACTTTGGCCGGCAGCAGCCCGCCCGAGCTTACATGTACAATATCCACGCTCTTTTTCACCTGGTTGATGATGGCCACCATCTGTTCCGCATCAATGCCCTGGTCGCAATGGTCAAGGGCTGACACTCGTACCGAAATCGGCTTTTCCTGGGGCCACACGGATTTCACTGCTTCAAGAACCTCCTGCAGAATTTTGCTTCGGTTCTTAATGTCTCCTCCGTATTCATCGCTGCGCTTATTGGAAAGCGGTGATAGAAATTGGTGTATTAAATACCCGTGCGCTGCATGCACTTCGATGGCATCAAAGCCTGCTTCATCAGCTCTCGCCGCCGCCGCTTTAAATTCCGAAACAATTATTTTTATTTGCTCCCGGGTCAACTCATTGGGGACACGGCTTTCATTATTGAAGGGAATGGCGCTGGGAGCATAAATACCCTTTGTGCTAGCGGTGCTTTTTCTACCTGCATGATTAATCTGCACGGCTATTTTAGCCCCATAAGCGTGGCATGAGTCCACAATTTTTTTGAGCCCGGAAATATGACTGTCATCCCATAACCCCAGGTCGTAGTCGGTTATCCTTCCTTCAGGGTTGACGGCTGTCGATTCGATGATAATAAGCCCCACTCCCCCTACGGCTCTGGTGGTGTAATGATTCAGGTGAAATTCGGTGGCGAATCCGTCGCCGGCAGCTTTATACATGCACATCGGGGGCATGACAATACGGTTTTTGATTGAAAGACCTTTGAGTTTATATTCCTCCAACAGTTTCATTGTTCCCTCTCCTTTCTTACACAAGCAGTTTTTTTACCTGGTCTTGTGTTGTAACCAGTATATAATGCATAATATATTTTAGGAAGTAGTTACAAATATGTTATATTATTACCAAAAGGGAAGTATTGTGGAAAACAGGAGGGTTTATGGACGAAGAAAAATTGGTAAAATGTCTGCCGGGCGAGACCTGCCCCATAGAAAATGCACTAAATATCGTTGGAAGCAAATGGACATTTCTTATCATCCGGGATCTACTCATCGATGGCACCCTGCGTTATGGAGAACTATTAAAATCTTTGTCGGGAATAAGCCCCAGAATATTATCAGATAGATTAAAGGAACTGGAAAAGCACCAAATTATTCAGCGGAAAGCCTATCCGGAAGTTCCACCTAGGGTGGAATACAGTTTGACCGACCGTGGGAAACAGTTGGAACCCATATTTATTGAACTCAAAAGGTGGGGACAATAGATAGGCATTTGCTTTTTTCTCCTTCTCAGTATATTGCTGATATTAAACTAAATCGAATAGTATATTCTGCTTAACCACATTGCCTGGCCAATCAGACATATTATTGGAATGGTAATAGATAAAAAAAGAATCCAGTGCAGTGGCAAAAAAACAATACCACAGAATAAGAATTCAATACAAACAGCTAAAATGGCGCTTATCGTCAATGGAACCTGTTCCAACATTGCATTGTTAAAGATTTTTTTGGAACCATTATGTCCCAGACAGGCTATAGCCAGAGTTACAATTATGGCTGACAGAATAAGCAAAAAAACCAATCCTGCTCTTTGCAAAATCACATAAAAGCTTAATTGAATTGCTAATCCTAAAAATAGGGCTGTTAATATGCCGAATACCGTTAATGGCAGGAAGGTAAGAACTTTGGCTGCAATTAATCCGGATGGTTTGAACCCACTTAGCCAATAGAAGGATTTTTGCTCACCTTCATTTTGCCAGGCAGTGGCTGGCAGCTCTCCATAGCAGAAGAGCCAGACGGCTAAGGATATAATTAAAAACAGATTTGGATCATATAAATATGATTTGAGGGTTGTAAAACTACAGATAATGATGAGTGTTACCCATACAATAAAACGTATTTTGGTAATAGAGTTACGCCCCAGCAGAAACCATTCTTTAACAATGAAGGTGTTTGAGAACAAGCGGCTAAATCGCTTGAACCTTTTGAATGGCAGTCTATGCTTATTCATTGAGTCATTCTGCAAATATGCTTCCTTCCATAAACCAGATAAGGTTGAGGAAAAGAATAGAATCGTTATGGAGACAGCACCAAGCATAAGGATGATGAGCAGCGTATCAAGATTATCGAGGGTGGTAAAAGAAAGGTTATGGTTGGACAAAAAAAAGCCAAGTATAGCCGCAATACCCCCACCCCATAGAAACGAAAAAAGCAGGTAAAAGACACTGGCAAGTCTTTTCAAATATCTGTTTATCAAGATATTAAACAAACAGGCAGTCAGAGTGGCGGCAACGGGAAAGACTAAAAACGTTAATAGTATTAGCCATGGTGAAATGGTATGGCTAGAGGCTACTAGCATTAGGGGAAATAAGGATGCCCCTCTTAGATTACTCCACAAGACTTGCCCATAAATGGCCCATATTATATTATTTGCTGGGATTCCTGTCAGCAAATCAAATGTATTTTCTGCGCTAGACAAATATTTTTCTGCAGGTAAATAGCCGGAAGCAAGTAAAATGATAAAAGCCAGTAATAATATCAACGAGGTATCATCTGTATAAAAATAGGGTTGCATTATCGCATAGATAATACCCATTAACCCAATAAGCTCAATTAATATCATGCCCCAGCCCTTTTTAGAATAGATAAACAGGCTGTTAATGCCTGGCTTCATTTTCATATAAAATAAAGTAATTGAAGTCATAGTTTATCCCACCTACTCTTTGATTTGGGCATCTGTCAATTGCAGAAACAAATCTTCCAAACTGCTGCTGCCATATTTAGCGGTTAGTTCTGCCATAGTACCTGAGGCATAGCAAATACCTTTTTGGATTATAACGATATAATCGGCCAATTCCTGCATCACAGCCATTACATGGCCAGAGAAAAGCACCGTTTTTCCGGCAGCTTTCCTCTCTCTGAAAATTTTCTTAATAACTGCGAGGGTTTTTGCATCATAAGCGTTGGTCAGTTCATCTACAATTAATAGCTTGGGATCATTAAGCAAGGCCAGACATATAGAAACCTTCCTTTGCATTCCCTGAGAATATGTCTCCACCATTTGCTCTTGATATGGTACAAGATCAAACAGCTCCAGCAGATAATTGATCCGTTCCATCAAAACAGCTTCTTCCAAGCCTAATAATCTTCCACTATAGTAGAGATGTTCTTTGGCTGTCAGCCTATAATAAAGAATCGGTTGGTCTGGCACATAGCCAATTTGTCTTCGTATTGATTCACTGCCTTTTATCCAGATATCTTGTCCATCAAGCAGGATGTGTCCATTTTTAGGTTGCAGTAACCCGGTTAGCATCTTCAATGTGGTGGACTTTCCTGCTCCGTTGGGTCCTAAGAGCGCAAAAATTTCACCTTTCTGAACTGTTAAGCTTAGATTATCTACAGCTTTATAATCTCCGTAAAGGTAGGAGATATTTTGTAGCTCCAATAGGGGATTGCCGGTGCGGATATGTGTGGTCATATCGGGAAGCCTGATATTATCCTGGCTAAATACGAGAGCTTTTTCTTCTAATCCAGATTCTTGGGCTTTTACTTCTTTGATATCATTATTGGTTAGGTAACTTTTGAGTGTTTTATCAAATGCCTCTTTATCATCAACATTAATAAATATTGATGTAACCATGCCTCTTTTACTCTTGGGATTATCTTCACACTTGGCTTTAACCAGCAGGGGACTTTTTAAAGAAACAACATGTGTTGCCTTGTTCGTTCCCATACAATAAAGATTTTCTTCTTTCCTGAATAGCGTAAGTCCAAGGCTATCCTTCGTTGACAACTGTATAGATTCTGGTGCAATTCTCTCAATCATTTCCCATGGTACAGTTGTTTTAAAACGTCTGCCCAAGCCAATAGTCAGTCCATTTTCTCCAAGCAAATGAGCTGATCTTAAAAGCGCTACCGTATAATATAGTAAAAAAAGATCAAAAATCATGATTATTGAAGATATTATTAAAAAGACAGTTATGCTGGTTGTTAGAACATGTGTAATAAAAATTGCAACAACCATTTCTATTGCCATAATCACTAAAAACGCATTGATAAAATTTCTCATTTGTTTATTGCTTTTTGTATTGCTAAAGACGAGTTTTTCGGGAGATAACATGTTTAATTACCCCTTTCCCAAGCAGCTTTAATTTACTCACTGGCTTTGGCTGCTGCTTTCCCAGGCTCTAAATATTTACATAGCAGTTCTATCATCTTCATTTGGGATGGTGAATACACTTCTGCAAACATGTCACTCCATAATGATTCCAGGGGTTTTTCCAGTCCTGATTCTTGACTTATTAGCTTTTCATAAAAAGGAAGGCTCATTATAAACTGGGCATATTCTAAAGCCAGTTCCGCAATCGCTGGTGAATCAGGTGAGATGTCGGCAATAGCGGTGATTCGGGGCCCATAATCCAGGGATTGCTGGTATTTATCGGGATGGTCGCGAAAATACTCCGCTACCTCGCGCAAAGTATCCTGATAATCCAGACCCCACTGTAAATCATCTATTACCCCATATAGCTTGCGTTCTTGCTCATAAATTTCCGGGCAAATACCCATATATTGTTCTCGAGCTTCTTCACCCAGTATATCTACAAACATCTTGAAAGAAGGAGATTCATCAGGGTCTTCGGTCAGGTTATGCCGGTCTTCGCTCAATAAGTTCTGGATTTTCTCAACCCGCTCGGTCATAGTGTTAATCTGAGTCAGCAATTCTGTTTGCAAAGCGAGCAGAACCTCACGAAAAGTCTTATGGTCATCAGGTTCACCCAGTATTTCCTTGATCTGCTCCAGGCGCAAACCCAGGTATTTGAGACGTTTGATTGAACGCATACGGTTTAATTCACCCGGACCATATAAGCGATAACCGCCAGCCGAACGCTTCACTTCAGCCAGCAAGCCAATCTTATGATAATGAAGTACAGTTTTTATAGTCACCCCGGTCAATTTTGCAAATTCGCCGATCTTAAGATGTTTTTCCAATCCTCATCCCACCTTAAGGAAAGTATAAACCCCGACCTAGGGTCGGGGTCAAATAATATTTGTATTTTTTTAAATATTATTCCGTTTATTTGAAAAACTTGCATAAAACTAAATAGGGTATCCACTGAGAATACTCTTGGTAATCATCACTCATCAAAGCTAAGCTGCAAATTGTAGCAGTCTAGGAATCTGATCCCATGCTTTCTTCGCTGGGACTTATTATCTCCGCGATAGCCGCGGTCAGTTCGGTTAACCCTTCGCCGGTTTCGGCTGAGAAAAACAGGGGCGTTTCTGCCAGCCCCAGGGTCTTTTTAATGATATTTAAATTCTTCTGTCTTCCCCCGCGAGAGACTTTGTCGGCTTTGGTGGCTACCATTAGAATAGGAATATCGCAATGCTGCAGCCAGTTTTTCATTAATATGTCATTTTCATTAGGGGCGTGCCGGATATCCAACAGCTGAATAACCCCTTGGACTTGAGAACGATTCTGCAAGTAGTTCTCAATCATCTTGCCCCATTTTTCTCGCTCCGCCTTAGAAACCTTGGCAAAGCCATAGCCGGGCAAATCTACTAAATACCACTCCTCATTAATGAGATAATAGTTTATAGTACGTGTTTTGCCAGGTGTAGAACTGGATTTCGCCAGCTTTTTACGATTTACCAACTTATTAATTAACGAAGACTTGCCAACGTTGGAACGTCCCACCAGAGCAATTTCAGGAAGATCTCCCTCCGGTAACTGCCCGATATCAACAAAGGTGCCGCTATATTCAGCACGCTTTATCTGCAAAACCATTAAGCCAGCACCGGTTTTTCCAGAGCGGCAGCCAGCACTTCATCCATGTGGCTGACTAGTATAAATTTCATTTTCCGCTTTATGTTGGCTGGCACTTCTTCTAAATCCCTCTTGTTTTCCATGGGCAGTATGATAGTATCAATACCCGCCCTGTGGGCCGCTAAAGCTTTCTCTTTCAGTCCACCGATAGGCAAGACATTCCCTCGCAGGGTGATCTCCCCGGTCATGGCAACATCGTTACGCACTGACCTCCCTGACATGGCTGAAGCCAAAGAGGTCGCCATAGTAATACCCGCTGATGGTCCATCCTTAGGTATAGCTCCCTCGGGAACATGAATGTGTATATCATATCCTTCCAGAGTTTCTGGGCTTATTCCTAATTCCTCAGCTTTCGATCTGACATAGGTCAAGCCAGCCTGCGCTGATTCCTTCATTACATCCCCCAGTTTACCGGTAAGAGTCAACCTGCCTTTGCCTTTAATGAGAGCTACCTCGATGGAGAGAATATCTCCTCCACTATCCGTCCAAGCCAGACCGGTGGTTACTCCTACCTGGCTTTCCTTTTCTGCGGTGCCGAAACGGAACTTTTCTGCCCCCAGGTATTTGTTTATACTGCTGACCGTTACATTGACCGAGGTATTCTTATCCTTTACTACCTGTCGGGCCACCTTCCTACATATAGAAGCTACCTGTCGCTCTAAACTTCTAACCCCGGCTTCCCGTGTATACTCTCTGATAATCTTGCGTAGGGCCGCTTCAGAAAACGTAATGTTGCTATCCTTAAGCCCATGTTCTTTCACCTGTTTCGGTACTAAGTATCCTAAAGCAATGTGCAGCTTATCTTCTTCCGTGTAACCCGATATTTCGATTACTTCCATCCTGTCCAGCAGAGGACGAGGGATATTATGAATGGAATTAGCTGTTGTAATGAACATTACTTTGGAAAGATCAAAAGGTATCTCTAAGTAATGATCGCTGAAAGAGTTATTCTGCTCAGGATCCAAAACTTCCAAGAGTGCAGAGGCTGGATCGCCCCGAAAATCCGTGGTCATCTTATCGATCTCATCCAGCAGGAATACGGGATTCCTGGAGCCGGCCTGCTTCATACTATTAAGAACCCGTCCCGGCATCGAGCCTACATAAGTTCTTCTATGACCTCTTATTTCAGCCTCATCTCTAACCCCACCCAGCGACATGCGCACAAATTTACGCCCCAGTGATCTAGCCACTGATTTTCCCAGGGAGGTTTTACCTACCCCAGGAGGCCCGACCAGACAGAGAATAGGACCCTTCATCTTCTTAGCCAGCTTTCTTATAGCCAAGTATTCCAAGATTCGTTCCTTAGGTTTTTCCAGTCCATAATGATCTTCATCCAGTATTTTTTCGGCCAGATCCAAGTCCAATCGATCACGAGTTTCTGTGGACCAGGGCAAAGACAAGGCCCAATCCAGATAGTTTCTCACTACCACGGCTTCAGCAACCGCAGATGGCATTTTTTCTAACCTTTCCAGTTCCTTATTAATCTTTTCCAAAGCTTCTTTGGGAAGATCAGCTTTTTGAATGCGTTCCCGCAACTCTTCAACTTCTGCGGATCGTTCATCCTTCTCGCCCAATTCCTTTTGTATAGCCTTCATTTGCTCACGCAGATAGTATTCTTTCTGCGTCTTTTCCATCTGTTTGCGCACCCGGATATTAATTTTTCTTTCCAGTTCGAGAACTTCCATCTCTTTAGCCAATATCTCACATACGTGGTTTAGCCGTTGGTTGACATCCCGGGCTTCCAAGACTTTTTGTTTTTCAGGTATGCGCAGGTTTAAATGGGAGGCAATAACATCCGCCAACCTCCCGGGTTCCTCTATCGCTACCACGGAAACCACGGTTTCTGGCGGAATTTTCTTGCTCATCCGCACATACTGTTCGAACTGGTAAACCACCGTACGCATCAGGGCTTCCATCTCTGCATCCTTTAGCGGCGTTTCGCTTTTGTATTCTTCAATACCTACCTTCATATAGGCGTCGTGAGAGATATAAGTTTTGATACTGGCGCGGTAGAGTCCTTCTACTAGAACGCGCATAGTACCTCCTGGCATTTTAAGTACCTGCCTAATCTCCGCAACTGTCCCTACCTCATAAATATCTTCTTCGTCGGGCTCATCAGTCTGAGCTTCCTTCTGAGTGGCCAGAAAAATCTCCTTAGAGCCGAGCATGGCCTCTTCTATGGCATGAATGGACTTTTTACGTCCTACATCCAGATGAATAATAGTATAAGGAAAAACCAGCACACCTCTAAGGGGCAATATAGGAATTTCGCGATAATTCAATTCGTTTTCCTGTGACAAAAAAACACCTCCCAAGCAAGTTCATTCTACTATATGGCTCAATACTGCGCAAGAACAGTAAGCTATTCCTTTATTAAAGCAAATTGTAGCACTTCGTCAAGGTCACGTACAGGGGTTACTTCAATATCGGTAAAACTCTCAAAAATGGAAAGCCAGTTTTCTTGCGGGATCAACACCTTCTTTATCCCGGCACTCCTGGCTGCTTCCACTTTACTCATAACTCCGCCCACCGGTTTTACCTGTCCGTGAACTGAGACTTCTCCCGTCATGGCTATTAGATTATTAATTTTAATATTATTTAAGGCAGAATATATGGCGGTAGCCATAGAAACACCTGCAGATGGTCCATCCACCGGTGTTCCTCCTGGAAAATTGATATGAATATCAAAATCCTTTATTTTAATCTTAAAGTTGGCCTTGAGAACGGTCATCACATTTTCCACCGCCCCTCTTGCCATGCTTTTGCGGCGTGATGTCCTGCCGCCACTGCTGATCTCCTCTTCTTCCACTACTCCTGTGACCGTCCATGAACCCTGACCTTCACCGACATGGGTTACTGAAGCTTCTACTTCAATTAGGGTCCCAATATTGGCCCCATAGACTGCCAGACCATTAACCAATCCTACTTGAGGTGTATCTTGTACTTTAGGCTCAGGTCGGGGTGAAAAACGTCCATTATTGAGAACTTTTTGTACTACTTCCGGACTAATCGCCGCTATTTTTTCCACTTGGGCGATTCCCGCAGCTAGCTGCACTATGTTTACCGCCTCACGACCATTGCCGGCATGACGAGTTATTTCCTGCAGGGCTTCTTCTTCTAAAACCAGCAGTATTTTTTGAGCTGCATTCCGGGTTATAACCTTGATCGACTTATTATCCAGGGGTTTAAAGAAAATCTCCATACACCTTGACCTTAAAGCCGGGGGAAGTTCATTAGGCATTCTGGTAGTTGCCCCTACTAAGCGAAAATCTGCAGGTAAACCGTTTTGAAAAATATCATGGATATGGTCGGGAATATTTTTATCATTTTCAGTATAGTAAGCACTATCCAGCATAACCTTCCGGTCTTCCAGTACCTTGAGTAGTTTATTCAATTGCAGCGGATGTAGTTCCCCTATTTCATCGACGAATAGTATACCTCCATGGGCTCGAGTACAGGCACCAGGTTTGGGCTGAGGTATTCCAGCAGCACCCATGGAACCAGCACCCTGATAAATGGGATCATGAACCGAACCTATTAGCGGATCAGCTATATTACGCTCATCAAAACGGCATATCGTAGCATCTACTTCTACGAATTTAGCATTTTCCTTGAAAGGAGACGCCATGTTGCCACAAGCTTCCTTAAGTACCAAGCGAGCAGCAGCAGTTTTCCCTACCCCTGGTGGTCCATAAATAATTACATGTTGCGGGTTAGGACCGCATAGAGCCGATCTCAGGATAGAGATGCCTTCCTCCTGTCCTATAATGTCGCTGAAGGTGCCGGGACGACTCAAACTGGAAAGTGGTTCGCTCAATTTCACGTTGCGCAGTTGCCGCAATTTCATGTTTTCCTTCTCAGAGGTCTTGGTTATAACCGATTTTCTACTTTGCTGGCTCTTGAGCAGATTCCAGAAATACAGCCCTATTACGATACCAAATAGCAACTGAATGAGATATAATATTCCCCCATATTGTGCAAAAAAATCATTCATTAATTATGTTCCTTTCCCGATCTGATCACAGTTATTATTCCCGTCGGGAAAAAATAGAATGAAGGAATTAATCAGAAAAAAAGGTAGCTTACGCTACCTTTTCCCATATTATTGATCTAGTTTCACTTATACTAATTTACCCTGCGCTTAGCATCTACGGTAACCAGCAAAGGTTTTTCCTTTTTACTGATAACATCCTTGGTAATTAATACCTTGGTTATGTCTATACGCGAAGGCACTTCATACATTACCTCCAGCATAACGTCTTCAATGATAGCTCGCAGACCTCGAGCGCCAGTATTGCGGTGCAAAGCCTCTTCCGCTATGGCCTGCAATGCATCCGGCATAAATTCCAGATCTACCCCATCCAGTTCAAACAGTTTCTTATACTGCCGGGTAAGTGCATTCTTGGGTTCGGTTAAAATTTTAACCAGAGAATCTTTATCCAATGCCTCCAGGGTGACAATAATGGGTACACGACCTACAAATTCCGGGATTAAGCCATACCGAAGCAAATCCTGAGGTAGAATCATATTCAGTATTTCTCCAATTTTCTTTTCTTCCCGGCTCTTAATGTCAGCCCCAAAGCCCATCACTTTTTCGCCAACTCGGTTTTGGATAATCTTATCAATGCCTTCAAAGGCTCCCCCACATATGAACAATATGTTACTCGTATCAATTTGTATAAACTCTTGATGGGGATGTTTCCTGCCTCCCTGGGGAGGCACGCTGGCTACAGTGCCTTCGAGGATCTTTAAGAGAGCCTGCTGCACACCTTCGCCGGAAACGTCGCGAGTTATGCTGGGGTTATCCGTTTTACGGGCTATTTTATCAATTTCATCGATATAAACGATACCCTTTTCAGCTTTTTCAATGTCATAATCGGCAGCCTGAATAAGCTTGAGCAGAATATTCTCAACATCTTCTCCCACATATCCAGCTTCGGTCAATGAAGTAGCGTCAGCAATTGCAAAGGGAACATTTAAAATGCGTGCCAAAGTCTGGGCCAGTAAAGTCTTACCACTTCCCGTTGGTCCTAGCATCATTATATTGCTTTTTTGCAGTTCAACATCATCCAGCTTCATAACTAAATTGATACGCTTATAATGATTATAAACAGCAACTGCCAGAGATTTTTTAGCTATATCCTGTCCGATAACATACTCATCTAATATTTCCCTTATCTCCTGAGGCTTAGGTATATCCCCGATTTCAAACCCAATATCATCGGCCAGTTCTTCTTCAATAATCTCATTACACAGCTCAATACATTCATCGCAGATATATACCCCCGGCCCGGCTACCAGTTTTTTAACCTGATCCTGGGTTTTTCCGCAAAATGAACACTTCAATTGGCCTTTTTCGTCCCCATATTTTTGCATTCTTTCACCTCTCTTTTCGGAAGGCTATTTTTTGATCGAAGCCTTAGTTTGGCTTAGCACTTCATCTATAATACCATATTCTTTTGATTCTAGGGCAGACATAAAATAATCTCGCTCAGTATCTTTTTGAATTTTTTCAATATTCTGGCCAGTTCTTTCAGCCAAAATCCGGTTTAGGCTTTCCTTCATCTGAAGTATCCTTTTGGCGTGAATCTCAATGTCAGTGGCTTGCCCCTGGGTCCCCCCCATTGGCTGATGAATCATGATTTCGGCATTGGGAAGAGCATAACGCTTGCCCTTTTCACCAGCACTTAGCAAAAATGCTCCCATACTAGCCGCCATACCCACGCATATCGTTGATACATTCGGCCTTATATACTGCATGGTATCATAAACAGCCATGCCAGAAGTTATAGATCCACCCGGGCTGTTAATGTATAGGTTAATATCTTTGTCAGGATTATCCGCTTCTAGGAACAAAAGCTGTGCAATAACCAGATTGGCAACATTATCATCAATAGCACTTCCTAGAAAAATGATGCGGTCCTTCAACAGTCGCGAATAAATATCATAAGATCTTTCACCGCGGTTGGTTTGTTCTACTACCATTGGCACAAGATATGACACTGGAACTCCCTCCTCATCTAAAGTATTCAAGGTTTATACTAAATAGTATTCTATATAGTATTCAATTTAGTCTTCAAGGTCTCCTTGTTTATCGTTATCCTGCAGCGACACTTCTTTTTCAGTTATTACCGCATTATCTACCAAGTATTGAATGGCTTTATCGACCTTCATGTTAAACCTAACCTTTTCCATAACACCCTCTAAATTCTGCTTGGCTTGGTCGAAGTCCACACCCATTTGCTCGGCAATTTCCTCGATCTGTTTATCTACTTCTTCATCTGTAAGTTCAAACCCTTTTTCTTCAATAATTTTTTCCAACATAAAATTAGTTTTAGCATTACGTTCAGCTTCAGGCAACATATCCTGCCTAAATTCATGCAGGTTACTGTTGGTTAACTGAAAATATTGTTCCATACTAATACCCTGGCTGCCAATCCGCTGCTCAAACTGGCTAAGAATAGTCTGAAATTGCATCTCTATAACAGCTGGTGCTATATCAATGCTGCATTGTTCAACGGCCCGGGCCAGAACTTCCTTCTTGGTAACCCCATTTTGGCGATACTCGTTAGCTTTGACTAAGTTTTCTTTTACATCGTTGCGTAATTCTTCAATGGTATCAAAATCGCTTACTTCCTGCGCAAATTCATCATTTAGAGGCCTAAGCTCCTTATGTTCGATTTTATTTACGGTAGTCTGAAAAACCGCATCCTTGCCAGCAAGATCTTCTGCATGGTAAGCCTCTGGGAAAACAACCTTAACGTCTTTAGATTCTCCCACTTTCAATCCAACTAATTGCTCTTCAAAACCAGGAATAAAGGTATTGGAGCCTAGTTCCAGCTGGTAGTCTTCACCAGTTCCACCGTCAAAAGGAACACCGTCAATACAACCGACAAAATTAATGTTAATTGTATCACCTAATTCCGATGGAGCCTCCGTTTTTTCTACCAGTTGAGCATAGCGCGAACGCATCTCTTCCATCCTTTGGTCCACATCTGCTTCGCTGACCTTCTGCATTGATACGCTTACTTCTAAACCTTCCAATTGACCCAGAATAATTTCCGGCTTTACGGCCACCTTTACCTTGAATTGCAAAACCTCACCAGACTTTACTTCACCAATATCAAACTCAGGTTGGGCGATCGGATCTATTTTCAAATCGTCCAGGGCCTGTTCATAAGCATCCGGAATTACGAATTCCAATGCATCTTCGTATAGTATCTCCTTGCCAAAATGCGCCTCTAAAAATTCCCGAGGTATTTTCCCTTTGCGAAATCCAGGTATGCTAACCTGTTTCACTACTTTTCGAAAGGCTTTCTCCAGCCCTTCTTCCAGGGTTTCTGCATCCACCTCAATTTCTAGATAGGCTTCACTATTTTCTATCTTCTCTAACTTGGCGCCCATTTATGCTCCTCCTTATTAATAAAAATTCTAATAATTTCCTGGCTATACTAGCAGATAATAATTTAGAAAATCAGCCTATAGCCTTGTATCTACAGGGTAAGACTAAAAATATAACACCCCGGATGGGGGTTTGTCAGGGAATAAATGTGTCACCTGATGCCTGAGCAGATTTTTCGTACTGCAACCTTAATAGCGACCAACGGGAGTACCAGTAGTACCCGAAGGGTGCAAGGCGACAGGTAGCACAGACACTTGATACAGTTATTCCGTGACAAGCCCTAAGCCGAGGCATGGACTTCTATGGAGCGGAAGACGAGATTCGAACTCGCGACCCT
>CAYWFX010000003.1:0-231870 GCA_964457945.1 uncultured Syntrophomonas sp.
CCTCCTCTAAAATACTATTCAGTCGTTCCTCATAGCTTTGAATGGTTTGCTGGTTAGCATCCAATTGACGTTTGCGTTCTTGACCCATTGAGCTTATAATCTCAATCATTTCCAATAGAAATACCACAATTGATTCAATACTGGCTGTAGGTATAATTGGAACCTTCCTGAGAGCCTCCAAATAAGCTTCTGAGTCAAATTCGTATTTATGGGCCTGCGTGAGAAAAACTGCTTCATCGGGGGGATCACAGAGAAACTGCCCCATAATAATTGTTCCTATATGATGATGGTCAACTATGATAGGAGCAGCACATTCCATCAAACCATTCAGGCATTTAAAGGATAAACAGGAACCTTCCTGTAAATTATTTTTTATATAGCCGTTGCTTTGCTGGCACTGCTGTAAAGTTCGACAGCAGATCCGGTGAAATTTCGCACATATTTCTTGCCGGCCGGAGCTGACCAGTAGTATGTCATCAGCATCAAGAATGGCAATTCCAATGCCGGTAAGAATATTGAATCGTTCAATTAATTTATGTAATGAAGATATGTCAATAAGATCCACCAACTGGCACTTCATAATTATATCCTCCTAATGATCCTGTCTTTAATAGATAAAAGTTAATAAGTCTAGTGTATTAAATATGATTTTTAAAGAGTTATCCTTAATTATACTACGTTCCTACTTTTTTCTACAGCTTATACATTATTTCAACATATTTATTGATCATTTGTATTATGCTTGGCGCACATATTATTCACTTATTCGGAATTCCGATGCAAATCAAAATTATCTCTGTTCCTGTTAAAAGGCTAACTTGAGTTCACGTATAGTGACCACCACCATTTATTGTTAAAACTCGGCAAAACAAAACCAGAGGGATCATCCCCCCTGGTTTCTGTCTGTTTTCCTTAATAGTCTCATCCGGTATACTAGTTGTTTCCTGCAATCATGGTTTGGCTTCCGACTTTCCCATAGGTTTTAGTTATAGTCTTTACTGACATATTAGCGGTTCCATCCTGTTCAATAATATCTTTTAGTTCAGAAAACTGTTTACGGGGTAAAATTATAGTTAAAATCAGTCTATGTTTACCTTCGAACCCGTAACCAATGGTTGTAGTTACCGAGTATCCCGCAAACCTTAGTTTATCTGCCAGAATCTTGCCTTGTTCAGGGTGTTTATATACATTTACTTCAAGTAAACCTATTGCCAATTTTTTTTCTAGCTTATCAGCCAGAAATACGCCAAATATTCGGCCCAGAGCGAATGCTAACACAAATCCGTAACCGGTGGAACTTACAATTAATTTAAAAGCATAAGTAAATATCACTGCATCGATAAAGGTTGTTAAGTATACTGGTTTTATAGCCTGCTGACTTAAAAAGACACTTTTAAGATTACCTAGACAAGTTGTAATTGTATAAAGCGTGAATATAATTAATAATTCTGTGAACACAATAATCTCCTCCTTTCCTAAAAATAAAAAAGCCCCTGTCCATTAAAAACAGGAGCACTTTGCCTTAAGTTTCCTGGGTAATGTTGCAACGAAATATTATTATAACATTTTATTACTTAGTCGTCAAACTTTGCTGCAAATATTATTAATAAACTAACTCTTTACTACTAGTTGCCAATTACAATTTCACGTGATATATTAAACAATATTAATACTAAATATATTTTGTATTAAATTACTTGTATAAGGAGGTACGATTTATGTTGTTCGAACCTATTAAGGTAGGTAATTTAACTGTAGCCAACCGGATAGTAATGGCGGCTATGAACCTGGGATGGGCCAAGGATGGTGAAATTAATCAGCGCATCATTGATTTCTATGTGGAACGTGCTCGGGGGGAGGCGGGATTAATCGTAGTGGGAGGAGCAACTGTAGAATCTCCTATTACCCATGGAAGTTTTATATCCATACACGATGACAGCCTTATCGCCGGTCATAAAATACTGACCAGCTCTGTTAAGGCAGCAGGAACCTGTATCGGTTTACAGCTTTTCCATGCTGGACGCTATTCTTTTGGATTTCTTGATGGCAAAGATGTAGTTGCCCCTTCCCCTATTCCTTCTAAGCTAACCCGATATACCCCGAGGGAATTGAGCGTTCCTGAGATTAAGCAAATAGTACGTAATTTTGCAGATGCCGCTGGTAGAGCGCAAAGAGCAGGTTATCAGTTAGTAGAATTCATTATGAGTGCCGGCTACCTGGCCAGCCAATTTCTTTCGCCGCTTACCAACCAGCGCAGCGATGAATACGGGGGATCAATAGAAAACCGAATGCGTTTCCCCCTGGAGGTAATTGCCGCTATTCGCCAGCAGGTTGGAGCTGATTTCCCAATAGGGATACGCCTGGGAGGCAGCGATTTTATTGAAGGTGGTAATGGGTGGCAGGAGATGTCTATAGTTGCAAGGGAACTGGAAAACGCCTCCGTTAACATCTTAAATGTAACCGGCGGCTGGCATGAAGCTCCCATACCCCAGATACAGTCTGAAGTCCCCCGGGGTACCTATGCCTACCTGGCAGCCAAAATCAAGGAACAAGTACGCATTCCGGTAGTTGCTTCTAATCGTATTAATAATCCAGCCCTGGCAGAAAATATATTACAGAATGGTCAGGCCGATCTTATCACTGTGGCCCGTGGTTTTCTGGCCGACCCAGAGTGGGCTGGCAAAGCCCGGCAGGGAAAGCCTATTCGCAAATGTATCGCCTGCATGACCTGTCTGGATACCCTTTTTATGGGCCAGGGACTGCAATGTGCAGTTAACCCTCAGTGCGGAAGAGAGGATCAGCAAATCATAAAATCTCCCCAAGTCAAAAAATTCCTGGTAGTTGGTGCCGGTCCAGCAGGTCTGGAAGCAGCCAGGATAGCAGCTCTAAAAGGGCACCAGGTTACTATCTGGGAAAAAGCAGATCGGATAGGCGGACAATGGAATATTGCTCTGGTGCCTCCGGGTAAACAGGAATTTAAATCCCTATTAGACTTCTATGAGCAGGAACTAGCTTCCCTGGGTGTAGAAATAGTACTGAATAGAACTGCCGACCCAGACTCGGTAAAATCCGAAAATTATGATGTAGTATTAATCGCAACTGGAGCCGTGCCTCGCAGCCTGCCATTTCTTCCGCAAGCCGATGCCAACGTAATAAGTGCTTGGGATGCCCTAAACGGGGCACCGGTTAAGGGACCGAATATAGTCGTGGTAGGAGGAGGCTCGGTGGGATGTGAAACTGCTCTTTTCCTGGCTGAAAAAGGAACTCTCGATGCTGAAAGCTTAAAATTTATGATGTTAAACCGGGCAGAAAAACCGGACACCCTTTTCGAATTACTCACCCGGGGATCTCTGCAAGTAAAGCTGATTGAGATGGGAGCTGGTTTAGCCTCCGATATGGGCCGCAGCCCCCGCTGGGGAGCATTAAGACATATGCGGACCTTAGGTGTGGAAGCCCTAACTAACGTCAAAGTAAGCTCTATTGCTCCCGGCCATGTAAAAATAGTGACCATGGATAATGAGGAACATCAGCTCAAAGCCGATACAGTAGTTCTAGCGATTGGCAGTATATCGAATGATCGACTCCATTATGAATTAAAAAATCAAATGGACGAAGTATATCTTTTAGGAGACGCCACCGGACCAGCTAAGCTTTTAAATGCTACTCAACAAGCGTTTGATCTGGTAAATGGACTATAAACAAAAAATATTGAACGCGGATCAATAGGAAAGGGGCTTGATAAATGTCATTGGAATTTACCCTGCTGGGTCTACTCAATAGGAAACCCCGTACCGGATATGACCTCTCCAAAATAGTATCGCGCACCACAAATTTCTATTGGACAGCTACTCAGACTCAGGTATATCAATCGCTGAAGAAAATGGCCGATCGGGGTTGGATAACATCAGAAACCATAGTTCAAACGGGTAAACCATCCAAACTGCTTTATCATATAAATACCGCCGGAGAAATTGCTTTTATAGAATGGCTGCGTGACCCACCCGATTCGCCAACCATGAAAGAGCCATTCATGGTCCAAATGTATTTTCTAGATTTGCTGGATAGAGAAGAAATTCTAAACAAAATTAAGTCTATGCAAGCCATGCATGAGCAGCGTCTCGCAGATTTTCTAGAATACCGGGGAAACATTATTGCCGCAGACAAATCCCCTAATGAGAATCTGGCTCGTTCTCTACCTCTAATGGCCGGAATCTTATTTGAGGAAGCTTGGATAAAATGGTGTGAACAAGCCCTGGCGGAAGTGAACGAGTTAATCTAATCAGTTAATCTAATCCTAATTTCGTTATGACATTAAGGCAAGATAGCAGAAGGTATTTGTCTTTAGTTCATAGCGCTAAAATAATAATTAAGGAGGAATGTTTATGTATTGGGATAAAGCTGGCGCAGGTAATACCGACGACACAATTCAATTAGCCATAGATCGGGCGGTTGAACTAGGTATTCGCCACCTGGTAGTGGCATCTTGCAGCGGAGAAAATATAAAAAAGGTCCTCGCCAAAACCACTGACTTGAAAATCGTTGGTGTTACTCACCAGGTTGGTTTTGCCGGACCAGGAGTGGACGAGATGTCCATTAATATCCGAGAAGAACTGCAAGCACAAGGAGTAAAACTTCTCACCACTACTCATTTGTTTGCTGGAGTGGACAGAGCTATTCGTAATCAATTTGGAGGGGTATACCCTGCCGAAATCATGGCCCAGACCCTGCGCATATTTGGCCAGGGAGTCAAAGTGGCGGTTGAGATTGCATCAATGGCACTGGATGCCGGGCTTATTCCCTATGGAGTAGATGTTATATCTATAGGAGGCAGCGCACAAGGTGCAGATGCAGCTCTGGTCATTCGACCGGATCATTCCAATAAATTTTTCCAAACCGAGGTGCGGGAAATAATCTGTATGCCGCGGAGTAAGGCAAGCTCCTAGTCAATGAGTCTCTTTTTCAAGCCCCGAACCGCCAACCATCCGGTGATTAGAATAAAAACGGTGCAGTATAACAAATCCAGCATTAAGTACCAGCCCAACTGATCGGGTACGCAGAAGGCTCTGGCCATTCTAACTACATGAGTGAGAGGAATAGCCCCGATCACCCATTGCATGGCTGGGGGGAGATTCTCAATAGGAAACACTGCTCCGGAAAAAAAGAACATGGGAGACAATAAGCCAGTAAAATAAAAATTAAAGTGATTAATATTTTTAACAAAAGACGTAATCCACATTGATAAAGTACCAAACATTATCCCACAGATAAAACCAATAAAGGCTGCCATAATACTTAATGGATTATCAATAATACCCGTTAGCCAGGTAACGATAAGAACGGCCAGGGCAAAGATAAATCCTTTAGTCCCGGCAAATAGTATCTCGCCTAAGATTAGGTTGGTGGGTGATATTGGAGCTCCTAACATTCCATCATAAACATGATCGAATTCAAGGCGTATAAAAGTTCCATACGTACATTCGAAAGCTGCTGTATACATAGAGCTGGTAACAATGATGCCGCTGGCTAAAAATAGGGTGTAGCTCATAGTACCCATGGTTTGAATGTAGGAACCCAATCCGATACCCAGACCGGCCAAGATGATTAAGGGCTCCAGTAAAGGTGGAAAGGCATTGCTTATAAAATTCGAATTATATACTCTTTCATGCCGGTACCACACACTGCTTATTCTGTTCCACACAGAAGGTGGCCGGTAGTCATTATTGAAGTTCATTCAAGCCCCTCCCGGTTACTTTTAAAAATAGATCCTCCAGGTTAGCCTGGCGAATGTGATAGTCATTGATACGCAGAGCCTCAGCAAAACCAGATAGTCTTTCCGAATCATTACTGTAGACAAACAGGGTATCCTGGTAAGATTCATGCCTAATTCCATCCATATCAATATTAGGGGTATCGGTAATACGCTCTTTGGCTGCACCGTATATCTCCATGACATACGCTTCCAGGTTGGATGACAGCAGCTGATGAGGTTTGCCCTCCAAGATCTTTTTGCCTTTATCCATAATAATAATGCGGTCACAGATTTGAAAAGCCTCTTCCATGTAATGAGTGGTTAAAAGCACAGTGACCCCCATTTCTTTGAGCTCGCGGATTTTGTTCCAGATCAAGTGCCGAACCTGGGGATCTAGTCCGGTGGTTGGTTCATCTAAAATCAAGAGCTTAGGTTTATTGATCAGAGCCCTCGCAATCGTCAGTCTTCTTTGCATACCGCCAGAGAGCTCCCTAATCTTCACCTTGGCTTTGTCCTGCAATTCCATAAAATCCAACAATTCTGCGATCCTAGTTTTTGCATCCTTGGCCTTCATCCCATAAAACCGGGAATAGATAAGTAGATTATCGGTGACATTGAGTTCCGTATCCAGATTGTCCTGCTGAGGTACGATGCCCGAGAAGGCTTTAATAATCAGAGCATCCTTGCGGGGATGGCAGCCAAAAACATCAATCACCGTATCCTTATTGGGGCTGGGCTCGGCTTTTCCATAGATTATTTTCATTGTAGTAGTCTTGCCCGCCCCATTAGGACCTAATAACCCAAAGCATTCCGTACGTTTTACGTCAAAATCCAGATTATCAACAGCTAGCAATTCTCCATATGACTTGACTAGATTCCGAATCTGAATGGCCGTCTCGCTCATAATTACCTCCGATTTTGAAAAGAAAATTGCCACCTTGCCAGGCGATTATTCTAGAATTTTCCCATGTTAATTATATATCATTACAATTTATATTCAATAAATTCATGTTCGCATGGATTACCGTATGCTATATACATTACCCTATCCTCGGGAACCATAATGAATGAAGCCAATGATTCAGAATGCATGAAAGGTGGTTTTTTCACATCGACATGACGACAAATCGAGTTGGGGTAATTGTGGTGGTCGGTCAAGACTTCCATCATAATCTGTGGAGTAATTACCCCGTAATGCTTATCCATTAATTGACGTATGCGGTATACACGCAAATAGCTGTCGGCCCCTCCCATAAACATCATGTCACCTTTTTTGAAGCGCTCGGTTAAATAATGATTAGAGTGAACCAGAATATCTTTTTCGGGATAGAGAATATTATAATCATCAAAAACACTCTCTATCCCCACAATATCACCTTCAGCGCTGGCCATATGGTAATAACCAATACCCCGTGCAACCTGGCACAACACACTAAGGGCATCACCAATGGTCCTTTGCCGCATAGCCTTATGCAGGTATAGACCATAGGGGATATTCATCTTATAGCTCTTAATTGGAGGCAGGGTTAGATTTTCGCAAATTCCTAGTCCCGCTGAGGTCAGTATATAATCCCCGACACCACCGAAAGCCAGAACCAGTTGTTCCAGTCCATCATTATGTTTAATCTTAAGAAGGTCCATCGGAAATCCAGGCAACCAATCTACGTTCTGTCCCAGGATGGTCTTGCCGCCCTGTGTAGCATGGCCCGTGGCGGCAAAAGATGTGCAGAGACTTATGATCCTACCATAATAAAAGCTCATATCAATGGAGCAGCGGAGAGCGAAAGCTTCGTCAAAAGTAATGCCTGCTCCGTCCGCCTCCCCTTTAAGAAAATCGATCATCTCCGGATCAAATTCAGTAGCCTTAGGCAGGAACTTTCTAGCGTTGGCAATTACATCCTCTTTAGTGGTATTATGGCCTAATGTTAAAAGATTGAAGTTGATATCGATAGATTTCAATATATTATCTTTACATGCTTCACCGTATTGCCGTCCTATTTCATATTGCGTCCCTTGACACTCAATAACTTTAAAATATTTAGCCTCTTTCATGAAATACACCTTCCTTTTAATAAATTAATAAAAGCACCTAACCAAGTTTGTTGCCTTCTACTCATCGCAGGTATTTGTCTATAGTATCTATTTCCTCCCCCTTTCAAACTAATGTAATAATCCCGCCCGATCAAGATTCTTTAACCCCTGGTCCCCTAATGCCCAACCAGAAATTTCGCCAGATATCCCGCGGGGCAGGTTTGCCCATGTTTTGACTATATACCATTAGGAGACCCTCTCGCATGCAGTAAAAAGACAGCATGAGTTCGTCAACATTGGCATCCCGAATTATCCCTGCAGTTATTCCTTCCATAAATATCTCCTTCATCTTTTCGAAAATGCTAGTCTCCAGTTCCAGCATGCGAAACTCAAACTTATCCCTCAACGACGGGGGAGGAAAAAATACGATCCGTATCCAGAAAGCTGAGACGTAGATGTTGTTCTTGAAATATTTAACGTACTGCTCGAAAATATAAAACAACTTCTCTTCAATCGCTTGAATCGCTTCTGTATTTTTTAATACCGCATGCATATAATTTTTGTATTCCAGTTCTACTTTCTCATATATGCTTAACAACAGCTCCTCCTTCCCTTTGAAATAGGTGTAAAGAGCAGGCTTGGTAACTCCTATCCTAGCTGCAATTTCACTTAAAGCAGTAGATTCATAGCCATTGACTGCAAACATCTCAAATGCCACCTGCATTATTTTGTCTTTGGTTTGATTAAGCATTCGATATCTCCCTTCTCCTTACTTACCGGTAAGTAAGTTAATTATATTAATATACAATTTTTATGTCAATAAATTGGGTTCGTTACCAGCCTATTTGAACCGTTGGATAATCCGAAAATAATTTAATCTCCTATTCTATCTGTTCATTCTGGGTTGAGAAAACAACAAAAAGGACAGTTTAGGCCATAGCCTTCACCAATCCTTTTTTAAAACTTGCAACTATTTCATTTTTTTAAGCTTCATTTCTTTGGCAACTCACCGCTCAAATACGGAGGTAATTTGTAAAATGTGCATTTGATAAAAACAATCGGGGCGAATAATTAAGTTTATCGATGGGAATCTATAGATAATAGAAACAAATATACAACTAAGCAAAGGAGGTGATCAATATGTTACAGGCTGCCGTACGTTTTGTCGTTTCTGCCATAGTTCTTATGGTAGTTGGGTATGTTCTTCCAGGCATCCAGGTCTCAGGTTTTTGGGGCGCACTAGTTGCGGCTGCGGTCATTGCGATAATGGGATACCTGATTGAAAAAGTGCTTGGGGACAGGGTATCACCGCGTAGTCGTGGTTTTGTAGGTTTTATTATTGCAGCAATAGTGATCTATCTGGCCCAGTTTGCTATTCCCAGTTATCTTAGTGTTACTCTTATAGGAAGTCTCTTGGCCGCGTTCGCTATTGGTTTGATCGACGCATTTGTTCCAACCGAACTTCGTTAATAATGTGAAAAAGATCGAGAACTTAATAACCAAAAAGTGAAATGAGGTGTTGTAATGACTGTAAAAAGTGATCTGCAGAAGGCAGTAGCATCAGCTGAGAGTGCTAAGGGAACCTATCTAGTGGCAGCTCAATCAACTGAGGATGCGACTGCAAAACAGAAATACGAAGAGATGGCTATGAACATTGATAGCCACGTCACATATCTAAATAGTCGAATAGAATATCTAAATGGCAGTAACTTTTCTAACAACACTCAACAATAATTTATTTCCCGGCCGGGACTTAATCCCGGCCTCTATATTTATCTAATCAAACAGTTTTGGCAGGGGGAGAATCATCTAATAAACTGAATGAAAGAATATCCTAATTTAAGCCCATAAAATATGATTATTGATCCACAAAAGATGTTTATCCTCTTCATTATTATACCGTTAAACTTGCTGCGAAAAAATAAGGTAACGGTTACTAAGGACAAAAACCAAGTAATAGATGCCAGGCAGACTCCAAGAATAAAATAATTAGCCATTCCATAAGGTAATGAAGCACGAAATCCCCCTAATAATAATGAACCATCAATAATTGCTTGGGGATTAAACCAAGTAATAGCGAAACAGGTTCCTATAATATTAAGCAAGGTATGGTTTTCCATATCCAAATCACTCGATATTTGCGGATGGGCGCGAATTAACATAATTCCTATACTAACAACAGCAATGCTTCCCAGCAAAAGAGTAAGCCCTTTAAACACCGGAAACGTATCAATCAAAATACCTACTCCGAAGAAACATGCCAGAGCTAGAGATATATCAAAAAAAATAGTTGCCAATGCAACTTCAAAAGCTCTCTTTCTCCCTTGCAGCACCGCTGTATTTATCACGTATAAGTTTTGAATTCCGATCGGAGCCACGTAGACCAAGCCTAACAATAAGCCTTGCAAAAGATAACTAAACATTTTGATTCCTTTGTTTCTCTATCTCTTCCGCCATTTCATTTAGATATGTCCATCGTTCCAGCAAATCATCCTGGCGCTGTACTACTTCCTGCCGAAGAATTGTTAATTCCTCTAATAGCTGATAGTCGCTGGCTGCTTGATTTATTCTGGTATTCAGCTCTTTCAGTTCATCTTCCACAGCAGCAACTTTATCATCAATTTCTTCAAATTCCTTTTGCTCCTTGAAGGAAAATTTGATTAGCTTAGATTTTCCCTCTTCACGATCATTTTTCTTTCTATCCGCTTGAGGATCACGATTCTGATAGGATTTATTCTCCTGCTTGGCAGCAGAATAAAGCAGATAATCGGAATAATTACCTGGGTACTCCTCCAGCTTTCCCTCGCCTTCAAACGCCAGTATTTTATCGGATATACGATCCAAAAAATAGCGGTCATGTGACACGGCAACTACTGCGCCCGGAAAATCATCTAAGTAATCCTCCAGGATAGTCAAAGTCTCAATATCCAGATCATTCCCAGGTTCATCTAACAAGAGCACATTGGGGGCCCCCATTAATATACGTAACAGGTGCAGTCTCCTTTTTTCTCCACCGGATAGTTTCTGCAAACTTGTCCATTGGGAAGCCGGTGAAAACAAGAAAGTCTCCAGCATCTGGGAAGCACTCAAGAGCTTTTTGCCCGCTTGTAGATATTCACCAACCTCACGAATATAATCAATAACTCTCATTTCCTCCGGCAGGCCTGTGCTCTCCTGAGGGAAATATCCTATTTTTACGGTACTGCCTATTTCCACACTGCCCTGAATGGGAATGAGTTCGCCACTCATTATGCATAACAAAGTAGATTTTCCTATCCCATTCGGCCCTACCAATCCCAAGCGCTCATCTCTGGCCAGAATACAGGAATAGTTATCAATAAGCTTCTCGTCTTGATAACTATGGGATATATCCTGCAGAATAATAGTCTTCTTGCCTAAACGGCTGGCTGCTGATGAAATTTGCAGGTTCTCCCCGGTCGAACGGGGCGCATCCTCCTGCAATTTTTCATAACGCTCAATCCGGGCCTTTTGTTTGGTACTGCGAGCCCGCGCACCCTTGCGAATCCAGGCCAGTTCTTTGCGTAAGAGCACCTGTTTTTTATTAGCCTGGGCCACTTCCTTTTCTTCCCGCTCCAGTTTTCTCTCCAGGTAAATACTATAATTACCGGGATAGCTGTACAAATGGCCTCTTTCCACTTCAATAATACGCTGGCTTACCCGTTCCAGAAAATATCGATCATGGGTAACCATCAGTAAAGCCCCTTTAAATCTCTGTAAATATTTTTCTAGCCAGTCGATTGCCTGGTTATCCAGATGATTGGTGGGTTCATCCAAAATAAGCAGATCAGTACGATTCATCAGGGCACCTGCCATAGCAACCCTTTTACGTTGCCCACCTGAAAGCTGACTCATCCTCGCCTCAAAATCCTGAATACCCAGACGGGTAAGTATGCCCTTAACATCACTTTCCAATGTCCAGGCATCCATGCCCTCTATCTGCGAAACACCGCTCAATGCCGCATCTAGAACCTTCGCCTCGGGATCAAACGGTGGATTTTGGGGAAGATATTCAATCCGCAAATTTCTATTCCGGACAATTTGGCCTTCATCAGGTTCTTCCATACCGGCTATTAGCTTTAATAGAGTGGATTTTCCAGAACCATTAATACCTAATAGCCCTATCTTTTCGCCTTCATCAATACCCAAGCAAATCTCCTGCAAGAGTACCTTTTCGCCGTAAGTTTTACTTACATTATCCATTGCCAGAAGATTCATGCGCATCCTGTTCCTTTACCATTATTAATATGCTATATTATAGCCTTTTCTCCCTTAACTTAGGAGGTCATAAATAATATAAAATATTTAATATTTTTGTGATGATGGTCACATATTTATATGCACCTTATGTATTAGAATATTATATATCCTTATCAGCTTTAATAATCGAATCATACCACCAAAGTCCCAAAGGAGGCGAATAAAATGTCTTTTGATATTGACAACTGCAGGGAATGCGGCAAAATATTCATTCGCAAAAACAATGGGGACCTCTGTCCCGCTTGCATTGAAATAGACGACGCGATAGTTGCTAGGATTAGAGGCTATGTTCGTGAACATCCAGGCCAGAATGTGACGGAGGTATCTAAAGCCATGAATATCAAACCCAAATTGGTCCTCCGATTGCTCAGACAAAATGTCCTTATTTCCTGAGATATAAATAAGCAAAATGTTCTAGTTATTATGGGAATGAGGCTGCTCACTTCTGCAGTTCATATGTGTTATTCCCAATAAAATTTGTGAAGGTGATAATCATGATAAGAAGGAGTACCGAATATTTGGCACCAGGTATGAAGGTGGCTAAAACTGTATACTCCAGTATTGGTCAGATACTTATCGCTGCAGGTATGGTATTGGACACCAGCCTAATTAATAGGTTGATTGAACTGGGTATTGGCTCGGTATATGTGGGCGATGAATTCGGGTTAATTATTGATGAATATCCTGATGTTGTCTCTGAACCAATCAGGCTTTCAGCAATTCAAAACATACGGACAGTTATTGATGGATTGGAAAGAAAACACCAGCTGAATGTTAAGGCTATTCGAGAAACATCTGATAACTTGGTTAACGAGATCCTAAGAAACCGTAATATACTATTGAGTTGCTGTGATATTAGAAGCTTTGATGACTACATCTTTAGCCATTCCATCAATGTTTGTATTTTATCGCTTATGATGGCTGTAACAATGGGTTATAATTACTTAAAGCTAACTCAATTAGGAATCGGTGCCCTGTTAAGTGACATAGGAATGACCCGGATAGATAAATATGTTTTCGATAAACCACAAGCACTTAACCAGGAGGAATTCTCCCAGGTAAAAATGCATACTGAACTTGGCTTCGAAATGCTGCGCACCAATGAGGATGTTCCATTACTTTCGGCCCATGTTGCTTTCCAGCACCATGAACGCTGGAATGGAATGGGATACCCCAGAAACCTAGGCGGAAATGACATTCATGATTATGCCCGCATTGTTGCTGTAGCCGATGTTTTTGATGCATTAACGGCTGATCGGCCTTATCGGAAAGGTTATTCGATAGACGAAGCCCTTGAATATATCAATACTATGTCTACTTACTACTTTGACCCGGAATGTGTTAATGCCCTTATGGCAAATGTAGCCAGATTTCCACCCGGAAGTATTGTTATTCTCAGCACAGGAGAAATTGGTCAGGTAGTGAATGTAAACCCGTTGACTCCTACACGTCCATTGATTCGGCTAGTAACCGACTGCAATAAGAAAGTAATATCCGGATTTCACGAAGTAGATCTTTATAAACAACCGGATCTTCAGATTGAATGCGCTTTAACTGGCAGTCAAAATATAAGCAGCCTGGGGTAAGGCTGGAAGAAATGTAAACTATGTTGGGGAGAGTTGCCTTTTGGAAAATTTATACCCTGATTGCCTAAACAATATAACACTATTCAAAGGACTTAATCAGGAACAATTAGGCTGTATAAAAAGCAAATCTACGCTATATACATATCCCCGTGGTTCTATCTTATTTGTGGAAGGGCAAGAAACCAACGGAACCTATATCGTTTTATCCGGATTGATAAAAGTGGTAAAACTTCACAAAGAGGGACGCGAAAAAACCCTGGCCATTTTAAGGCGAGGCGATATTTTGGGAGAAATGACTCTTTTTGAAACTACTGCCCGTTCAGCTAATGCTGAAACTATGGAGGAATCTACCGTTCTCTATATTCCAAACGCGGATTTCAAGCAATTATTACTTGATATTCCACAACTAGCACTAGAAGTTATTGGCATATTGGCAGACAGGTTGAGACATACGGATCAACAGATTCAAGAACTGCTGTTTTTTAATGCTCGCGGAAGAATAATTTGCAATCTACTTCACTTGGCGGCTGGACATGGGATAATAGAAAACAACCTGATAAAAATTTCTCTTCGTCTTACCCATGCTGAACTGGCAAATCTGGTAGGAGTTTCTCGGGAAACGGTAACCAAGGTTTTAGATGATCTTAAAAAAGATGGATTGATCAAAATAAAAAACCGGCAGCTCTGGTTGTTAAATACAGAAGAGTTATATCAGCAGGGAACCTGAGCATAGCACATGGCAACAATGCCCAGCAGGTTTGCTAAGCGGATGAGTTGCAATAATCTTGCCACCTAAATAAAACATCGCAGGCATCTATACCTGCGGTGTTTTATGCATTGCACGATTGCTGTTTTAGCAATCAGTGAAATCTCCAGCTGTATTCAATATTGTGGTCAGGTGTACCAGCTTGGTTTTCCTCGTGGAGAAAGAAGAAACAAACGATTATAAATTAATGAAAAATAGCTACAAGTCCCTAGTAATTATTTACTATTAGTCCTATTATTAAATAGTTGGAAGTTTTTACTGGGATAAATATACTATGTCTCCTATTTATTATTAATATTTATCCGCCATATAGCCTAGATACATTTATGGATTGGGGAGTGATTTGTATTGAAAGATGATCAATTTTACATAGACCCCGTATACCAGAAACAATTTTCTACCGAGATTTCCCTTTTCAATATACAGCGCGGTAAGCTTATGGCAGCCATAATTATTGGAATCGAACTATTATTATTGGCTATTAACCTTTTCTCTCGTTCAGTAGATACAGTTTATAAATTTGACTGGTACGCTCTATTGTACATACTTATGATTGTCGTAACAGGCTTGGTTGGGCTCCTTTTATACCACCTGGAGCACAATTGGGATCAAGGCTTATACAATGAAAAAGTCTTAAACCTGACTATAATAATATACATCACATTTATAATGACATGGGGTGCGATCATCTCTCTCCTTGATCAGTCTTTATATGGAAACATTGTGGTTTTCCTGGTGAACATCCTCTTTGGTTCTTTATTGTTCTACATAAAGAACGTTCACATAATAATTCCTCAGTTAATCGCTTCTTTAGTTTTAATAGTTGGCTTACCCTATTTTCAGCCATCCAGGGATATGCTGATAGGTCATTATGTGAATGCAAGTATCTTCATGGTTTTTGTTTGGATTTTGGCCCGAACTAATTATGCTAACTATGTTCAAAACTTTTTGAACCAGAAACTCATTGAAGAAAAATCAATTTTACTGGCTCAGATTAATCATGATCTGGTCTTAGAAATTCAATCACGGAGACAGGCTCAACAAGAATTAGAGACGGCTCATGCGCAGTTAATGGCAATTTCATCTCTGGATTACCTGACAGGAATTCCCAACCGGCGCAAGTTAGACGAATTCCTGGAGGAGCAATGGAGCACCGCAGTTAGAGAACAGCTTCCCATATCCATTATGATGATTGATATTGACTTCTTTAAGCTCTATAACGATACCCATGGACATATTGCCGGCGATCGCTGTCTGCAAGCTGTAGCCGGGGTATTAAATAGATGCAGCAGAGAGGATAAAGACTTTGTTGCTCGATACGGTGGGGAAGAATTTTTGTTCGTAGTTACAGGCATGAATAAGGAGGAAACTTTGCTTGGGGGAGAAAAACTTAGAGCCGAGATCGAAGCGCTCTGTTTAGAACACCACATCTCTTCTATATCTCCCTATATTACAATTAGCGTAGGTATCAACTGGCTTATGCCCACCACTAAAGATCTGCTTCCTGATGCTATCGGCCGTGCAGACCAGGCCCTGTATCAAGCTAAACGTAATGGCAGAAACCAGGTAGTATTGGCTAAATAATGTAATTTGCCAACATGCGGGTACTAGCCTATGGTAGAATTATCAGGTAAACTAATTTCCATAATATTCTTTCCAGAGGATTAACAGAGGACGGTTCTCTGTAACTCTAATAATGATAGAAAGATAGGTAGCTATGAGTATATATGATGATTTAGCCAACAGCTTATTTATTAATCCACGGGTTCAGATAGATAATAGTTCCAAGTATTGGGATAGAATAATATCTTACTCTGTAGAAAGCCTGAAGAACAAAAAGGAAAGTTTTTGCGAGGTAAATGAACAGCTGGATCAGGACACCATAAATGTCTTTGGCAGCACCCGACCTATGGCTGATCAATATCTCCTCCATCTGGCACCAGGTTGGGATAGTAACCCCAATAAAACTCCAGTGATTTTGATTCATGGCGCAGGTCTGGATGCCACATCTTTCACCAACCTTTATAACATGGGTTATGACGGGATACAACAACAATTGGTCTCCCTTGGTTATCGAGTCTTTGCTCTAACTTTTTCCCATTCCCATGGAGATAACTATTATCAGGCCGAACAACTGGCCGATGCTATACTGCGGGTGAAAGCTTTGTGCAAAGTTGAGAAGATAGACCTAATTGCGCATAGTAAAGGCGGCCTCGCAACCCGGATTTACCTTTCCAATATGAGCAGCACCCCTTACCGGGGCGATGTGCGTAAATATGTCATGCTGGGCACTCCCAATCTGGGGGTTGATTTCGCATTTCGTAATCCCTCCATATCCTACCCTGTTTATTTATCGGATAGTAACGGTGTAATCGCCTGGGATAAAATCACCTGCCTGGGTACTATGATTAACACCATTGATCGGGCTATCTATGCTGATGGGAGTTTTCCGGGCCAAAGCCAAATGCTTTATCGCTGGGATGATGAATACTCTTTGGACATGACGCAGCCGGATTGGTGGACCACCTATTTTGGCGGGTCTGGATTTTTAAGTCATTCACGGGGAATAGATGCAGCCATCACCGACGGAGGAAATTTAATTGCTAAACTGGAACGCGGGGGTATTGAACCGGGGATAGAATTATCCGTTCTGGCTGGTGATAACCATATGTTTGGACTAATACCCGGAGAAAGCTCAGGCCCCAGCGATGGAATTGTGTTTGTAGACAGTGTTTTCAATACTGATGCCATGATATCCAAAGGAGCCAAGCTGGTAACCAAAACCACTCTAAATGTTAACCACCTGGAACTACTTTTTTCCAGGAAAGTAGTCCGATGGGTTGGCCAACAACTGGGATAGTCTGTCTACTATGGCAAGCTATCTTTCCCATAAATCAACATAAAATTCAGCCTGCTAATCCTATAACTTTTCCAAATGAATCCACTCCTAATCCAATTTGATTCCCATATGACTATTAGCAATTGTTATACTGCTATTTAAGTAATATTAACCCGCTATGTATAACATTGATATTCGGGCGCCTTATTGTCGGTGATTTTGTATTTTTTTAAAAGTGAAGATATTCCCTGTTTATACCGAATATTAATGATATTAGATCTTTACATCTGAAGAAGATGTAGTTATATGAAATGAAAAAATAGGAGGCGTTTAGAAATGCATAGTAAAAAATGGGTTGCCCTGGTTCTTATTCTTATGATGGCAATGGGAATGCTAACCGGCTGCAGCCCCACCGAAAAAGAATACTATAATCTAACAACAGAAGCCAGCAATCTTAAAGTCTATAAAGATAGCGGCAGTGTTGAGTTAAGTCTAGCCCAATTACCTGAAAACATGTTTGAAGGAGAAAAGTCTCTTACTAAAGAAATGCTAATAAAAGCGATGAGCCAACAAAGAATAGAATACTCCGGTAAAACTAATCTGGACCAGGGTATATTTCAATATGAATTTACAATAGTCGACAATGCAACTGAAGAAAAAAGTGCTTTCTCTACCCTAGTATACAAGGATGATGTACTCTACATAAAGATCGATGATATGATTAGTTATCTGAAAAAGTTTGGCGATTCCGAGTCAAACCAAAAACTCGACCAACTATATGGGGATGTACAATACGTTAGTGTAAGCAGTCAAGATCTAGAAACCATGATGCCTCCAAGCAATCAGAATAGATCGACCGATAATTTTTTGAAAAAATCGTCGCAGCAGCAATTGGTCATGCGGAGGCTGTTTGATGGGTTATTAGATAAGGTTTATGATAAATACGAAAGTAATCTGATCAGCAAAAGCGATAATAAATACACCTTCAGATTACGCGGGGCAGACTCGATTGACATCATGAAACCTGTCGCTATCTATACTATTAATAACATAGATAAACTAGCTCCTGTTCTAAAGGCATTCCTGAACGGTTTAAGTCAGAATGAATTCGCAAATCTTGGCTTAACTAGCGATATGAAAGACGAGGCTCTAGCTGGCATTGACATGATGGTGTTTTTAGTAAATCAAAATCGCGAACAGTATTTGAATGATATTGAGGAAATGGCGAACACTGCTAAGCAAGACCTAGTTAAGACCGTAAATGATTCCGGTATAGTATCTTCCATTGAAAAAAAGGACTCCCAAACCTACGATATGACGAGTAGGATTCGCCTTCATATTATCGCTGGAACACCTATTGAGGAAATGAACTTTGCCCTCAATATTAAGCAAACAATCAAAGCCTGTGAATCTATCCAGGTAGTTTCTCCTACAGGCAAGCTAACTACTCTGGAAGATCTAGAAAGCCGTATGCCCAAGCGAATGAAGGTGGGGGTCGATTACGGTGTGTATTCCTTTAATAAAGGATTTAGCGGCACCGGCGGAATTATAAAGGTTGAGTTGGATAACAATCAAGCTTATCTCCCCCTGCGCCTGGTAGCCGAGTCTATGGGTGATAAAGTCGGCTGGGATGAGGTATCACAGCAAGCTTATGTGGAACGAAACGGTCAACGAATCATTATGACTGGTATTTTAGCAGAAGATGAAACCTTAGTTAAGAGCAGGGATTTTGAAAGCCTGGGCTACAAAATTAGTTGGAATAACATAACCCGGACAGTAACGATAGAAAAATAGGAACATAAGTGCCAAACCCATCCCCTTAACGCATCAACCCCGGTTAGCCGGGGTTTTTTCTGTCTAATTTTTTAATTATACTCTAATGGTACTTACTTAATTCTAATCCAGCAGATCTTTCGTTAGCTGCCGACATTATATCTGTCGAGCATTTAAGTTGATTAGGTACTTTCTCAACTCCTCAACAGATTCTTCGTTCAAGTCTTCAATTAATTTATTTATGTCGGTTTTATCCCTTCGGTCATGGCAATCCATTTTATTTTCAACAGAGCTTGCCATGTACTCTGCATTTTTGTAATCAAAGCCGATCTGGTTAACCAGGGTATGCTGAGAAGGACCATAAGCACCCAATAAATAGTCCATTGATACGCCAAAGTATTCAGCTAGGCTAATTGCCATATCCAGGCTCACTGGCTTTTTTCCTAATTCAATATTACTAAGTGTTCCCTTCGATGAATTAATACTATTCGCAACATCCTCAAGGGTTAGTCTAGCTGACTCCCTTAGCTCACGGAGACGTTTTCCCATTAGTTTTTTGTCAAACATTAAAAAACTCCTTGACATGTTGTCTTCATGACAACTAAAATGGACAAAATGTTATCTCTGTTACATTAGTTGCAAAAGTAGGTGGAATATACCAAATATGTTTACCAATTTATTTACATTAAACAAGAGCATTGGTTTTATCGGCCAATTATTTCGACTTCACCTTAAATATTTTATATTAACGCACAATATCAATTATGTTTGGTGTCATCATGGTATCACTATATAGTCCAAATTTAAAGTCTCATAGTACGTAATCAGGACACAATTTATTTAAAATACGGGAGGTGACGCAATAGTGACGTCACTGAATAAAAAACGAACTACATACAGATTATCTCCAGAGCTAGACCAATTAATCATTAACCACGCTAGCAAACTTGGAATATCAAAGAATGCTTTTGTGCAAATGACCTTAATGCAAGTCCTGGACGCTAATAAGTCCAAAACGGATAAGCGATTAGATTCAGGGCCTAGTTATTTATTGCATATGAAAAGATAATATCGACACTATATGACGATAAGCAGGGAATCGCCGCTATAGTTAGCAGCGATTCCCTATGAGTTAATAGTAACGGTTATTGATTACTAGCTGCCACTTATATTGGGAAATAGTAACAGGAATTGCGCTGTAACAGCCTTCATTATTGGAGGCTGTTAAATACGAACTAGAAGGTGCTTGTGATTGGTTTCTTATTATCTACAGAAGATAAGACAATACGATAGATATACGTATTTACATAGCAAGAGGGTAGCTCATGTTGCGGTGCTTATAGGCGAGAGTGTTAAACTAAATTCAGTTGAATTAGCAGGATTATCAGAGGCTGCATTACTTCATGATCTCGGAAAAATTCAGATACCTTTAGAAGTACTAAATAGACCCGGTAAATTATTACAATCAGAAAGAAATCTATTAGAAAAACATCCCCTATGGGGGATTGAAATAATTGCTGATAATCATAAGGATGAATTGTTACATGTTATACCAGGCATCAAATCCCATCATGAACATTTCGACGGTACAGGTTATCCATTGGGATTAAGCGGCGAGGAAATACCCCTATTTGGCAGGATAATAGCCATTGCCGATGCCTTCGATGCAATGACGTCGTTTCGGATTTATCGGGGCACTTTAACTATCCAAGAAGCCAACAAACAAATATTGCAGGCTATTGAATCACAGTTTGACCCCTATATCGTAATGAAATCAATAGACAACAACTGCAAATGGCTTATACCACAAGAATTGTTGGCATCGTCCTAAGCTATTAGCAATAATCCCATTTGGCCTGGCAACCATTACCACTTCCAGATATAGAAAACAGGGGAGCATTTCCCCTGTTCAGACCGGCTATTTATTTGCCCAGTAGATATCGGCTTCTTTCTCCAGCTTTTCCAGACGGGTATAATAATCCGGGAATTCCTTCAAATGGGCCAGGGCGATTTTCCCTGTAGTAAGCGGATCATCACCAGTGACGTTGGTCTCTGGATCATGCAGGCCGTGTTCAAGTTCCACGTCCATACCCATTCTATATTGCTCCACGTCAAATCTGCTCCAGTCAATTCCCAACTGCTCCCCAATCATTTTAGCTTCCTCAGCCGTAAAACCTTTCTTCGATGTCACATTAAATCCCCCCTGCTTATTATTTTCATGCCTAGTTAATTTTTTCTATATTATACTATAAATACATGGCTTTAAGATAGTGACAGGTGACGGCAGGTGACAGTTCTCTGTCACACTGTTATTAGTTGTTGTATCACGCAAAACGGTCCCCGGTTACACCCATAAAATTTTTATTGAATTACACCGAACCTTTTTGGCATTTGAAGTATATATAGAGTGATATTTGCACGAAAGGAGGATAGTTTTAATGAAAGATATCAGCCAAGACCAGGCAGAAGCTATTTTCAGAGAACACTCCAGCTACGTATATAGAATCGCCCTATTTCTGTCGAAATCACCTACATTAGCAGAAGATATAACCCAGGATACATTTTTACAAGTGTTCCGAAAATATCACAGCTATGATCCCGCTAAGCCTATAACCCCATGGATTTACCAAATAGCCTTGAACATTACTAGAAAAACCCTGCGCAAACAGAAGTGGCTTCATTTAATTAAGGAAGTGCCAGCTAATGAGAGCTTGAATTATGTGGAGGATAAAATCCTCAAAGACGAACTAGGCCAGGAATTATGGAAGGAAATTAATAAGCTGACCCTAAAGAGCCGGGAAGTCATTGTTTTGCATTACTATTCGGGCCTAAAACTTAATGAAATTGCAGTAGCTTTAGGCATCCCGTTGGGAACCTGCAAATCCAGATTGAATACTGCTTTGACTTCCCTGGAGAAACAATTGCAAGGCAATAAGATAACGATTGCAAGTAAAGGAGAGGATCTGTATGGAACAATCTAATACGAAGATAGGAGACGTTATGAAAAAGAGCTTAGATCAGAGTCAACCGTCCATTCGGTTCAGTGCTGTTTGGGATAAGCATAAAAAATCCAGCCGCAAATTGTTTGGCTTAAAAAAAGTAATTGCAGTTCCAATGACTGCATTGGTTTCAATAATGTTGCTGCTTACCGTTGGTTTCACCTTTGCTGTTGAAGATAAAACTGACTATCCTTTTGTCGATGATCCGGCTGTAATCGGAAAATGGCAAGCCGTGGATTATGTGGACGAAATCGACCAGTTTAGTCCCGACAAAAAGATCTTTGATGCTGCTTTGTTCCTTAAAGAACTGGCATTTATTAAAGATGGCAAAATGCTTGCTGCCTATAATAATGGCAATGGCAATTTAGTACCTTCTGAATCAACTTGGACTCAAGGAATTGCAATTAATAAATATGCTAAAACTGCCAGTAAATATGCGATCAAGGAAATCAATGGTTCTACCTATATGTTCTTTGAATTCAAGACTGGAGACTATATCTATTTTCATATGAAGCCCAAGTTCTTTGTCTTTAATAAAATTGATAATCTGGACTATTCCAATTATAAAGTGCCTGTGATAGAGGACAAAGTTGATTATCCTTTTGTTGATGATCCGCAGTTGGTGGGAAAATGGGAAAGTGTTGATGTCGTGAAAACCATAGATAAATTTAAACCGGGTAGTATCAGGGTAAGAGGAGGAGAGCTCTTTTTAACCCAGTTAGATATCGCAGAGAACGGAAAAATGTCCGCATTGACCTCACAAAGCGCAGCTCCTTATGAAAAACTAAGCTGGACTAAGGGTCTTATCTTAGATAAGCAGGATAAGATAGCCAGCAAATATGAAATAAAGGAATTAAAAGGCGATACCTACTTGTTCTACGAATTGAAGAACGGAAACTACAAATTTGGGGGAATGCAACCCGAGTACTACGTTCTTAAAAAAGTAAAGTAACAACCCAGCCAAAGCCAGAATGTTTAAGTCGTAAAATGGAGTTTCATTATTTTAATGAGACTCCATTTTCTTATCTCCATGTAGGCACTAATTGCTAAAAGATGTGGTTTTATGGAACATTATGTATTAAACTTATTTGCAGATTAAGAAGGATGCGGCTCATAATAATTTGAGGGGGTATGTTACACACATCGATTAAAGACAAGCCTAAATATAACAACAATTTGAAACCAGTCAAATGGCGAAAATAAGCATAATAACTTGAATCACTAATAACAGAATAGGAGCTTAAAAATGAAAAAAATACTTGTTTGTTTTCTAATTATCATCAGTAGTCTAGCCTTTGTAGGCTGCAGCAAAGAGAAATCTCCACCCGCACCTGAAAAGACCATAACCATTGGGGTTATGCCCGATGTTGAATCAATCCCGTTTATTATTGCTGAGAAAAACGGCTATTTCAAAAACCAGGGCGTGCAAGTAAAAATCGAACATTTCAACAGCGCCAAAGACAGGGATAGTGCCCTGCAGAGCGGGAAACTGGATGGAGTTATTACCGATATTCTAGCCGTAGTTTTTGCCAACGAGGGCGGAATCAACCTCAAAATAATCGCTAAAAACGATGGCAATATAGAACTAATGGCAGGAAAGACCTCCGGCATAAATTCAACTAAGGATCTTATAGGAAAAAGAATTGGTATGTCCACCAATACAATTATGGAATATACCACTGATAAAATGCTGGAATCCGCCCAAATCAAACCCGAGGACATAAAAAAAATGAACATACCCCCACTGCCAACCCGACTGGAGATGCTCCAGGGTGCTAATATTGATGCCGCCATCCTCCCCGAACCCTTAGCCGGCCTGGCTGTGAAAAATGGAGCCACAGTCTTAAACAGCACTGACCAGCTCGGCAATAAAGCCGGAGCTATAGCATTTACCGCCAAGAGCCTGCAGGAAAGCCCGGATCAGATCAAAGCTGTATTCAGAGCTTATAATGATGCAGTAGTATATCTGCAAAAGGAACCAGCTACTAGTGACATCGACTTTATCATTCAAGCCCAAAGTTTCCCGGCAGAAGTAAAAGACACCCTGAAGCTTCCCAAGTATACTAAGGCAGAACTACCCAGTGAAAAGGTTTTTAATGATGTAGTACAATGGCTGAAAGCGAAAAATCTCATTAAAGGAAGCTATGAATATAAAGCTTTGGTAGATGATAAAGTTTTGAGGTAATGATTTAGTGATTGCAATCAAAGATCTTTCAGTAAAATACCAGGGGAAAAATGAAGAGACACTAGCTCTCGACAAAGTGAACATAAATATCAACACCGGAGATATTTACACCTTTATAGGCCCATCCGGCTGCGGTAAATCAACATTGCTATATGTTTTATCCGGCATCCTGAAGGACTATACGGGAACTGTTTCCATAGACGGTCGGGCCATTAATCCTAAAGCCCAGCGCATAGGGCTGATACTGCAAAATTATGGACTATTGCCCTGGAAAACTGTCTGCCAGAATACCATGCTGGGGATAAAAATCAAAAATGACTCGCAGGTTTTGGATGAATACAGCTCTTACATTTTAAAGCAATTAGGTATTGATGCCCTTCTGGATCGATACCCGAAAGAATTGAGTGGTGGTCAGCAACAGAGGGTGGCCATCGCTCGGGCTTTCATATTAAAACCCGATTTGCTGCTGATGGATGAGCCATTTTCAGCCCTGGACGCGATAACCCGCGAAGAAATGCAGGAGCTCTTCCTAAACATTTGGAAACAGAATAGCGTGACTACGGTTTTCATTACCCATAGCGTGGACGAGGCCCTCTATTTGGGCAGTAAAATCGTGGTCTTTTCACCTTCTCCAGGCAGAATCCTGGAAGTATTAGAAAACCCCTGCTTCAAA
The DNA here is from genome assembly GCA_964457945.1 of uncultured Syntrophomonas sp. Taxonomy (GTDB): domain Bacteria; phylum Bacillota; class Syntrophomonadia; order Syntrophomonadales; family Syntrophomonadaceae; genus PHAA01. The sequence continues at coordinate 24,880 of CAYWFX010000003.1, forward strand.
CTGGATAACTTAAGATTTAGAGATGAGTACTATGCAATGTCAACGAAATTGAGAAGAATAGTAAGGGATTGTCACGGGATAAATGTGTCATCTGATGCCGGAGCAGATTTTTCGTCATGAGAGGCGGAGGAGGTGCAGATACTTAACTGTATCTAAGCCGACGAGAACGAAGCAGGGCGGAAAATCTGCCTGCATGCTTGATAGATTTATTTCGCGACAGTCCCTACGAAAGGATGATCAAGGTGCTGGCAAAGGAGAAGTGGCAAGGGGCTCTGTACAGCTTGGTAATTGTAATAATTCTCTGGTATGCAGTGTCTTTGATATTTAGTATCCCCATAATTCCATCACCATTTGCAGTATTCAAAACTATCGCAGAGATATTTCAGACCAAAATTGAAATCCATGTCCTGCACAGTCTAGGTAGAATCCTGGGCGGAATCGCAATTTCCATCTTGCTTGGAGTCCCCTTAGGCTTTTTAATGGGCTATTTTGAAAGAGTTGACAAACTCCTATCACCGCTGGTGTATTTCACCTATCCGGTGCCTAAGCTTGCACTGCTGCCAATCATAATGCTGCTGTTCGGCTTAGGTGAAGTATCGAAGCTAATCATGATCGTATTAATAATAATTTTTCAGATCATAATTTCATCGAGGGATGCGGTTAAAGCCATTCCCGAAGAAACCTTCCGCTCCCTGCAATCCCTGGGGGCCAGCCAGCTGCAAATCTTCACAGAAATCATATTCCCTGCTTCCCTATCAGAGGTTTTAACTGCTACCCGCCTGGCTCTGGGGACAGCAGTATCCATACTATTTTTTACTGAAACCTTTGGAACTGAATATGGCATGGGATATTTCATCATGGATTCCTGGATGCGGGTAAATTATCTCGATATGTATGCTGGAATTGTAATACTTAGCTTTATGGGATTTTGCATATTTACTGCGATAGATGTTGCTGAGGGTTATATTTGTTCGTGGAGGTAAAAGGACAACGATACCATCCCTGTGGTTAAATTTGTTGCTCCATCCTAAATTCCTTTTGCACCTTTTTACTTAACGAGTTGAACACTAATTGATAGGACATTTCTATCATTTCTTTCAAAACATTATCCGGTACATCACCATCTAAATATACCGAATTCCAGTATTCTTTATTCATGTAATATCCCGGAACGATATGTTCATATTGCTGTCGTAATAACTCCCCAAAAAACGGCTCACACTTTACGGTAATAATCGCCTTTTTGTATTTGTCTCCGCCTTGCATGGCGAACATCTTCCCGCCAATCAGATATCTGGTTGCATCCCATTCCATCTTAAAGTCTTTTATTGCTCCATTCTTAGAAAGACAGTATTCATCAAGCCATTCATATTTCACAGAAATACCCCTTCATTTCTCCGATGATCACAATCAATTGTACGCATTATATTGATAATGCGAAGCATTGGATACAACAAACTCGACGCCTTTACTTATCCAGTAGCAGGCTTACACGCAATTTGATACCGGCCTCGTGTTCTTCAAGACTGGTCGATGGATCTTGTGTATCATAGTAGATTGAGCAGGGCAGATCTTCGCATTGTCCACAATGCTCATGCTGCTTATCGGTTATGCAGCAATGGTAAATAGGGCAGGTTGTTTTGTTTACATATTGAGCCCAATAAACCTTTCCCTCAATTACCCGGCATCCTTTGCAGGTTTGGTTAAAATCTTTGCATTCATTGCATTTCACTCCACATGGACTTAACAACTATTATCACCTCCAAAACAAATATAGATTACGTTTCATTTAGCAAAAAATTTTTAATAGTTATGAAGTGAATCGTATTGCCATTTTATCCGATAATCTTTTCCAAAGCATCAAAAGAAATCCATACCTTAGCAGTATGATATTGGGATGGGCCCAAGCTTAAACGCGCAAGAGCAAGAACCGAACCTGCTTGCCTACAAGCATTTTCTCACGAATTCAATTGGGTGCATGGTGCGTTTAGCTGTCTCTTCAATAGATAATCCTTGTTTCAAAAAGCTTTTAATGACTGATTCCATGCTGTCACCTACCTCAATCATATGCATATCAGGGTCATAAAAACGGATGACACGTTGACCCCAATCATATTCTTTTACATCGTGAACACACTTAATTTCAGGGCGTTTTTTAAGATGTTTCACAAAGTCATCAAGATTCTCTTCTTCAAAATACAATTCAAAATTCTTTGAACATTGAATCATATCATTTTTGTCGAAGCCAACCAATTCTGCAAAACCTTCCTGTATGGTAAAAGGCCCCTCAAATGTAACACAGATTCCGAAATCAAGTACGATTTGTTGATGAAGAACCTCCTGGTAAAAAGTTTTCGAAACTTCAATATTATTTACAGCAATAAGTGGACCGGTAAATTTCATGTTCTCTCTCCTTTGCAAATATTTATTTTAAATACCGCCGTAATTATATATCAGAATTTAAATGGTTCATTGTAAAATTCAGACATGCTTTCTAGATATTTTTTTGGAGTTATACCACATATAGATTTAAAAGTATGTATAAAATGAGCCTGATCGTAGAATTCTGCTGTTTGAGCAATATCTACAGTTGGGTAATGTCCGCCACTCAATTTCTTCAGCACATGATTGATTCTTACAATTTTCGAAAAGGTTTTAACATTTATGCCTAGATAATCATTAAAAAGCCGGTTTAGATGTCTGTCACTGTAAAATTCCATATTTGCAAGTTGTTTAACGGATAAACAGCCTTCGTACTGATTTATATTCGCTATTGCAGAAACTAAAACTTGTGGCAAAACTCTGTTTTGCATATAGGATAATAGAATTAAGTTAAGCATATCTATAAAGCTGCTGAGGTTTTTGGCGCTTTCGAAAGCATTGGCAACAAATGTATGTAATCGACTGTCTATTTGCCATATCGGCATCTGCAAATCTGTCAAATCGGTTTGCTTTATTCCCGTAAGAGAAAACAGTCCGCCTGGCAGAAATTCTATAAATAGCCGCATGGGGCAACTGTTCACATCGTTTTTCACAATATAGGTTTTGGTGGTTGCTCCCCATAATGTGCTGGTTAAGGAGTAACCATCATAGGTGAAAATCAAACAGCCGCTTGCATCAGGAATCAACGTTAGACTGTCCGGCACAGCATTATTGCCTGCAAAAGAGATGGTATAGTGCGCAACGTATCCGCAAAGTGCTTGACTGGGCGCAATATAGATTTGATTTGGTGTGCGCAGCATGACATGTTGTGCTGTATCTTTAAATCTCGACATCACAGATATTCACCTCTTGAAACATAGGGACGTTCTTTTTGTTTTCTTCTGGCTACGCCTTAAAAACGGAATTTAGGCTAAGTCCCGTAACTCTTGCGATTTGTCGCAGCGATACTCCATCAACTTCCTTGATTTTCCTCAGTATCTCATTGCATTTCTCTTTATCCAGAACACTTGGGTGTGAAATAACATCGATGTTATTCTGTTAGTGTTAACCCGTATCGTTGGGGTAAAAAATTCTCCTTAAAGGTATTTAGGAAATAGTCGTCTGTCATACCAGCAATATAGTCTATTATTATCCGAGCTTCTGGTGTTTGCTTTCGGAAATTATCATTCAGGATATTGGGACAATCCTTAAATATTCTCGAGGTCGTTTTACCTTGTTTAACATCATCAAGGAAAGTCTCAAACATCAACCTGAACATCTTTTCAATTTTAGCATTTTGCTGTTGTTTTACAGGAGCAAAATAGATAGTCTGATAATTAAAGTCTAGCAGTGATTTGAGCGCTTCTAGAACATGAGGTGAAATGCTTAGATAAGGTCGTTCTATACTGTTTTTAACCAAATCGCGAACTAGACTATCAATTATATCACGGTTCGAATTGCCAAGGACATCTGATACATTATCCGGGATCTCATCCCTAGCAATCAATTTTACCGTGATGGCATCTTCTATATCACGACCAACATACGCAATAACATCACATATTCGAACAACACAACCTTCTAGCGTAAATGGCTTTAATTCTTTCCCATAGTCAGCTTCAGTAAAACATCGATGGTATTCTTTGAGAAAATCATTTCCTGTTTTGATAGGAGCTGGGCAATATTGCTCGGAAATAGACTCGCCATTATGGCACAGAATTCCATCCAAAACCTGAAGTGAAAGATTCCACCCCTGACCACTGTTTTCCAATTCCGTCAGAAATCGTACACTCTGTGCATTATGCCGGAAATAGCCTATCCCCTGTTCTTCACAAATCCGGTTTAGATATTTTTCCCCATCATGGCCAAAAGGCGTATGGCCGATATCGTGCCCAAGAGCAATTGCCTCAATTAAATCTTCATTTAATCTTAGAAAGCGACCAATCGTTCTAGCTATTTTAGATACTAGTTGAACATGAAGAACTCGATGGGTTATATGATCATTTTCAAAAAGGAAAAAAACCTGAGTTTTATCAATATAGCGACTATAGGCAAGAGAATGAATAATCCTGTCTGTATCATGAAAAAAGGCGGGTCTAACATTTATTGAATCAGGAATACTCTCAGGTTTAAAACGAATGGCTACTTGATTTGGGCAAGCATATCGGGAAAGAGTTAACCTTTCTCGTTCCTCATTATTTTCTATAATTTGTTGCTCCCAAGTAGCAGGCATTGTATCTTCCCCTTTGCAATATAATTCTTAATATCCATTCTATCTTTCGCCATTATTTACCATAATCCTTTAAGGCTAATTTGAAAAATTATTTTTACTCCAATAAAAACGGGCCAAAATCAAAACTCTGTTGATTCTAGCCCGTTCATTTTTATATACAATATATTCTGTGTCCATGAGGGTATAGTCATTCCTCCCCTACTCATTCCCTACTTTCCCGGCTCGACGGGGATTAGAATTTGGGTTACCAGTTGTTCCGGGGGGGTAGTGGATGGGTCGTTAAGAGATACCTCGCGGGTGGGGAACTGAGCTTTGTAGCCGTTTTCATTTAACCAAGCCATAACCGCCTCATAAGCATTTTCTAACCCGTCATATGGTCCTACATACGTACAGCCAGCCACCAGTATTGCTGGCAGTATGTTGTTGGCCAGATCAGGATCAGCCACCGGCCACGCTGCTTCGACATCTACGCGTTCCGGATTAAAAGATTCCTCGTAAAAATTATCATGGTAAAGAATCACTGGAGCGCCAGCACAGACCCCACCCTTGGCAAGCAGCTCTTCCAATAGTCCTCGTAAAAGCAATGGCAGCTCGTGATGAAAATCGGTCAACACTTTTCTCGATGAATAAACCATAGTTTCTTGAACATTCTGTAAACGAATATCATAACCTTGCGTATCGTTCATTTTTCTCGCCTCCAAAGATTTTCTCCATCCGGCCAGTCTCACCAGACGATGATTAATGGTACTCAGCTGTTCCATGAGCGAGGATCTGTGTTCTTCCAGCACATTTGCTATCTCCTCTGGCTGGCTGCCCTGTTCCACGATGCTTTTGATCGTTTTCAGCGGAATCCCCAGATCTTTCATGAATAGAATGCCCTTGACCGTGTCAACCTGTTCCCGTGAATAATAGCGGTACTGATTGTAATCATCCACCTTCGCTGGGATTAGCAGCCCTATCTTCTCATAGTGACGCAAGGCCTTGGCTGAAACCTGACATATTCTAGAAAACTGGCCGATGGTATACATTTATTAACATCCACTCCTTTGCACCGGTGCAATTATAGTCTAAAGCTTACCCCAGGAGCAAAGTCAAGGGATAATGAAGCACAATATTTTTAATATAATTATCAGCTATAATCGGCTGCAGATGTAAAAAAACTATTAATTAATTTTATTTTTTTAAATAATGGAGGATTATGGATTAAAAAGGATAATACATTAAGTAAATAGATATATAAAGGGGTGTATTGCATATGACAAATATTGCCATCATTGGTGGGGGTAAGGGCGGCAGCTTGATGTTGGGAACATTTAGCGAGCTTGAGGAATTTAATATCCATGGAATCTGTGATATTAATCCTGAATCTCCAGGAATGAAGTTAGCTCAAGCATTGAACGTCCCTATATTTACGGTTTTGGAGGAAATGTTGCAGCAGCCCAGATTGGATTTTATTATTGAAGCGACCGGGAGTGAACGGGTCCGGGAGCAAGCTTTAAAATTAAAACCACCTGGTGCCACTCTAATCGAATCCAGTGTTGCCAATGTGATGATGACATGTATGGAAGGCCACGAGAAAAAACTGAAACAGGTTCGCAGCAAAAAGGAATCATTTCGTACCTCCGCCAGTTTCCTTATTCAGACTTATGGCAAGGATGGCGTTATCTATTTTACTACCGATACGAACAGCTATGATTTCGTTGAAAACCATAACATTAGCCTCCACGGGATCAAAGTTGGAGAGCGATTAGTTCAAGGAGGAGCCATAGAACGCTGTATTAAGGCACGAAATCCGATATCTCAGGGAATCGATAAAAGCATATATGGAACCAGGCTTCATCTGTGGGTAGCACCTATCTTTGAGGACGATGACGATAATAGACCGGTCGTAGGTACTTACGGAGTATTTTCTCCCCAATTGCATCCTATAGAAAAAGCCTTTGATGTGTTTGCTCCCATTATTATAGAGTCCCAAGCCGAAGGAGCATGGGTTGGGCTGGCCGATCTTGAGAATATCATTAAGACAATGGGATCGGAAAAATTTGATTTAAAAGATAAAAAAGCAGGCACCCCTTTGGTGGAGAATGACATATCTGATCACGCCATGAAAAAGAGACAAAGGGTTCAATTGAACATTCGCACCAAAAAACTGGGACACATACGAACTTTGGGTATTCCTCTGTTTGATGAAGCAACTGGCGATTTGGTTGGTACGTTTGCCATTACGACACCCCGTAATCTGGCCTACGACCTCATTGACATGGCTGAAAAAATTAACACCAGCACTGGAAATATGTCTAACGTTATGCAGGAAATAGCTGCGTCAGCAGGTGACATTAATACTACCGAAGGGCAGCTGGCTGAACGAATACAGGCCATCAAAAGAAATACGGAGAGTATCAGTAATGCTCTAGGTTTTACACGTAATGTAGCCAGTCAGACAAAAATGCTTGGATTGAACGCAGCTATTGAAGCCGCCAGAGCAGGAGAACATGGTCGTGGATTCGGAGTGGTTGCTGAGGAGATAAGGAAACTGTCCGATCAGACAAAAGATGCAGCAGATAATATAGGTACCCTAATTAAAGAAATTGAAAGCTTGGTAGAAACTACAGTCGATGCATCAAAAAGTACGGTTAAACAAAGCCAGGAACAGGCCGCAGCAACAGAAGAAGTATCGGCAACGGTTATGGAAATTGCTCAAATGGCAGAAAAGTTAATGGTACTTGCAAAAGCACTATAGCTGTTCACTTGTTATTATTATTAATAACAAGTGAACAATAACTAAATAAAATGATACTTAAGGCATAACCCGGTGGAGGTTGTGCCTTAATACTTCTTTGCATAAAGGATTTTATTGCCAAGTGGACAAATATAGATTTTAACCAGTCGGGACTATATTAATAAAGTGTTTACTGTCTTGAGAATTCAGTATTTTTAAGATAATTTACCCGCAGGTAAATTCCGCTTAATCGGCCGATCATCAATCCTAGAATAATACACATTATTACATCTGCTATGACGCTTATTCTTAAGAACTCCCCAGCGAGTTCTTTTACAATGACTAGAATTAAGATAAGGCCAAAGTAAATACGATCGAAGGAAATGGTAATAACCTCGAAAACGGAATGAACCTGCATTGGCACCAGTCTACTCATCCAAAATCCATTATCATTTTATCTCACATTTAATATCCTGATTCTAAAAATATAATCACTTTCTACTTCGAAATTTGTTAGTGCTTGCAAAAAGGATGAAGTTGTTTTATGCTAGGTTCATGTTCGAACTACGTTCAGTACTTTACCATGTACACATAAGTACTATGTTCAAGGAGTGAAGATATGAATTCAAAAGAATTACCCAGTGGAAGCCGAGTTGAACGAAAAAAGGAAAAGACCAAACAAAAGATCATTACTATAGCAATGGAGTTGTTTAAGAAACAAGGTGTGGATGTTACTACCATGGAGCAAATCGCCAATGAGGTCGACATTGCCAAAGGAACCTTGTACAATTATTTCCCGGTCAAGGAAGCTATAATTAGCGAATATATTCAGCTGAATTTCCAAGCAAACAACTCTGAAAGAGTCCTCCAGTTCTCCAAGATGCCTGATACTCGCTCGCGCATGATATTAATTCTGAGTACGTTAATGGAAGGAGTGCAGGAGCAAAAGGAAATCTTTGAAAAGTACCTGGTTTATCAAATCCAGAATATGATTTCTGTTCACCGGAATGCAGGTGTGAAAAGCGGTATTAAACTACTGGCTAATGAGATAATTATCCTCGGCCAAAAAGATGGCGAAATCAGGAGTGATTTACCCTTTGATATACTGATCGCCCTGTTTGAGTTTGTTTTTGTTGAAGTAGCGCAGGAGTTTTACATGAAACCGGAAACTTTCAATGCCCGCGAAACTATTGAAAGCTGCGTGGATCTTTTTATGAATGGCGCCAAACAAGAATGAGTAATGATCAAAAGATATAAAATTTTAGGAGAGGATAAAGTATGTTAAGTATAAGAGCTCGTCTCTGCAAATTCTTATTGCAAAACCGCAATTTGTTACGTTTACGCCCGAAAAGAGAAATCATTGATTGGAATAATTATGAATCGATACTTCGTTTCCGCCAAGATGTTGAAGATGGTGCTGGGAAATTCGGCAAGCTGCCGGCTGGGATCGAAGTATCGCCTGTCACCATTGCTGATATATCGGCTGAATGGATTTTGCCTACTCCAGCGAGGAAAGACCAAGTGATGCTTTATTTTCATGGTGGCGGGTATGTGTCGGGTACCTGCCGGGCTCACCGGTCTATTGCTGCCAAGTTTGTTAAAGGCAGTGGGATTGGTGCACTGTTGTTTGAGTACCGTTTGGCTCCCGAACATCCTTTTCCTGCTGCACTGGAGGATTCGTTGACAACGTATCGCTGGTTATTGGAACAGGGTGTATCACCCTCTCACATAGTATTTATTGGAGATTCGGCTGGGGGTGGTTTAGCTCTAGCCACGTTACTTGCCCTCCGGGATCAAGGTATTCCCCTGCCTGCAGGAGCAGTGGCGTACTCTCCCGTTACCGATCATAAGTGCACTGGCGATTCCTACCAAACAAATGCCAAGGTGTGTCTGGCTCCTGAGGGGATGGGCCCCGCTTGCGGCAGACATTATGCCGGAGATAATGACCTGGGATTACCGTATATATCTCCTCTTTATGGGGATCTTCATGGACTCCCGCCTCTACTCATCTATGTGGGTGGAGATGAAACCCTGCTCGATGACTCGACACGATTTGCAGAAAAAGCGAAAGTTGCAGGTGTAGACGTCAAATTGAACGTTGGGGAGGGTTTGTTTCATTGCTATCCTGCAGTTACCCCCTTTTTTCCGGAGGCTCAGCAAGCAATGAATGAGATTTGTGCTTTTATTAAAACACACATCAACAATTAAATTGCGTAATTAGGGATAAGTGGTTCTATGATGTCATATATCACAATCAGAAAATTGCATTTATTATTGTAACATTATAAACAAAATGATAAAATGTTTGTGTAATTATAAACCAACATATTATTTGTCTATCTCCAAACAGCGAAATTATTATAACTGGAGGAATTAAAATCCTGATTTACTCAAGACAATGAAGTCTCGGATGAAAAAAATATGCAAGGAGCGTGTTTAAAAATGGATATTTCTGAGCTCTTTAGAAATGCTTCGCCCGAAGAATTGAAAAATGGATATGTGAAAGTAGATGATTATTATATATGTTTGCTCTGTGGAAAGAAAGTCGAAAAAGACAGTACCTATAACGTCGGAACTTCTTCCGTGTCAGGGAAGAAGTATATGCAGGACCATGTGGCAAAATCCCATGGGTCTAAGTTTGAATACTTAGTTTATTTGGATAAAATGCAACAGGTAGTCTGCCGTTTTGAGATCAACCGATTCTATAATGAGAAAGAAGTAAATGCAATAGTAAAAGAGGTCGATGAGGATTATGTAACCTTGAGAAGGTATTTAATTGATTTTGGCTTTATGGACCGAAAGACTGATGGAAGTCAATATTGGCTAAAGCAGTAGGTGGCAAGGGGACAGGGTTATCGACAACATTAACTCTTTTGTATCTCCTTAATTGCTCTCTGCTAGCGGAATCCAGTATATATAAAATAAATTCCCAACCCCAATAAGAAAACCCCACAAGCAAGTAGGATAAAATTATAAATACCCTGGCTGATAAAGCGGCGCCCCCCAGTCACTGCAAGAGACACTAAGGAATACCAGCCTAAGTCTGCAAATATATGTCCGCTGTAAAATGAAGCTAGCCCTATGGTTCCGCTTTTCATCGCCAGACTTATATAGCTGAGGCCTACGGTAGCCCACCATAAATGCCACAAAGGGTTGGCCAGACTGAAGGTGATCCCAGCTACTACTGGATGAATACGTATTACCTGTTTCCCGGATGCCTGAATAGCATCTAAAGAAATGTGTCCACCCAGAGCATCCCGACTCATATTAAAACCCATAAATATTAGAAATGCCCCACCCATAACCCCAATCACACTGGTAACATCAGCTCTGGTCAAGAATGATGCCAGGCCTTCCAATAAGGCCAATACCAGTACAAGTTCCAGGATGGCATGACCCAAGACCATTAATGGGCCAGCCCAAAATCCACGCCGAATGCTTTCAGCAATTGATGCGGTCAGAAATGGACCGGGCATCATAGCCCCTGATAAACCCACGATAAACGCTGTTGCAAACAATGCTCCGACTTCCATTTAATACTCTTCCCTATCCAATGATAAGCAAAATAAATATGCCTCAATACGCTATTACCAATTATCGTATAGAGGCGGTGTTTTTTCCAACTTATTTTTCGAGGTAAACCCGGAAGATGATGTTGAGGAATACAGAATAGGTGTTAAGGGGGGCGGGGTTATCGACAAAATTTAACTAAAGGATATCTCAATAACCCCGTCCTTAATGCTTATACAGGCTCGTAATAACAATTTTTCGGTGAACGTATTTTTTCTTCACTTTTTAGTTTTTTAATTATTTTATCTACTACTTTTTTGTCCAGCCCCGTTGATTCTGCAATTCCTTTAGCATTCATCGGTGCTCCTGCCTTATTAAAGGCATCTAAAACCTTTGCTTCATTTTCCATTCTGAAAACTCCTTTCGATACATTATGGTGTCAGTCACCTAACCGTCTAAATTTCTCATTTAATTCTACTGGATAGCTTAGTTCTTATTCAAGGTACGTCTTACAAATATGCTTTGGATATTTGCTCAAATGCATCTTTTAAAATAACCCCTAGAAATTCAGCTTGTTCGAAAAGCTTGTGGATGGTTGGTCGGGTAGACTGGTGCTAACTTTTTTTTAAAAATGACACAAAGTACTTGACTTATTTGTTTACAAATGTAAACTATAAATATCGTTTACATTTGTAAACAAATTAATGCCTGGAGGTCGCGCATGAGTATTCCTAAAATATCCGATGCTGAATGGGAAGTTATGAAGCTGATTTGGAAAAAAAGTCCGATAAGTTCTGAAGAAATAATACTTTCCCTGTCCAGCAAAATGGAATGTTCCGATCAAACTATAAAAACGTTTATTAACCGGCTGCTAAAAAAAGGTGCGGTAGGCTTTGAAAAGTTGGGACGAAGTTACTCATACTATCCCCTGGTTTCTGAAAAGGATTGTATAAGAGCGGAAAGCTGTTCATTTTTAGAAAGAGTATATGATGGAGCCGTAGGCATGCTTTTTTCAAGCTTTATCGAAGATGAAAATTTGTCGGACAAGGAGATTGAAAGGCTTCAGCAACTCCTGGAAAAGAAGAAAAAACAGAGCCCGCCACCGGACAAGAAAAGGTAATGTCTATAACGACGGATTAACTGGCGGAGTGTTTATAGGAGAGAGGACTTAACTAATGAATGCCGTGATTCTGGTTTTTTTGCACATAATTTATGCTTCAATTATAGCCAGCGTGCTCATTGCGCTACTACTAATACTGAAAAAGACTTTGCGCAGTCGCATCTCAGCTCGTGTTTTTCATATTTTATGGTTATTGATTTTCATGCGGCTCTTGATGCCAATTCAGCTTCAAAGCCCGGTAAGCATATCCAACCTGATTCCACAAAGAATGCAGATTCTGACCAGCTATCAGGACAACGAATTATTGAACATGGACCTTCCCTCTTCATACCAATCTTTGATCAAACCAGAAGAAGGTTCTGCTGATAGCCAGGCGTCAGATAAAGCACCTGCAAACAGAATCCCTTTTAATATTCAACTCCTCTTATTACTGGGCATCCCTTATATCTGGATGGTTGGATGTGCGGTTTCGGTATTGTTATCTCTAGCTCTTGCCATCAGGTTTAAAAGCAGGCTTAAAGGTTCTAAAAAAGTTTCGGATACCGCAATCCTATTACTGGCGGAGCAGTGCTGTGAAAAACTTCAGATCAAGAGGAAAATCCCCATATACATGAATTCATTCTTCAAGAGTCCTTGTATATCGGGTGTTATCCATCCCGCCATTTACTTGCCAGAGGATATTAGAATACAGGTTAATCCTGACCAGTTACAGCACATCCTCTTACATGAACAGGGCCATTACAAGAGAGGGGATCTAATCTTCAACATCATTTCGATCCTGGCCGCCATAATCCACTGGTTTAACCCCCTGGTATGGCTGGCGATAAAAGAGATGCGGCATGATCGAGAGCTAGCCTGCGACACGCTTGTGCTGGAGGTTTTGGGGGAACCCAATGCAATCCCCTACGGAATGACCATTTTGGATTTATCCCGCTTGTTTTCCCATATGCATAGACAGGCGAATCTCATAAGCTTCAACGAAACTAGCGGTCAAGTGGAAAGGAGAATCAAAATGATACAGAGGTTTAAAAAAGGCTCTTATAAGCTATCGGTTCTGGCTATCGTATTATGCATAGCAGCGGGGGCGGTTATTCTTACCGATACCGTCAGTAAAAAGCCTTCCCCAAGCGGCATGGTTAGTATATTAAACAATGAGCGTATTAAAGACAAATTAGTGGTTATTGATCCGGGGCATGGCGGAGATGACTTCGGTGCCATCTACCCCTCCGATAGAACTGATCCCAGCCTCATTCAGGTAAAGGAAAAGGACTTGAATCTGGATATCTCGCTCAAATTATATGAAATGCTGCAGAAATCGGGAATAAGGGTAGAGATGACTCGCCAGGATGACCGCATTCTGACACTGGACGATAGAGTTAACATGGCCAATGGTGAAAAGGCCGCACTGCTTTTAAGTATTCACAACAATAGTGCACTAAAAGGCGAGGCTAATGGGACTTCAACCTCCTTCTTTTCCGCCGGTAAGAAAACCCAGGGAATAGATAGTAAAAGACTCGCTGAACTTCTTCAAAATGAACTGCTAAGTCAATTACAGACTTCTAATTCAGGAATAAAAGAGCTTAATATTAAAGTACTCAGGGAAACAATAATGCCGGCGGTCAGTGTAGATGTGGGTTATATTTCCAATGAATCGGATAGAAAGAACCTTATGGATGAAACATTCAGACTCAAAGCGGCGCAGGCTTTATATAATGGTGTTATATCGTCTTTAAATGAGATGGTTTCTGAACCAGTAAGATCATAAAACACAGTTCAGACCCCAGGTTATTGTACAAATGCTACTTCCAGACCTTCGGGTCTGTTTTTTTTTGTTATAAATCTCGCCGTGTTCGCACATAAATAATAGGAACGGAGGTGATTGAATTTGCAGAAGCGGATAAGATGGCTGGCGCTTTTCTTCTTCATTATATATATTTCTGTTCCAGGGATCTGTCTGCAGAAGGCGATGGCAGCTGCACCACCTCTGATCTACAGCATTCAGGTGGATAGTACGGTAACGGCTGGGACAGCATCGCATATCATCCGGGGAATTAAGACCGCGGAGGAAAACGGGGTGGAGGCGGTGGTGATTACCCTGGATACTCCGGGAGGCCTGGTTTCTGCCACTCTGGATATTATTGAGGCGGTGTCAGCTTCAAAGGTGCCCGTGGTTACTTTTGTTACTCCGCGTGGGGCCATTGCCGCGTCGGCGGGGACGTATATTCTCTTGAGCGGGAACCTGGCTGCCATGTCGCCTGGAACTACCTGCGGAGCGTCGATGCCGGTGAAGTCGAGCAGCACGGGAGAAATCAGGGCGGTCGACCAGAAGACTATTAGTTTTATGGCGGAACATATGAAGAGCCTGGCTAGCTTACGGGGACGACCGACCGACCTGGCGGAGCGCTTTGTGAAGGAGAACCTGAGCCTTAATAACCGGGACGCCTTGGCGCAAGGGGTGATAGATTTTGAGGCTGCAACTTTGGAGGAACTGCTGCAGAAAGTGGATGGTAAGACGGTACAGACCGGAGAAGGGCAGCACACTTTGCATACTGCTGGGGCCAGGGTGGAGAACCTGGAAATGAATATTAACGAACGCCTGGTTCATGTGATCAGCAACCCCATGCTGGCTATGCTCCTGGTGATGATCGGTATCTATGGACTGATTATCGCTATCACTGCACCGGGCTTTTTCGTGCCGGAAATTCTGGGTTCCATCTGCCTAATCCTAGGTCTTTACGGAATGGGACTTTTCGAGGTGAACCTGACCGCCGGCATTTTAATTGTATTAGGGGTTGGCCTCCTGGCTGCAGAAGCTTTTACTCCCGCCCTCGGCATTCTGGGGGTAGGTGGAATTGCGAGCATCGTTTTGGGTATTCTTTTTTTCCCGGTCGAGCCCCTCCTGCCGTTGACCTGGTGGGCTTCCTTTCGGGCTATGGCTATCGGTATTGGGGTAGTAGGAGCGGCTCTTCTGGCGGTGATCGTGAGAGGGATTTGGCGGCTGCGGCGGCTGCGGCCGAGCCATGGGGAGATGGAATTTACCGGTCGGGTGGGACTTGTAATGAGGAACCTGGATCCTCTGGGCCTAGTACGGGTGCAGGGTGAGATATGGCAGGCTCGATCTCGGGATGAGCAGAAGATTGTGGAGGGAACCAGGGTGAGGATTCTGGAAAAAGCAGGACTTATCTTGGTGGTGGAACCTGTTGCTGATTCTTTAGATTGATGAAAAGATGGGAGGAAATATCATGTCAATGCTGGCCCCGTTATTAAACGTAGTAGTGATAATTGTCGTTTTGGTAATTTTACTGAGTATGGCAGTGAAGATTATACCTGAATACGAACGAGCAGTGCTCTTTCGCCTGGGCAGGCTAGGTGGGGTGCGTGGACCTGGCCTGATTCTGATTATTCCATTTATTGACCAGATTATCCGGATGTCCTTGCGGACCATCGTGTTCGACGTACCGCCCCAGGAGGTCATCACCCGTGATAATGTTTCCTGTAAGGTAAACGCAGTGCTCTATTACCGGGTGGTGGAACCGGACAAAGCGGTAGTGAATGTGGAACGCTTTCATGAAGCGACCAACCAGTTGGCGCAAACCACCCTGCGCAGCGTAACAGGTACCGCCGATTTAGATACTATCCTATCCCAGAGGGAAAAGCTGAATGAAACCATCCAGCATATTGTAGATGAATCTACCGAACCCTGGGGGATCAAGGTAACGGCAGTGGAGATAAAGGATGTGACCCTGCCCCAGGAAATGCACCGGGCTATCGCCCGCCAGGCCGAAGCGGAGCGCAATCGCCGCGCAGCCGTCATCCAGGCTCAGGGTGAGCGTCAGGCTGCCGAGGAGTTAGCTAATGCGGCAGAGATTTTAGTTAAGAGTCCCGGAGCGCTGACGGTTCGAATGCTGCGCTCCCTCTCCGAGTTATCCAATACCCAGAATACCACCATTCTCTTCCCTCTACCCATGGAGCTTGGTCAACTCCTGCCCAAATAGCTTTGGGTCATACTACCAGGTTCTGGCTATATATGAAGCGATCACTCTTTATGATTAAACGGGCTAAAATCTCATGATGATTTTAGCCCGCTCATTTTTGCATATATCCCTTGAAAAAGGATTAATCTAACCAGTCCTTAATATCAACTTAAGGTAAACTGTAGACACTGTAATTGATAAAGTGGGATGTTAATTAATTTTGAGAGCTTATTATTACCCAACTTTCTGACCGACAACTAGAAATATGGTAAAAGGTCGCATTCCGCCCGGTACAAATCTAACTATCTCGGCTGCAGTCCGAAACTCAATATTATCAAATCCTAGTTCCTCAAAGGTCCGACGCATTGTGTCTCGATCAAATCCGAAGTGAAATATCCCTTCATAGTAGCCGTGGAACAGACCTTGATCAGGGTCTAAATCAGCAATGCAGAGATAGCCATTGGGAGCAGCTATTTTGCAGAACTGTTCGAGGAGAGGCTTGGTTTCTCTTACATGATGCAGGGTCATACTACTTACTATCAGATCATACGAGCCTTCCAGAACGTCACCGTGTTCGATATCCAGTTGTTGGGTTGTGATGTTGGTAATATTTTGACTCTCGATTTTCTTATTGAGAACTTCCAGCATTCCGGCAGAACTGTCAACCGCCACTATGGAAGCGACAAACGGCTGCAATCGCAGGGTTACAAGTCCGGTTCCACAACCGAAATCTAAAACATTCATATTAGAGTTCAGACTGATTACGTCTAATATTGTATTAGCAATATTGTTGGCCATCTTAACCCTTCCAGGAACTTCGTCCCAGGTGGCCGCATCTTTATTAAAATCCCTATTTTCAGTGTTCAGAGCAATACCTCCATCCTGTTCAGATTAATACCTATAAGAAATTGTAGCGCATTTTAGAAGAACTGTGAACTGTGCGATTACGTTTCACAACGCATATTGGATGGCTAATAAATATATGTATTGGTTGTTGTTTAGACGTTTTATTTCAGTATATAATGAAATTGGATTAATCCAATGGAGTGATTGGCATGAGGATAACAATTAACAGAGAGATTGATACACCTATTTATATGCAGATTTTCGAGCAGGTACGCAGACAAATCATCTCCGGTGAAATTATACCGGGTTTTCGGCTTCCGCCGGAAAGAAAACTGGCTGAGAGCCTGGGTGTTAATAGAACAACCGTTTTGAATGCTTACCGGGAATTAAAAGCTGAGGGTCTGGTTGGTTCACGTGTGGGTCAGGGAACTATTGTTCTGGCATGTCTTCAGGATGAATTGACATCAGCTGGCGACAAACTGCCCGAGCCTTCCTGGAATCAGATCTTCAGTATCTATTCAAATGGAATTGACTCGCATATCGTTAAAGACTTACTTACTTTAGCCAGCAGAAAAGATGTGATTTCTTTTGCTACCGGAATTGCTTCTCCGGAAACAGGTCCTATAGAAGCCTTGCAGGGAATTGAACATGAATTAATTAGCCAAAAGAATTACAAGGCATTGCTCCATTCCCCGACAGAAGGCTTTACTTCACTTCGCGAAGCTATATGCGGTTTAATGCAGAAACGAGGGGTATATTGCCAATTTGATGAGGTAATGCTGCTTTCCGGTTCACAGCAGGGGATAGATTTGACGGCTAGAATATTGCTTGATCCGGGCGATATAGTTATCGTGGAGGAGCCCTCGTTTTTTCCTGCGATACAATCGTTTAAAGCAATTGGAGCCAGAGTTGTGGGAATTCCGACTGATGATAAGGGCATGCGGGTTGATTTACTGGAGCAGCTCCTGCAAAGATACCGGCCCAAGCTGATATATACCATCCCCAATTTCCATAACCCAACTGGCGCCGAAATGGAGTTGGAGAGAAGAAGGCGACTGGTTGAACTAGCCTATAAATACCGGGTCCTTATTCTTGAGGATGATGCTTATGGAGATCTTTGTTATGAGGGTCATACCCTTCCTACCCTTAAGTCCATGGATAACCAGGGTTATGTTATTTATTTAAGCACATTTTCCAAGAACATATATTCAGGTTTAAGGTTGGGATGGATGGCAGCGCATAAGAAGGCAGTAATAAAATTTGCAGCTGCCAAGCAGATAATGGATTTGCATTCCAGCAGCCTATCTCAATGGATAGTAGAAAGGTTTATTGTAAATGGAGGGCTCGACCGGCATATTCCTAAAATTTGCAGGGAATATCAGGTAAAAAGGGATACCATGTACGATGCACTGGTAAAATATGCTCCGGCAGATTTGATATGGAACAGACCCAGGGGGGGGTATTACATTTGGTGTAAGCTGCCAATGAAAGTTTCAGCCTCCAAGCTGGTTGCCAAAGCCGCAGAGCGCAAGGTGGTTTTCGTTCCCGGTACTGCTTTTTTTACAACTGATCAAGGTGACAATTATATACGCTTAAACTTCACCTTTGTAGCCCTAAAGGATATATCCGAAGGGATACAAAGATTATGTGAGGCTATGAAAGAGCTAATTGAGAAGTATGATGACTTTGAGGGTAATAGCAATATGGAAATCAATCCTATTGTTTGAAGATCCACTTATTAAGTAATGAGCGATTGTTCGTTTTATATTATGGAGGTGTTGGTATGGAATTTAAGTATGCCAGAAGAATGGAGCATTTGCAGGCTTCGGAGATAAGGGAAATTCTGAAAGTAACGGAGAGACCAGAGATTATTTCGTTTGCAGGTGGTCTGCCTGCTCCAGAGCTTTTTCCGATTGAGGAAATAATAAGAGTCAATAGAATTGTACTCGAGGAGGAAGGCGCCAAGGCCCTGCAATACACTACCACTGAGGGTTATACCCCGCTGCGGGAATGGATTGCGAGCAGAATGAATTCCAGACTGGGAACCTCCTTTGATTTTGAAAACATACTTTTAACCCATGGTTCCCAGCAGGCCTTAGACCTTTCCGGGAAGGTGTTTCTGGATGAGGGGGATGTTGTCTTATGTGAAAGCCCTACCTATCTAGCTGCAATAAGCGCGTTCCGGGCTTACGGCTGCGAGTTTGTAGAGGTGCCAACCGATAATGATGGTATGATCCCGGATGAACTGGAAAGGATTCTGGCAAGTACGGAAAGAGTGAAAATTATTTACGTAATCCCTGACTTTCAGAATCCAACCGGAAGGACCTGGAGCTTGGAAAGAAGAGAGCGGCTGGTGAAAGCAGCTATGAAACACCAGGTAGTGGTAATTGAGGATAACCCCTATTGTGAACTCAGGTTTGAAGGTGAAGCTTTGCCGTCGGTAAAGTCCTTTGATCAGACGGGTTGTGTGCTTTGTTTGGGGACCTTTTCCAAAACATTTTGTCCCGGCTACAGGATTGGGTGGGTTGCCGGAGATAAAAAGGCCATTGAAAAATATGTGCTGGTGAAACAGGGAGCAGATTTGCAGTGCAATACCATTGCCCAGATGGAGATAGCCAAGTACCTGGAATTATATGATATAGATGAGCATATTGCCAAAATACGCGAGGTATACAGACGACGCCGGGATTTAACGGTTAAAATCATGGAGGAGGAGTTCCCGCCAGGAGTAACCTTTACCAGGCCTCAGGGTGGCTTGTTTGCCTGGGTTGAACTTCCGATGACTGTCAATGCCAGGGATGTTTTGCTAAAAAGCCTGGAAAAAAACGTTGCCTTTGTTCCAGGTGGTTCATTCTTCCCTAATGGCGGCAAGGAAAACACTTTCAGGATTAACTTCTCCAACATGCCGGAAGATCGGATTGTAGAGGGGCTTAAATGCCTGGCCGAAGTTCTGCGTGAATTCGTATAAACTGAGTCAATATAGCATCCATCGTTTAATAATCCATAGTATTATTTCACCACCATAGCGCAAAATATGGATGAGGTGAAGAATAATGAAATGTAATGTCGGAAAAACCGAGCAGAAGATACGGATAGGAATTGGAATTGTAATTATTGGGCTGGGTATCTATTTAGGAAGCTGGTGGGGACTAATCGGTATACTGCCAATTATCACAGGCTCCATCCGCTATTGCCCAGCAAGTGCCATTTTGGGAGTTTCAACCTGTAAAGTGGCCGATCATTGATCAGGAATGCTGACCTTCCATGGGCAGATTACGGTTTCAGATTTTCACTCATCATGTAAAGATGGTTCAAATTCTATCAGATGCTGACGGTAGCGCTGGGGAATAAACTGGGACTGGAGACGGGGATTGCGTCGCGAATCAATACTGATTTTAGTAAAATAGAGCTTCCAAAGCTCTTGGTAGCAATCTTCTTCAGGCATGGAGGATTCCAGCTTGTGGTCAAAATTAATTAGATACCACTGGCGTTGCGGGTAAAGCTTTTTTTCATGTATATTTTGCCCATCGTAAATGATGGCTAAACTTCTTTTTTGGTCGTGAATTATCCAGCGTTCATTCCCCAGGCGCTCCGCAAAATGATCGGCGATAAGAGGTAGAATATCATGATCGGGAGACAAGCTGGAATATAAAAACTTGCCTTTGTCAGCAAAACGAAGCAGTCCTAAAAAACGATGAACTTCCTTGGTAACCTGTCGGGCAATTTTATGTAAAGGATGGACCTGGGGATGGGAATGATAAAAATCTATTTTTGCTCCCATGTGAAATCCTAGACGGAGATAGTTCAGGATTATGTTTTCTTTGCCAGGGCAAGAGGAAAGAAAAGTATGATAAACCAATGCCAAAGAATCCGCTGATATTTTTTCCTCAATGGCTTTATATACTCTGACAGCATGATCTGGATTGCTGGTCACCAGGCCGCTATTACTTATCAGGGAGGGCTGGTAATATTCCTGGGGGTAGATGCCGTCAGCTGCTTCCTGATAATAATTATGATAAATACAGGTTAAGAGGCCGTCGAAGGTGCCATCGTATAAATAATCCACAGATCTTCTCTCCTATTACCGGAATCAATTTTTTAGAACAAAGTTAATTGCATAGCCTGAGGTTTTGGCAGCATGATCTGGCGAATAGCTAATGGATCAAAGGGCTGGCTGCCAGCATAAACACCTTTGCAGGTAATGAAATACTGGGCTCGTTTGTAAGCAACGCCCAGTTTCTTTAATTGGTCGGCAGAAACTGCCGCCAGGCGCCGCTGGGTAAGGATGCGCCACGCTGACTTGAGTCCGATACCTGGAACTCTAAGCAATTCTTCATAAGAAGCCCGGTTGATTTCCAGAGGAAAAATATCCGGGTGGCGAAGTGCCCATGACATTTTGGGGTCTATATCTGTCTCCAGATGGGCATGGGCTGAGTCGACAATCTCTTCAACTTTAAAATGGTAGTAACGCAGCAGCCAATCCGACTGGTAAAGGCGATGCTCCCGCAAAAGAGGTGGTGCAGTAGCCAGAGCTGGTAGATTAGAGTCTTGATTGACAGGAACATAGGCCGAAAAATAAACGCGTTTCAGGCCGAATGTCTGGTATAGTGCCTGCGTAGTTTGCAAGATAGTCAGGTCGCTATCCTGGCTAGCACCGATAATCATCTGGGTTGATTGACCTGCGGGTACAAATTTAGGGGTATGACGAAGTCGTTTGCGGTCCTCCTTATGGACCTGGATTTGATCCCGAACTTGCTTCATGGGATTATAAAGCATGGAGAGAGTTTTTTGAGGTGCCAGGAGGCGTAAGCTCTGTTCACTGGGCTGTTCTATATTGACACTCATCCGATCGGCCAGTAGTCCGGCTTGCTGAACCAGGCAGGGGTCGGCACCGGGGATAATTTTCACATGGATATAACCATGAAATTCATACTCCGTACGGAGCATAGTCAGTACCTGGATAATCTTTTCCATAGTATGGTGTGGTGATACTTCTACTGCTGCACTAAGAAATAAGCCTTCAATATAATTGCGTCGGTAGAACTGGATAGTCAGGTCGGCAATTTCCTGGGCGGTAAAACTGGCCCGGGGTATATCATTAGAGCGCCGATTAACACAGTAGCGACAATCGT
This sequence comes from uncultured Syntrophomonas sp., assembly GCA_964457945.1. Lineage (GTDB taxonomy): Bacteria > Bacillota > Syntrophomonadia > Syntrophomonadales > Syntrophomonadaceae > PHAA01. The sequence goes on from CAYWFX010000003.1 coordinate 46,835, forward strand.
AAATACAATCATTGCTTAAAAGTACCTTTAATAAAGAGATACAGCGCCCATCGTCGGACCAAGAGTGGCAGATACCGTAAGATTTGGTATTTCCTATTCCGCCCTCATTTTTCCGGGACACTCCGCTGGAAGCGCAAGAAACATCGTATTTAGCAGCTCCGGTTAAAATAGCCAGCTTGGACATAGTATTCATGTAACTCACCTCAAAAGATATTTCTAAGTTTAGCCATATATCTGGACAAAAAATATGGCCCAAGAAGAACTAAATGGAAAGAGCTTTCCTGCAATAATTTATTCTTGATGATGGTTACAGTATACACCTATAAACTTTTTGTTGCAAACATATGTTCTGTGTAAAAAGCGCCTCTCCCTGATGGTTTGAATAATATCCGGGGCATGTGGGGGCATGTGGGGGGGCATGGGGACGGTTCTTTTGCCTCACTGCCATCTTAAATGCCATTTTATGGTACAATTATGATATAGGAAGGTAGTTATTGTGACAAGGCAGGCGCGCAAATTAAGCAATACAGGAATCTATCACATTATTATGCGAGGCAATGAGCGGAAAAATGTCTTTGAGGACAGCGATGACAAACAGCGATTCTTGGATGGTATTAAGACAAAGAGAGAGGAATCAAGTTTTTTGTTATACGCTTACTGCTTAATGGATAACCATGTGCATTTATTGTTAAATACAAACCATGCAGATTTAGCAGAAATAATGAAGAGCATAGCAGTGCGTTATGCTTCTTTCTATAACTGGAAATACAATCGAGTAGGCCATGTTTTTCAAGACCGCTTTAAAAGTGAACCTATTGAAGATGATCGGTATTTGCTAGCTGTCGTCCGTTATATCCATAACAATCCTATTAAAGCAGGAATGGTTGGCAAACTTGCTGACTACGAATGGAGTAGTTTTCCGAAATATATTCAGATGGTGGGTACAACTTGGTTAGACGTAACATTTGTCTTAGGATTATTCGCTGACAACCAAATGATAGCGGTCAATGAATTCAAGAAATTTTCAATGGAATCGGACAATACACCTTTCCCTGATAGCGAGGATGAGAAGCCAATACGCACTTTAGAGGAAGGTAGAGCCTATCTTGAGGAATATTTAGTGAACAATGCAATCGTAAAGGAAATTGGGCAGCTTAAGGAAAACAAACAGATCAGAAGCGAGGTTATCCATCATCTTCGCGCCAAAACAAGCCTATCCCAGCGAACCATCGCGAGACTCCTTGGAATCAACAAAAATACGGTTGAGCGCAACAAATAGGTGCAGGCAAAAGAACCGTCCCCATGCCCCTACCATGCCCCCTAACAACATATGCAAAAGACTCTTTGCATATGTTTAAAAACATAATTTAAGGAGGAGATTGATTATGAATCTTAAATTTGAAGAAATGACAGCGGATTATAGAAAAGAAGTAATTGATATCTTTAATTATTATGTGGAAAATAGTTTGGCTGCTTATCCTGAAACAAAACTACCCTATGAGTTTTATGACAAGTACCTGGAAATGACATCAAATTATCCTGCATTTGTAATTAAGGATGATGATTCTGTTAAAGTCGTAGGTTTTTGCTTTTTGCGAGCCTATAATCCCTTTCCTGTATTCCATGAAGCAGCAGAAATAGCCTATTTTATAGAGAAAGATGAAGTCGGAAAAGGAATAGGTGAAAAAGCATTAGCTAGGCTTGAAGAAGATGCAAAAAGGATTGGTATAAAAACATTACTAGCAAGCATTAGTTCTGAAAATGCTCGGAGCCTTAAGTTTCATCAAAATAATTGTTTTAAGGAGTGTGGAAGATTCTCCAGAGTAGGAAAGAAGATGGGAAGGCACTTTGATATTATATGGATGCAAAAAGATATATAAGTTATTCGCAACTTGGTCACGAATATCCGTAAAAATAGCGCCAGCCATTTGGCCTGACTGGCGCTAGGTGAAACTAAGAGTAAAAGCTAAGGGTTAGCAGCAGCAGTGATCGCTGTCCTTGCATATTTTAGCCATTACTTCCGGGACTAATTCCACTAATTTAGCCAATCCCCCCTTTTGAGTGAGTGAATAGACCTGTACCCCGTTTTCATCGACAATAAGCAGAGCAGTGGGGGATACATTCAAGCCGGCCCCGCCTCCCTCGCCTTTGCCAACTCCCTGTTGCGGTGCATTGCCCTCCCCTCCGCCTGCTCCAAAGCCTACCCGGACGGAAATTAAAGGAATGATCGTCTTGCCATTACTCACGATAGGTTCTCCGACGACTGTCTTGGCCTGGACCATGTTTTCCAGATGAGAAACGATTGCTTCAATATTTTCTTTAAGCATACTTAACAGCCTCCTTTTGTTTTCTTTTTAATTTTATCTTCGGCCACCAAATGGCTCTGACCGGCTTCTTAAATAAGAATACTAATCCTATTGCCAGAATCTGAAGGGGAACAAACCATCCCTTAAAACTTCCTCTAACATCAACCACCTCCCTTGTAAAATCAGGGTTTAGGTCTATAGAGTTCTTCCCTCTATTAAAGGCCGCTATCAAACCCACCGTAATCCCAGTCAAGGATGGATCATCAAAGCCATACATGCCGGAAAGGTTCAGTCTCATATGCAGTGCCCTTACAAACTTATGAAGCACATCCTTCATTGCCGTAAAAAGTTGTAGGTTTATGAAAGATGATAGGTTGTTAATTGAATCGCCCCGCTTTTTTTCAAGGGACTTTTCACTCTTGAGGGTCTTTTCGCTCTTGACAGCCTCTCCTTCCCTTTTAGGGTCCACTTTTTTCAACCCTAATAGGCTCAATGTCCAGTGAAATCTTCCTTCACTACGGATAATTTCCAAGCTTACCACTCGCCAGGCCCAACGTACTCGCCCCTGAAGGCTCAAACTCTCCTTATACTCCCCCAACAAGTCAAAGTGAATCGGAACCAGTAATACTAGTCCTAACAGGAAGGCAAGAGTGATAAGAATATAGACTAGAACTGCACTCACTGACTTCCTCCTTTCTGATTCCGGGGCGGCAAGACAAACCGCCGAGCTAGTGCGATGGTACCCGACATTAACCTGGGAATTTGACGACCGGTAACCCTGCTCACCGTGGCAAGGAGACCTAGCCCAGGTAAATAACTGGCTCCCAGAATGGCTGGTTGCCAGGCTAATTTCTGGATATCCCAATAACTAGTTTCAGAATTGTTGTTATCCTTATCCTGCCTGCTACGCATGGCCTGGTGAATAACCTGCTGGCGAAGGTAAGGCATTTCTGCTGGAAGTTCCATTTCATTAATTGGGGCTAACTTCAGCCACAGGAGCTGTAAGCGCGCCATTTCCTGGCGGCACGAACGGCATTGCCCTAGGTGCACCTCCATTGTTTTTCGGTCCTGGACATCCATTTCCTCATCCAAGTACATTTGCAGACTTTCCTGATTGCACTGCACCGATCTATCCCTCCCAAGCATAGTATGCTGATAATTCTTCGCGCAGAGCGGCACGAGCACGGAACAAATGAGTCTTGACCGTGCCCAGCGGCACTCCGGTTTCGTCGGCTATTTCCTTGTAGCTCATCCCCTCCTGATGACGAAGGACGATCAATAACCTGTATACCTGAGGCAACCTGCTTATAGCCTCCTGAAGAAAACAGCCGATTTCCTGCCACTCGATTTCTTGAACAGGATTATCCCGGGAAGCTACAGTATCGGCCAGGGTAAGATCGCCATCCGCTAAAGGCTGATCCAAAAACAGTGGAGAGGATGTTCGACTTTGCAGGAAATTTACACAGGTATTAACTACAACCTGGCGCAGCCAGGGTTTAAAAGGACGGTTTAATTGATAAGTATCCAGACCCTTAAAAACCCTGATGAAGGTTTCCTGGGTTAAATCCAGTGCGTCCTCGCGATGGCCAATGAAACTATGGCAAAGACGGTATATATAACGCTCATAGCGGCGCATTAGATCCTGGTATGCTTGTTCCTGCATATCCCGGCACTTGAGTACCAGCTGGCGATCATCCTCAGCCAACGGTCCCACCCCTCTCTCTATCACTACTCTATACAGGATTTTTATATAAAAGTTTCAAATTCATAAAATATTTTTCAAAATAAATAAGGATTAAAGTCAAGCTCAAAACCACCTTCGTCATAAATAATATAATGCTTATTTCGATTTGCTTCATTATAATTATTATGAAGCATTCTATTTTGAGGTTAACCATTCTTGACCCGAATATACTTCAAAATGACCTTCCCTGTGAAATGTCGATAAAGCAGTTGGCGAGATAACTGGAATGCGTTAGACTTGGTATTATTGCTATAAAATCTAATATACAGGAAACAAGGGTGTTTATAATGGCTCATACTCTGATGTATTTATCAAATGACGGTGATGAACTGGAACTACTTCTGATGAAGAGACAGTAAAACAGGTATTTTGGAGGTTCTTAATGACCCCTACAGCAATTTGGAAGGAGAAATAATTATGGCATTTTTTAATCGACAAAAACCTATTGAATCTATTAAACCCATTTCTATATGTTCTGAACTTAATGCTACGCAAGAGCCGACTGGGGATAGAGGTCGTGAAAAATTCATGTCTGCACTGGTAGATTTTTCTCTGGCTCATTCGGAACTTACTGCACTAAGGGTATCTTTAAAGATTAATGAGGTAGCAAATAAAGCCACAAATCTTGCTGCAATCAGCGAGCAAATCGTTGCTACTACCCAGGAAACAACATCATCTACTGAAGAAATCAGTGCCAGTATTCAAGAAATCCATCACAATTCATCTAATGATATGGTAAAACTCAATGAGTTGATGACCCAAGCTCAAAGGGTCAGATTATTGCTTGATGATATGGTTACTGACACCCAGGAGCTCCAAATAAATATCAAAGATGTGGATACGATCAATCAACAGGTTTCTCAAATTGCCGATCAGACTAATCTCCTGGCTCTCAATGCCGCCATCGAGGCGGCGCGGGCTGGTGAGCATGGGAGAGGTTTCTCCGTAGTAGCCGAGGAAGTTAGAAAACTGGCTGGAGAAACCAAAGACTCGGTGGCAGAAGTAGGCAAAATATCACAAGCTATCAATAATAAGGCTAAAGAAACAGGCCAGGGAGCTTCTAACGTTAATCAGGCTTATGGAAAATACATAGAAGAGGTAGCTGGAGTAGCCGAAACCATCGCTAGAACCGTGGTTTCAATTGAAGAAACCTCTCTTGCTGTAGATAACATTGCGCAGGCTGCTGAACAGCAAACTCAGGCCATGGAAAGCCTGGCAGCTATCGCTGAAGACCTGGTTCACTCGGTAGACTTTTCCGAACAAGTCCAAAATGATGTAAAGGGACTGCTAAACATTGTGCGTCCAGAATTGGATAGTACCGAGGATGGTTCACTTTTGGCCCTGCTTGGCGCCAGGCTGGTAGACCATGCCAATTTTCTGCGTAAAACCATGGCTGAGGCAGGCCGAAAACAGAAAGTGACATCTCACAAGGAATGTGGGTTTGGACGTTGGTATGATAGTAATATCGATAATTACCGGCATATCCCCGCCTTTATCAACATCGATGACCCCCACCGAAGAGTTCATATAGCAGCGGAAAAAGTTGCTTTGGATAGTTCTGTAGCTAATGTTGAAGAGCTTCTTCATGCATCGGCAGCAATTTTAGCAGGTTTCATTAACCTAGCTGCCATTTTAGAAAAACAGTTCAGTTAACGAAAAAAGTATTGGCAGGAGCAACCGGCTGCTTTGTTTAAAATGATCTTCCTTGTAAAATGTACCGCGAAAGCAGTTGTCGAGAAAACTAAAAATGGCTAGACTTAATGTATTACCAATAAAATAGAATATTAAGGAAATAAGGGGTGTTTATAATGGCTCATAATTTACCGGATTTACCGTATGCCTACGACGCACTGGAACCCTTTTATGATGAAGACACAGTTAGATTGCACCATGATATGCACCACAAAGCCTATATTGATGGACTAAACAATGCAGAAGGCAAACTGACCGAAGCACTGGAAAAAGGCGATTTTGCTTTGATCAAACACATCGAGCGGGAGCTGACCTTCCATGGATCAGGGCACATCTTGCATACCATGTTCTGGGAGAATATGAAACCGGGTGGCGGTGGTCCGGCTAACGGCGCTGTAGCTGCATTAATTGAGCGTGATTTCGGTTCCTTTGACAGCTTCAAAAAGCTTTTCTCCGCTTCTGCCATTGCGGTAGAGGGCTCTGGATGGGCGATACTGGCCTGCAACCCGATCTTTGAAAAGCTGGTGGTGCTGCAGGCGGAAAAGCACCAGGATCTAACCCAATGGGGCGCGTTTCCGCTGCTGATCGTAGATGTGTGGGAACATGCCTATTACCTTAAGTACCAAAACAAGCGCGCTGCCTGGATCGAAGCCTGGTGGAATCTGGTCAACTGGGATGACGTTAACCGGCGGGTAGCTTTAATGCAAAAATAACATACCTGTGCACCGGGTGGCTGCGGTTGCCCGGTGTGCTGGTTTTGCAAATGATACCTCCTGCCATTTTTTAAATACAATCTGACGTAACCTTGGCATCTTGATCACACTTTTTTCTCGAAGGTTTTAAAGTTTCCCCTTGTCAGGGAGGCTAATATCCCCAGAAGACAGGTAATGGCAAAAACCACAAAGGCGGTTCTAATGCTCTTTTCCAGCAAGTAGGCACTGGAGGCACCCAGTTGGGTTTTGCCAACATAATAATTTATAATCAATGCTACCGTGGCCATGCTAATTGCCTGACCAGTATTTCTCATAGTGCCTAGCGTAGATGATGCCACCCCGTAGAATTGTCTGGGGATCGATCCCATAATCGAGTTGGTATTCGGGGATGAGAAAAAAGCGGCGCCTGAACCTAATAGTATAAGGTTAACCACCAATATCCAGATAGCCATATTAGAGTTGATAAACGAGAATATAGCCAATCCAATCGTGGCTAATGCAATCCCGCACGTCGCAACAACCCGCGGCTCTATGGAGTCGGAAAGCGTTCCTGCCCAAGGAGATAAAATAGCCATAACAAGGGGCTGGGAAAGCAGTATCAAGCCCGCTATCTGCGAGTCAAAACCAACCACCATTTGCAGGTGTAAGGAGAGAAGATAATTTACCGAAGAGGTTGTGATAAAGTAAATCAGGGCCGCCAGGTTCGCAAGAACAAAGGTTACATTGCCGCTAAAGAATCTTATATTAAGTAGGGGCTGATCCGTGACTAATTCATGCCATACGAATAAAGCCATGGCAACAATTCCAATCATGAGAATGAATTTGGCCCGGAATTCTGTAGTTAGACAAGATAATCCATAAATAAAGGCTACCATTCCAATCATGTAGAGTGCTGTCCCAGATTTATCGAAACTCTCTCCTTTAGCCTCTGCCCATTCCCCGTCTATTCCACTAACCGTTAGCGCAAGTACAATACCTCCTGCCAGAAAACCAAAATAAAAAATTGATCGCCAGCCCAGATTGTAGGTCAATACTCCTCCTAAAACAGGACCCATGGCGAATCCGATATATGTTGCGGTTGTAATTATACCAAGTGCCTTGCCTCGCTTATGGGGAGGGAAGACAGAACTCACTATAGCTGTGGCCGTGCTGTAACTCATTGCCGCACCCATTCCCTGGGTGATTCTAAAAACAATCAGTGACTGGATAGACCATGCGTTAGCGCAGAGCAAAGAGGAAATAGCGAATATGGCCAGCCCTATAACAAAGATTCTTTTCCTGCCCCAAATATCGCCCAGTCTGCCACTGGGCAATACTACGACTGCCGAAATCAGTATGTAACTGGTTACAACCCAGCTTAATAGGATAGCATTACTGTAAAAACCCTTACCTATTGATGGTATGGCCAAACTAACAGCGTTGCTCATAAAAGGACTAAGGAAGGACGCCATGGATGATACAATCAACGTATATTTTTGCATTGTCTCCTGGCTCATCTTAACCGTTCCCTCCACTTTTGATTAAATATCTAGCATAAAAAAGGTCGCTAAACATGCTCTACACATTTGTCTGTCATTATAGTATAATATATTTAGTTGATCAAACTAAATAAAAAGAGGTGGCTTATGAAATATTTTCGATTTGGACATCGCATTAACATTTTGGCTCGATTATTTACCAGAAAACTCAATGAAAAATTCTTGGGAACGGGAATTACAAGCAGCCAGTTTCCTGTTATTATTCGCCTCTGCGAACATGATAAACTGACCCAAAATGAGATTTGTGAACAACTACTAATCGAGCCTTCTACAATTTCCAAAACTCTTGATAACATGGAAAAGATGGGGTGGGTTGTGCGAATTGTTGCTGAAGCCGATAAGCGTGAAAAAAGGGTTGAATTAAGCGATAAGGCCAAGCAACAGTTTCCTGCCTGGCTTGACTTAATCAACGATCTCCAAAGCCAGATTATTAACGGTATTCCGGGCAAAGATCTAGAAGTATTTGATCGTGTGCTTTTACAAATTGAAAAGAACTTGAAAGGTATCAGTAATGTTTATTCATCACATTGAGTAGTAAAGGAAGCAAGCGAAGCAGTATTAGAATATCTTATTAGCCGTACTGAGATATTTAAATATTTAATCCATACACAACTACTGCAAGATACGCAAATATTAAAACGTAAAATCAATATAAGTTTAAATTGAGAGGTGGATAAAGATGAAGCGATCAGCACTACTTTTAATATTAATAGGTTTAATAGTAACGCTGTTTAGTAATCCTGTTCAGGCCGCTCCTCCCGTGACGGTGCAAATAAACGGCTCGGTGGTGAACACTCCGACTGATATGGATATAATAGAAGGCCAGGTGATGGTCCCCTTGCGCTGGGCCGCGGAGCAATTGGGATCCAATTCCATACAATGGGACTCCGCAACCCGTACGGTAGCCATTAAGAGCCAGCAGGATTTTTATAATATAGAGAAATTAGCTTCCTATGCTTGCGGATTGCAGACCGGTCCCGAAGAACGGGAAGGGCAGATCTGGCCACTTCCGGATAGGGTAAAGAACCTGGCTCTTTCTCATAAGCCCAACCGTAAATGGATATTGAGACTGGACCAGTTTACGCCCCAACAGTTGGACCCAGCTCAACCCCCGGATAATATTTGCATACGTATTACCAGTGACGATGGCTCCTATGAACACAGTTCGGCAGCAAACAGCATCGTAAATCATCAAGGCCATTATTACCTGCCCATGGACTGGTTAGAATACTTATTCAAGGCCAAAGTCAATTATGATCAGACTACCAATGTACTATCTATTCAGACCCCTGATTCGGACAAAATCAAATCTGAGATTGCCTTGATAGAAAACACCCTTATTCCAGCTAGTGCCGATGAAGCTATAAAACTATGGGGTCGGGGCGAACAAGTCCGTAATGGAGCTCTGCAATATGCAGTCTTATCGCCCCAACTACGCCAAGAAGCAGATAAAAGTAATTATGTACGCCAATCATACTGGGTTACCGGTGGTTCAAGTCCTTCGGTAGGACCGATAACCATAATTAATCGGGATGAGCTCAGCGATACGAAGATCGAGTATACCCTATCTTTCCCGGAAATCACATCTAACCCACCGTATACCACCGCAACAGAAAAGATGGTGGTAGAAAAGCTTCTTTATACTGGTCAGGAAGGATGGTATATAACCCAAATACTGCAATCCAGTGACTATGGGGTTATTGAAAATGTTGGCGTTGATAGCAAGAACCCAATAAATGTAACGAATATTGATTGGCAGGTACTGGCGGGTGATTACAATCCTCCCGATATAGGCGGTTTGTTGGCAGCGATTAAAGATAGCAATATTACAAAGGATGGAAGTATAGTCATCAACTATAATATTAAACGGGAATTTAATCAAATGGGCGAAGATTACCGCTTTTTCTTTATGCCTAAGGTAGCTTGGTATGATTTTGAATCTATAGGTGCAGCGATGTCATATATACTTTTTACATGGACCGGTGAATTTGGCACTTTCCCTGATAAAGCACCCCAATATCAGGCTGAAGCACGGCTGCGCAAAATCTTTGCAGCACCTAATAATGAATATCCTCTAATTAAGCATCAACCTTATATGAAATCGGTAGTGTATGACGGCGCAGCCTATAAACCCTGGCCTGAAAGCTATAATAGCAATACTATGATTTATGATTTAATCGAATTAAAAGAACGACATGAAGGAGATTATACCTATTACACCGCTACTGCCAATGAACATGGATTTGATGTAAATGCTTACTATGAGGCGGGTGAAAATGAAAAATTTCTTTTTGCTAATTCTAAGGCTATGGGGCTGGACTATAATGCTGTTTTAGAAAAGTTGCTGGAAAATGGGGATATCATCCACGCAGAAAAAAGCCAAACTTATATAATAGAATTCCGTATTCAGGATAATAACATGATCCCCATGATTGTTTCTGTTGATAAGCTCTATTAGATATATACCATATGCTCAGCAGGTGAACTATTCCTGACTTTCCTGGACGCGAACGGCCAACCAATGCAATCAGGGGATATTCGCAAAAGCGATGAAGTTAAACAAATAGATGATGAATGGTCTTCCTTCCGTCACAAGCTCATTGAAGACACCGGAAAAGTTGTCGATACAGATAAAGCAACAATCGTTTTCCATTTGCAGAAAGAGGATAAAAATCAAAAGGAAAATAATGGTGCTTGCCATCTATGGGAGGAGTTGTGAAGGTTAAAATCAAATCTCAACTCTTCCCCCTGGCTATGCAAGTTGCCAGGGGGGATTACTTGATATCTCAAGTGGCAAAGCCTGTCTAAAACCACAGAGGATTGCTGTTTATCGCCAAATTATCCGCGGCGCGGTGCGAGGCGGTATCTTGTGATAACGGTATTTAGGATGCCCTATCATCATAGCCCCAAAAGCCTTATGACCTTCCGGCAGTGCCAGTTCTTGAATCAGCGGAGGGTAGAGCCCTGCGGCGGCCCCAACGTATCCAGCCCAGCAAGCGCCTATTCCCAGCGAGTAAGCGGCCAATTCCAAATGACTTAGCGCTATGGTGCAAGATCCCTGCGACATACTCAGATCTTCAGGAGCATGAGCTATTATAATGTGAGGAGCATCGCGGCAGATTCTATCACTTCCCTGGTCCCAGGCGGAACAAATGGCCTCCATATGCATCAAGGCGGCATACTCAGGCATATTTTCAATCATATAGTGCATCCAATCCACGACCAGGCTGGCAATGCGATGAACTTCTTTCTTATCTTCAATGACCAGCCATTGAACCGGTTGAACGTTGTGCCCGGAAGGCGCATAAGAGGCAATATCAATTAGTTTTGCCAATATGGTACGATCGATGGTTTTATTTTTGAAGCTGCGAATAGAGCGCCGTGACTTTAGAAAATGCTCAACCTGTTCAGGTTTAGGAAGCAGATCTGGATTAACCGGCAAACATTCCACGGAATTCACAGTATTTACAGATATAGCATTGTTGGGACAAACCGCCACACAGTGTCCGCAGCTTACGCAAATCTCTTCGGCTCCATCTATTGAGTCAGGAAATGAATCAGGTTCCTTAAATGTAATTAGTTTCAAAGGGCATTCGGCGGCGCAAACACGGTCGCGTTTGCATTTATCATGATCGACAGTCAAAAAGCTCATTTACTCTCCCCCTATATATTAATCTTAAGCGCCTTCACTTTATGCATTAATGCTCTTCATACCTTCTTCAGTATAACGTTCCCCTCGGACTTCGTGAATGGGAAACACCGATTCAATTTCAGCAATTTCCTGGTTGCTCAAACGTATTTCCGTGGCGCTGATATTTTCCAGCAGGTTTTTAATTCGCCTTGTTCCGGGGATGGGTATTATAATATCATCCTTGGACAAAACCCAGGCTAATGCCAGCTTGGAGAGGGAAATATTTTTTAGACTTGCCAGCTCTTCAAGCTTTTTCATCAGAGCTTGATTATGAACATAGTTTTCTCCCGTCATTCTGGGAAGCCCGCCTCTAAAGTCGCCATTTTGCGATATTGCTGATTTATCCAGTTTGCCCGTTAAGAATCCACGGCCTAAGGGACTATATGCTACTAAAGCGATACCTAATTTCTTCAATGTGGGAAGCACTTCATTTTCCACTTCCCTCGTCCATAGAGAGTATTCGCTCTGGACAGCAATCAGCGGATGAACGGCATGAGCTCTTTTTATGGTAGGAGCGGAAGCTTCTGAGATTCCTATGTAGCGAACCTTTCCCTGCGCTACCAGTTCTGACATGGCACCTATCGTATCTTCAATAGGAACATTAAGATCTACCCTGTGCAGGTAGTATAAATCTATCACTTCCCGCTTTAGCCTTTGCAGGCTTGCTTCACAGGCCTGTTTTACATATTCTGGACGCCCGTTTATCGTCCGTTCATATTTCCCTTTTTCCCTGACTATACCAAACTTCGTGGCAACAAATACAGCTTCATGCCAGTCTTTCAATGCAGAAGCGATTAATTCTTCATTATGTCCCGACCCATACTGATCCGCGGTATCCAGCATGCTAATACCGTTCTCGAGTGCTGTTAGAATCGTTTGTTTCGATTCTGCGTCATCACTCTCCCCGTAGAACTCACTCATACCCATGCAGCCCAATCCAATTGCTGATACTTCCGGCCCGTTTTTGCCCAGCTTCCTTTTCTTCAATAGATTCATCTCCCCATTAGATTAATGAAGGCACTCCCCCAAGGCAACGTAATATATCTTTACATTAATGTAATACAATATATTATTCTTGTCAAGATATCTTACAAAATTGAAAAACATACTTACAAAGTATATAATTTAAATGAATTTTGCTAAAGGACTGATATGATGTCAAATGATAAACTATCTCCTTCGATCGTATTGGATGAACCTATTCTGTCGCGTATTATTGTGGGCATCGGTGAAGTATGCGAAATCACTGGCGTCTCTGCAAGACAACTTCGTTATTGGGAGTGCAAGGGCATAATTAGCTCTTTATGCAACTGTACAAATCGCAGATATGACTATGCCAACATCGAAAAAATAGTCTTGATCAAAGATTTTCTTGATCAGGGCTACACGCTGGAAGCTGCAGCTAAGAGGCTTGAGGAACGCATACAGCAGGTCAATGGGGTCATTGTCAAACTGCAAGATCTATTCTATCCAAATTCTGATGATGTCTGTGATAAAAATCCCGACAACAAAAAATCTAATATAGAGATGATTGGAAAGTCATACAACATAGAAGGCCAGGACTATATCTTTATTGGCCTGGCTACTCACTGCCAGACCAAAGAACCCCTAAAAATCTTTTCCCCCTTGGATAGAAACCCTAAAAACTTATTAGCAAAACCCCAGGATTGAGTTTTCTCTACGAAACCAAGGAGCAAGCCTTCCGATATTTTCTTGGAAGGAGCGGAGAAAAGAAACATGGAGCCTTCTGCCGTCAGCTTCCCCCCCACCCTTAACACACCGGGCTCCAGCGCCCGAAATCAAACCAAGCAGGTAAGTAAATGCAAGAAAAGTGAACATCCCCGGATTTAACTCAGATCTGTTTAGTCCAAAATAAAAACGGGAGGAATATGGAATGGCTAAACCTTCATTTGATGAGTTCACGGACATGCTGGATAAAGCAGTAAATCGCATTCCGCCACAGTTCTGTAAGGACTTGACCGGTGGCTTTAATGTACAGAAAAGGAAAAAAAGCGAGGGCGAATATTACATACTGGGAGAGTACGTTGAGGGCGGGCATCTGGGCTGTTTCATCGTGTTTTATTATGGTTCCTTCGTGGGAGTGCTGGGGGATGAGCCCAGGGAAGCCTGGGAAGCAGAGATTATGGATACAGTACTGCACGAACTGCAGCATCATCTGGAAGCCCTAGCAGGCAGAGACGATTTAGCCCGTAAGGAAATAGAGGAACTGGCAAAAGCTATGCGGGAAGAATAGCTAAGGTATTAAGCTAGGTCTGGGGAAACGGTCTTGATTATTACCTAAGGCCATACATTAGTCTGTGAGGTGCACTATGTCCCTGCAATACATAAATAGAAAATCATTGCTATACAAGACCGGTGTGGAGTATGGAGATTACTGCATCAACCACGTTCAGGGCTGTTCTCACGGCTGTCTTTATCCTTGTTATGCCATGATGCTAGGCAAAAGATTCGGGACAGTGAAATCCTACGAAGAGTGGATACAACCGAAGTTGGTTCAAAATGCAATTGAATTGCTCAGAGAAGATATCAAATGCACAGTATTAACAAAAGGGGTACTGCCCATAGAGCTAGCAAGCCTTGGTATCAAGAACGAGGTTGGTATAACACTTATTTCACTTCCATCAGGCATATTCACATCTCCGTGCAATATTTCATTAGTATCTTGTATTAAAAATGTATACCAATTATTGATTGAAGCATCGGGAAATTCACCGGTTCTTGACGCAGTTTACTCTGCACCATATAATTATATTAGCTAATGTAGCTAATATAGCTAACTAGGGGGCAGGATCATGAAGGTAAATTCGACAGAACTCCAGAATAACTTTGGTAAATACCTGATGGCTGTAGCTAAAGAGGATATCATCATTACCAGAAACGGTATGGAGATAGCAAAATTATCAGCCATAAGAGATGCGGAGTGCGGTACAACACCCGGTGCAGTAATGAAAAAGGCGAAAGAATACCGGTATGGCAGCAGAAAGGCCTCCTACGAGGAATTTCTGGAACTAACCCAAAATAGCGAGGAAAGATATGAATACATCGACGGTGAAATATACCTGCTGGCCTCCCCTAGAACCGCACACCAGATGGCTTTGACCGAACTCTTTGTTTTTTTTTACAATTGGTTTCAGGGAAAAAAATGCACTCCTATGGTGGCACCTTATGACATCACGCTCAAAAGAAACCAGGAGAATACCAATGTTGTTCAGCCTGATATCATGGTCATCTGCGACCTCGAGGAAAAATTGGATGAAAACGACTATTACCAGGGTGTACCGGATCTGGTAGTGGAAATATTATCAGAAGGTACCCGGAGCAAGGATTTAATAAAAAAGCTTGATCTTTACATGTCATGCGATGTCCGGGAATACTGGATAGTAAACCCGCTAAGCCGGGAGGTGACCGTTTACCTTTTTGAAGACAAGAATATCAGTAATAATATCACCTATAGAAAATCTGAAATAATACAATCCTATATATTTAAAGGATTGTCCGTAGAACTTGATAGAGTCTTAAAAGGGACCGGCGTGTAGCTTTAATGTACAGAAATAGAAGCAGGTCATTCAAAGAAATGACCAAGACCATTACCAGAATAGTGAACATATTTTTCTAAGAAGATCTTAAGATTATACTGAGAGTAATGGCAGGGATTATCCCGGCAAAATGTCTTCCCTCCGCACAGTAAAAGCTCTTTACAGTCAGAGCATTCGGGGTCCTGCAGTGGCGTCCAAGCTTTAATATTAAGGTAATAGTCATTAAGTGCTGCTGGATTTGAAGCGATTTGTTCGATACTCAAGCTACTCATGCCATATTTTGAGGCATTGCAGAGCCCCACTGTTCCATCAAAAAAGACCTTGCAATTGAAAGGCTGGTAGGCCTCACATCTTTTGGCAGTAGCGTGCGGAAAAAACGGCACTGTATATTCATATTTTAATAATACATCTATAGCTGTGGAAGAATTCCAATCCTTGAATTCTTCCATGGTTAGGCCGTTGCGAAAGGTTCCATACTCAGCTGCATAAGCGGTTTTTATAGTGTCTATGGGCAATCGGAGTCGCTTCATTTCGGCTGCAAAACTTGGAAATAGACTGTAATTACCAGCGTGAACATTGTACCTTAATGAAAGTTTGATCGAATTACTCTTGAACACATCCCCGCAGTCTATCAGATTGGAAAGTACCCTATCATAGGTAGGTGCCCCATTTATATAGGGTCGCATTTTATCATGGTCTTCTGGTGGAGATAGCGTCACTGATAAGTCGAGATTATCTAATACCTTAAGGCGATCACGTTCCAGAAGGGTTCCATTAGTCTCTGCTTGCGCCTCGAATCGCAGTTTCTTCTCTTGGCATATCAATTTTATCTTGCTAAAAATATCATGCATTGCATCGACCGCTATAAATGGTTCTCCACCGATAAAATCAATTTTAACCGCTTGGTATGGGAACATATCAGTACATTTTTCAACATACTCAATGATATGCTTTATAGTATTTGCATCTATGGTGCCGCGTGGTGCCCAGCCATTCTGGTAGCAATAGGAACAGGCGAGATTGCACTTGCCGGTCAGCTCAATGCTCAGCATCAAGGTATCCGGTGCTTGACGGTACAGCAAGTCCAGATGGTGTTTTATTTCTTCAGTAGCAACGAAAAAACCGCCCTCCTGAAATACGGTTAAATCATCGGGCGTTAGTTGGCTTGCTAACAAAGCTTTATGGTCGAAACATGTTGAGGCTAGCTTTAATAAGCAGCCTGTGGCGGAATTAAACAGAATATTTTGGGAATCAGCACAGGGGATAATAAAAACATATTGGGAAAGATTCATCAAATCACCCGATATATAAATTTCCTAAAAAAATACTCCTTGGTAGGAGGTTTTTATCTGCCTGCAAGGAGTAATATTGAAATTTGTTATCTAAATTTCCTGCAGGACCAAGCATTAACCTGTGCACTGGATGAAGCGCTGCGAATAATCGTAACGTTGTTTTTCTCTGAAATATTGGGAGTTAAGCCCTCGCTTTTTTTTGCGGTAACCATTAAACCACCTCCAATCTTAATTATTTCCATATTAAGTATAAGTAATTAATATATACCATATCATATTGCAATTGGCAATATGGATTGTGGATTGGACGGTATGGATAATTTCAGACAATTTATTACTGGTGCTTAAACGTCTTTGAACCTTACCACATCGTTAATAGGCCTGCGTGTACTTTTTAGTTGATTCTGCAGATGCTCAGGTTCGCTATATCCCATGGCGATTCCTATCACTATACTCAAATCCGCTGGGATGCCTAATTCCGCGCGTACCAGGTCCGGGTAGGAGGCAAACTGCACGGCTATGGCGCTGCCCAAACCAAACTGCTCAGCTGCCAACATGATGCTTTGAGATAGAATGCCCAGATCAAACAGGGACCAAGGGGTCAAAGTGCGATCCATACATAGAAAAACGACGGCAGGCGCGCCAAAGAAATAGAAGTTCTGAGCTAAATTAAAACGGCGGCCTTTTTCATCATGGCGTTCTATGCCCAAGCTGGCTAATCGCGTCTTCGTCCGTTCCTGATAGCGTTCCTTCAAAGCGAGAGGCCAGTCTTCCGGTCGTTTTATCTCCGGATTAATGGGAATATCCTGAGCGAAATGCTCCATATATAACGAGCGCAGTCTCTCCAAGGCTGGGCCGCTAGCGATGAATATTTCCCAAGGTTGGGTATTCCCCCATGATGGAGAATGATTGGCAGCCTCCATAATATTGAAGATGGTTTCTTTCGCCACCGCATCAGGTTTGAAGGCGCGGCTTGTAAAACGCGAATTCAGTGCATCAGTAACATTCATGAAAAGTCACCTCCTTAATCTCTAACATTCTCTGCCATTATAACCATGTTTTATATATATTATTAATTATATCATAAGACCCCAATACTCAATTGAGTTTTGTTTCTCTGCATCTTTGACAAACTCCATAAATATTGACTAGTATTGATAAAGCAGTTGGCGAGAAAACTGATAATGCGCTACACTTAATATATTGCCAATAAAAATAGAGTATTAAGGAAGAAAGGGGTGCTTGTAATGGCTCATACTCTACCGGATTTACCGTATGACTACGATGCGCTGGAACCCTTTTATGATGAGGGGACAGTAAGATTGCACCATGATATGCACCATAAAGCCTATGTTGACGGTCTGAACAGCGCGGAAGGCAAGCTGGCCGAAGCACTGGAAAAAGGCGATTTCGCATTGATTAAACACATAGAACGGGAGCTGGCTTTCC
This sequence comes from uncultured Syntrophomonas sp., assembly GCA_964457945.1. GTDB lineage: Bacteria > Bacillota > Syntrophomonadia > Syntrophomonadales > Syntrophomonadaceae > PHAA01. The sequence continues at coordinate 64,817 of CAYWFX010000003.1, forward strand.
ACGGTTCAGGGCACATCCTGCACACTATGTTCTGGGGAAACATGAAACCCGGTGGCGGCGGCCCGGCCAATGGTGCAGTGGCTGCATTAATCGACCGTGATTTCGGTTCCTTTGACAACTTCAAAAAACTGTTCTCCGCTTCCGCCATTGCAGTAGAGGGTTCTGGATGGGCGATACTGGCCTGCAACCCGGTCTTTGAAAAGCTGGTCGTGCTGCAAGCGGAAAAGCACCAAGATCTAACCCAGTGGGGTGCGGTTCCGCTGCTGATCGTAGATGTGTGGGAGCATGCCTATTATCTCAAGTATCAAAACAAGCGTGCTGCCTGGATCGAAGCCTGGTGGAACCTGATCAACTGGGATGACGTAAACCGGCGTGTAGCATTAATGCAAAAATAACCTAACTGTGCACCGGGTGGCTATCGTTGCCCGGTGCGCTGGTTTGGCAAACGATAACTCCCGCCGCTTTCACACCCTGAACGCCACCTTAACCCCCACCCTTCAATACCCATCTCCCATGCACCCCGATTTCTTTTCCCATACCTATTTTGCCTTAACTTTTAGAAATTCAACCCATTCATTGTAAATGTCCTCATCGGATTTTGAAAAGATTTCATTATATGATTTCTTGCCATTTATTAAATCCAAAACGCTGTTCCACCCATACTTTTCATCTATAAATTCAATATATGAATATGAATACTGGTATCCTCCAATTTCACCAAATCTCACTTCATCTTCACTTTTCAAATCATTGAATTCAGGTATCGGTTGATCAAAGGTAAATTTTTCATAGGGTGTTTGGTGGGCGAGATATGTAGCTACGCCATTGTCAATCCAATAAGATAATTTGGGGTTTATTTGATGATTTATAGTATGAACAAGCTCATGGATTGCCGCACTTATTATACTGTCATGATCATTTCCTCTAACATTGGCATATGGCGAAACCATTAATACTTTGTCGCCCCTATTATCTCCTATATACCATTCAGGAGCTATCAATAAGGTAATGAATCCGTACTTTCTAATAAACAATGAAGATTGTTTTGCATATACATAAACCTCTGTAGGCTTACTGTCTGAGAAATTAAGTTTCTTACGAATGTCTAGAGCACTAAGGTCTAAAATACTGTATATTTCTTTAGCTCCCTTTTCATCCTGAGGCTGGTAATAAAGGATAACGCTCGTTCCTTTAAGTTCTCTAGCCCCAATAGGTTTTAGCAAAAAAACCGGGATGGTTTGTATAATAGTCAAAATGGCAAGGCAAGACACAATAGAAATTATTTTCAATTTATTACTCATCATGCAAATCCTCTATCAATAATGTTTCCTTTATTTGGCAGTATTTTAGCATTCAAGAACTGGACCGTCAAGAGGTATGGGGGGAGGTATGGGGGGAGGTATGGGGACGGTTCTTTTGCCTGCAATAGCACTTAATAGTACAATATAATATAAGACGGTGGTAAAGGATGTGATATGTGTAATGGCTGTAAATGGATCCGTTCCCGATTTTCTTCGTCCGGGACTAAAGATTGTCTTCGTAGGCTTCAATCCGGGCATTCGCTCAGGTGAAACTGGGTACCATTTTGCTAATCCTACCAACCGTTTTTGGAAGCTGCTTTATGAGGCAAATCTCACACCTAGAAAATATGCGCCTGAAGAAGCCGGTCTGCTTTTAGATCTTGGGCTGGGTTTGACGAATATTGTTCCCCGTCCCACCCGGGCTGCTTCGGATATTCGGCCTGAGGAGTTCACCCAGGGACGTCAACAATTACTACATAAACTTCGTCGTTACCGTCCCCAAGTTGTTTGTTTGGTAGGGAAAGGTGTGTATCAGGCTTATTCAGGAAAAAGGCAAGCCACCTGGGGTTATCAATCAGATGATGTGCTCCCTGGTATTAAAGACTTTGTAGCTCCCAACAGCAGCGGCCTGGTGCGCATGAAATTAGAACAGCTGGTGGCTATATACCGACTGCTAAAATAAATCCACCCTATTGCTTCTTATTGAAATACTTTAGACAGGCATTTACCACATCATCATCGTACAGTATTCCTTTATTCTGAAGTATTTCTACCAGTGCTTTATCAACTCCCAAAGCCTGGCGATAAGGCCTTAAGGACGATATTGCTTCAACTACATCTGCTACTGCAAGTATTCTTGCGGCAGGAATAATCTCATCTCCAGAAATTCCAAAGGGGTAGCCAGATCCATTCATTCGCTCATGGTGTTGAAGCACTATTTCAGCAACAGGTTCTTTAAAGGGAATCAATTGTACTATTTCAAAGCCGTTTTGGGAATGGGTTTTAACTAGGGTCTTTTCTATATCAAGCAGCGCTCTGGGTTTATTTAATATATCTAAGGGTATAGACATCTTCCCAATATCGTGCAGTAACCCCGCAATAACAATTGATTTTATTTCCGGTTGAGTAAGGCCCAGTATTGTAGCTATCCCTTGAGCAATCTCGGAAACACGTTTTTGGTGATCAGCGGTATAAGGATCGCGTTTTTCGCCTGCTGCTGAAAGTGCTTTTACTGCCCCATCCAAGGAGTTTTGAAGACTTTGCACGCTCTCTTCCAGTTCCTCCCTAACTTTCTTTTGGTCAGCACGGGCACGCAACGATACAATGCCATAGGATAAATTGTCTGCTAGCTTAGTCAAAAGAGCTAATTCGCAATTATCAAACGCATCGATTTCTTCGGCATAAATATTTAATGCGCCCGATACCTCCCCTTCAATTTTCAAAGGAAGCGCGATGCTAGATGCATAAGCCCGTTGATTAGCACTATTGCGCAATGGGGTGTAGTTGGGATCTGCGGCAATATTTCTAACAATATGGGGCTGCCCCGAACGGATGGCCATTCCAGTAGGACCTCTCCCGCGTTCAGGATCCGTTAATTCGATTTTAAGATCTTCTATATAACCTTCCCCATAACCACCCTGAGCTACCGGAATGACAGTCTGAAGTTCGTCGTTTTCAAGAAATCCGACCCAAGCAAAACGGTAACCTATCTCGACAATAACTCTGCATATTTCCTGAAATAGTTGGGTTTCGTCATGGGCTAACAGCAAAACTTGATTACATTCGCTGAGTAGTCTATAAGAGCGATCAACCCCTTGAATTTCCATTTTGTCACCTTCTTCACCGTTCTAATTCGTTGTGCTCCAATATAGATTTATTCAAATATTTTAATTATCTTAAACCTACGAATTAGCATCAAAAAAGTGGGCATCATCTCTTCTTTCTCACTCCAAAATCTTTCTCGTAATATGATATACAGGAAACTACCATAATGTTCCATAGATAACCAGCATTTATATAAACATGGAAATAATAAGGGAACGTGACCTTCCCGCAAAGCAGGATAGTCCGTTCCCTTATTTTAATTCGAGGTCTCAATCAATAGAATGTTAAAGTCCCTGGGTTAGGATGTGCAGAAATAAAGCCGTCCGTCCTATTTACGCTTGTATATCAGCACTGCCAGCACCCCACATAGCAATCCTGTTGGATTGATATAATAAGCGGCGGCACTGGCTATAAACGCTGTTACTGCAAAAACTAGCAGGGATTTTAAGGGCGTAGGTATCATATCTGATGCACTAAGCATATTGCTTGCCCATTTATTATCCTTTGCATTTATAGTCTCATTTGGGTCTATGGTGTCCATACAAACCCTCCTCTGCTTGACAGTCAGTTAACGGACTATAATATCCTATGGTTACTGACCATGAAGTGTGCCAAAAATCATCTTCTCTCATTGCCCAAACTCTTAGATTAAACCTTGGTTTTTATCTAATCCTAGTATTTTATTCCCGGGTCATCGGCCATGGAGTTAACCGTTCCTTGCGGATAAAAAACATTATAATGATCTAGTTGAGGATCAGTATTCTGCTGAATGACTTTAGGAAATATGAACAGCAACTGATATTTTTCCCCAGCCTTATATACCAGCATGTCTTCAGTATCATAATGATGGATATTTTCAGGTGCCCCCAGAACCTCCTTTACCTTAGAAATCTTAAGTTCTTTTAATCTGTTATCAAATGACCTCACATCAAAAATCTGCTCACCCTTGTTAATCCCAAAAGCTACATTGTTTTTTAAATAGGTGGCATACCTACCTTTAGCAGCAGCGATATATTCTTCCCGGTCAGGATCTCCCCATTTTTGCTTCACGGTTTCTATGACAGTTGTTTCAACCGGGAATTCGCAGTTTATAATCTTTCCCTGCCGAGCTAACTGCATAATCTCATTTAGCAGCGCTGCTTGTGCATCTGGTATTTGCACCGGATTAGAATTGCTGGATTCCGTGGAATCTTTAGCAGCTTGCGGTACAGGTTGCTCCAATGTACCTTGTTTATTTGATGCACAACCCGCAAATAGAATTATGCTAAGCAACAATAAAGCGACTAAGAACATGAACCTTCTTGACATAAGCATTTCCCACCTTTAATCATAGTAAATACTAACCTTCAATCCACTATTGAGACATCGAAACCTCCCTGCTTGGGTCATCAACGATTTGCACCACTGCCTCCGCCCCATTATTATCACCTATTTTGAAGGATGCAACTCCTATATTCGGTTCGCCTATAATTTCCTTGCGGATATACCTTTGCGTTGATGAAGGTCAGCGACGGCTCGAAAGACGCTATTGCAGAAGTAGTTAGAGAAGAATTGGAGAAAAAGAGTGCGGAGGTAAATTTTAAAGACCTGTATCAATGAACTGGAACCCGGTATTAAGTACCACGGATTTTGAGGGCTACCATGTCATTGCAGTGGCGTTTATTCAGTGAGTGAGCACGTTTATTTAGCATGTGCTGTGGTAAATAGCTCATTTTTAGAATTCTCATTTCCTTCCAAACATTACAACAAAATTATAATATTTATAAACGCAATCCACATCTAAAAAACCCACTTCTTTTAACCAATTTACCTGATCATCTAATGTATCCATTTTATCTAATTTAGTTCTTTCATAAGCGGAATGGAGTTCATCTTCAGATAATCCGCTATTCTCAACTTTATATTTCCAATCTCGCTTATACAGGGTTTCAATGAATGGCGTACTTCCAAGAACCTGGTCTGCATTTATGAAGACACCATTTTGATTTAATATTGAATATATACTTGAATATAGTTGTCTTTTCTGCTCATCCGTCAAATGATGAATTGAAAGAGAAGAAGCAACTATATCGTATTTTTTATCGAATTGATATTTTGTATAATCGTCAATTATGTATTTAACTGCAGGATTATCTTTAAGCCTACTTTTTGCAACTTCTATCATTTTTTCAGAGATATCAATCAAGGTTAAATTGGCACTTGGAATTCTATCTAAAATAAAAGAAGATAATAGCCCTGTTCCTGCACCAATATCCAATATACTTGGGTTTTCATTATCATTATTTGTCTCAGCAATAGAAACTGCTATTGAATAAAAATCATCAAAGCATGGAATTAGCTTTTTTCTCTGCCCATCATATTGACTGGCGTTATCGTTAAATTTTTTCTTTACATCACTATATTCAAATTTCATAAAGTACCTCTCTGTCCTTTTCCTAATTATACCAGAATATCTATAAGAAATTATATCGCATTTAGGGGGAGCCGTGACGGTTAGAACGGTTGTCCGACCGATGGAGATGCTGCCATCCGAATATTTCCACAATAACACCCTTTTATTGGCAATGAGGTTACGACCTAATAAAAACCTTCGCCACCCCATTGCCTGATTCCCTTTCCTTATTTATTCATCCCGGTGTAAACTAAGATTGCATCTCTTAAGAAAACCGCTGCACCTGGTTGCAGCTTATCATAATAGGCAGTAAATCTCTCATCATCCACATACATTTGGGCAAGCCCGGCATGTGCTTCTTTACTATAGCTGCTCCAGTAATAGCACAACCACTGACGATGCAGGTCGGCGGCTTTTTGGGCGAGCTCTCCGGCTGGATCACCAGTCGTCAGTGCTGCCTTCAGAGTGTCCATTATGCTGGCGCTCAGGTTTCCCAAATCAGCATATTGTTCCGGATTCATCTCCTTGAGCTTCTGGTTTGATTCATCAATTTGTTTATCACCGTATTTAGCCCTTATTTCTTGGCCGTATTTTGTTTCATTGTCATCAATCATCTTTTGTTTAAAACCTTCAAATTTTTCCGTATTGCTCATTGTGGCCCTCCCTTCGGTAAAACCGATAGTCTTCTCTACATTTGCTATCAGTAGATTTAGTTGGTTCCTTTTATCAAGAAGCTTTTCCCGATGTTCTTGGAGTGCCTTTAACCCGTTAAAAGATGGTTCGGTTACGATATCTCGTATATTCTCTAAACTAACGCCCAGTTCGCGATAGAAGAGGATTTGCTGCAACCGATCGACCTCAGCTTCACCATATATTCGGTATCCCGACGAATTGATTCTTGCCGGCTTAAGAATTCCAATCTCGTCATAATATCGAAGTGTCCGGGTGCTAATACCTGCCATCCGTCCTAACTTTTGTACTGTATACTCCATGGGACTCGCCTCCTGATAGGAAAACTATATACCTTTACGTTGCGTCAATGTCAATAGGTATTATTTGCAAACGTCAAAATTTTATTGCTTCTTTCTCTTCCAGTTAGATAATTTAGTAATAAGCCCGAATGGAGCTATTGGGGGCTCTTCACCCTGGGTATTTATCCTCTGGCCACTCTGGCCGGGTACCATTTTGAAAACCAGGCGGTGAATATACCCATTAGTACTGGAGCTAGCTGATTAATTAGGCCGCTATACGAAAATAATGGTGTATACCAGAGATAATAAGTCCATATTGAAGTCAATATAAATAATAATCCCCATAATAACGTCAGGATACGGTTAGTTTTAATAAATAGGCCGTTTGTCAGGGCTTTGTCTCCCATCATATAGCGCGAATACCAGGCAGTAAGTGGAATTTTTATAAAAAATGAAGCTAACCAGATCAGGGCAAATAACAAATATGAGGCAGCAACAATTAGCTGTAAACTGGCCAAATCAGAAATCACCAGGCCAAGAAACCCGGTCAAGATAATGGGATTAATACGCTCATATAAGGTTAACTCCCATTTCGTTTCTCCTGCTGCTGTAATCAGACAGGATGCAGCCAGTGCTGCCATTGTGGCGTATAGCATATTAAAGGGCATTATTACCCAGAGGATAATCCAGGGCAACAGAAACAATATCATTTTTGACTTTTTAGCATTTTTTTCTACCGTTTCTATTTGTTGCTTGCTATCGGCACGTCTGCCTCCAAAAACTTCAGCTAGTACCATCATAATGCTAAAATCACCTGATACCCGATATTTTTTTTGCATCATGGCCTGTGTTCCATCGAGACTGCCATCTGATATCTTCATCCAGGTATCATAGTCAGTATCAATAGTTGTAGTGGGAATATACTCGACTCCAGCAATTAATTGGCACTCATTGTCTTTAATAACTAACTGATAACTTTCATTCAAATCTTTATAATTCAATTGTAATATTGAGTTTATACCCTTACTGGCTTCAGGGTTAAAAGAGGCCCGCATCTGGCGCATGGAGTTGTAAGCCTTTAGATTGATGTATGGGCTGTTAGTATTTTTCTCTTCTATACCCCAATTGGCATTGGCCATTTCTAGAAAAGCTTCTTCCTCAACCATCGGTGTTTCCAGGATTGCACGGGTTTCCTTACTTATACTTCCAAAACTTGCATATTCTATCCCCGCCTGCTTAACTGCCTCCAAGAAGGGCTGGATCACCTTCGCAAGTGGGGCTTGCTGTAATAGCTCACCCTCAACACAGTATATCTTTTCATAGTTATTGCCATGAAGCCTATCCAGATGCTTGGTCAATGCTTCATAATTATTTTTAGCAGAACAAAAACCGCAACTGCTGATTACAAAATGTTTTTTTTCATATAAACCTTCATTACGTGCCGGATGTGTGCAAGACCCATCCGCATTACGTACAATAAACGGCAGCATAAGCGGCAGAGTTCTTTCATGGAAGGCTTTGACAATAGCCGGCATGCCGAAATGATAAAGCGGAAAGCTCCATATAACCAGGTCCGCAGCCAGATACTTTTCCAATAGAGTTGACATATCATCTTTTAATACACAATTTCCTTGTTCGTTCTTCCAGCAGCTGAAACAACCCCGTAAAAAACAGAGCATCTTCTCAACGGACGATGCTCTGTTAAAGATGCTGCTATGAGGCCAAGGTTCATCTGCGATAGAATTGTTAGAAGAAGGGGATTAAGCATAGACCCGAACAAGTGTCATGTTAGGGCAATTTGTAGGGAGGTATTGCAAGCAATACAGACAAATCAACCATATCATAGCCCTTTTGCTGTAAACCCTTTATTACCTTGGGAAGGGCCTGGACTGTTGACTGTTGATCTTTACAGCTATGCATGAGAATAATGTCTCCCGGCCTTACATTTCCCAAAACATTTTGAGCAATATGATCCGGGTCCTGCTGTGACCAATCCAGCGTATCTATAGACCAAAGAATTACCTTCTCCTGTTGATTTCCACATACCTTCAGTACATCATTGTTAATTGCACCATATGGCGGTCGTATCATCGCTGGCTGGACTCCAATAATCCGCTCAAACGCTTTATCGCTAGCTAATATTTCCTTTTCTATATCCTGTGGAATCATTTCATCTAATTCTTGATGACTATAGGCATGACTTGCAACTATATTTCCTTCCGCATATGCTCTTTTGGCAACTGATGCATAACGGTCCAGTTGGTTCCCTTTGAAAAAGAATGTGGCATGAATATTATATTGTTTTAATACATCCAATACCTTGCCGGTAAATTCTTCATCCGGGCCATCATCAAATGTTAGCGCCACCCGAGCTTTTTCACCTTTTCCATTGAGATATAAGCTACCCTGGTTGGCTAATGCCATCTGCTTGACATTATTCCGCCATTTCAGCATCGCTGCCCATTGTTGCTGGGATAGTTTATTAGAAGTGCCCAGGATGTCGAGCACCTTCAACTCTTCGACCGATGCAACATCATCCTTTCCATCCGCTGTAGATGATGGACTTGGTTCTTGGTTCTCGTATTGGGGTGTACTGGAATCCCTGAAGTTCGTATTTATCCAAGCATATCCTTTCAGACCTACAACACCGGCTGTAATTATTAAAACAATTGCTATCAAGGCTCTTTTCAAATCAATCGCTCCCTTTTTCAGAGCACTTGTGCACTATTATTTGCTATTCCGGTGGATTTCAATATAGGTATACATGATTTTTTTATGGCATAACTCCTTCGCCACCGTTTGATTTGGTCATGGACTTGTCGTGCAGAGATGGCAATGATAACAATGCTAAAATCGACCCAATCAATGCCATAAGCATATCCCATTGAGTATCCCATATATCACCCTGGGTCCCCAGAAAAGCCTCGGCGGCAGTCCCGGTTAAAACTGAAACCAAAAACTCGATTAGTTCATACGATGCACTAATCGCGAGACAAATGCAGACTATGATGAAGTTAAGCAGCTTTCCTCTTTGCAAAGGGGATAAACGCAACAGTATTTCCCTTGCAATCATGGCTGGAACAAATCCCTGGGCCAGGTGACCTAGCCGGTCATAATGGTTACGACTCAGGTCAAAGGTATCTCTGATCCAGTTAAAGAGGGGAACTTCTGCATAAGTATAGTGTCCACCCACCATAAGAATTATCATATGTATGGCAATCAAAAAATACACCAGGTTACTGAAATGGAATCTTCTATAGGTAAGCAATAGAATAAGTATCCCAATAATAGCCGGAAACACTTCCAATAACCAGGTAAACTGGTCATGCGGGTGAATTCCCGACCAGAGCAGCACCAGCAGGACGATAAAGAGCAACGTTAAGTGAAAATAGCGTTTCATATTTTCCTCCTAATACCAATATATAACCTATACTAATTGATTACCCAGTATTTATCCATATCAAGGACAAAACATTTACCGGTTAGTATTTTACTGGAGCTGATTCTTGCGGCTGAGGGGACACTTTCCAGCCGGTCATCAGCATACCCAGCACTACCATAAAACCTCCCCAACAGAGCTGCCATCCGGGCTGCTCGCCTAACAGTACAATGGACAGCAGTAATGAAGTAAAGGGCATTAAACCAGAAAAAGCTGCAGCTACTGAGGCATCACAGCGTTTAATACCAGCGTACCAGAAAATATAGCCCAGGGCGGTAACCATCAAACCGTACCAGAGTAAGGCCAGCGATTCAATGAGGCCAAGTGATAGCAGCGATCCAACCGGATGTTCCAGGGCGGCTGGCCACAGGCAAAGCAACCCGGCAATTGCGCTTACCAGTGTACTTTGCACTATAGGGTCTAATTCCTGCAATTGCTGAGTCACCATTTTAAGGTTGGCTCGGCGGGAAATTACGTTGAACAGTGACTCGCATAGGGCTGCCGACAACACCAACAGGTTGCCTGTAAAATGCTCTTTAAAAAATCCATTTCCCACCCCTGCTGCGGTTTGAATCAGCAAAATTCCGCTCACCGTACTGGCAACGCCCAGGATACGATTTTTATATAGAGGTTCTGATAGCCAAAACCTGGCCATCAAAACAGTTAGAGCCGGGCTTGCTCCGGTAAGTATCCCAGCTTCCCCGGCACTGGTATAGTTCAACCCTTTTAAAAGAAACAGACGAAATAAAAACATCCCGCACATAGCCTGCAAGAATATAATTATCCAATCAACTATAGCCATCCTCGCTAAAGTCTCCTTCAGGCGATAACCACAGAACGGGAGCAAACCCAATAGGGATAAAAACAGGCTGCTGGAAGCAATAGTGAATATCCCTAACTTTTCAGATAGCACCCGGGCAGCAATAACGGAAGATCCAGCCAGAATAAAGGCACCCGCCAGATAAAGCTTGCCAATATATCTTTGCATTTATAATTCACCTCTTGAGATTGGGCTGGTAATTGCCAGGCCATAAATGCTCATGTTATAGTAATACAAAACTAACTGGTATTGTTAAAGAGCCAGTTATAGCGAAATGTCAGGGGGCCAGTTGAGCTTATGTGGGGTATTGAATTAAAACGCAACACTGATATTACCCTATCACGCCAGATATACCTGAGCTTACGGACTCAGATTCTGGAAGGTCATTTAAAACCAGGTGATTCCCTTCCTTCCACTCGTGAACTATCCAGACAATTGGACATATCCCGCAATACCGCTTGCGAGGCTTATGATATGCTCCTGGCCGAAGCTTTCACTGAAAGCCGTCAGGGCTCACCCACCCGGGTTGCAGAGGGCCTGCAACTGGAACCAACAACCTCGTCCCTGTTAAAATCGAATCGGACTGAGCCACCCCAAGTTACCTTCCGAGCAGACTTTCGCACCGGCCAACCTGATTTGCGGCGTTTTCCCCAGCACCTTTGGCTGCAATTGCTGCACCAGAGCGCCGCAGAAATTCCCTTGCCTCAATGGGGCTACAGTGGTCCCCAGGGACTACTGCCGCTGCGCGAAGAAATTGTCGCCTGGCTATTGCGAAGCCGGGGTATCAAGGTTCATCCCCAGGATATATTTATTACTGCCGGGGCTACGCAGGCTTTGCACTTGCTGGCCGATCTCCTGTCTCAGGATGGCCAGGAGATATTGGTAGAAGACCCCGGACATACCGGTATGATTCGCGCTTTACAGGGTAAAGGCATTTCCATCCGTCCCGTACCCGTGGATAAGCACGGACTGCAAACTGAGCATCTGGATGGTCAAGGAGCTGGTGCAATATATGTCACCCCTTCCCACCAATTCCCTCTGGGCGGAATACTTCCGGCCCAGCGCCGGGCTGCTCTGGTGAGGCAGGCTCGGAAATATGAGCAATATATTATTGAAGATGATTATGACAGCGAGTTCCGTTATAGTGGATCTCCCATAGCTCCCCTCTACTCAATGGATCCGGAGCGGGTAATATATGTTGGGACTTTTAGCAAAACACTCTTTCCAGCCTTGCGTATAGGCTATGTAATACTACCGCACCAATTACAGGCACAGTGGCGTTACCTTCGTACCCATGCCGATGTTCAGAATTCGCTTTTCGAACAGGCCGCCCTAGCCCAATACCTGCACAGTCACAAGTTTGACCGCCATGTACAACAAATGAGGAAGCTTTACGGGCAAAGGCGGAAAATACTTCTGGATACCCTGGAAGAAGTGTGGGGCAGGAAATGGCTCCCCTGGGGAGATTCGGCTGGTTTGCACCTGGCTGTGGAATTTCCAGGCATGAGCTTTGATATAGAATTTGCACGTCAGGCCAAAAAGGCAGGAATCTTGGTTACTCCGGTAGAATATCACAGCCTCAATAAAGGCCTGCATCAGGATAAGCTGCTACTGGGATATGGTCATTTGGAAACCCACGAAATACGTCAAGGTATTCGTCTTTTATATGACTTTATACCTAAATGAAGAATTCAGGCTCCCTTCGCCTTTGACACATTTGACTTAGTTGCATTGCAACATTCTTAACCGGACCAGTTTTTACCGTTAGGGCTTTTTCAGGACAACCCTTAATGCAAGCACAACACAGGATGCATTTTTCCTTATCAATCAAAACACTATTTTCCAAATCGATAGCATCAACAGGACACACCTGTGCACAAACTCCACATTGCGAACACTTATTATCGATTGCTATAAAATCAAGAACCCATGGCTTAAATTCCTGATAGGGATAGTTGCCAGGTACAGCTATATCGGAAATATGATCAATTGATGCAATCGACAGTAGTTTTTCATTTATTCTTTTCACAAATAAATCTGCGTGATTCAGATCACTTACATCAGGACGCGCTAAGGCAATGGGCGTTTCAGAACTGGAAAAGGAGTGTTCCCCAATAAATGCAGCACAGGCAATCGGCACACATCCATGCTTTACCACGGTGTCTTTAAGTTCGAGTAGAGCATCACCATACTCACGATTACCATAAACGACAATGCATACGGTAGGCGTACTACGAGCTTTGATCGTATATAGCCAGTCAATTGCAATAGCCGGAACCCTGCCGACATAAACTGGCACACCGATAACAAGTAATTCATTTTCCGATGTTTGCAATTGTTGTTTTCTTACCGCTGATTTCGTAATATCTATCGTTTCCACAGGACTTTGATTAATTCCACGTGCAATTCCTTCAATAATCGTTTTCGTTGTCCCTGTAGGCGAAAAATAAACGAGTTTCAATGGATGCATTTTCATTGGATTGCTCCTAATTGTTAAACGTCTTTTGCAACACCTCACCTGAGGCGGTAATACATCTAACGACATTAAAAAAAGTTTTCTTTAAGCAAACTATTTAGTTGATATGATTGTTAAAACATAATTCGATAATATGAGCACTATTCTTAGCTATCTCTCAATCAAAAATCGTAATAATCTGCTATAAGATGCCGCCTCTTCCAATTTAGCTTAATAGATATTCCGCCTGCTTCATTAAACCCATCATAAGTACGAATACAATAATGGAAATGACTAATAACGGGATGAAAAATAACATTACTAACTGGGGTATTATTAATGCAATAGGCACAACCACTGCTGTCGCAACCCTTAAGTATAGATAATATCTCCAACGATTTAACGCAATAGCTTTAAGATCAATAATGCCTCTTCCTTCTGCCAATTCCGCAATTCCATGACAAAGGTTAAATACCATTAGTAAATCAAAAATGGCTATTATGATTCCTATTAACATTACTAGACCTGTCAATGGATCAACATTAAACTGTTGAAGGGGTATTTGTACTTGATATAGGTCAAAAACAGATAGAATACAAAGTATGACTGAATATTTTTTTGCCTCAGTAAAATGTGAACTCATAGAGGCTATTTCCTTTAAACCTAAGTAAATTAACCCATACCCAATTATATCTGGAAGAATGTCAAACCCTTGAATCCTAAAGTCAAAAAAAAATAGAAATCCCCAAAAAATATTACTGAATCCCATTTTGAATCCTCCAACCGACTTTACTAAAAGGGTTAATAAGTCATCATTATCCATTATAACCTATATTATCTTAAAGCGGATATTAATTACAGTACAGAGATGACCGAGGATAGGTCTGTTAACTACGCTGATTTCTTGCCCAAGGAACCCCCTTATAAGATACACGTTTGCCCCCTCTACGGGTTAAACCTGTATCCGGTTCCCCATATGGTCTCAATATATTCTGGAGCTGATGGGTCCTTTTCAATCTTTTTACGCAGCTTTTGAATGTGAACAGCTACGGTTGCGGTTTCTCCGCCATATTCATCCTCCCATATAGTGCTAAAAATATGCTCTTTGGTAAAAACAGTGTTGGGATTTGTGGCGAAAAAGAGTAACAGCTCATATTCCTTGTGAGTAAACTGAACCTGTTTCCCATTAACAAATACTTTATGGGATGCGGTATTTATCTCTAATCCTCGGTGATTAATAATCTCGGGAGTGGTATTTTTGCCCCTTAGGCGTTCATATCTCCTGATATGTGATTTTATTCGGGCCATAAGTTCAGCCGGACTAAACGGTTTGGTCAGGTAATCATCGGCGCCGAATTCCAAGCCTCGTATTTTATCAATATCATCATTTCTAGCCGAGACTACCAGCATCGGTATTTCTAATCTTTTCCTTACTTCCTTTATAATCTCGAATCCGTCCTTCTGCGGCAGCATCAAGTCTACTATTAAAATATCATACACCCCGGAAACAGCCTTTTTAAGGCCGGAAACCCCATCATGGGCAATGTCAACTTTATATCCGTTTAGCTGCAGATAATCACGTTCTAGTTCCGCAATGTTTAAATCATCCTCGATAATCAGAACATTTTTCATAATATAACCCCATTCTCTGTTGTGCTGTAAATCGGAAAAATTATTGTAAAACACGAACCGTTTTCCTCAGAGCTGGATACTAATATCTTACCACCCTGGGCTTCTATCAGTTCCCTGGCTATTGCTAACCCCAGTCCGGTACTCAGAAAGTCTTTGGATCGTTCATTATCGATACGATAGAACCGGTCAAAAATGTAAGGGAGTTTTTCCTGCGCTATTCCTGAACCATTATCGGTTATTGACAGACATGCGGTGTCATCCTGCCGGTACAATTCTACCTTTAGTTTCAAATCAGTTTCCGGACCATATTTAACTGCATTACCTATAATATTCTTGATGGCCTGGTATACCCTTTTGCCATCTATACTAACAGAATAGTCCTGAAGCATTTTATCCTGGTATATAAACTCAGATTCTATTTCTTCAAGTTCAAACTTAAGCTCTTCCATTAAGTCACCCATAAAGGCACGAACGTTCATAATTTCATAGTTGAACTCCACCTTATCAATATCGAGTTTGGAAAAAAGGAATAAATCATCAATTAACTTGTTCATATAGTTGGTGTTATTATATATGGTCTTAAGATATTGATTTATTTTATCCGGTGGAACCAGATCATTATCCATTATCATTTCAATATAGCCCTGGATCGAGGTTATAGGTGTTTTCAGGTCATGGGAGATGTTGGCTATAAGATTTTTTCTATTCTCTTCATATTCCAGGTTGCTTTTTTCGCTCTCGCGCAGTTTGTAGGCCATATCATTAAAAGATCTAATCAGTTGACCAAAATCATTTTCACAACAAGGATCTATGCTTACATCATAATTCCCTCTGGCAATCTCCACGAACCCATTTTGCAGCTTATCTATGGGTCTCAACACCTTCTTTTCCAGACGTCCTAAAAAGAAGAGTTGTATTATTTCTTTACATACGATTAAGGCGGCAATGGAAATACCGATTACTTTAAGCCCGGCCCATCGAAACAATAGATATATTATGATAACATTAAACAGTAAAAACACCGGCCGTAAAAATCTAAAGGATTTATGAAGTCGGTGAAATTCTTCAAAATGATGTTTACACTCAAATTCATTCGCACAGCATTGATTTTCATTTAAATCTATTGGTCTGTTTCTCATTACCAGCACCTTCAATCATTTCTATTATATCTTCACTTATAATATAGGTTGTTTTTTACCCTGTCATTGTATATATACAAGAACGCCAAGATGCTAACTGAAATCCTCGTATTAATCAACATTGATTAGACATATGTAAAAGGGCGCAAAAAGCATTATACTATTTTACGCCCTAATATTTTAGGTAAAGCGGGTTACCCTATTCATTACCATTTTAGATCTAAATTCGCCTTAAAGCTAATTTCATGAACTTCATTAAGTTTATCCTTTTGTTTTCCCTGCGCAGTAATTACTAGACTTTCTATGGCTCTATCCTGATTTAGCTGTATTTTCAAAGCTAGTATTGGTTTTTCTATAGTCAGCAGATCATTCATACATGAACAGCGTTCCTGGCCTTGGGATTCTTCATTAGGCATGCAGTGTTGGAATTTCCCATGCATATGCTTCATTAAATCCTCAGGAATCTCATCTATATGCAGGGATAGGGCCAAAGCATTATTCGGCTGTTCCTCAATCTCAACTTTATCAATAAGGCGTAATACATAGGCAAAGGCAGTCCATTTTCCTTTTAAACCGGTGCAGCAGCAATTTGATTCCTCAGTTCCGCAGCAGTTTGACTCCTCACTGCAACAGTGGGAATGGAAACGTTTTCTGAAATGATGATGGTGATGCTTTCCTCCACAGCAATTCTGCATGTTAAACTCACTGGTGCTTTCGTGTTTTACCTGCTTCCCTTCGCAATCAAGTGCCGTATTAATCTTTACTTTAACCTGTCCGCTTTTCAGATTTTTCTCGAATTCATTTTTCAGAGCAAAGAACTCAACTTGATCTTTTTGGGCGTCTACCTCCAGGGATCCAATAAATACTTCCTTTTCTTTCATGGCTTTGACTACATCATACATAAGCTTAATTTTATTCAATACAATAACCTCCTTTTTTAATTCCAAGGTTATTATACTGAGGGAAATTAAACTCCCCATAAACGGCATTTAAAATTTTCATAAACTTTCTTAAAATATTTATAAATTGGATTAGAATTTGTAGGAAGGCTAGAAAGAAGTGATTGGCTGTAATTATAAATATTTGCTGGCTTCACGCACACTTAGGGAGTTAAGGGTATTACTCTCTAAAAATGTCCGGACCCATATCTTATTGGTTTTCGAGTATTCCCTAAGCACCCAACCAATTGCCTTATTAATAAAAAACTCCTTGGTATCTCTGTTGTTGATGATAATAGAACTGAGTAACTCTGTATCCGTATTTTCTTTGAACTTTAGCTGAAAAAGAATAGCCGATCTTACCAGCCAAATATTATCGCTATCAGCCCACTTCAAAATATGACTTGGGATAAGCTCCGGTTCATTAGTGCATAATGTACCGATTACGTTTCCAGCCAGGCTGTCTACTGTGTCCCACCAGGACTTTGTTTTTATCACGGTCTCAAGATTATCAATATCTGCCTTTTGCAGCCTTAAGAGCAAGTAAATAATCAACCGCTAAATATTGAAATTCGCGCTCGGGAAGATCCCAAAGCATACAAACAGTTTCCCAATCAATTGATTTTTGTTTCTTGGCATCTTTGATAAACTCACGCTGAAGCATTGCTCTTTTCGGCTTCGGTATGCCTAGGAAAGAAAAACGACTCTTCATGTAGGAAGACATGTACTCAGCCTGGTCTGGGTCTCTATTCTCATAAAACAATATTATCAGTTCATTATTCAATACCAAACACCCCCCTACAATGCTAACTGAACAGCCGGGTAAAGCTCACACCAATTTACTTATCCGATCTTTTTATCCTTGCGGATGCTGCAGGGAGAATAACCCTGGGAGTACAGACTACCCATTTTCATTCCGATGAGAGAGCTTATTTCATTTATATCACTTACTCCCTTGGCCGCCAATGCAGCTAATAGTACTTTGCCACAAGCTACCGCATCTTCCAGGGCATTATGGTGATTGAATTGGTGGCCGACACTTCTACTGACCGTATCAAGTTTGTAATTCTCTAACCCACTCCAAATTCTCCGGGATAGCTTATATGTACATAGATAATCAACCGTAGGATATTCAATACTATATAAATCCAGGACATGCCGTAAAGCCGACATGTCAAATGCAGCATTATGAGCTATTAATATAGAATCATTCAGCAAAGGTCTTAATTCATCGTAGATAGCGTTAAATTCCAGAGCATTTTGCACATCCCTGGGCTTTATGCCATGAATCATAATGTTGAAAGGATCAAAGATATTGCAGTCAGCATGCGGTTTCACCAGCCAATACCTGGTTTGGCTAATCTGGCCATGCTCAATCACTGCCACCCCTACTGCACATATACTGCCAATAAAGCGATTGGCAGTTTCAAAATCTATGCATACCATTTTCATAATATTTTTACTTCCTCTCCCCCGGTCAAGCACTATGCCTCCTTTTAACTTCTCCGCTGCTCCATACTGAAATTTAAATAACCCGTTTAAATATAAGGGCTTTGCCAATAGCTTCTAGTGATGAAATAGCCTGGGACTAGAGCAAGCCATAACCATGTCATATTCATTACACGCATCAATCACTATATCATCTCTAATTGAACCTCCGGGTTGAACAATGAATTTCACCCCACTCTGGGCAGCCCGGTCAATATTATCCCGGAAGGGGAAAAACGCATCAGAACCCAGGGAAACTCCGGTTAAATTCCTTAACCAGGATGCTTTCTCTGCAGTCGTCAATCGCTGCGGGATACTTTCCAGTGCATTGCTCCAACCACTGATTTCCTTGGGAGTAACATCATCTCTTAAGTATTGATCTATGACATTATCTCGTTCAGGTTGGGCTACACCCTTCTTGAAGGGTAACGCTAGTACCGTAGGATGTTGCCTTAAATACCAGATATCTGCTTTCGCACCAGCTAGTCTGGTACAGTGGATACGAGATTGTTGCCCGGCACCGACACCGATTACCTGGCCATCTAAAACATAACAAACTGAATTAGACTGAGTGTATTTTAATGTAATCATGGAAATAATTAAGTCTCGTTGAGCCTGAGGAGGGATATTCCTATTATTGCTTACTATATTAGCAAGTAACTCCTCGCCAATTTGCACATTATTTCTTTTTTGCTCGAAGCTTATGCCATATATTTCTCGAGTCTCAATCTCCTCCGGCTCATAATTCCAATCCATCTCTATTATGCAATAGCTGCCTTTCTTCTTTTTCTTTAAAATTTCCAAGGCTTCATCAGTATAGCCCGGGGCAATTATTCCATCAGAGACCGCTCCCTGTAAGAGAATAGCAGTCGACACATCAACGATATCACTTATAGCCGCCCAATCTCCGTAGGATGACATTCTATCTGCACCTCGGGCTCTAGCGTAAGCAGCAGCAACCGGGGTTAATTCCAGGCCCTCAACAAAATAGGTCTTTTTCAAAACCTCACTCAGCGGCAAACCTACTGCGGCACCAGCTGGACTCACATGTTTAAAGGAAGCTGCAGCTGGTAAGCCAGTAGCTTGTTTTAATTCCTTCACCAATTGCCAGGAATTAAAGGCATCCATAAAATTGATATACCCTGGAGTACCATTTAGAATTTTGATAGGCAATGATTGGTTCTTGCCATAAATTCTGGCTGGTTTTTGCTGTGGATTACATCCATACTTAAGTATAATTTCTGAATTTTCCATTATTGCAACCTCCTTAAAAATCAATAAAACCTGAGTAAATACAAGATCTACCCAGGCGGTCGATAATCCTATTGAATCATGCTCCCTATGGTAAACCCCATTTCCGCCAGTTACATGACCTATTAAATATATCATAAATGTAATTTTCTATCAAAGATAACCATAAATAATTTATGGCGTTCATCTCTTGATGGAAACTATCACTTAATGTCCTATAATAGGGACGTTGCTTGCAAAAGAAGATTGATTTAGGAGGTCTTAATGAAACTAGCTATTTTTGATTTTGATGGAACCCTGCAAAAGTTTTACGCGAGTTCGTGTGATAAGCATGCAAAAGACTCTTTGCATATATTTATTAACATGATATGAAGAGGAAATGAATGATATCAAGGTATTACTTGCGGAATCCAGTTCCCTAAAGGATATCGTTGGGATGGGAGTAGAAATGAACTACCAGAAGGATATGTTTGTCGGTCTGGGGAATTCGGCCATTTTAATTCTGAACCATTCTATAAATTTCTTCTCTAAGGCATAGAAGTATTTTCTCGAGCTTATCACTACTATGTCCAAGAATTCTCACAATCAAACCAAAGTCATTGGTCTTGCTAAGCCCGAAATCAATGCCCTGAATACTCTCTAAAATACCATATAAATCGTCAAGCAACTTATCCTCAAAACGGTCACAAAAATATGCCAGGGTGGCCTGATGGGTATAGCCTTCAAAAAAACCAATCCCATCAAGACTTTGATAAGATGGAAGATACATTTGGTTATCCAAGAATATTATTTCTCCATGGTAATAAACCCGACAACAATTCTTATATTCTTTAAAAGCGAAATGTTCACCCATTTTTTCCCTGCCACAGGCAAGAACTTCTGAGTATAAAAATGCCGAATTATCGTGCAAATAACATTCTGAAGTTGAACCAAAGCGGGAATCCGCAAAAGGTATCGTCGGTTTTTGAACATAATCAAAAAACGCCCCATCTTCTAATATAAATGTATTAAACTGACTGGCATGTCCTTGCTTCATACGGTGGATCTTGTTATATGACTGGCCATGTAAAGCAACCTTTGAGCCACTGCCCAGGTTAATTTTTATTTGGTAGCAGTCTTCTTCCATAATACCGGCAGAGGCAGACATTAATACAATATTCAAAACGCTGTTTGTCTCACTAAAAAAAGGTTTGGCAATCTTGTATGGCGCTGTAAAAAAGGAATCTGCAAGTATGGTAATTCCGTCCACTGCTTTAGCCTTAATGTATAATACACTGTCTCTTCCAAAGTTGTTGGACATATCATAGACCTTCCAAGAGTACGCTATGTTTTATCCATTTAACAACTTCATCAAGACCTTTATTGGCTTTAAGGTTAGTAAAAACAAAGGGCTTTTCGCCCCTCATCAATTTGGAATCCCTGTCCATAATCTCAAGACTTGCCCCTACAAAGGGTGCCAAATCAATTTTATTGATTACTAATAGATTCGAGCGGGTAACTCCCGGGCCGCCCTTACGCGGTATTTTATCTCCTGCAGCAACGTCAATGACATAAATGGATGCATCAGCCAGGTCAGGACTAAAGGTTGCAGATAGATTATCGCCACCGCTTTCTATAAAAATAATTTGTATATCCGGAAAGTTTTTTGTCATCTCATCAACTGCTTCCAAGTTCATGGAAGCATCTTCACGTATCGCTGTATGTGGGCATCCGCCTGTTTCAACCCCAATAATCCTCGCAGGTGGAAGTATACTGTTTCTCACCAAGAACTCCGCATCCTCCTTAGTATAGATATCATTTGTAATAACACCAATACTATAGCTCACTGCCAAAATCCTTGATAAGCGCTCAATAAGTGCGGTCTTCCCGGAGCCAACTGGTCCTCCCACCCCGATCTTCACATAACTCATTAATATTCCTCCTCATCCACTATGAAATGTACAACCTGCTATAAAGTCTTTCATGCTGCATCGCCCTTAAATCAAATCCAAAACCACATATACCAATGCTATCTTCACTTAAAGCTTCAACCTTATCAATAAGCTGGTGGAAAATCACCTGCGATTCAAACAATATGTCCTGACCATCTTTCTGACTTATGGGTACAAGCTTGCCGCAATTATTGATAATGGATGAGGCAGTATTATAACTAACCGCTGACAGAGCATCATTTTTTTTAATATTGAATAGCTTGGCCGTCAAGCCATAGATCACACTGTAATGTCCTTTGCACTCACCACTCTTTACCAATTGCATAAAAGACTCAAAAAAATTATTCCCCCCCAGAACTGTCTCCACAATCTTCGCAAAACGAGTTCCCAACTTAATACTGGCGGTTCTAATTTCCCGGGGAGATTTTGATGCGGATAAAATCTCAGCAATATTGCAGATTGCGGTTAGGTTCTCTGCCTGTACATATTCCCAGGTGAGTTTAACCGCCAGTAAATCATTGTAAAGAAAATTATTCAAAAGGTAGCTCTCAAGGTACTTCTTGGCAGTATCAGCGTTATATACAATTCCCTTCTGAACATAGGCCTCCAAACCTAGTGACTGGGTATACCCACCAATGGGCAAGAATGAATCTGAGATTTGAAGCAGATAAAAAATAGGATTTGTTCTCATCTCAGTGATGGGAGTGTCCATCTGCATGACCCCCTAAAGGCATGGTTAACTTAGCGCTTTTCAAACGGGGCAAAAACCCGCATTTTGAAAGTGCAGTCATAAGTGGTGCGTCATAAGGTGTTAGCACCTCACCATCCTCGATAAAAATTGGAACATGTCTGTTTCCGATCTCATAACATGCTTTTCCCATTTCGAGCATTGTTTTAGGTTTCAGGGCAATACAATCACATTCAGATATTTCAACCAGCAAAACCTTTTTATCATCCTGCCATAATATATCCCCATCTTGTAGAGCAACTCCCGTATGGTTTCGAATTCCGACTTCGATACCGTTTCTACTTACCTTGTGCAGTATTGAATTCTGAACTTCAAACCACTCCACAGGAATATAATCAACACAGTCCATGCAAATACTACCCTGATCCTTAATGTTACCCACTATCTTTTCAATAATCATAAATACCTCTCTATCATTAGTATTTAAAACAGGAAGTACCTCTGCGCCAGGGAAAGGGTGGCGAGCGGCTCACATGTCAAATGCTTCCCATCTACCCTTACTTCATAAGTCTCAGGGTCAACTTCTATGACTGGGGTGGCATCATTTAAGATCATGTCTTTTTTAGATACTAACCTACAGCCTGAAACCGGAGCAATCCTCTTTTGCAGCTTCAATTTTTCAATGGAGCCATTCTCCATAGCCGCATGGGAAACAAATGTAAGGCAAGTATTATACTTGGCTCCGCCAAAAGCGCCAAACATGTTTCGATAAATAACCGGCTGCGGGGTGGGGATAGATGCATTGGCATCGCCCATCTTGCTGGCGATAATGAATCCTCCCTTTACGATCATCTCAGGCTTAACCCCAAACATCGCCGGTTTCCATAGAACGATATCAGCCATTTTATCCTTTTCCAGGGAACCCACATATGAGGATATCCCATGGGTTATCGCAGGATTGATGGTATATTTGGCAACATACCTCTTCACCCGGAAGTTATCATTCCTGGCAGTATCCCCCTCTAAGAAGCCCCGTTGTTTCTTCATTTTATCAGCAGCTTGCCAGGTCCTTATGATAACCTCCCCGACCCTGCCCATGGCCTGGGAATCCGAACTCATCATACTAAAAACTCCTAAATCATGGAGAATGTCCTCCGCCGCTATGGTTTCAGGTCTAATCCTTGAATCTGCAAAAGCAACATCCTCACGCACCTTGCTGTCCAGATGATGACACACCATCAGCATATCTAAATGTTCATCAATAGTATTCACCGTAAAAGGCATCGTTGGGTTGGTAGAAGACGGCAGTACGTTTGAGAGGGAGGCAATCTTGATGATATCGGGTGCATGTCCGCCACCGGCACCTTCGGTATGGAAGGTATGAATTGTTCTTCCATTAATGGCCCTTATCGTATCCTCTATAAATCCCGCTTCATTGAGGGTATCGGTGTGGATTGCCACCTGTACATCAAAGATGTCAGCCACTTTCAAGCAAGTATCGATAGCCTTGGGAGTTGTTCCCCAGTCTTCATGCAATTTGAGGCCTATCGCCCCGGCCTCAACCTGCTCAACCAGAGGTTGTTCAAAAGAACAATTCCCTTTACCAAGAAAACCTAGATTCATAGGAAAGCTGTCGGCAGCCTCCAACATGCGATGGATATTGAAAGCCCCCGGGGTGCAGGTGGTGGCATTGGTTCCGTCTGCTGGTCCTGTCCCGCCACCAATCATCGTTGTAACCCCGCTAAATAATGCGGTTTCAATCTGTTGGGGACAGATAAAATGAATGTGGGTGTCAATCCCACCCGGGGTAGCGATAAGCCCTTCACCGGCGATGACCTCTGTGGACGCACCGATGACCAGATCAGGCCCAACGCCATCCATCAGGTCTGGATTCCCGGCCTTCCCGATCCCAACAATCTTCCCGTCTCTGATCCCAATATCACCCTTCACAATCCCTAGTGCATCAATTACAACTGCGTTGGTAATCACCAAATCAAGTGCACCGTTCTGTCGTGAACTGGATGGGGATTGGCCCATGCCGTCGCGGATGGATTTGCCTCCTCCAAACTTGGATTCATCTCCATAAACTGTAAAATCATGTTCAATTTCTATAATCAAATCTGTATCCGCCAGCCTTATGCGGTCTCCTTTGGTGGGTCCATACATACCGGCGTATTCCCTGCCCGGCATTTTATAGCTCATGTGATCATTCAACTCCTTTGAATCCTAAATTTTTAGACTTCAAAATGGCATTCATAAATATTTCTTGGTCACTTATACTTCCTGCTGTCAGATCATTCAAGCCGTGAATGATTTTTTCTCCTCCAATGGAAACCAACTCAATCTCTTTCTCTTCCCCCGGTTCAAATCTGACCGTCGTTCCGGAAGGAATGTTAAGTCTCAT
Organism: uncultured Syntrophomonas sp.; assembly: GCA_964457945.1. GTDB lineage: Bacteria > Bacillota > Syntrophomonadia > Syntrophomonadales > Syntrophomonadaceae > PHAA01. The sequence continues at coordinate 89,490 of CAYWFX010000003.1, forward strand.
ACCGAATGCCTTATTTCTCGCAAACAACAGACATTTATTTACTTCAAAAAAATGAAAATGTGATCCTATCTGAACAGGTCTATCTCCAGTATTGGAAACCTGGAGTTGGACTTTATCCCGGTTACTGTTCAAGATAATAAATTCGTTATGAATGAAATACTCTCCCGGTATCATTAAGCTTTTCCCCTCCCTCTTAAGAGTCTATTCCTATACATCATCATCGTATGGGATTATGGACAGTAACCAGCTTGGTCCCATCGGGGAAGGTTGCCTCAATCTGAATTTCGTGAATCATGGAATCTACTCCCTCCATCACGTCATTCCTGGTAAGGAACTGTGCTCCCAAGCGCATTAACTCAGTAACGGTTTTTCCGTCTCGGGCGCCTTCCATTAACTCTGCACTGATCAAGGCAATGGCCTCAGGATAATTTAGTTTCAGTCCTCTATCTTTTCTCTTTCTGGCCAGTTCTCCGGCAAAGTGCAGCATCATTTTTTCACTCTCTCTGGTTGTTAAGTGCACCAATCATCACCTACCTCTAAAGAAACTCCCTCTTCATCAGAGTAAAATTCCTAATTATTTAAATCGCTACCTTCTCCTGCATTTTGGAGAGATCAATATCCTTGCTGTTCCCCTCCATAACAATGCTCCCCTTATCCATTACATAACAGTAATCAGCAACCTCCATAACAAAGTCAATGTATTGCTCAACAATCAGCATGCTTATATTCCCCTGGCCTTTAAGCTGCTTAATTACTTTAGCAATTTCCTGAATGATTGAAGGCTGAATTCCCTCTGTAGGTTCATCTAATAAAAGTAGTTTCGGGGTTGATACCAGAGCCCTGGCAATTGCCAATTGCTGTTGCTGTCCACCGCTTAAAGCACCTCCTTTTCTCTTCAGCATAGTTTTTAAGACTGGGAACAGATCAAAAATACTTTCGTCTAATACAGCCCTTCTATTTCTCTCAAGTCCCAGAAGCAAGTTTTCGTAAACGCTTAGCTGGGGAAAGATATCACGGCCCTGGGGTACATATCCAATCCCTTGCAAGGCTCGGCTGTAAGTTGGCATTTTAGATATCTCGGTTGCGTCCAGTGAAATGCCGCCGTAAGGTGTCTTCACCAGACCCATAACACTTTTCAAAAATGTAGTTTTCCCAACCCCATTCCTGCCCAGAAGACAAACCACCTGCCCCTCATTGATCCTCAAACTTATATCATTCAGGACGATACTCTCTCCATAATACGCACTTAAATGACTAACCCTAAGCAACCCTATTCACCACCTCTTCCCAAATAAACCTCAATAACTTTGGGGTTATTTTGAACTTTCTCCATATCACCCTCGTCCAGAAGCGCTCCTTCATGAAGGACTGTTACAGTACTGGCAAATTCCCGAACGAAGTTCATATCGTGTTCTACAACCACAACGGAGCATTCCTGGGAAATTTCTTGGAGAAGTTCACCGGTCTTTTCTGTTTCCTCTCTTCCCATGCCCGCTACCGGTTCATCCAAGAGCATAATTTCCGGCTGTTGAACGAGGAGCATTCCTATTTCCAGCCATTGTTTCTCCCCATGAGACAAAAACCCTGGCATCCAATTTCTTTTTTCATATAAACCAATGGTGCTGAGCACCTGTTCAATTCTTTCTATTGCCTCCTTACCAAGGGTGGAGAAAAGGGTGGAGAAAACAGACCTGTTCTTTCCGGCTGCCAGTTCCATATTTTCATAAATTGTTAATCCGTTAAAAACAGAAGCCACCTGGAATTTCCTTCCAATTCCTAGTTCGACGATTTTATGTTCCGATAGCTTGGTTACGTCATTACTGTCCTTGAAAATAATGTTTCCCTCAGCTGGTTTGACCCGTCCGCAAATTGCATCCAGCAGGGTAGTCTTACCAGCCCCATTGGGCCCAATAAAGAAATGCATCTCTCCTGTTTTTACTGAAGTAGTCAGATGATTCACCGCTTTGAATCCATCAAAACTAACCGTCAAATCATTGACTTCTAAAAGTGTCTCCATTATAATTCCTCCTTTTCTTGGCTGTTCGTTAACTTTCCAATTCTCATCCTCATTTGCTGGTAAATTCCCACCAGTCCGGTTGGCATGAAAACGACAACTGCGATAAAGGCAAACCCGATAAAATAAGACCATATATCGGGAAAGCTTTCACTAACTCCGCTCTTTAGCGAATTAACCAGGATTGCCCCAATAATGCCTCCAATCAAGCTTCCACGCCCACCGATGGCTACCCATATAACCATTTCCACCGATGGGACAATTCCCATTTCTGCAGGCGAGATAATTCCGACCTGAGGTACAAATATAGCTCCAGCCAATCCGGCCAGCCCTGCCGAAACACAATATACAAATACCTTGTAGACTGCTGGATTGTAACCTGAAAATCTGACTCTGTTTTCACCATCTCTGATGGCAATCAATACTTTTCCGGTGCGACTGTTTATGATGAATCTACAAAACAGATATGCTGCTAATAGCAAGAACACCGTTACATAATATAGTCCAATCTTGGTTGAGGCATTTATAAGAGGAAAGCCAAAAATGGTTTTAAAATTGGTAATTCCATTTGTTCCGCCAGTAAAAGCCTGTTGCCCAATAAAGAGAACCACAAATATTATGGAAAGAGCTTGGCTAAGGATGGAGAAATATACTCCCCGAATCCGGTTTTTAAAAGTCAAGGAACCGACAATAAAAGCTAATAAAACCGGTATAACAATGGTCATAGCCATTGCATATGGCGCTGATGCAAAGGGCTTCCAAAACCAGGGCAATGATTCCAGTCCGCTCCATGACATGAAATCCGGCAGCTTGCCCCCACTGGATTCCAATTTTAGATACATGGCCATACAATAGGCTCCTAAACCAAAATACACCCCATGCCCCAAACTGAGGATCCCCGTATATCCCCAAATCAGGTCAATTCCGAGAGCCAGGATAGCAAAAGCCACAAATTCACCCAGCAGATTGGTTCTGAATTCGGATAAAAACAAAGGTGCCAGGCACAACAGCACAAATATGGTAATGGCAGAAACATTCTTTTCCTGCAGGTAATTCTTAATTTTTATCATCATAAATACACTTTCCACCTCACCTTACTCATCAAGATCACGGCTGCTGATGGTAAATAGGCCCTGGGGTTTCCATTGCAGAAATATAATTACCAATAAAAACACCAATACTTTTCCCAGGGAGGCATTGGTAAGAAATTCGAAGCTAGTCGTACCGATTCCGATGATGACAGCTCCTGCCACAGTTCCTATGATTCTGCCGATACCACCTAAAACTACCACCATGAAGGTATCGACCAAATAATATGTACCCAGGGTTGGCCCTATTGACCCAAGCAGCGTAAGTGCACAGCCTGATACACCCGCCAATCCTGAGCCAAGCGCAAAAGTCATAGCATCGACTCTTCTGGTATTAATGCCCAGGCTTTCGGCCATGCTTCTGTTCTGCATCACTGCCCTGATCCTGCGTCCACTGGCGGTCTTGTATAGAAAGTAGTAAACACCCAGTATACAAAATGCTACAAGTAAAATAATAAACAGTCTTTTGAAAGGAAGCTGCAGATTTCCCGTCAGAAGAATGCCGCCATTCAGCCATTGGGGACTCTTGACATCCACATTAGGAGCCCCAAAGATACTTCTGGCCAACTGCTGCAAAACCAGACTAACTCCCCAGGTAGCCAGCATACTGTCAAGGGTTCTTCCATAAAGACGCTTGATTATGGTAATTTCAAGCAAGTATCCTGCCAGAGCGGTAATAAGAAAAGCAGCCGGTATAGCAAAAATAAAATAGCTATCCAAGTGACTTTTATCGAAACAGCTGGCAAAGATATTCTGGATTATATAGGTTACATAGGCACCAATCATAATGAATTCGCCATGGGCCATGTTGATAATCTTCATCAGGCCAAAAGTGATGGCAAGTCCAAGAGCTGCGAGCATAAGAATAGAACTCACGCTGATACCGTTAAATATTTGCATCATATAGGTACTTACATAGGTACTCATAGTTCCATTCACTCTCCAATATCTTTGCCTGTGCAGATGGTATTTTTTTGTTTTCTGCACAGGCAAAACTGCTTTATTAGTTGCTTAAACCTTTAGCCCAATCGTAGGTCTTGAGATATGGATCCGGTCTTACAGAATCTCCGGTGCTCCAAATTTCCTTTATCATGCCATCTGCCTGAACCTCTCCAATTCTTACCGGTTTCCAAAGATGCTGATTTTCGCCCTCTATCTTTACCAGGCCCTCTGGTGCTTTGAATTCAAGGCCTTGGGCGGCTGCTTTTACCTTATCCACATCGGTCGAGCCTGCTTTTTCCACAGCTGCCGCCCACAGGTATACCCCGTCATAAGCCGCTTCTATTGGATCATCGGTTACTCGATCCTTCCCGTACTTCTCCTTATATTTGCTTACAAAAACTTTGTTTTCAGGAGTATCTGTAGTTTGATAGTAGTTCCATGAAACCAGATGACCTATCATGTTATCAGCACCAATGCCGCGGATTTCCTCTTCTGCAACACTAACCGAGCAGGTGGTAAGATCTTTTGCAGTAATTCCTGCATCCTTAAGCTGCTTGAAGAACGCCACATTACTATCTCCGTTCAAGGTGTTGAAGACAACGTCCGGTTTGGCTGTCTTAATCTTGTTGACAATGGTGCTATAGTCGGTGTGTCCCAGTGGCGTATACTCTTCTGCCACCAGCTGCCCCCCCATAGCTGTTAGCTCGGCTTTGATTATTTTATTGGCGGTTCTCGGGAAAACGTAATCAGAACCAATAAGGAAGAACTTTTTACCTTTATTTTTTAGCAGCCATTCCACTGCCGGCACGATTTGCTGATTCGGGGCTGCGCCCATATAGAATATGTTTGGCGATGCTTCCATTCCTTCATACTGAACCGGATACCATAGCAGGCCCTTATTTTCCTCGAATACAGGAAGTACCGCTTTACGGCTTGCTGAAGTCCAACATCCAAATACAGTGACTACCTTATCATTTTGTAAAAGCTTCTTGGCTTTTTCAGCAAATTTGGGCCAATCTGAAGCACCATCTTCAACAATGGGCTGAATCTTTTTGCCAAGTACCCCACCCTTGGCATTGATTTCCTCAATGGCCATCATCTCGGCATCTTTAACAGACACTTCACTAATGGCCATCGTTCCACTAAGAGAATGCAAAATACCAACTTTTATGGTATCATCTGCACTCTTATTGGCAGTCGTTTCGACGGACTTTTTAGAGCTACATCCTGTCATCAACATTGATGCCACCAGCAATATAGAGATCACAGTAATGGCCTTCATCCTTGACCTTTTTAACAATATACTTCTCACCCCAATGACCACCCTTCGATTTTTATTATCAGCTTCTGATAAAACAACACACCTGACTAAAGATCTCACAAACAACAAAAGGCGCTACCAACAATGCACTCATTCCTTTATGGAACTTACATTGGTTTTAGCGCCTATGCTATGTTTACTTGGATAAATCAGTTATCCCAATTTAATCTGGTAAAACAATACACATTTCATGGCCATGAATGTTATGTTTAATTGATGACTACAACTCTTATAAATAACTAAAGGCGCTACCAGCAATGCACACATTCCTTTACGGAATTTTACATTGGCTTTAGCGCCTATGCTATATTAGGTTATTCACGAGAAGAATAGTCATCAACTTATATTATGAATTTTATCTGTTCGCTCTAAAACATACTACACCATAAACAAGTTATTTTACTGCAATTTTCTGCAATGTTGAAGTTCGGCACTTATTAATAGCACACGCAGCAATATGCTATTTATTCATTTTTCTGAATTCTATCGGAGTATATCCGGTATAGTCTTTAAACAAGCGGGCGAAATAATCCGGCTTACTATATCCCAGCTTTTCACTTACTTCATAGTTTTTATATGCACCCGTTCTAATTAAATTCTTGGCATGTTCCATTTTGACCTTTGTGACATAATCATGAAAATTATGCCCTGTCTTATGTTTAAAAAGCTTTCCGACATAATCCTTGCTAATATTTAATTCCTTGGCAACCATTTCAAGTTTGATGTTTTCTTCAACATGGTTAAAAACATAAGCACTAGTTTTCCTGACAATTCCATCTATCTGGTGAAGTTCGTATTTTTTAATCATTTCCAGCATTCTGTCTACACATCCTACGAATAGGGTTTGAATTTCATCAAGACGCTGAATATTGGTAATCGAAGCTTTAATAGATACACCTTCAATTTTGTCAAGCCAAGGAAAAACCGAATATATTCCCTCACTTATTTCTAAGATCATATTTTCAATTAGTCTTCCTATTTTAAACCCATCCTGTCCAAGTGCACCAACCACCTCACCAAATGTCTCTTGCGCCTCGTCCACAGCCTCTGAACTTCCTGACAGTAAGAGTACGGTAATCTTCTTATTGCGGTTCTTCGGAGAATAAAGTTTAAGGCTTTCTTCAAGCTGCTTCTTCTCCTCCTCAACTCTATTCTTTTGCAAATTCTTGAAATCTAAATGCATCTGTACTCTTTTCAATGTGTCCCCCAAAACATCATCGTTTATAGGCTTGGTCATATAATCAAACACGCCCAGACGTATGCCCTGTTTCGCATAGTTAAAATCACTGTGAGTGCTTAAAAATATGACACAGATATCCCATTCCAGAATATTTAGCTCGGTTAATAACTCTATCCCATCCATGCCCGGCATTTTAATATCAGTCAGCAGTAGATCGAAGTGATTGACGGCTAGCTTTTTTAGGGCCTCTTTTCCATCACTAGCTTCGTCTACAATAGATAGTCCATAGGAATCCCAATTTTTATATCGTTTAAGCATATATCTTACCGTTTTATCATCATCAACAATCAATACTCTATACATGCTTTACCCCTCCCTCTTTGGGCCTGATTCTATCAATAACTCTCTGTAAATCATCTGCCGCTTCCTCAAGATCATAGGAAAAGATTTTCATTTTCAAATGGCTGTACTCATGGTCATCTAAATTACTTTCAAAATAATGAGCACTCGATTCGAAGAAGCTCTTAGCCTCGGGGTCTCCTTTATCTAGTAAATCAAGTAACCTGAATAGATACTCGGTACTCCCGATCTCCGGGCTTTTGTTTTCTGTTTTATCCTGGTCTGCAAGTGTCAATATAAATAATGTTGAATAATCACAGCTCTCTTTTAGCGCAATATCAAAATCTTTTATTGAGAAAACCAATTCCTTATCCGCTTTATTCATAATTGCTTTTTCCAATCTCTCGGATGCAGCTTTCAAATAATTTGCTTCAATATTACCTGCAATACCTTTTATAGTATGAACCAGCCTTTTGGCTTCTTCAAAATTCCCCGATGATAAATACACTTTAATTCTTTCAGAATCTTCGCAGTGATTACCAATAAATTGTTCAAGAATTTTTTTGTACTTTTCTCTATTACCGCCTATTCTCTGAATTCCCCTTTCGAATTCGACCCAACTCTGACTATTGGAGGACTCTTCAAGTCTTTCATTAAATACCCGGTGAATATCTTGTATGGTTATAAATTCCTTCAAGACTTCGACAAGTTTTATAGGATTCAATGGCTTCGTCAAGCAGCTATTCATACCAGACTCTTTAGCTCTTTCAGCCACACCTTCTACCGCATCGGCCGACAATGCGATAATAGGTAGAGATTCAGTCCCTTCCATTGCCCTTATACGGCGTGTCGCTTCATATCCATCCATTACGGGCATTCGAATGTCCATTAAGACAGCATCGTATCGGTTCTCTTTTACCATTTTTACTGCCGCAAAACCACTTTCAGCTACGTGGGTATCAACTCCCATACTTTTAAGAATTTCCTTGGCCATCTGCAGATTAATCAAGTTATCTTCGACAATTAGAATTCTTTTCTGTTTAAAAATTCCTGTTAATGCATTAGGGATACTTCCATTAGGTATTTCTCTGGCGACGTTTTGAGCAATCTCGAATTTTGCTGAGAACGTAAACATAGACCCTTTTCCCTCTTCACTTTCTACAGATATCTCACCATCCATAAGTCCAACTATCTTTTTGCATATCGCCAAACCCAAACCCGTTCCCCCGTACTTTCTGGAAGTAGATGCATTGCCCTGGGTAAACACCTCAAAAATAGCCTCCTTATTTTTTTCGGCTATACCAATTCCTGTATCCCTTACACTAAAACGAAGAACCGCCTGCATTTCCGCATTTTCCAGCAGCTCAACCAGGATATGTATGCTGCCCCGGTGGGTAAACTTAATCGCATTTGACAGCAGGTTTAAGATCACTTGATTCAGCCTGGTCGTGTCACCTATCAAATACCGGGGAACACCATCCTTGATATAAAGGTTAATCTCAAGACCCTTTTGTTGGGCCCCAATACTTACCATACTACAGAGATCCTTCAAGGTACGATGGAGATCAAATTCTATGGTTTCAAGGTTCATTCTGCCTGCTTCAATTTTAGAAAAATCAAGGATTTCATTAATAATTGCCAATAAATTATCGGCCGCCATGCCTATCTTTTCGACATATTCCTTTTGCTTAGCCTCGAGCTCTGTATTATTAAGTAAATATTCATAACCAGTTATGGTGTTTAAAGGTGTCCTTATCTCATGACTCATATTGGCTAGAAATTCGCTTTTGGCATTGTTCGCCAGTTCTGCTTCTTCCTTGGCAGCTTTCATGGTATCTTCAGCAAGTCTTCGTTTAATTAACTCCTCTTGAAAGGAGTTATACAGTTCATTGAAGTTAGTAGCAAGCATTCTCAATTCCTGGGTTCCTTCTGGTATTAGACTGAAGCTTTCACTGCTAAATGAAAAGACTAGCAATTGTCGCGTATAATTATTGATTGGATAGGTAACCTGCTTAAAAAGTAGTCGTATTAACACCGCAATCGCGCCAATAATGATCACAGCCAATATCATTTGCAGTATTGCAGCCCTGGTTGTTGCCTTGCGGGCAGTTGCCAATTCTGCTTCCAAACGGTCATTCATGATGGTTTGAAATTTTGCTATCGGGGCCATAATATTTTTCTTGTCAGCATCATACTTGGCATCAAACATGACCTCACGCGCTTGGGCTAATTTCTCCGCATTATTCAGTTTTTGATCTTCAATGCTTAGGTGATAAGCAGCTGCTTCTTTAACCATATTTTTCTCCGGTACCCCCTGCGCCTCCAAAACCAAACGCATAGATCGTCTCTCAGTACTAACCAAGGCATCAGAATATCTTTTGGCCTCAGCTAATAGTGCTAATTCTTCACCCGGAGAATTTAATTCACGGACCCGTGATATAACGTTGTCTCTGGTTTGGGTTTTATTAATTTCCTCCCAGTATTTTTCTAGATGAACAATATCATTAGTAACTGCGTATTTACGTGCTTCATCGGTAAGATAATCGGAAGCATCAGCTAGATTGATCCCCAATTGTTTAAACTCGGTTCTTCTCATTTCTGCAGTTTGTTCAGCTTGTATACTCGAGTTCATAAATATAATGCTAGCGGCAAGTAGAATTCCTATGAAGAAGAATATTCCTAAGATTAGTGCACTAATTGTTGATTGCTTTAGGATCATTTTTGAATTCATTTTTATCCCTCCCAGGTTTCACAAAAGAATAACTATGATGACTCTCTTTTTTACTCGTATCATGTAATAATAAGAAAAGCATAGAAACCTGTTCGGGCTTCTATGCTCTATAAACTATTAAACTATAAAATAATGTTTTATTTCTAATTATACAACAGTTACCATAGATGGAGGTGGTATACATGGGAAACATTCAAATGGCCAACAAATTCGAAATATTACTGGTTGATGATAGTCCCGAACATATAGACGCTGCTGTATCCGTATTCCGCGAAAGCAACTTCACGGTAAGGGTGGCTACAAAAGGAAGCACAGCTTTAAAACTATTAAAACAGCATACGCCAGATATCATTCTTCTGGATGTTTATATGCCAGAAATGGACGGTTTTGAAATCTGTAAAGTGATAAAGAAGAATCCTAAATTAAGCAACATCCCAATTATATTTTTAACGTCCAGCAATGATGAAGAGAGTATAAAGAAAGGGTTTAAACTAGGAGCTCAGGATTATGTTGTCAAACCGTTCAATGTTTCAGAACTGCTTGCCCGCGTGAACACACATATTAAATTGAAACGACAGGCCGAATCTCTTATAGAAGCGAATCGCGAACTCGATAGTTTTTGCTACTCCATAGCTCATGATTTAAAAGCTCCGTTACTGTCAATTGATAAACTAAGTGAGTACCTGGTGTCAGATTATATGGATAAGCTAGATGATGACGGGCATGATTTAATTATTAATATCAAGGAAAAGTCAGAAGAAGTCCTTGGCATTATTGACCATTTACTTGAATTTTCCAAAATGTGCAAAATGCCACTACAAAGTGAAGATATCAATCTGGAAAATTTGTTTCTCGATGTCTATAATGAACTGATGAAGCTTCATCCCCAAAGACAAATAAAGCTTCATCTCAATCATCTTCCCAATATAGAGGGCGATCCCGTAATGATAAAGATTCTGGTCTTAAACATTATTTTAAATGCGATTAAGTACACAAGTAATAGGGATGTGGCTATTATTAAGGTTACTTCCTTCGATAATAAAAATGAATACATTATTGCAGTTGAGGATAATGGGGCCGGCTTTGATATGCGGTTTTCTTCGAGGCTTTTTAAAGTATTTCAAAGACTCCACTCCCAGAATGAGTTCGAAGGGTCCGGTGTGGGTCTCGCAATATGCCAGAGAATATTAAAAAGACATAACGGTATAGCCTGGATAACAGGAGAGGTAGATAAAGGTGCATGCTTCTATTTTAGATTTCCAAAGTCTGCGGCAAATCTCCGGCCCGATGGTTGCTAATTTTACAGGCTTTCTAAATAGTCCCCTTTTCTGCAATTGGTTTTCTTCTATAGATTATTCTCATAATTATTGCGGTAAAAAACATTGCCCCGGCAAGGTAATAGAACCCCATACCGGGTTGAGAGCTATGGTAAGCTACATTTCCGCCAGCTACATAACCAATTATATATAACATAAACGCAATTATATATCAAAGATTACTTATCACAGGTTGTACAGTCTTTTTGGAATTGCGGATGCTGCAGGGAGAATAACCCTGGGAGTACAGACTACCCATTTTCATTCCGATGAGAGAGCTTATTTCATTTATATCACTTACTCCCTTGGCCGCCAATGCAGCTAATAGTACTTTGCCACAAGCTACCGCATCTTCCAGGGCATTATGGTGATTGAATTGGTGGCCGACACTTCTACTCACCGTATCAAGTTTATAATTCTCCAACCCACCCCAAATTCTCCGAGATAGTTTATATGTACACAAATAGTCAACCGTAGGATATTCAATATATACAAGTCCAGGACATGACGTAAAGCCGACATGTCAAATGCAGCATTATGAGCTACTAATATAGAATCACTCAGTAAAGGTCTTATTTCATCGTAGATAGCATTAAATTCCAGAGCATTTTGCACATCCCTGGGCTGTATACCATGAATCATAATATTGAAAGGGTCAAATATATTGCAATCAGCATGCGGTTTCACCAGCCAATACCCGGTTTGGCTAATCTGGCCCTGCTCAATCACTGCCACCCCTACTGCACATATACTGCCGATAAAGCGATTGGCAGTTTCAAAATCTATACATACTATTTTCATAATATTTCGCTTCCCCTCCCCGGTCAAGCACCATGCCAGCTTACCTTATCAATTGATCAATACTGGATAACACTCCTTTATTAAATGTTTATATTTACTTTAGTAATTTTTTACAGTTATTTTATAGTCTTTTTAACAATTACATATATACTAATTATCGAAGAAAGCTATTTTAGCTGAAGGGAAGGATCAATTTTAAATGAAAAATAATGGCAGGAAAAACCTTATTCTTGATGCTATTTTGTTTTTGGTCATGATAGCCATGCCAGTAAGTGCCGATGCAGAAATGCATGGCTTATTGGGACTTATTTTATTAGTACTGGTGGTCATACACATTATATGGCATTGGAAACAAATAAAATTCATGTATCGCCAGTTAACTATGAAACCTAGAACTCAAATAAAGTAACCATAGTATTATAATTACTAATAAAGCACTTGGGTCTTTTGTACCTCTAGCACTCGCTTAGCTTGGAGTTTTTATAGTAACCTATCCCCAGTACCCCAACTATGGTTAAGAAGGGAATCAATATCGAAAAATATGGAATAGAGCTTCCAGCATACTTGATAATCAAGCTGTCACTTACCATCATTTGCCCCGCTGTCCAGGCTAATACAGCTGCTCCGACGTAAACTATAACCGGATATTTTTCGATCAGCTTTAGAATAATAGTGCTCCCCCATACAATTATAGGAACACTTATTATAAGCCCAGCAATCACCATCGCTAGACTCCCGTGAGAAGCTCCAGCAATAGCTATCACATTATCTATACCCATTACAACATCAGCTACAATGATAATCTTAATGGCTTCACCCAGACTATTACCGGTTTTACACTCAATTTCCTTCTTCTCTACCAATAATTTCAAAGCAATCCAAACCAACAACACTCCTCCTGCAAATTGTAATAGTGGTACTTTCAGCAAATATAATGCTATCGCAGTAAATGCAGTCCTAACTAGAATTGCACCTACCACTCCCCAAAGCATAGCTTTTCTACGTTGCTCGGGTGCCAGATCTTTACTAGCCAGGGCTATCAGTATTGCATTGTCCCCCCCAAGTACTATGTCTATTACTATAATACTGCTAATAGCTGTGATGATTTCCAATCCAGTCACTCTATCTACCTCCTTATACTTTTATGAACTAATCTTCATTTGGTTTAATATTGCAACTCTCTCTGAGATAGGTGGATGGGTACTGAACATATTCATTAATGATCTCCCTGACAAAGGATTCACTATAAACATGTGTGATGCCGCCGGGTTGACCTGCATAGGAATCCGATTCGAAGACTGTTCCAGTTTCAACAGGGCATTAGATAATCCCTGGGATTTACCTGCCAGCTGAGCACCAGTCTTATCCGCCAGATACTCCCTTGATCTGGAAATTGCCATCTGGATTATTAGCGCCGCAATTGGGGCCACAACTGCAAGTACTAAACTGCCAAAAATACCATATCCAGCTTCGTCTTCATCATCGTTATTTCCTGACAATCCTCCAAACATCGCACCCCACTGAACCACATTGGCTATCATAGATATTGCACCTGCAAACGAAGCTGCTATTGTCCCTATTAGAATATCTCTATTTTTTATATGAGCAATTTCGTGTGCCAGAACACCCTCGATTTCATCTCTATTTAGCACCTTAAGCAGCCCCTCTGTGACAGCAACAACCGCATTTTCAGGGTTGCGTCCAGTAGCAAAGGCGTTGGGTTGAACCGACGCTGTAATGTAAAGGCGGGGCATTGGAATTTCTGCCCGGTCGGATAGCTTCTTTATCATTGCATACAGTTCAGGAGCCTGTGCTTCAGATACGGGCTTTGAACCGGTCATTTTTATAACCATTTTGTCACTGTAATAGTAACTAAATAAATTCATCCCCACTGAAATAGCTAAAAATAAAAACGCTCCGGATTGTCCCCCTACGGCGTTACCTATTATAACTAGCAACACCGAAAGTACTCCCATAAGAAGCCCTGTTTTTATAGTATTCATAAATTATCAACCTCCATTCTATAATTAAGACTCAAAAACATATTTAAAAATATGCCTCAGCCAAGAGAAGAAGCCTCCCTCTTCTTCCATAAATTTGGGGAAAATAAAAAGACCTTTGTCTCAATCAAGAGACAAAGGTCTCACTTAGTCAATAATCTGACCGATAGAACCAGACGTTTCCGCCATGATGTTGATTCTATCCTAAGTAGTTACTCCCCTTTGCTTAATGTTTATTCTAAATAAAATAAAGATTAATTGCAAGCAAATATTTTCTATTATTAAATCGGAATCTTTTAAATCAGCAAACTGGGTTTTTAGTTCGCGCATTGCGGCATTTGAATGCCGAAAAGTTATGCATGCTAATAATTCTTGCCTACAAACCAATCCGTAAAGTTAAGGGGTAATAGAGCTTCATATTTTCTTCCTATCCATCTTACATGATATCCCATCGCCTAGGATATCATAAGAGATCTTAGAATTAGGTAAAATCCCAGAGAACTTCCAATCATAGCAGGACTTGTCCAATTCAGAGAGCTTGTAGCCTGTTTGAACAATTATGGTCTTTACCTTAGACTATTAGCAATACTACTCATAAACTGCTTCATTAATCGCCGGAGCAGCTGAACGTTCTTTGACAATTCAACAGTTGAGAGAGGAGTTTTTTAATGTTAAGCAAAAAGATTATTGTTCCAGTTTTCATACTATCATTATTTTTTACGGGTTTGTTTTTTGCTGGAAGTGATGCCGCCATGGCAGCCTCTAACCTTTCCTGGGGCTCACGCGGAGCCGAGGTAGTACAATTGCAGAATACCTTAAATACTAAGGGGTATTGGTGTGGATCAGCCGATGGAATCTTTGGTCCTAATACATATCAAGGGGTAACTAGTTTCCAAAGAGATGCCCAGTTGGTTGTTGACGGAATAGTTGGGACAAACACCAGACAAGCTCTAGGTTTATCCAGCAGCACAGCTTCAGGTTCAACCGTATCCAGATCTGGTACTGATAATACTCGGACTGGTAAGGTTCTAACCATGGTAGCGACAGCATATGACGGTTGTTATGAGTGCAACAAACCATACTATGGACTGCCATCATATATTGGCCTTCCATTGGCAAAAGGAATCATCGCCGTAGATCCCAGGGTTATTCCTATGGGTACCAAACTTTATGTTGAAGGTTATGGCGAAGGAATTGCTGCTGATCAGGGTAACGCTATAAAGGGTAATAGACTTGATCTTTTCTTTAATACTCATCAGCAAGCATTGGATTATGGAATGAAGACGGTACAAGTCACAATTCTGTAAGAGATACTAGAAACGCCGCACATATTGATGCGGCGTTTCTTTTTTCTGCCCTGGCTCTAAAAGCTTACTTCGATATGTTCAAAAGTATAGAAGCTCCAATTGGATCAGAGATCATTACCGAGGGGACAGGATGTATAGCAGTTGAAACAGAAGTACTGAAAGCCTATCATTTGAGCCTGATAATTTTTCATGTATTCCTCAGTTAAGAACATCTTTTTTTGTGCCTCAGGAGTAGTATCAACGAATTTTCTCCAAAAGCTTATATCTGCTCCCAGACCATGGGGCTGAGAATTGCGCAAGCATTTCATCATATGGGTCTTGCCCTCTTCATCAAGGGCTCCCGCTGGACAGCTTTCCACACAGATGTTGCAATCAGTGCATAAATCTTCGGTTACTTGAGGATCAGAGGGCAGATCTAACTCGCTGAGAATAGCTGAATAAATCACGCGGGTCCCTAAGCGAGGATGAATTATCAGATTATGGCGGCCAAAAGCACCCAGACCAGCTGCCAGAGCTGCATGTCGCAGGGATACTTCCCCCACCAGTCCACCCTTTTGGGAACTCATATCCAAAGGATAGGAAACCGGTACGGACATAGCTTTAATGTGAAATTCTTTTTCCAAAAAGCGAGTAACCTTATAGTTGCAGGAACGAGTAAACTCCATAAGATCCAACCTACCGCTCATAGCGATGGCACTGCTGGAACTTTCGCAGTTAGATCCCTCTTGAAAAGCCATTACTATCATGGATCGAGCCTGGGGAAATATACTTTCAATTTTTGGGGATCGGGGACTGGAGTAATTGTTAACATTAGCAAACCCAACATCATCAGCCCCTAGGTCCAGAATATATTGACGAATCTTTTTCTTTGTCTCTGCAGCCACCATGTTATTACTCCTCCTATCATCTCTCCACTAAACTTGATTTCACTCTTTCTTCTTCCAGCGGTTTGGCCGGGATTACTGTTCATGCAATATTGACAACTGCGTATTCTGCATATATACTAACCTCACTATATTACATGTAATTATAACACATGTAATTATACTATATGTAATATAATTTCGTATAATTATTCTGTATGTTTTAGGAGGTAAACCATTTTGCGCCAATTTTCAGATTTGATGTGTTATAAACTGGGAGTGGCATCGCGAAAAATTCAAAAGTATTACAACAACCGCTATTTTGAATTTGGAATAACAGCTGTACAATCACTTGTTCTTTTATCCCTGCTGGAAGAAGATGGGCAAAACATTAGAAATATTGCTCAGAAGCTAAGCATTGATAGCTCAGTTACTGGACTAATTGATAGATTGGAAAAGGAACAACTGGTTAAAAGGGTTATTGATGCTCAAGATAGAAGATCTTTTCAGATATTTCTAACCGAGAAAGGCAAAGAAATTGCAAATTCAATATTTCCAATAGCAATGCAAACTGATGCTATATTAAGGTCCAGAATAGATGGAAGCAACCATAATTTTATGGATAATATCCTGGATGAACTTGACAACATGTTAGAACAGAAAAAATTGGAGTAGTCGATAAAACTACAAAAAAACCTGCACTTCTTGCTCACCGCGGTCTGGTCCAAACCTTCAGTATGGAAAGGATTACAAATGAAACCAACACTCACTAACACATTTACCAACCGCGCATAGGTATAATTTCCACCCACCATAATAATTATCAAAAAGATCTAATATAATTACCCAGACCAGAAAATCTCCCGCAGGAAAATTTAACCTGTATGTTGTATTGTATAATCAATAATAATCATTTGGAGGTATACGATATGAAACTTACGGGCAAAGTGGCTATTGTTACAGGCGGAGGTACGGGGATAGGCCAGGGAGCGGCGATTGCTCTTGCGGCAGAAGGTGCCAAAATTATGGTATTGGGTAGGCGTCTAGAACCTCTTCAGGAAACAGTTGCAAAAATAGAAGCGGCTGGCGGAGAAGCTTTTGCTTGTCCTACTGATGTTACCCAAGTAGCTCAGATCGAAAAAGCTGCTCAACTGCTAAAAGAACGCTGGGGTCGCTTGGATATATTGATAAACAATGCTGGTTCAGCTCTATTCAAACCTTTTCTGCAAACTACTCTGGATGAATTTGACCAAATATACCAGGTGGATTTGCGCAGTGTTTTTGCCGTTTCGCAGATCATGGTACCCATGTTAAAAGAATCAGGTGGGGGAAGCATCATAAATATTGCCTCCATATTAGGAGTATTGGGAAATGTCAATGCAACCGCTTACTGTGCTATGAAAGGCGGGGTTGTTAACCTCACCCGAGCCATGGCTGCAGGGCTGGGACCAGATATCCGGGTTAACTGCCTGTGCCCTTCCCATGTTGTGACCCCAATGATGCAGGATCAAATTGACCGCCTGGAGGCAATCGGTAAAATGGATAAGCTTAACAAGCTATTCCCCATGAAAAGGGTAGGTTATCCAGATGATATGGTCGGCAGCATCATCTTTTTTGCCTCTGAAGATTCCCGGTGGCTAACCGGTAATATTTTTATGGTTGATGGCGGTCTATCCTGTTACGTTTAGTCCAATACTTTAAGCAAATAGCTTGCAATGATAACCAGGATTTGCTTCATAATTAAATGGCAGGTTAGGATATATATGGATATTAGCTTAGAATGAGAAAGGAGCCCGGTATGGTATTTAAAGCTCGAAGCCGCAGCCAGCGTTTTGATTGGATTTTTCTCGGATTCATCACTATCGTGACTGGAGGGACAGGGGCACTCCTCTATCGGGTGCCAGATCGTTTAATGTTTTTTATTGTAGGTTTTTTCTTGCTTGGTGCTTTTGCCTTTGTTTATTATTCTGTACGATCCATTCAAAAGCTAGATTACGTCCTGGATGATGAAGGATTAATAATCAGATATGGACTAAGACCAAAAAAAATTAAATATGAGGAAATCAAAGGTGTTGAAAATATAACTCGGATTAACTGGAGCAGAGTAGCCGGGAATGAGTGGCCGGGCAACTATGTAGGCTATTTTGATGAGTATAAAAAAGGGATGGTTTTTGCCTATGCAAGCAGCCGTGAGCAGGTCCTTATAATAAACTCAACTCTGGGGCGTTTTGCCATTACTCCTGAAGATACCACGGAATTTTTGTCTGTTTTGACTCCAAGGGTAAATATAGATAATTCGGTAATAGATATACAGCCTGAGTCTCAAAAGCTCTGGCAATCAAGCCGAGGAAAACTGCTAATATCTCTAAATATCTTAATATTCATAGCCGTTGTTGCCTTCATACAGTACCATGTAATGCTCGGTAAGACGCATATACCCATGCATTATAATCTGTCCGGACAGGTGGACCGCTATGGCTCCGCAGTGGAATTGTATTTCATGCTGCAAGTGCCAGTCATATTATTCCCTTTAATGATACTTGTGGGAGATAATATGACCCGCAAGGGAGTAAAAGAAGGTGTTTATCTACTGCTGATTTCTCTGTTTTTCACAGTATTCATGGGTGCCATTGCTGTTACTATACTGCTTTAACAATGGGTGGACTTTGTCCTTGCCCTTATATAGAATTGTATAAGAAAATCAAAATCGAGGAGCTATTTATGAATAAGTCTTTATTTTCTTCCAGAGCCGCGCAATTATCGCCCTTTATTGTTATGGAGGTGCTGGAAAAAGCACAGGCCATGATGGCCCAGGGTGAGGACATTATCCACCTGGAGGTAGGTGAACCCGATTTTGCTACCCCAGAACCGGTAAAAGAAGCGGCCCTGCGAGCTATCACACAGGACGATACCCATTACACGCACAGCCTGGGTAAAATTACCTTGCGGGAAGAAATAGCCCGCTACTACTGGAAAAAGTATCAGGTAAAGATTTCTCCCGAGCAGGTCATGATAACTTCTGGTACGTCACCGGGCATGCTCTTGGTTTTTTCAGCACTCCTCGAAAAAGGGGAAGAGATTATCCTGCCCGATCCCTATTATGCCTGTTATCCTAATTTTATTCGTTACGTGGATGGACAACCAGTCTTCGTGCCGGTGAGCGAGGATGATGGGTTCAAGTACCGCCCGGAGGATATAAAAAAACACCTGAGTCCTCTGACCCAGGCCATTATGGTCAACTCTCCCAGCAATCCTACCGGTTCAGTATTCAGCGCTGATAATCTTAAAGCCCTGGCTGGATTAGATCAGATGATTATATCCGATGAGATATATAATGGATTGATTTACGAAGGTGAAGAGCACAGTATTCTGGAGTTTACTGACCGGGCCTTTGTCATCAATGGCTTCTCCAAGCTGTATGCCATGACCGGCTGGCGCCTGGGATATATTATTGCTCCCCGGGAGTATATCCGGGCCATGCAGATAATGCAGCAGAACTTCTTTATTTGCGCGTCTTCCTTTGCTCAGGAGGGTGGCATGGCTGCCCTGCGCGACTGTGACCGGGAAGTAAAAGAAATGCTGAGAATATATAACGAGCGACGCCTGTATTTACTGGGGAGGCTAAAACAAATGGGTATTGCTACCTGCCATGATCCCAGCGGAGCCTTCTATGCCCTGGCTAATGTTAAGGAATATACCGCTGATTCCTATCACCTGGCCTTTGAAATATTGGAGAAGGCCAAAGTGGCAGTAACCCCCGGCATAGATTTCGGAGCCAACTGCGAAGGCTATATTCGTTTTTCCTATGCCAATTCCTTAAGCAATATAAAAGAAGGCCTGGATCGCCTGGAGGCCTTCCTGAAAAATTATAAGTAGGCAAGTATGGGGACTACACCTTCTGGGAAGCAGTCTTGATCCGAACGAAGATCCCATTAAGTAACCTTAATTGCGAATAAAGTTCATTTAAGAGTATCCTCAGGTGTAGTCCCCACAGGGAAAAATATTCTTCTTATGCTAAATGTAATTTTGGATTAATTGGCGCAGCTCAACCAGCATTTCTTTGCGTTCCTGTTCCGAAACAGTAGGTACAGCAAAAAAGTTCTTGTACTTATATTGTGCAAATCCTGAGAAGCCAAAAACAGCATTTACGACTGACTTGGTGATCCCATCCACCATACCGCCTTTTTGAGCAGTACTTTCATCAGCTCCACATGTCGTGATTAGCAGAGCATTCTTGCCGGTCAACATTCCCCTGGGTCCAGTCGGTGTGTATTCATAAGCGAAACCAATACTTAAGACCCGATCGATATAGCCTTTTAGAATAGCGGGTATTGAATACCACCATACTGGAGCAACCATGATAATCACATCTGCCCCGCTGATATCTGCTTGTTCAGTTTTAACGTCTTCCGATAAATTACCCTTATGGTAGCCCTCAAAATCCTTGGCACTCAAAACTGGATTCCAGTTCATGGCATACAAGTCCTTGAATTTTACCTGTGCACCCTTTTTCTCCAATTCTTCTCTAACAACTGCAGCAATGGCGGAATTGAAACTCATGGGGTTGGGATGTGCATATATTACAACTGCCTTCATTAAATCACCTCCTGACTATTATCATTTACCAGTCCAGTGAATATTAAATACGGGTTGTATTTTTTTATCCATTATAACCCCTACCTAAACTCACCTTGTTTTTTGTCATGTATTTTCAGCGCATTCTTCAAGGCTACCTAAATAAACCTACTAGTCTTCATTACAGATAAACTAAATATGTTGATTTCATAACACAAAAAATCATTACACTTTTTAATAATTGCAGGAAAACTTATTAATAATGGAGAATAATGGTATATGAGTTAAACAGGCAAGAATTAGTCTTAAAATATTGAGCGGAGGTAGTAAGAATGAAAAAGTTTTGCAGTGTAATATTGTTGGCGCTCCTTCTAATAGGCTCTTTTTCGCAGGGAGCTTGGGCAGCAGATAAATCTCAGGATATCTTGATTGAAATGGATGGAATGCTTCTTAATCCAGATGTAAGCCCGATGATTCAAAGCTCGCGCATTCTGATACCCTTCCGGACGGTGGCCGAAGCACTAAACCTGCAAGTTAAGTGGAATTCAGATGCGCAGGAAATTGGGGTGGACGGTAATGGAGTCCTACTTAAAATGTATATCGGATCTAATCAGGCTGTAAAAAATGGTGTCACTATACCGCTTGATACACCTCCGTTTATCATAGCCAACACTACCATGGTGCCAATACGCTTTATAAGCGAGGTATTTGGGTGTCAGGTTAATTGGGATGCAGGAGCCAGTATGGTGAGGATTAGCTCTCCCCCGCTCCCTATGACTGTAATTGGCTATTATGGGCTGGGGGATGAGAAAAGCAGCAGTTGGACCAATTTGTTTGCAGACAAGTATCCTAAAAGCAGCAAAGGAAATACGGACATAATCCAAGAACTGGAATTATGTTGGTACACTATGGATGAAGAGGGACGGCTTTTGACCCGAAGTGACAGCGGTTGGCAACGACCTGATGGATGGAATGATGTATTAGCAGCTGCCTCCAGCTATAAACTGGGTGTTGAGATGTGTGTGCAAATGACTGATGAGAAAGGTCGCATCAGAAAAATGATTAATAATGATACCGCGAGAAAAATGGCTATTAAAAATATGGTTAACGAAGCTGCATTATATAAAGGTGTAAATCTGGATTTTGAAGGACTAGGCTATAAGGATACGCCCGAAGAGCTTAGCAAAGTCCGTTCGGATTTCACTCGTTTTGTGAATGAGCTGGCCAGTTCCCTCCATTCCTCTGGAAAGACTCTGACTTTGTCACTCCATGCCCTGAACACTGCTTATCCTGGTTATGACTATACCGCATTGGGAAAGCTCGCCGACCACATTATTATTATGGCCTATGATTATGGACCGAATCCAGAACCGAATGATCTGGTAGAGCAGGCTGTCAAGCTTGCCACTGCAAGCGTTTCTGGTGATAAACTATGGCTGGGTATTTCAGCCGGGAATGAATCTGAAATTAGTATGAAAAGCAAACTAGGCATCGCCAAACGCTACCGCCTGGGAGGTATCGCGCTCTGGCGTCTGGGCGTGATTTCGGACGATCTATGGAAGGTACTGAGGAAATAACCTACATCATTCCAACTGAAACGTGGAAGGAATGCCCGAATAGTATTGATAATATAGCATTTTTAAAGGAACTCTTTTGGGAGTTCCTTTCGTTCGTGTTTTATGAATAATCTGAATAAATTTCTATTCTTCCGCTGTAAATTCTTCTAATACTTTCATAGCAAATCTCGCATTTGGATAAGTGATAGAACCACCACCAATAACGCCAATCTGTATTGCTTCCATAATTTCATCTACACTTGCTCCAGCATTTAGACAACCCTCTATGTGATAACAAATACACTCGTTGCAACGGCTAACTACTGAAATGGCCAATCCCATAAGTTCCTTGTGCTTTTTATCAATTGCACCAGCAGAATATGTTTTATCATCCAATTCTCCAAATTCCTTAAAAAAGTCGTCAGCCTGAATGAGTTTCAGATTATACTCTTTTCGATACTCTTTCATTTTTTTAATGTCCAACATTATTTCTCCTGTTATTTAAATAATATTTCCTTCGTCATATTCTACTATTGTTCATTTGCTTTATTATATAGAATGATATTAAAAATTCCAAATATTTCACATTACTACATATAAATTGGTTCTCTTACTCTAAAATACTTTAATTTTGTATCAGCGTAAGAAGTATTAGATTGTACCAGTAAGAGTTTACTCTTTACAATATCCTTATCTGTGCTAAATAACTGTTACCATTTAAACCAGCTCTTGCCGAGTAGAATACATAAAAATCTTAGTCACTCATACATATAAATAGGATATTTTATACCTATATAATTCATGCAGCATATAGGTTAATGAAATCTTGGCAGAAGACACCCAGTAAAATCCTTAAAAATTGAAACTCAAGAATCAAAAATGTGGAGATTAAAATGATGGACGCGAGAATTATTACCGATACATCTTGTGACTTACCAGAAGAAGAGTTGGATAAGTACCATATCGAGATGATACCTTTGAAAATTACCTTCGAGGATGGTGAGACATTCTTAGATCGTTTCGAAATTAGTCCCTCATTGTTCGTGGATAAAATGATATCGTCTAAAACCCTACCCAAAACCTCAGCCCCGGACCCGGCTGCCTTTGTTTCCTGTTTTGAAAAGGGACTCAGGGAAGCCAGTGAGGTGTTGTTTGTCAGCCTGTCGTCAGGCCTGAGCAGCACCTATCAAACAGCAGTGCTAGCCAGCGAAATGCTCGGCAATGAAAATATTCGAATTTTTGATACTCTAACTGCCTCATTGGGAACGGGTATTGCAGCCATTAAAGCCGCCCGCCTGGCAGCCCAGGGATTGAACGTAGGTGCTATAGTAGATCAATTGTCTGCGATGAGAAAAACCAGTGAAACTTTATTTACCCTAGATACTCTGGAAAATGTAGTCAAAGGAGGACGCCTTAGCCGGTTCCAAGGAATGGCCGGAACCATGCTTAATATTAAGCCCATATTAAGGGCTAATCCTCAGGGCATACCCGAGATAGTTGAAAAGGTCAGGGGTAGAAAAAGGGCTATACATCGCTTAGTAAGCATGATAGGAGAAATAGTAGGTGCTTCTGTTAGTGAAAATCTTATTGGTATCAGCCATGTTTGTTGCCGGGAAGATGCCGATAAGCTAGCCCGGAGCATCAAAGACTTGTACCGGCCTAAAGAGGAAATAATAATTGCTGAAATGGGAGCTACCATAGGAAACTACGCAGGTGTGGGTGGCTTGATGATCAACTTATGATCCTACTCCAAGCGGAGTACTTGTCTGGAATTGCTACACAGGGAGGATGCCACCTTCGTCCTTATCGGTTCAAACATCTCAATCGTTGACTTCCAAGTCCACTCGGGCTTAATATAGTTTTATTCAGAAGGGGCGCTGCCCCTTCTGAATATGGATATTTAACCTGAAACTATTTGCTTTAAACTCTTCAGTATAACGGCCTGCTCAGCTACAAATGACCTAGTATTCGAAACAGCCTTTATCTATAGTCAACACAGAAGTATCCGCCAATTTGATAATTTCTGCCAAATTGGCCACATGAGGCACTTCATTCAGGAGATAATACCTGGCTGAGTGAACTTTGCCTGAATAGAATTTATAATCGTAGTGATCCTGACCCAGCTCTTTAATTTTTCTATCCGCGATAAGGGCTTGCTCCAAGATCAGTTTGCCGCCCATGAGTTCAGCGGTAGCCATCAGAATCCGTTTGGAAAAGGTGGGCAATAGGCGCATTTTTTCCTTATCCTTGGCATACTCGGCCATGGTCGTCTGGATTTCTTCATAGGCCTTTATGGCTTTACCCAGTTGTCCGAATTCCTTTTCAAACCCGGGGGTCTTTTGGTTGGCTTCGAAGAATGCCTGATTATCCTGCATCCAGCGAGCAAACACTGCACCGTTTTCCATGTTCCATTTGCGTCCTACCAGATCCATAGACTGAATGAAAGTGGTGCCTTCATACAGGGTGTTTATCTTCGTATCACGGGCCAGTTTTTCACAGGGATAATCGGATATATATCCATATCCACCGTAAATCTGAATGGCCTCGGTTCCCACTACATCCCAGGAGATTTCGCTGCAATAGGCTTTGGCCAAGGGAATCAAAATGCCAAGTTCATCCGCGTATTTTTTTCTTTCTTCCGGGTTAGGATCCCAATGATCCACCTCAATATTGAAATAGGCCTTATAAGTAATGGCCCGGCAGACTTCTGTGATCGCTTTAAGCCTTAACAGAGATCTCTTGATATCCTCATGATCTATGATTGCGACTCGGTCCCCTTTAGGATTGATAAAAGGCCTGCCCTGAATTCTCTCTTTGGCATATTCCCGGGCGTTATAATAGGCGTTGCCCATGGTGCCGCAAGATTGCATACCACAGAAGGTACGTTCTTCATTCATCATTTTGAACATTAAGGCCATTCCGTCGCCTTTACCACCGTGTTCAAGCGGATTTCTTCCCATCAGGAAACCCCGGCAGGCATTGTTTTCACCAAAGGCCAATGATACGGTGGGATTGCCATGCATTCCCATCTTATGCTCCACGCCCGTGGCGGCCACATCGTTGGACTCCAGGGTGCCATCATCATTAATCCAGTATTTAGGAACAATAAATAGTGAAATTCCAGCGGTTCCTGGCAGCGCACCCTCCACCCGGGCTAAATACATATGCACAATGTTTTCTGCGAAATTATTGTCGCCATTGCTTATGAAATTTTTCACACCCTTAATTTTATAGATACGGGGATCATCGGTGGGGAAAGCCTTGCTGGATATGTCGCCCACATCGGAACCGGCCTGGGGTTCGGTCAAACACATAGTGCCGGTATAATCACCTGAAAACATCTTGGGCAAGAATTTCTGTTTAAGGTCTTCAGGTGCCAACTGATCGATTAGCATAGAAGCCCCCTGAGTCATAGCCAGAAATGGGCCGGGAAATGCGGGATTTGCCGCTGCAAACATCTCCCACAAAGGGAACATGATGACCTGGGGCAGAACCACTGCTCCAGGACTGGTATCGTTATTAGCACAGCCCCAGCCTTCAGACTGCAGTTTTTTATAAACCGGCGGCACCGTAGGAGAAATGATGACCTGTCCATTTTCGAATTTTATGGGATTGATTTCGCCATCATCAGAGGTAGGTTCAACTACATCTTTGGTCATCTTTAAGACCGTATCCAGGATCATGTCAACATCATCGACACCATAGTTTTCACTGTAACGTGGGTAGGCAAGAATCTTAGCCAGGGGCAGCCATTCTTTTAATATGAATTTAAAATCCCGAGTGTTTTTATAAGCAAAATTAGAAGCCATTCTTAACATCCCTTCCTTAACAAAATATACGTTACTCCAAATGCAGTATTAAGAATTACATGAATACTCTTTCCATCTTACTTTTCATGATAAGATAGGACCTCCGAGACCTTTTTCACCTCCCAATATATTTTTTCCGTTAATAATTAATATTTACATGATTAACATGTTAACTTTTGCATCAATTATTTGTCAATACTTAATTAGGGATTGTTGAAATGATCATAAAATGCAGCAAAACCCGTTGTCGTGAGGTACAAACGTTGAAAGAATGCACATAGGAAAATTGCAAAAAACTAGCAAAAATCGTGACTTGGGGGAGGTTTTATTCAATAAACCTGATAGCCAGATGTTCCAAGAAGAACTTGCGGCTTATCTTTGAAGGAAAACTACCTAAAGAAAATCGATAGCTAAATTAGCTCAAATTATATACCAGGATAGAGATCGAAGATGGGCATGCTTTGCTGAACGCGCTATATATAACAAAAAGAGTACCCAAGCTGGTACTCTTAAGGAAATTATTCTCTATATATGTTGTTAAATTTTATCTTTTCCTAGCAAAAAACAGTTTATTCCGGATAATTTAACTGATCTTTTTCTAAACTCATTAGAGCAGATTGCAACGCATTTGAGTCTCCGCCGACTTTTCGCCTAATATACTTATTAAATTCATCAGCCTGGGGCAGTAATTTTTGTGCTGTTTCTTTCCCCTTATTGGTTAAATGCAAGCGTAATGTCCTACGATCTGACGGATCTTCAATTCTAACCACTAAATTCTCCTTTAGAAGTCTATCAATGAAGTTAGTAATAGCAGGAGGATCAAGCATTATTCTAGCTGCCATATCTTTCATACTACTACCTTCGTGGGCTAAAAGGTCAAATAATATAAATGATTGACTTGCTGTAACTCCGTATTCTGTGCATATTCTATTATAACTACGGCTTATTTTTCTGGATATTACTGACATGTGAAAACATAAAAACTCTCTGTAATCTACCAAAGGTAGCTCCCCTTACTTTACTAAATAATAAAATACCCAACTTCTATAGTTAGGTATTAGTCATAAAAATTTATCATTAAATTATTATGATGTCAACCAGCATTCAAATCCAAACGATGCTGGTTTTAGTTAACTATATTATTTAATCGATTAACCTTTAACTAATTATGTGTTATTGTAATAATGGTTTGTTTTGGATATGTATGAAGCTGGCAGAATTAGAGGAAAAAAGAAGCAGATTGATAAAGGTAAAATGGTTTATACTTTTGCTATGGGCAGCAAGAAGTTGTATGGCAGGGTATAGCATACTAAACAATCTTAATCGAACGCATCTTTATTTAAGCTGTATAGCCAGGAATAGTTCTTAAATCTATGTTGCTTTTCATAAACTCTCCTCTACCCAGAGCGACAAGCTTTCCCCTTTCATCGTAAAGGCTTGATTCGCCTATAAATAAATTACGGGAACTGTGTTTAAGCTCGCCTATAGCTTTTATTATTCCGCTTTGGACAGGACGCAGGAATTGGGTATGAAAGGAAACGGTATACACCATTAAGTCTTCTATCGTCGAGTTTACCGCAAAGAAAGCATCATCATCCAGCATGCGAAAATATGCTGATCCATGCATTGCTCCGGCACCATGATGGTGTCGAGGGCAGACCCGGGTGGAAATTTCGGCCCGACCTTCGCTTATAACGATACTAGTCTCATCGTACAGAGCAACGTTATAAGGGGCGATTAAATATATCTGTTCCATTCTCTTATAATGATCTTTACTCATAGATCTTTCCTCACAAGCATTTATGTATAGTTCTTATTTACTCAACTTTCCCACTCGAGGGAAAGTTGAGTTGTTTTTAATAGTAACCTTTTCAGATTTTATTTAAGTATGGGCCCCGGCATTGGCAACACTGTCTTACCAAAAGCCGTGTTAAGTATTCCTGCAGACGCTACCCATATGGCACAAACCCCTGCAGCCAGAGCGCAATAGCCAGCAATAGGAGCATAAGAATGTGCCAATTTCCCCATATCCATGAAAGTAACACAGAAAACCGTAACATCCAAGAGTAAAACTACTAGGCCCATTACCGCAGGACTTTCCTTTAAATAGGCAGGGGTCCATAGTATTAAGGTAATAAATAGCGGCAACCACAGCCAGCCATCCATGGTAAAATCAACTTTCCATCCATAAATAGCAGTAAAAAATTTAAAAATAAATTCCAAACCACCAACTAACATGAAAAATGCTGAGAAGAACAGAAATACATTTCCACCAGTTAAATGACCATTTTTTAGTTCAATAAGAGCAACTGATAATTGAATCACAAAACCACCTATAAGCCAAATACCTAAAACTGGTGCTGCAGTTCCCTTAACTGTACCGGTCAAAATAGCATAGAAACCAAAACAAGCTACTGCTAAAGCAACTAATCCAGCTGGACCTGGAGTCGCCCACCCCTTATGTTCTGACATTAAAATCCTCTCCTTCTTTACCTCTCTAGTATTCTAACCAGAGGGTTGTTAATCTTAATCCGGTTTAGATAACACCTGTAATAATCATCCTTTGTATATCCATAACCCCTTCTGCCTGAGACCCCATTATGGCATCACGATAAATGTAAGCAACTTGGTAATCGGCCAGGGCAATATGGATAATGCTTTCGGTTATATCCTCCTCTCCACCGCTGATAAAACATTCCTCAAACATACTTAGCATCCTAAAACAATCTTAACTCCTGCCCGATCTGGTCACCTCCTACAACGAAAATAATTAATCTCGACATTAGTAAACCCATGCCAAGTATGTTCTTACTCTCTACTTCCGATTTCCGTTAACTTATTATTTAATAACTTATAAGTTATTAAAACGTTATCTATTTTGTTAAAATTTTCCGCCTTTTTTATATCTCCCCAGATTTATCAACAACTAATCGCTATTTTCTAATTCTTAATAAAAGCTTCTGTTATGTTAATGCTAAACCAAATGTATTATTAATTAATACATTATTAAATTATATGTTAATGTCCCTTTTTTGGAATGTCAACATTAATTGCTTAATCTAATCAACCTTTTGGCCCCTATAAGAAATAAAAAATTATTGGTTTTTCTCTATTTTACTTTCATTCTACGCTGCCTTTCCATAAAAAGAGGCCATCCCTTTAGGGCAGCCTCTTCAAACCCAGTAGCACCACAAGCAGGACAGACCTTTCTAATCTCGACTTTTCCCCATAAACCACAGATCTTATATTTTATTTATCCTGAGTCTCCAACCTATGCCAACGTTCGAACGGACTTTTCACGATTCCACTGGCGTGTCTTGGCCATCGTAATAAATGCGTCTTTGTCGTTAGCATCCACGATGCCTGCGTCTTTTCCGACATTCGCTTTTTTCAACAGCGCTTGGCCGCCTTTATCGACGGCGATTGCCTTGAGATGAGAGAAAGCATCGCGCACAAAATCGATCGCGCTGCCTTCCGTCGACAGTGCCTTTGCGCCTTCGTCGGAGAGGATAATGGCTACTGCGTCGAATAGAACAGAAGGGGTACCAGCCAGTTGTCCGTCAGCAACCAGTATGGAGCCATCGGCAAGCATAGCACCCCCCACTTTTGGGGCTACGATCTTCACGGCAGCACCCGCATCCGTCGCGGCCTTTTTAATCTTCTCGATAACAGCGCCGTCTGAACCATCCGTAATCAGGATACCAATCGCGCGCCCCATGAGTGTATCTTTCATTTTGCCAATGATCTGCAATGCAGGCGAAGGCGCCATTACCTGCACGGGCTTGGCAGCCACTGGCGCATCGGGTATTTTTACCAGAGCAAGGCCTGCGGCAACCCGTTTGGCAAGGTCTTCTTCAATATGTCGCAGGTGACCAACCATAGCTTTCCGCACATGCACATGTTCGACCTTGGAAAGCTCAAACACTAGCGCCGAGGCGATGTGTGCCTGCTCATACGCAGTTTGACTGATATAGAACTGCTGCGCCTGGCTGTAGTGGTCAGCAAAGCTCTCGGCACGAATGCGGCCTTTATCGCCGGTTTCAGTTACCGCAGCGCTATGAAAGCTGTTGAGCGGCATTTCGCGGGGCGAGTTTGCCGATAAGGAGTTGGGCTCATACGCAACACGACCTGCCGGTTGCTCCATCTGCATGTGTCCGTCGCGTTGTTGGTTGGAGAAAGGGCACTTCGGTGTGTTGATCGGGATCTGATGAAAATTCGGCGAACCCAGACGCAAAAGCTGCGTGTCTTGATAGGAAAATAAACGGCCTTGCAAGAGTGGATCATTCGAGAAATCAATGCCTGGTACGATATTAGAAGCACAGTAAGCAACCTGTTCAGTTTCAGCGAAGAAATTATTCGGCCAGCGATTCAGCACCATACGGCCGATCACTTTTAAGGGCACCAGTTCTTCGGGAATCAGCTTGGTCGCGTCCAGATGATCGAACGGAAATTTGTCCGCTTCCTCCTGCGTGAAAAGTTGAACCGCGAATTCCCACTCGGGGAAATTACCCGCCGCAATGGCATCAAACATATCGCGGCGGTGAAAATCCGGATCAGCACCGGAAATCTTGACTGTTTCATCCCAAATTGTTGATTGCAGGCCAAGCTTGGGACGCCAGTGAAATTTGACAAAGGTTGATTCGCCGGCATTGTTAATCAGCCGAAAACTATGCACACCAAAGCCTTCGATCATCCGTAGTGACCGCGGTATGGTGCGATCCGACATGATCCACATCACCATATGCATGGATTCAGGCGTGAGCGAAATGAAATCCCAAAACGTGTCGTGCGCGCTGGCCGATTGCGGAAAGCCGCGGTCGGGCTCCATTTTCACAGCATGAATGAGGTCGGGGAATTTGATGGCATCTTGGATAAAGAAAACTGGAATGTTGTTGCCGACCAGATCCCAGTTGCCTTCCTTAGTATAAAACTTGACGGCAAATCCGCGTACGTCACGAGGGGTATCTACCGAACCCGCGCCGCCTGCTACGGTTGATAGACGAGTAAAAACGGGGGTCTTCTCACCTACCTCGGTGAGTATCTTGGCAGTGGTATATTGCTGCAACGATTCGGTCAGCTCGAAGAATCCATGCACGCCCGTCCCTCGTGCGTGAACGATACGCTCGGGAATACGCTCGTGATCGAAGTGAGTGATTTTTTCGCGAAGGATGAAATCCTCCAGAAGCGTAGGGCCGCGCTGATTGGCCCTGAGCGAGTTTTGATTATCGGAAAGCGGAACACCCTGGTTCGTGGTAAGCGAGGGGTGCTCTCCCCCAGCTATCTGGTGTAACTCGCCGCCGGCAGCCAGTTGTAAGTCTACATTGGATTTTCCCTTTTCTTGTTTGCCTTTTCCAGAATTAATTTTCGCGTTATTTTTAGCCATGATTGATCCTCCTTAGTTTGCAACGCCAGCTTGTTTGATGTTAGTGTGCTGTAAAACGCCACTTCTCCACTTTATAAGTGTTCCCGGAAAATCAAAAAGTATTAAGGATTCTAGTTACAGTGCCAAGGTGTCTTGCGTCTCAACGGAAGGGCTTACTCTATACCAAGCCGCATACATGGCGGGAAGCACCAGTAAGGTTAGAATGGTAGCTACTAAAAGACCTCCGGCGATGGCTACGGCCATTGGCCCCCAAAAAACACTGGTGGTTAACGGGATCATGCCCAAGACCGCGGCGGCAGCCGTCAGCATAATGGGGCGAAATCTAAGCACTGCAGCGTTAATAATAGCGTTCCAGGTTGACTCCCCCAACTCAAGCTGTTTATCAATTTGGTCAATGAGAATTACTGAATTACGAATAATGATGCCTGCCAGAGCTAGAATTCCGCAATAGGTCACAAAGGCTAGAGGTTTATTCGTAAGCAAAAGTGCCGGACTGACACCAATCATGCCCAAAGGAGCGGTGAGCAAGGTTAATAGCACTTTGGGCATACTCTGCAGCTGAATCATAAGCAATATAACAATCACTACCGCCATCAAGGGAACAACTTTAATCAAGTTAGACACAGCAGTAACTGATGTCTCCGCTGAACCTGCCATTTTTATACTGTAACCGAGCGGCAAATTCTGGCGCAGATTATTAAGTCTCTGATAAACTTGTTTAGTGGCATCTGTACCGGTAATGCCTGTTGTTACACCTGCCTGTACGGTAATAGTTGGCTTTAAATCACGCCGCCATATTAGACCCTCTTCGGCATCGTAGCTAATCTTGGCGATCTGATCCAATGGAACATATTGGCCATTGCTAAGTGGTATGTTGAGATCCTTAACGCTGGATAAATCGCTCCGACTCTGGGAATCCAGGCGAAATACCAAGCTGACCGTTTTATCCTTTTCCCGGAATTCAGCCATCGACACACCCGATAGTTGGGCTTGCAAGGTTGACGCCAGAGACTCGCTGTTAACTCCTAATATGCGGGCTTTATCCTGATCGATTTGTAGATGTACCACTTTGTTTTTCTGGCTCCAATCCAGGTTTACATCACACAGATATTCTTCCGAGGCCATCACGTCTCGGACCTGTTCTGCTATATTTCTGACCTTGTCATGATCGTAGCCTGTGACACTTAGCATTACCGGATATTTGGCAGGTGGTCCTATTTGTATAGATCTATAGTTCCCTTGCACTGCCGGAAATTTAGTGAGTAAATTATCAATCTTCTTCGCAACTCTTTCCCGGGCTTCAAGGTCTCTGGTTACAATCACGAACTGAGAAAAATCACTACTGGAAAGAACTGGCTCATGGGAAAGAATAAAGCGGGGGGCACCCTGCCCTACATAATAGGAATAATCGACGATATCGGGGTCATCCTGCAGAAAATCCGCGAATTTTTTAGTTTCCTTATCAGTAGCCTGAATGGAAGAACCTACCGGCAGCCTAAAGTCGAGGATTAGTTCCGGACGGACTGACGCTGGGAAAAAATCCTGTTTGACAACGCGCAGAAGGAAAATAGAACCGATAAAAACTGCTATGGTTAATATGAGAACAATCCTGCGGTTTTCCAAGCACCAGCTTAACACCATTTTAAATAAACGATAGAACCTGGTATCATATAGATCTAAGCCATGCTCAACGGAAGAGGGCGCAACTCTAATCATCTGATACCCCAGGAGTGGAGTGGCTGTCACGGCCACTATCCAGGAAATAACCAGCGCCATAGTAACTACCCAGAAAAGACTCCCCACAAATTCCGCTGCACTGCCCTCGGACAGACCTACCGGGATGAAGCCGGCACAGGTAACCAGGGTTCCGGTCAACATCGGCCCGGCAGTGTTTGTGTAAGCGTAACAGGCGGCTTTACCCCGTTCCCAACCCTCTTCGAGTTTTACCGTCATACTTTCCAGAATAATAATGGCATCGTCTACTAGTAAGCCAATGGCGATAATCAACGCCCCTAATGAGACTTTATGCAGATCTACACTACTGACCTCCATGGTTACAAAAACACCCGCGATGACCAGGGGAATCACCATGGCCACAACAGCTCCGGTACGCATTCCCAGGCTAAAAAAACACACCAAAAGTATGATCAGTATAGCTATGAGCAGGGTTATAACAAACTCATTGATGGACTCCTTGACCACCTGGGGCTGGTTTGCCACCTGGTGAATCTCCAGTCCCAGCGGCAGGTTCTTTTGAATTTTGCTTATGGTTTGGTCAAGATCCTTCCCCAAAGTGAGGATATTTCCACCCTCTTGCATAGCTAGAGCCAGGCCAATGGCTGGCTGCCCATTATAATACATTTTAGGCTCGCAGGGCTCAGCGTAGCTTCTCTGTACTTTGGCTATATCGCGCAGGCGAACAGTACCGCTGCTGGTTCGTATGGGGAGGTCAGTAATATCTTCAACATTGTCAAACATGCCGGAAACGCGCATGTAAACATTGTCAGACGATGTCTCAAACATTCCCGCTGGGGTCATGGCGTTTTGGCTCTGCAAGGTTGCTATAATTGTATTAGCGTTTATGCCCAATTTGGCCAGTTTACTGCTTTCTATTTCAATGTAAATCTTCTCGGGCTGAACACCTATCAACTGAACCTTCTTGACACTTCCCACATCCATTAGAATCCGCCGCATCTTTTCGGCCTCTGCTCTCATCTCTTCATAGGTAAACCCATCTGAAGTAATAGCATAAATGGAACCGAAAACATCGCTAAACTTATCGTTAAAATAGGGTCCAACCACTCCTTGTGGCAGAGTATCTTTTATGTCGTTTACCATGTTGCGAACATCCTGCCAGGTGGGCTGGATCTGATCCTCCTTAACTGAAAAATCTAAATTGACGAATATATAGGTCTTCCCAGGTACTGAATAACTGCGCAGATAATCCAGTCCAGGCGTATCTTGAAGCTTTTTCTCAATTTTATCAGTGACCTGCTCTTCAACCTGCAGAGCGCTGGCTCCCGGCCAGGCCACAGTAACCACCATTTGCCGTATTACGAAGTCCGGATCTTCCATCCTGCCCAGATTTTGATAAGAGTAGACACCCATAATGAATACTAGAATTATAAAAAAATAGACCAATGACTTGTGTTCGAGTGCCCATTCAGTAATATTAAATGTTTTCACCGGCATCATTCCTCCAAATCGGCAATAATGAAGCTCTTAACCAATTATTGGGCTTCATTTATTATTCGGATTTTTTGTCCCTCACGCAATTTATTCACCCCTGCAGTAACTACATTATCACCGTCTTTAAGACCTTCACTCACCATAGCTTGGTCGTGATCAAAGCCATTAATTTTAATTTTTCTCATACTTACCGCTTCTTCATTTATTACCCATACCGTCGGGGAATCTCCAGTCTGGTAAATGGCGCTCAAGGGAATAGCTATAAAAGCTGTTTGATCTGGATCGGAATTGTTTAATATAACCGTGGCAGTCATACCTAATTTTAAATCTGGTGGCGGATTAATGAGACTGATTCGCACCTTGAAGGTCCGGGCAACCACATCAGCCACTGGCGAGACCTCACGCACTTTTCCATCCAAGCTTAAATCCGGAAGTGCCCAAAAACTTACCCTAATGGTGCTGGCTTTATGTAAATCATCTATTCGGTTTTCCGGTATGTTTATTTCAACTTCTCGTTCACCATCCCCCACCAGCGTTAATACCGGAGTAGCTGCCGCTATAAACTGTCCGGCTTCAACTCTTATCCCAGTTATGGTACCGGCGTGATCAGCAGTCAAGCTGCAGTATTGAAGCAGATTGGCAGATTGCTGATGCTGGGCCTTGGCTTGACTATAAGCAGCTTCAGCGGCAACGTAGCCGTTTTGAGCAGCTTCATAGTCTGCTTTACTTAATGCTCCTTGCTCGTATAAAGCCTTGGCTCGACTCAGACTGTCCTTGGCAAGTTTCATTTTTGATTCCGTTGAATTAAGCTGCGCTGTGTTGGCCTGAACGCTCAACTCGGGATCCGAACTATCTAATTGCATCAGCAGATCGCCAGGTTTTACGATACTACCCACCTCGATATTCCTACTTAAGACTTTGCCATTAACCCGAAAAGCCAGCTGACTTTCATAACGCCCATGAACCTCCCCGGAATATTTGAAGCTCTCGGCATTATTATCTATACGTACGACCATAGATCGTACCAAAGGGTTGTTTTCTTCCACTTTATTGGCAGGATGGTAGGCTCGCAGAAAATATCCAGCAACACCAAGAACTGCAACCAAGAAAATGACAGCATAGCGTTTTTTGTTTTTACCAATCTGCATCATTACATCACTCCTCATCCCCATGTGGCGCACCAGCAGTTCTGGTGAAGCAATTGACTTTTTCCTGCAACTAAATGATAATAATATGCACAGAGTATACCATGTTGTGCATTTTGTGTAAATGACTGAAGCTTTTTTTGTGGTGTATAATTGATTCATAGTTTTAAGAATCTATGTATTCTAATTGAGGAGTTTTTAGGGTGAATAAAGAAGAGCAGATTTTGAAAGCATTCAAAGAATTGTCTTATAACCAGGGTTTTTATTCAGTAAGGATGGAAGAACTAGCAGTCAGAGCCGGGGTCAGCAAACGAACCATCTATCTTTATTTCAAAAGCAAGGAAGATCTGGTGGATAAAGCGCTGGACTCCTTCATCTCTGAATTTCCGAATAGAATTGATTTCATTACCAAACAATCCGATTTGGTAAGCGCTCTGGCCAAAGCAATGGAATCTTTAATGAAAGACGGGGCTTTTCTGATGAATGCTCAATCGATAAGGGATTTGCAGGTTCACTACCCTGTGGCGTGGCAAAAACTTGAGGCCTATCGCCACGACCAAATAACATCCGTTTTAGAAATAATCCTGGCAAGAAGTGAAAAAGAATGGGTTCGGGAATTGGATCCGCGCATTATCAGAGAGGCCATTATGGCCATCGACCGCCGCTTTGCCAATGTTGAATTTGCTATTGAAATGGGAATGTCCCTACACGAAGTAACCCTCCAATTTGCCAAGCTCATTGCTTACCCTTATGTTTGAGGACCCGCCCCCATAAGGGGCAAAGTTATAGGTAAAACCAGTTACATGGATTGAGATACTCTAGACCTTAATAAAAACAAATCCAAACAGTGATATTACGAAGACCCCACCGATTACATACATCAATGGAGATGCTGACATCTGCATACCCAAGACAATCATCAAAACTATGAATACTTCACTTGCCAACAAAGATAATAACAGCGCATATTTTAAACTAATAAGCCGTTTTACCTTCTGTGCTTGTAAATTCTCCGATATAGCAATATTTCCAGGTAAAGTAATTTCCATTTTACTGTCCTCCGAGGTCAAAACAATCAACAACGGCAAACCAAATAGAATTGGAAATCCAAAGTCGTTAATCAAAATAATCCAAAATATTCGAGGAATCCACATACCAAACAGCACATCCAGTCCGCAGGCAATCAGTATGGCAGTTGCAATGGCCGCAGCAGCAGCAATAAAAATATATTTAACTATATTTTTATTGTTTTTTACGTTAGGCTTTTCCCTCTTGCCTGATATATGCCAAAGTTTATAAGGCAGCCAGGCAGCAATGAAATTGCCCACAAAACCCAGAATAGATGCTTGGGAAAAGGTGCCAAAAAGATCTGCGATCAGGTTGCCTATGGCACAGCCCCATGCCCCGGCAGGTCCCAATAACAGCCCGGCTACTACCGGCACTGCATTGACTGGTCGCACCTCGGTAAAACCTTCGATGAGCACCATCACCTTAAAGGGTACAGCCATCCCTATAAATACCAGGGCGCATATAATGATTTGCAATAATTTCTGTTTTGATTTGAAAGGTGAAAGGATTTCTTGCATATATTATTCCCCCTCTGCGCATTGGCCAAGGCTATTTCTTTTATTCAAGAAATTAGTTCCGGCACAGATGGCTCCGGCAACGATAAAGGCTGCCCCGACTAGCTTTGCACTGGTCATAAGCTCTGTAGACCCAAAAGTATTAGGAATCAGTAAGGCAAGCACCAGGGTAACCACTGGCTCTGTAGAGGCCATTACCGTTACGGCGATAGGGGATGCATATTTTTGCGAATACATCAGCATGATGTAGGCGTAAGCTTTGGCAAAAAAGGCTAACAGGAAAATATTGGCCAGGATTTCATTGGTATAAGTAACAGCAAAAAAGGTCTTAGGTTCCTCAATGAACCATAACCCAAAGCCAATAATAGCAGTAAAAAACATCTGCCCTATTCCGAGCAATAGTGGATCACTTTTTTTGGCAAAGCTATCAACCGTAATTATATACATTGCCATGAAAAGGCAGGCCGCTGCCATAGCCAGAACACCGTAATTCACCGAATCTCCAGGCTTCAGGCCACTGGTACAAATAAGGCCGATCAAGATTAAAATAATACCTAACAGGTTGTTGGGACTGGGTTTGCGATTAAATAGGAGCAGCAGGAGGGGTACAAATACAATATTTAAAGATGCTACAAAGCTGGCTGTGGATGCCGGTATCCGCGTAATGCCAATCCTCTCGAGGATGAGATTTCCGCAAATAATAGCTGCCAGAATAAGACTTCTCTGTAAGGTTTTTTTATCAAACTCCTTAAGCCTTTTAAAAAATACAATGACTAAAATGAGGCTGGCAATCCCTGTTGTCATGGTCAAATAGGCGAAGGGTGAGATAGAATCGGGAATATTCTTGATAAATATGTAAGACGCGGCCCAGCAAAGAGTAATGGAGAATAAAATAATATTGGACTCAGTTCGTGTCATGGCCTGGTTCCCTCGTAAAAATCATAATTTACTTTTTCCTTTTCTATGAGTATGGAATTCTGATTAAGCTCTTGCAGAATCTCGTCCATGATGGCTTTCATTTGCTGGTCGGTAGCATTATAAAATTCAATAACAAGGCTGTTTTCGTGGGTTATTACCCCTTTTTCATCCTTGTATGCACCTTTGCCGACACGCGCTGTAAAACCATCCACATATTTCAAAGCGATGTTGCTTACCTTCTTCTCAGCTTCCTCGTATGAAATACGCTGTGTGTATGTGTCCTTATCATTCAGCCCTATATACATAGTGTATTTGAGCGCCTCGCTCTGCCCAAGACCTGTCTGCATTGTACAGCCAGAAAGCCCCGAGCATAATACAGTAATCAAAACAATGGAAATAAGCAGGCTTCTTGTCATTTTCCACATGCTTTATTCAAACCTTCCATCTCTGCAAATTAAGCTTGGCAGCTTATTTACATCTACTACCATCGCACCGCCTTTAGCAAAAGCAATATGCCTCCCTATGCCCTGATAGCCCTTTTCATCATGCATCGCCTTTGCTATTTTCGACGGCTCGTTTGTGTCCAGTCGTACGGCAGTTTCTACAACCAACCTGATCATGTCATAACCCTGCACCGCCCATACATCTGCCTCTTTGCCGTATTTCTGCCGGTATCGCTCTTTGAATGCTTTAAGCTTTTCGCTTTCTTCAATTACCAGAGTAGACGGTACCATCATTCCCTCGGTTACTGATTTATTCTCAGCCAATGCATTGGCCCTGTTAAAAATAGGCTCGCCCATGACTGCTAAATTCTTGTCTTTACTGCGAAGCATTTTTAAGACCTCAAAAGCGCGGTCAAGACCATACTGAGAAATAACCACGCCATCCACTCCGAGAGCCTGCCAGCGGCTGTAAACGTTCTCAAATGCATTTGCCGAGGCAATTGACGGTACATAATCCACTATTTTAGTTTCAGTATTCAATAATTTAAGCTCAAAAGCTGTAACCAGTTCTTCCTGTGACTGCTTGCCGTTGTGATAGACGGCAATTCGCTTGAAGCCATTTTTCAAAGCATAATCCGCCATGGCCTGGCCTAAGTCTGAAAAAGCAGGCACACCACAAAAAATATTTGCGTTCTCTTTGGTAAATAGACTGTCATAGGCACCGTACGGAAACAGGATCAGCTTCCCACTCCTGGTGAGTATATCCGCTGTGGTTTTGGAAACATCAAAATTTTGCAGATTAAAGACTGCAGTAACTCTATTGTCCTCCGCCACCCTGGTTGCCATTTCCACACCCTTTTCATAGAGGGCTTGGTCGTCAATAACTTCTATTTTTGTGTTAAACCCCTTGTCAGAATACTCCTTGTTTACATCCTCCACTGCCAGCTGCACACCATTGATAAACGCTCCGTCAGCTGTCAGCCATGTGGCATCAGCCACGATTGGAATATAAATATCACGGCCACCGACTATTTCCTTATTACTGCATGATATAGATATGAGACTTAGTGCAGTAATGAGGCATAAAATAAGCAGTTTTCTCATCATGACCCCCTTCTCAAGGTTAAACCTCATTCATTTTATTATGGGCAAATGGCTGTACTAGCTGACCTGCCTTAGCGCAAACTCATAAAACAAACCCTTTTTCTCCATAAGCTCCGCAAAATCACCCTCTTCGGAGATTCTTCCCTTGTCCATTACAATGATTCTATCGCAGTTTTTAACGGTTGATAGACGATGAGCTATGACAATTCTGGTACAGCCCAGCTGCGCCAGGCTGTCTGCAACATGCTTCTGGGTAATATTATC
Organism: uncultured Syntrophomonas sp.; assembly: GCA_964457945.1. Classification (GTDB taxonomy): domain Bacteria; phylum Bacillota; class Syntrophomonadia; order Syntrophomonadales; family Syntrophomonadaceae; genus PHAA01. Next base: position 129,361 of record CAYWFX010000003.1, read on the forward strand.
CAATGCGCTAGTCGCTTCATCAAAGAGCAGAATTTTGGGGTTTGAGACCAGTGCCCTGGCAATAAGTATTCTCTGGCGCTGTCCCCCGGATATGCCGCCGCTGCCCTCGCTAATTAAGGTGTGCATGCCCATGGGCATAGCCTTGATGTCTTCCTCTACCCCTGCCATGTTGGCTGCCCTCCAGGCATCGTCAAGGGTGCTCCAGGGCGAAGCGATGATTATATTAGAAAATATATCCCCTGAAAAGAGCTTGCCGTTTTGCAGAGCAGTTCCGATGCATTGACGCACTGAACGAACATCCAGAGTTTCCAAATCTGATCCGTCATAATAAACGGAACCCGCTTCTGGCTTCTCAAAGCCCAGCAGCAATCGCATGAGGGTTGATTTGCCGCAGCCGCTTTTCCCGACTATGGCGATGTATTCACCTGGGGTTACCTTTAAGTTTATATTATCAAGGGTGATCGGTCCGTCTTGGGTGTATCGAAAGGTGGCATTTGATATTTCAATATTGCCGGAAAGCGCAGTAACAATCTGTTTGCTGGCGTCTACTTCAGGGACGGCCTCAAAAATAGGTTGGACCATTTCCAGAAGCGGCTTTACGTTGGCAATGGTCATAATCACACCCGCCAGCGACATTATTGCTCCGCTGACGGCACCGTAGGCAATATTGAAAGCAATGTAGTCGGATTGGGAGATTTTATTCAGACCTGCAAAATAGTAGAGCAGCATTACGCCTCCTAGGGTAAGGGCTCCCGTTATTGCGGCGTTAAGCCGCAATAACAGTGGAGGTGAAAACGTCAACCTACCGGTTTCCTTATATACCGCTGCCCATTTGGCAAAGGCTCGTTTTTCAGCGCCGGCCAACTTTACCTTTTGCAGACCATTAAACAGCCCAAACACCAACCCGCTCATTTTCGCAGACAGCTTCATCTGTTTTTTAGATAGTTTTTGCTGCCATAGACCTGTTAAGATCGTAAAGACACACATGGTGATAATGACCAGCAGACCTGGAATAACCAGTGTCGGCGCAAAGCTTCCCATCTGAAAGATATAAACAAAGGAAAATAGAACTGAAAGCCCAGTTGTCAATACTGTATCCGAAAGCATAGAGCAAAGCTGATTAATACTCATAGCCCGGGTGCTTAGTTCCCCTGCCGTAAAATCTTTGAAGAAGGCTGCCGGCAAGGAAAATATCCTGGCCATAGCCGCGCTCTGCACAGAGAGGTTTATTTTGTCACGCAGCCTGGTCAAAACCAGGTTTCGTGTAATCCCAAACAAAGACGAGCCTATAGCCACCCCAATTAAAAGGCCTGCTACAGGGAACACATCGCTTTTGGTTCCGCTGGGAATCACGTTGTTAAAAATCTGCTTGTTTACAAAAGGTATAAAAAGTCCCAGCAGGCTGACCAACAGGCTGGCACCAAGCACAAAAGCAATATCCGCTCTGGTAATGGAACGGAGAGCAAATAGACCCAGGTCCAGCAAATTAATTTTTTTGGCAGGCAATGCTGGGTAAAAGCAAAAAGCATCAGTATCCAGCTTTAACGCTGTTTTCCTGTTGACCTTCACCCGCTTTCCAGACTCCCCATCGTAGAACATATAGCCGGATGGAAAGGCCGGAAGTATGGCTACCGCATCACCTTCTTTAGTACTGCCCAGCAAAACCCCGGTAGTATCCCGCCACCATTCCCCCACTAATTCCACACGCCTTCGCATCATCCCAGATGGACACAGCATATATTCAAGGCGGGCATTGATATCCTCTATTTCATCCGGCACCCGTGTTATTTTAACCCCGAGAGCAGACAACACCTCATTAATAGCGCTCTCTGCTGCCAACTCTTTTCCCTCAGCCAGCGTTTTATCCCTATCGTCGCCAATGATGGAAAAAAGGTCCGAAAAGGCATTATCCATGGCCCTATTATCGTTTTCAAGACGTTTTTGCAGCTGCTCGCTGAATGCCACTGAATTCTCCCCCTTAAGCTAATTGCTAATTAGTGCGGCATATTTACCGCCCATTTGCATTAGCTCTTCATGCCGGCCCCTTTCGGAAACCCCGCCTTGGTCCAATACGATGATCTCGTCGCAGTCCCGAATAGTGGAAAGCCGGTGGGCCACAATAATCAAAGTAATCCCCCTTGCTTTCACTGCTTCCATAATCAGCTGCTCGGTTTTGGCATCCAATGCGCTGGTGGCCTCGTCCAGTATGATAATGGACGGTTCCTGGGCCAGAGCCCTGGCTATTTCGAAACGCTGCCGCTGACCACCGGAGAAGTTTTTGCCGCTTTCCTGGATTATATGGGAGTATCCTCCCTCCCGCAGCATAATGTCCTCATGAATCTGGGCATCCTTACAGGAGGATACAATGACAGCCTCATCAATAGATTGATCCCACATGGTAATATTATTTTCAATAGTATCCTCAAAAAGCACAATGTCCTGATCTACTACTGCCAGTGAACTTGTGAAGATACTCCGGTTGATTTCATTTTTAGGTAGTCCACCAAAACGAATTTCGCCGGACCATGGCTGATATAAGCCAGAAATGAGCTTGGCCAGTGTTGATTTGCCGCTGCCTGAACCACCTACTAAAGCAACACTCCCACCCTGTAAAAGTTTAAGGGAAAAATCCTCAATTAAGGGTGGTGAAAGCTTGTTGTATCCGAAGGTAATATTTGCCATCTCAATTTGTCCCGTAAGTTTTTCCAAGCATGTATCATCCAATTGGTTCTGTTCATTATCATCAACATCCGGCTGGTAATTCATTACATCCTCCACCCGCTCCATCTCTGAGCGCATCTCAATAAATGATTGTCCCACTCCCACCAGCTGATTGACTGGGGACAGGAAGGAGGATAAAAAGCCCTGGAAGGCTAAAAGCATACCAATCGTAAACTCTCCGTCTAAAATAAGGTAAACGCCTATCATCAAAACAACGGTATTTGCTATCTGCTGTAATAGCGAAGGTATTATGCTGTAAAACTGGTTGGCTTTAGCGAAGACAACCTGGGCATTCCCCTGCTTGGCAAAATACCCAGACCAGCGTTCAAAAAACCCGTTTTCCGCACCCGACGCTTTGATGGTTTCAATCATCTCAAAGCCAGACATAGTGATACCTGCCAGCTTGCCGCCATCGCGCTGCATAACCCGACTCATATTGACCCTTTTCTTGGATACCATTCGCAGGACCAGCATATTGATCAGTGCGGCTCCAATTCCTACAAAGGATAACGTAACACTGTAACTAATCATCACCCCCAGGTAAAGCACTAAGAGGCATACATTCATAAATATAGGTGCTATTTGGCCGATCAGGGTGGCGGCAATTGTTTCATTGCTCGCTTGCCTGGAGGCAATATCTCCGGCAAACCGTTGGGAGAAAAAATCCACCGGCAGGCGCAGCACATGCCACATAAAGGAAGCATTCGCTTCTATGGCCAGCTTGCCCTCGATTTTAAGCCAGTAAATACCCTGAATGATGCTCACCACAAACTGCAAAATGAGAACCAACAGCATAGCTCCAATAAACGGCATCAGCCACTCCGGGTTTTTACCCGATAGGATATTATCCATAAAAACTCGGGAGAAAAACGGGGTAATTATGCCAATTCCTGCTGTGAGGATACCGGTTAGTATTACAAAGGCAAAAGCTGCAGCCGTACCGCGCAGCCGTTTCTTCGCAAAGCCCCAGACGCTTTTGGGCTTGCCCTCGGCCACAAATTCCTCAGTTTTTTCAAAACGCAAAACTATTCCGGTAAAGCTTTTATCAAACTCCTCCAGAGTTACTTCAACTATGCCCCTGGCCGGATCATTCAACACCGCCTTATCCTTTTTAAAACCATTTAACACCACAAAATGATTGAAATTCCAGTGGATAATAGCAGGCAAAGCAATATCCCGAAGAGATGAGGGTTCCATACGGTAACCTGCAGCCTTCATTCCATACGCTCTTGCAGCCATTAATACGTTTTTAGCGCTGCTGCCGTCCCGGGATACACCGCAATCTGCGCGCACCTGCTCCAGAGGCAGCCATTTTCCATGATAGGCCAGTATCATACAGAGGGACGCTGCCCCGCACTCCAGGGCTTCCATCTGCATGACCACCGGCACTTTTATAACTTTTGACATAAGGATAGTTCTCCAGTTTCATTGTTACGTTGCAACGATTAGATCCCTAATCATCTTTACCCTAATAATTGCTAACCACATCTTGGTCTTTGTCCGCCTGATTTGTTGTTCTGTTCAGCTAAAATACCCATATTCGCAGCTCACACATCGATTCATCGAGGCATAATGAGGATGATATTCATAGCCAGGACACACATATTTATCGCCGTTTCTCGTCGCCATCGCTTTTTTTATGTATTCTGGGTCCTCAAATTTACTGCAGTGTATGCACCCAGAATAACGCATTTGCCCTTCGCCCCCAACCACCTGATCCAGATCCTCATCGGATAATTCTCCTTCCTTGAGAGATGCCTGAAACTCCTTCAATTCATCAATGCTAAATTCAAAGCCGGCTCCTTTAGCTATAGGTAGAATTTCGCGCTCAAATAATTTGTCTTTTTCCGCCTCTTCAAGTGTTTGCAGCTCACCTTTACTAACTACATCCACATACTTGCTCTTTAGATCACTGTTCATCTCCATTGACATAAAAAACCTCATTGCATTTTCTTTAGACATAAAATATTCCTCCTTTTAATTGTTATTCAATCCGCTTTTATTGAAAATCTCTGAGAACTATTTCAACACCAATTCATATGGTCTGTAGTCTTTAACCACAATCAACATATTGCAGCTAGTTCCTATGGAAAGCGGTGTGCTTTCACCTTTTTTGCTGGACCATTTGATTTTATTCTGGGATTCTGGATCAACGGTAAGAGTCACCCGCACTTCGACACTGCTTTCCTCGGGCATCAGTCCCTTGGCATACTGCATACTGCCAACTGCTGACAACACATCCGCTTCTGATACCGGATAAGTGCCAATGTTGGTGATGTGTCCAAGCATATAACCATATTCTTCACGAGGTGCAAAATCAGGAGATACCTGTACTTCCATCCCCTCTTTAAGCTTTTTCGCGGTTGAGGTTGGAATATAACAGATGATCTGCTTGTCATCAGCATATTTTTCCTGCTTGACGATTCCGGCAATAGCTTCGGTAGAAGAGACCGTTTCATTGACAGACTTAACTGAAAGAACAATCCCTGAAACAGGGGATACAATCAGGGAGCGGCTTTCATATTCGCTGGTCAAGGCAGAAATCAGTTTTTGATCGGGCTGGACATTATCTTTTAATTCGTTCAGCTGTTTTATGATATTTTCCTGAGGTATAACAGCAATAATCTGGCCCGCTTCTACAAAATCGCCAACTTTAACCCGCATATCGCTGATACGCCCACCAGCTGATGGTATAACCGCACTAGCACCACTTTGTGGAAATATCACCCCTTTAGCCCTAACGCTTTCGGGGATGTTTCCGTAATACCCCCAGAAACACACGGCAATCAGGAGGGCAAGACAAGCCATAAGAATGCTCCAGATCCCGGGATTTGTTATTTTTATGTATTCATTAAGCCTCTCCGGTGAGGATATGCGTTCCAGTGAAGATTTTCTGAAGATGCTGGGTTCCATTCCGTCCCCTCCATTTTCCTAATTTGCCCTTTCTATAGATGCGAGTTATGTCTAATCTTGTTCTAAAAGGACGAATAATGTTCGATATGTAATTTTATTATATACGAATCAGATTTATATTGGGGGAAATATCTATGCCAAAAAACCACTGGAAGTGCACGGCCTAACGGATCACAATAATTTAAACATTTGACATCTGCCTGTCACACACAAACAAAGTCGCCCCAATGCCATGAATTAAGAAGCGACTCTATAATCTCATCATTAAAATACCTATTCTTGAAAAAAGATTGGTAACATTAAGAGGGTTTTAGATACAACTGTTTTATTTTATCTTCATATTTATTCTTAAAGAAATAGCAGGTATATTCGTCGCAGCCAAGGTACTCATTGCAGGAAATTAGAGCTCCTGCACGGCATCCGCCGCCGCAATACAGTTTGTGCTCACAGGCACTGCACTTTTCATTTGCATTCAATAAATCAACTAGCCTTGTATCGATGCGCCGGAGGTAGGTGGAATCGGACAAAGCCTTTAACAAGCCAATTTCCATGATATTCGGCATCTCCTCCTGGATTGGCATGCCTGTCAATGGAATGCAAGGCAGAAGCTTTCCGTCAGCGGCAATATACATCGTATTACGAGCACTACCGCAGATGGTCTGTCTAAGCATTCTTTCGCTTCCATCAAATTTTTTACAGGGAATGTTGTAGTTGTCACTGCCTTTCTTACAATAAAAAAATCCACCCAGCATTATATTTATCGGTGCACCGGCACTTCTGTACTTCTGGATAAAGCCCAGATAGGCCTCATATATCTCCCTGACATCCAAATTATATTGACCCTGCTCTTTCAACCACTCGCCGGCATCACTTGCCGGGCTGACTTTCCAGCTTCGTACTCCAAGTTCAGCCAACAGGTAGAGTGTGGGTTCCAACACATGAATGTTTCCTTTATGCACCGCAGTCTCAATGCCAACTGGAAAGCCGTGGGCCCTCAGCAGCTTTATTGCATCAACCGCTTTTTTTTCAGCTCCGTCTACACCACGCATCCAGTCATGACAACCCACACCGTCGAAGCTCAGGTTGAATTCCGGCTTTACCTGCCTTTTTTCCAGTTCTGACAAAAGAAGCTCGTCGACCAGTACTCCATTGGTATAAATCTGACTGATGACTATTTTTTGGGCAAGCAAAGCATCCACGATACTTAGAAAATCTTTGCGGACGAGAGGCTCGCCTCCGGTCAGGGATACTTTACCAATACCGGCTTCTGACAACTGCTGTACAATACTCATGCACTCACTGTAGGACAGTTCACCGTACTTTGCCTGGGGTGCAGACATAAAGCAGTGGCGGCAGCGCAGATTGCACTTTCCGGTAATGGACCAGTGAGCCCGGGTAATAAACCTGCTTGGTATATACCGGTACTTCTGTTCCTCTTTAAGCTCATCAGCATAGCTGTACTCATCTAATATACCTTTTTCATTTAAATCTCTGATGATATCCTTGTGAATTGGCAGTATAAGGGGGCTTTCAGTATCCATTTGTCCATCGCAAAATGAAACTGCCTGAAAACTTATATCATCAAGAAAGGAGGTTTTGCCTGTTTGTGTATCCTGTATAGCATAGGGAAGCCGCTCCCACCCCCTGAGCACAAACCTATCCTTAAGCTTATAAAACACTTGGTCCATTCCTTTCATAAAAAGTAACGCAATTAATAAACCTTCAAACTAAATAAAAAATCTATCAGTCTGAAGGTTTATAGATTAAGCGAAACAGTTAATGGATTGCTTGACGGGTTTCCTATTTCCCTCAAGTTTACCCAATGCCAGCAAGAAAACAAGAGCAATATTCATCGTCACCATCATCAGGAGCTGAACCACCCCCGGCTAAGCCACATACACATTTACCACCTTCGCCACTCGCATAGCCACCAATTACACATCCACAATCGACACCGCCGGCAACTGCTTCCAGTTCATCATCGGAAAGCGGACTACTAGTTATTTCCCTGGCATATTCCTTCAATTCACTAAGAGTAAATTCATAACCCGCCTCTTTGGCAATAGGAATTATTTTGCTATCCAGAATTCCGTCAAGTTGTTCCTCAGTGGAATTTTGATCAAAACTACCATTGATTACTTTAAATTTTGTTTTTAGGGCTTCGTTTTTTGCAAGCTCAGTGTAGAAAAGTTTTACATTTTCCTTTGACATAAGTTTCCACATCCTTTCGAAGTTTAGGTTATTTTATTTAGTTCTTCATTAATATATAAAATTCCTTTTATTTCGAAAGATTCATTGTATTTTTGTGTCGTATTTAACATTATAATGTCGCAAAATAGTATTTAAGTAGCTAGCGATGCTCTCTATATCTGTAAAAAAATATGGCACGGAGGGCACAGAGGTTTCTAAAAAGTCGGTTATAACAACCGAAAAGCCATGAGATAAGTGTTAAGTGGATATAATTTGAGGTACATGTAACTTGGGCAAAAGAAGGCCAGGATGAGGCTCGCTCGTGGCTTGAATATTTTTAAAAGCCACTGATAGCATCAGTTTCAGGCGATTGAGCTGATTGACTTCACTGGCACCGGGATCATAGTCGATGGCAGTGATGTTCGCTTGTGGATAATTCCTTTTTAATTCTTTTATCATCCCTTTGCCGGTCACATGATTGGGAAGGCAGCCAAAAGGTTGCACACAGACGATATTGGGAACCCCGCTATGAATCAGGTCTATCATCTCTGCAGTTAATAACCATCCCTCCCCGCAGTGGTGTCCCAGTGACATGATCTGGTTGGCGAGATTGGCCTTATGGTAGATCGAAGCAGGTGCATGAAAGCGATGACTTTGTTCCAGGAGCGCATTCATGAGCTTACGACTGTTCTCAAGGTAGTAAATAAAAAACTTCCCGAGTAATAAAGCACTCTTTTTTCCAGATAGATACTTAGCATCGAATACATAGTCATAGGCACAATAAAGGAAGAAATCCATCAGATCTGGCAGTACCACTTCGACCCCTTCCTCTTCCAAGATTCTCACGATATTGTTGTTGGCAGCCGGATGGTATTTAACCAATATTTCTCCTACCACACCCACCCGAGGTTTTTTTACTGTTGATATGGCTAGATTATTAAACTCTTTTACAATTCCCCGCAGGTTGTCTTCAAATTCCTGTTTGTTTCCAGTGACAAGCTGCACCTTGCAACGCTCTACCCATCTCTGATAGAGCAAGTCGGCTGATCCTGGAATTTTTTCATAGGGCCTTACACGATGTAAAACGCGCATCAATAGATCGCCATAAACAACTGCACTAATCGCTTTTTTAATGAGCTTGAGAGTGATTCTAAAGCCGGGATTTTTTTCTGCGCCATAAATGTTGGCAGATAAAACTGGTATGTTTTCAAAGTCAGCCTCTTTTAGTGCTTTTCTGAGAAGGCCGATATAGTTCGTGGCTCGACACCCACCACCGGTCTGACTAATGACAACCGAGGTGTTGTTGAGGTCATATTTGCCTGATTGCAGGGCGTTAAGTAGCTGCCCAATAACAATTATGGCTGGATAGCAGGCATCATTGTTCACATATTTGACGCCTTCATCCATAGCCTGTTTGTCCACCGAAGGCAGTAGTTCTATATGGTAGCCATCGCTCTTAAATACTTCCTCTAAAAATTCAAAATGCATCGGGGACATCTGGGGAAACAAAATGGTATGCTTCTCCTTCATATCTTTGGTAAACACGATTTTCTTCTGTGCACAAGGTACATTCTCAGTTTTCAGAGGATTTCCCTTTCTCCCACTGATGACTGCCAAAAGAGAGCGGAGCCTGATTTTGGCTGCGCCAAGATTGCTGCCTTCATCTATTTTAAGGACGGTGTAAACCTTGCCCCTGGCCTTGAGAATTTCTTGCACCTGGTCGCTGTTTATTGCGTCTAGGCCACAGCCAAAGGAATTCAACTGGACCAGCTCTAAATTGGATTGGGTGCTCACAAAGCTGGCCGCCGCATAGAGTCGTGACTGATACATCCATTGGTCAATGACTCGGATGGGTCGCAGGACGGCCCCCAGGTGAGCCACTGCATCTTCTGTGAGAACCGCCATCCCTAGGGAATTTATCATCTCTGGTATGCCATGATTGATTTCTGGGTCGATGTGGTAAGGACGCCCGGCCAGCACAATGCCTTGTTTTCCGGTTTCTTCAAGATAAGCTAGTACTTCTTCACCTTTCTGCCGAATCTCATCTTTGAAGTCAAGATCTTCCTGCCAGGCCCTATTGACAGCCCGAGCGATTTCTTTTTTCGAAATCCCCTGACTTAGCTCTTGATGAAGTCTAATGATTAGCTGCTTCTTATTATCGTAAGGCAGAAAGGGGGTCATCAATTTCACATTGTTCTCCCTTATCATGTCCAGATTGTTCTTAATGACCTCGGGATAGGAAGTAACCATCGGACAATTATAATGGTGATCCGCCTTTTTCTGCTCCAAACGCTCATAAATGATGGAAGGATAGAAAATCTGCTTTACACCTTGGTTGATCAGAGAGGCAATATGCCCATGTACCAATTTGGCAGGAAAACAGGCCGTATCTGAAGGGATGGTCTCAATACCCAGGTCATAAAGCGACCGCGAAGAACGGGGGGAAATTTCCACCCTAAAGCCCAGCTCTGTAAAAAAGGTAAACCAAAAAGGATAATTTTCATACATGTTTAGAACCATTGGAATGCCAATGACGCCCCTTATGGCGTCTTTCTCAGGCAAAGGTTCATAAGCAAGGAGTCGTTTATACTTGTAAGCATAGAGATTTGGATTAGACTGCTCTTTACTTTCTTTCGCAATGGTTTTTTCACAGCGATTGCCAGATACGAATCTCCCACCATCCTGAAACTTATTGATGATGAGTAAGCAAGCATTGCCGCAGCCCCCACAGCGATTTAAATTCGTTTGAATAGAAAACTGGTCTATCTGTTCTTTTGATAGCAGTGAACTCGTTTGCCCTTTTTGGCTGCGATCCCGGGCAATGAGCGCTGCACCAAAGGCTCCCATCAAGGGCGCGATATTGGGTCGAATTACTTCTCTTCCAGTGATAAGCTCCATACTTCGGAGGACCGCATCATTTTGAAAGGTCCCACCCTGAACCACAATCTTTTCGCCCAGATCATGAGGATTTCTTACCTTCATTACCTTAAACAAGGCATTCTTAATGACCGAGTAAGAAAGCCCGGCTGAGATATCGCCGACTGTAGCCCCTTCCGTTTGGGCCTGTTTTACCATGGAATTCATAAAGACGGTACAGCGGGAACCTAAATCGACTGGGTCTGATGCATTGAGTGCCAGCTCAGCAAAATCTTGCACCGATAGATTTAATGAATGGGCAAAGCCTTCGATAAAGGAACCACACCCGGATGAGCAAGCTTCATTGAGCATGATATTTTCTATGATGCCGCCCCTAATCTTGAGGCATTTCATGTCCTGACCGCCAATATCCAGGATTAAATCTACGCCGGGATCAAAAAACTGCGCGGCATTGTAGTGTGCCACCGTTTCCACTTCCCCTAAATCAACACGCAGAGCGGCTTTTAAGAGTCCTTCGCCATAGCCTGTAACGGCTGCATTGGCAATTCTGGCGTTAGCTGGCAGGCGAATGTACAGATCTTTTAGGATATTAATGCCAGAATTCAAGGGACCACCAGTATTATTGCCATAGTAAGAATAGAGGAGAGCTCCATTTTCATCAATCAAGACCGCCTTGGTCGTGGTTGAACCTGCATCTATACCCATAAAACAATCTCCTGCGAAGCAATCCAAATCCTTCTTACCGATCTGATGAAGCGCATGTCGCTTGCGAAACTGATCCAGCTCATCCGTATCCTTGAAGAGGGGCTGTAGTCGAGAGATCTCAGAACTGCCTTCTACATCCGCTAAGCGTTTTATAAGTCCATGTAAATGGATAAGCTTATCGTTGTTAGATGTTAACGCCGCACCCATTGCCACAAAGAACTGCGCCTGTTCCGGAAAGATGGCCTGCTTATCATTAATTTGCAGGGTATCCTTAAACCTTTCCCGAAGTGCAGATAAGAAGTGCAGTGGGCCACCGAGAAAGGCGACATTACCTCTTATCGGTTTCCCGCCGGCTAGACCACTGATCGTTTGATTGACAACCGCTTGAAACACAGAAGCTGCAATGTCTTCTTTACGCGCACCTTCATTTAAAAGTACCTGAATATCAGTTTTGGCAAAAACACCACAGCGAGCTGCCACAGGATAGATGATGGAATACTGCCTGGCTAGTTCGTTTAAGCCATGAGCATCTGTCCCCAGCAGGGTTGCCATTTGATCGATAAAAGCCCCCGTTCCTCCTGCGCAGATCCCATTCATGCGTTGATCCAACCCGCCACGAAAAAAGGTAATCTTTGCATCTTCTCCTCCCAGCTCGATGGCTACATCGGTGTGAGGGATAAACCGATCAATCGTATTGTTACAGGCAATGACTTCCTGAATATGTTTAACACCCAACCATGAGGAGATAGCAATCCCCGCTGAACCGCTTACCATCGCTGTAAGGGGATGATTACCTATATGCCCAAATGCATTGATCAGCAGTTCAGTGGTGTGCCTTCTGGTTTCTGTGTGGTGCCGGCGATAGTTTTTGTAAATAATTCTGCCATCATCGTCCATAATGACTAGTTTAACTGTGGTAGATCCCACATCTAGCCCCATGCGCAGTGCATCGATCATTCATACCCCTCCAACTTTTAATCATAGATTAAAACAATGTTTGAAATGATCATAGCTTTATGCTAAATTAAAAAGGAATTATTGTCAACGGTCGATTCTATAGTCATTGAACAAGCAAAGTAAATGCTCTATAATCGTTTTAAACACCGTTTTAAACATGGGGGGGTATGGAAAAAGTGAAAAGCCAGCTTGAAAGCTGTTCAACCAAAGAAAGAATCATTCAGGTTGCCATAGATATGATTGCAGAAGAAGGGTTTCAAAACATTACCATCAGAAAAATAGCTGCGCGGGCAAGCGTCAACGTAGCAGCTGTTAACTATCATTTTGGCTCCAAAGATGCCTTAATCAACGAAGCATTAAGACATGTTACAGATCAGTTAAAAAACACATTTGAAGATTTTAAGACGGGGAACGAAGACGAGGAGACGAAACTGTCCACATTTATTAAGAACTACCTTGACATCATGTTTGAATACCCAGATATCATCAAGAACATGATCAGCCATGCAATTCACGACAAAGCGCTTGATGTGCATGTGGAGTACTTGGCCTTCATCCAGTACGAAGGGTTCGAATTGATAAAACAAACGATTCGGCAAAAAAGACCGGATCTAGATGACTGTGTTCTTTCTTTAAAAACACTAAATTTAGTAAGTGGTTTATCCTTTCCTTTCTTAATGGGGGAGCATATTAAACATATTATGGAATTGGATTTACACAATGAAGAGATACGACAAATGTACACGAAACTATTATTAGAGAATGTTTGTCGAAGGGATTAGCGGTTTCCGAGTAGGTTCTCAACCATTATAAGTAGCGGCTTTTTTATAATCGAGCAAGCTGTCGAGTAAAGCTTCCTCTATCAGCATTTTCTCCATAATTACTTCCTTGATTTTTTTCGAGTCATTCTTGCACTCGGTTACTATCTGCGCAGCTTTGTCGTATCCGATATAGGGTGTAAGCGCAGTTAGGATAACCAGTGACTGCTCCAGATGTTCCAGGCACTTGTCCCGATTGGCGGCAAGCGGTTCAATGCATCTTGTTCTGAACAAGGCAACCGCTTCTGTCAGCTGTGAAAGGCTTTCCAACAAACAATCGGCGATCAGCGGCATAAACGCGTTGAGTTCAAAGTTCCCGTTAGCTGCACTGAATGTGATTGCCGTGTCATTCGCCATTACTTTTATTGCTACCTGGGTCACCATTTCGGGTATGACGGGATTCACCTTACCCGGCATAATGGTGCTTCCCATTTGTAATTCTTTAAGCGTTATTTCTCCGAAACCACCGCAGGGTCCTGAATTCATCAGTCGTAAGTCGGTAGATATTTTCATAAGATTCACAGCCAGTGCCTTAAGCAGTCCTGAAACCTCCACAAAAACATCATTATTTTGCGTAATATCCATCGGAAACTCCGCTCTGGCAATTCCTATGTCAGTGAGCTCTCTTAAAACCTCAATTACTTTGTAGCTATATTTACGGTTTATGTTACTGCCTGTTCCGACCGCCGTTCCGCCGAGATTAACTTGACGCAGGCGTTCCTCAACCTTATAAATCCGCCAGCGGTCGCGTGCAATCGCCTGTGCATAAGCGCCGAATTCCTGCCCGAGCGTGATCGGCATCGCATCCATGAGTTCGGTGCGCCCCAGCTTGTAAACATCTGCGAATTCGCTTTCTTTTTTTTGCAGTGATTCCTGCAGCTTTGCACATTCATCGCTTAATAAGCGAACCATCTCGATGGCCGCAATGCGCAGAGCGGTTGGATATACATCGTTGGTTGACTGTCCTTTGTTAACATCGTCAAGCGGATGGATGACCGCATACTCACCGCATTTTCTGCCCTGAGACAGCAGGGCAAGGTTGGCTATTACCTCATTGACATTCATATTAGTAGAAGTGCCGGCCCCACCCTGCAAAGCGTTGGTCACAAAAGCAGCGTCGGCTTTTCCGCTTAGAATGGTATCACATGCATCGATAATCGCTTCTGCTTTTTGGCTCTCAATAAGGTTCAGTTCACGATTGGCGATGGCAGCGGCCTTTTTTACCATGACTATCGCATATATTAGTTTTAAGCTGACACATTTGTCACCTACGGCAAAATTATCTACAGCTCTTTGGGTTTGTATGCCATATAATTTATCGTCAGAAAGTATGACCGTGCCGATTTTATCACTTTCAGTACGCATAGAATCAATCCTCCAGAGACATCGCAATATACGGGAAAGGCTCTATGCTGCGCTTCAATATCCCCTGCATATAGGCGATAAGAATACCGTAATTAGTAATGGGAATATTTTGATCCTGCGCACATTGCTGTCTGTATTTCATTTCCCGCTCGTTTAACATACAGCCGCCACAATGGACGATCAGTTTGTATTTCGACAGATCAACAGGAAACTCTGTGCCTGAGCTGAACTCAAAATTCAACTGTTTACCGGTGTGCTGCTTTATCCAGCGAGGGACCTTGACTGTGCCTATATCATCGCACTGGCGGTGATGGGTGCACCCCTCCGAAATCAGAACAGCGTCACCATCATCGAGATAATCAATTGCTTTGGCGCCCTTAACAGCCAGCTCCAGGTTACCCTTGTAGCGTGCAAACAGGATCGAAAAAGAAGTCAACAGAATATCTCTGGGCGTGTCGGCAGAAACCTTGGCAAACACTTGACTATCAGTGATGACAAGCTTCGGCTTTTTACCCAGCGAATCCAGCGTTTGCCGAAGCTCATATTCTTTGACAACTATTGCGGTTGCGTCGGCCTCAAGAATATCCCGAATGGTTTGCTGCTGTGGAAGAATAAGTCTTCCTTTCGGCGCCGCCTTGTCGATCGGTACGACCAAGACCACAAAATCTGAAGGTTCAATAAGATCCGCAACTATACGGAGCTTTGATTCTTCGCTGACAGACAATTTTGCGATACGTTCCTTCAGTTCATGGATGTGAAAGAGTGTTTTTGCACTCACCCATATTTCATGCTCCGATACAATATGGGTATCATTGCGCAAATCTGACTTGTTATATGCAATAATGTAGTTTATATTCTTGCGCTTGAAGCTGTCGATCAACTCATCATCAATAATTGTTTTGCCGACTGTTCCGTCGATGACCAGAACTGCTACATCAGTCTTATTTAATACCTGCAGGCTCCTTTTTACGCGCAAACTGCCAAGTTCACCCTCATCATCAATTCCTGGGGTGTCGATAATCATTACCGGACCAAGCGGCAGCAGCTCCATGGCCTTATATACAGGGTCGGTGGTAGTTCCCTTAACATCCGAAACGATTGCAATATTTTGACCAGTAACAGCATTGACAACGCTGGATTTCCCAGCATTTCGTTTACCAAAAAAAGCAATATGTACGCGATCGGATGATGGAGTGTTGTTTAAGCTCATGCCACACCTCCGTTAAAATCTGAAATCACGGCTGCCCTGTTGGATTTGGGTTAGGTTTTTCAGCGCGATTTGTCTCACTTTTTCGCTGGGGATATTCTTCATCTCCGCTAAGATCAATTGTTCGCCGGCTTTTTTGGTCTCCTCGGATGCATAATCCTCAGTATATTCCTTTAAAGTCATGAGAGCATTTGGATGGCAGCAGTTTTGGATTTGTCCGCTCTTGCAAAGGCTCATAAACCGGTCTCCCGTCCTGCCCTCCCGGTAACAAGCAGTGCAAAAACTGGGAATGTACCCTAGTTCCATCAACCAAAGCACAATCTCATCCAACGTCCTAGTATCACTTACATCAAATTGTTCGGATTTCTCGTCCTCGGGTTCCGGCTCGGCATATCCGCCCACACTGGTTCTCGATCCTCCGCTGACTTGTGAAATACCAAGGTGCAAAACACGTTCACGGCATTTTTGACTTTCCCTGGTCGAGACGATCATCCCGGTATACGGAACTGAAATACGGATACAAGCCACAAGTTTCGCAAAAATATCATCATCTATTCCGTTGTCAAACGCACTCGCATCGATATCATCTGCATGACGGATTCTCGGTACGCTGATTGTATGAGGACCAACGCCGAACACTGCTTCAAGATGCTCGCCATGCATCAAAAGGGCTGCCATTTCGTAGCGGTACAGCTCCAAACCAAACAATACCCCCAGCCCTACATCCTCAATTCCGCCGAGCATAGCTCTGTCCATGGCTTCAGTGTGATAGGCGTAATTATGCTTGGGTCCGGTTGGATGCAGTTTCTCATAGCTTTCCTTATGATAGGTTTCCTGGAACAAGATATAGGTGCCGATCTCCGCATCCTTCAATTTTTTATAAT
This sequence comes from uncultured Syntrophomonas sp., assembly GCA_964457945.1. Classification (GTDB taxonomy): domain Bacteria; phylum Bacillota; class Syntrophomonadia; order Syntrophomonadales; family Syntrophomonadaceae; genus PHAA01. The sequence goes on from CAYWFX010000003.1 coordinate 145,998, forward strand.
TTTCCACGGTGGTTGCGGCTATATTGACATTAACACGGCGGATGGCACCGTTCTTGTGCTTGACGCTGTAGATGGTATTGATACATTCTAAAATATATTCGATCGGATTCATTATCGGATCTTCGCCTGCCTCGATCGCAAGGCGCTTATGACCCATATCCTGCAATGCGGCAACCTCGATACGAATCTCCTCCTGAGTCAGCTTTTTACGAGTGATATGCTTGTTTTTCAGGTGGTATGGGCAGTAAACACATCCATTTACACAGTAATTCGACAGATACAAGGGAGCGAACATTACGATGCGGTTGCCATAAAAATCTTTTTTTACCTGCTCGGCCAGCGTATAGATCTCCTGATTTTTCTCCTCAATATCGCAATCAAGCAAAACGGCGGCTTCTCTGTGCGACAGACCTTTTCTCAGTTTGGCCTTTTCGATAATGCTATCGATCAGTGCCAGATTACTTTTGTTTTTCTGTGCATACTCAAGGGTATCCATAACCTCTTCGTGTGAAATGAATTCTTCCGCTTTTGATGATTTGGGATCGTACATATTTTATTCTCCTTTCTTAATCGGGTCAGGACATGAGACCTTTCCCTTCAGCTAGGTTTTTTTGCCGCTAAACGACAGATTTATAGTCTCCGCGGTCGACTTTTATGCTATAACCGATTTCTTCCATACGGTGCTGCATACAATACCGGCATTCAGCGGCTTCGTCTCCCGTGCAGATTTTGTTGTCATAGAGCAAATATTTGTTGCGAACATCTGTCGGAGAAAGATTTGGCATTACCACATTTGCTCCAGCGAGGATACCCAGTTCCCTCCCTTTAGGATGTATTGTTCCGAGTGCAGTTGTCGATGGCATAAGCACATTCGGCAACATCAGCCGTATTAACCCTAGCATGAACAGTGTCATCTCAAGTGTACCGGCGGGTTCTGTTGCAAACGGCGTATCGCGATGCGGAATAAAAGGCCCGACACCAACCATCTGAGGCTGAAGGTCGTTGATGAATAACATATCCTCTGCAAGATATTCTGCAGTTTGATACGGTGAACCGACCATAAAGCCGCATCCAACCTGAAACCCTATTTTCTTCAGGTTATATAAGCATTGTTTTCGGTTCGACAGCGACATCGACAGTGGATGCAACTTTTTATAATGCTCATCATTAGCTGTTTCGTGACGGAGTAAATAGCGGTCGGCGCCGGCTTTATGATAAGCTTCATAGCTTGTATAGCTTTTTTCACCGATCGACAGAGTCAGGGCACAATCAGAATGCTGGCTTTTAATGGTCTTAATCATGTCGCATATACGATCGTCGGTAAAATACGCGTCCTCTCCACCCTGAAGTACAAATGTGCGAAAACCCAGATCATATCCTGTTTTACAGCAATCTAGCACCTGTTCCTTGGTCAGTCGGTATCGTTCGGCATTCTGATTGCTTTTCCGTATCCCGCAGTAGAGGCAGTCTTTTTTGCAGAAATTTGTAAATTCGATAAGACCGCGGATATAAATATCGCTTTCGTAATGCTTGTTGCGAATGGCAACAGCCTTTTCAAACAGATATTTGTCCAGTTCTGGATTTCTGTTGGAGATTAGAGCTACAAATTCCTCATTGGTTAGATTACGTTTTTTCTCCAGTTTGTCAATCAGTGCTTTCATTATTGTCATCACCGCTTTTTAAAGAATATTTTGAATATACTACCTTGGAGCTTACCCCCGGCAGCATACCGAGTTTGCCCGACAGCGTACTGATGATATTGGCCGGTGCATCCACGGCAATGCTAATGATACTGATTTGCTTCTTGTGGTAGGGAATACCCATTCTGCCTATGATATAGCTCCCGAATTGGTGGAGAATACTGTTCAGCTTTTCCACCGACTTAACATCTTCGACGACGATTCCAATCAGTGCCACTCTTGTTTCCATTACTATCACCTCTTTTATAAAATAGAAAATGCGCCCTGCAAGGCGCACAAAAATACACGAACTATTTTTTGCCCTTCCACCTCAGATAACATCTTCGTGTGTCAGATAAAATACCAGCGCTTGGTCAAAAGATCGAATCTCATAACTCAGCGGCCTCAGCCCAACAAAAACAAGTGGACCATTTCTTTGAAATAAATAATATCACATGTTTGTGAATAAAGAAACAAGATTATAAATCGGATTATAAAAATGGCGAAGATAAGGTACAATAAACGACCTGTTGACAAACCCCAGATATAAGAAATATTTGATAAAATAGTACTGGGGTGATACATAATGATGGGTAAACAAAGTGCGCAGTTACAGATGATCATTTTAGATATGGAACAGATGATACCGCAAACACATTTACTTAGGAAAATTGATCACATAGTTGACTTTAGTTTCATTTATGAAAGGGCAGCTGGACTTTATGCCAAAAATGGTAGACCTTCTATCGATCCAGTTGTGCTTATCAAAATGTTGCTAATTGGCTATATGTATGGCATCAAGTCCGAACGTCGATTGGAACAGGAAGTAAATCTAAATATCGCATATCGCTGGTTTTGCGGGTTGCAACTAACCGATCGGGTTCCTGACCATAGTACATTCAGTCAAAACCGACGGAGAAGATTTAGCACAAGCGGTATCTTTCAAGAAATATTCTATGAAATCGTAAGGCAGTGCATTGATCAGGGATTGGTTGATGGGGAGTACACCGTATGTGATGGAAGCTTCCTACCTGCTGAGGTGTCAAGAAGTAGCCATACAACCATAGAAACAACCATCCGTAAGAGCATGCAAAGTTATCTGGATGTTTTAGACGAGGAACTTGCCACTCAGCCTGGATACAAATTGGTCGAAGAGCAACCCCAGGTAATTAATCGCCTAACAAGTAAAACCGATCCAGAGTGTGGATTCATGCATAAGGGCAAAAAGAATGGGATGGGATACCTTGTTGAAACTACAGTGGATTGTAGTAACGGAATTATTACTGGAGTTGATGTGTATCCGGCCAATCAGAAAGAGAGCAGTATTGTTCTACAACATCTAGAAAAGCAGATTCAGGCGAATGGTTTGGAAATTAAACGAATAGCATTGGATGGCGGATATGACGTAGGTGCCGTACACCGTGGTCTGGAATTGATGGGAATTGAAGGATATATACCTGCAATTCCTTATTCAAACGCCCCCGAAAAACAAGGTTTTGTTTATCAATCTCACGATGATTGTTTTGTATGTCCTCGGGGACAGAAAATTAACTATGACAAACTATATTGTGTTCGTACTACCGGTAATTTTCTGAGGTGTTATCTAGCAGCACGTGATACCTGTCAAAACTGTCCGCAAAAATTACCATGTTTGGGCAAGGAAAAACGCCGAAGAATCTTGGCCAGTAGTTTTTACCCTGCGTTTTACAGAGGGCATGAACGAGCCAAAGGATTACTTTATGACAAGATGATGCGCCTGCGAGCAATTTGGTCAGAAGGTACTTTTTCCGTTTTGAAACGAGAACACAAAATGAAAACGATACAAAAACGCGGGATTGTAAATGCCAGAGAAGAGTGCCTACTGGCATCCATTGCTTTAAATCTGAAAAGAATGGTAAAAGCCTTACCCAATAAATCATACGATGGTCTTAGTTTAGTATTCTTCAAAGTGTTCATGTTCCCCATCATCAACTTAAGAACAAATTAAGCTCCCGAAAAACCATGTTTGTCAACAGGTCGAATAAATTTCGCAAATTGAATTAGCGTCCAGAAAATAAAGGACATGGGCGCAGCCGCTTGGTAAGATAGAGTTGCAACACAAAATCTGCCAAGAAAGGAGCCACGTAACCATGTCCAATAAGATTATACAACTAAACGAAGGGGCCATAAAGCTTGAACTTAAGGAGCTGGTCCGCAACAGCGTGGAGGAAACACTCAATGAACTGCTGGAAAAGGAAGCGGTTGAGCTGACAAATGCAGGACGGTATGAAAGAACCGAGGAACGTCAGGGGTATCGCTCTGGTCATTACGAGCGTAACCTGACCACTACCTCAGGCGAGGTGAAGCTTAAGATGCCCAAACTCAAAGGGGTGGCATTTGAGACCGCCATCATTGAGCGATACCGGCGTCGGGAAAGCTCGGTAGAGGAAGCACTGATTGAAATGTACTTAGCCGGTGTATCAGTGCGGCGGGTCGAAGACATAACCGAAGCACTATGGGGTACCAAAGTATCTGCAGGTACGGTAAGCAACCTGAACAAGAAGGTCTATGGACATATCGAGACCTGGCGCAACCGGCCCCTGCAAGGCAAATATCCATATGTATATGTGGACGGGATCTATCTCAAGCGCAACTGGGGCGGTGAATACGAAAACGTAGCCATTCTGATTGCGATGGCGGTTAACGAAGATGGTTACCGTGAAGTGATCGGGGCTGCGGAGGGAATGAAGGAGGACAAGGCCAGTTGGCAGGAGTTCCTTAAGAGTCTCAAACAGCGTGGACTGGAAGGCACCCAGCTATTCATAGGCGATAAGTGTCTTGGACTTCTTGAGGCGGTCAATGAGGTGTACCCCGGTTCCAAATATCAACGCTGCACGGTTCACTTTTACCGCAATGTATTCTCTGTAACCCCTCGCACCAAAATGAAAGAAGTCGCGGCTATGCTTAAGGCCATTCATGCCCAGGAAAATAAAGAGGTAGCCAGAGAAAAAGCTGCTGCTGTGGCCGCCAAGCTGAAGGAAATGAAACTTAAGGAAGCTGCTAAAAAGATCGAGGATGGTATTCTAGAAACCCTAACATATATGGACTTCCCATATGCGCACTGGTCAAAACTACGCAGTAACAATGTAATTGAGCGGCTGAACCGAGAGATCCGGCGTCGAACCCGAGTGGTCGGCACCTTCCCGGATGGTAATTCGGCCTTGATGCTGGTCTGTGCCAGGCTCAGGCATGTGGCCAGTAAGGCATGGGGAACCAAACGCTATATGAGCATGAGGCATTTAGAAGAAATGAACAAAGAAGCCAACCTGGTTGCCGGTTAATAGCTAGCTACCAAGCGGCAAATCAAATTTGCGAAAAACTATTGACGGTACCATGGCGAAAGACCAATAAGGATAGGCGTGAGCCTCATTCATACTTTTGTTCATTCCATTTTTGCGAATTTGTTGGCATAAAAAAAACCACCTTTTGATTATTCTTACTAAGAATAATACCCAAAAAGTGGAATTATACAACATTATTATAAATTATATAATATTTTTATTTACTATATAGGTTTATTATTAAGGACACTTCTTTTTTGTTTTCTAACAACCTTGTGTAGTTTTATAATAAAGTTTATATCGTTTCGGATAAAATAAAGGCAATATTTTAATAATAAAGTTCGTATTAATTATTCATCTCTAATTTAAGTGCATTAAATAGTTTAATAATAAAGTTTGTTCTAATTCTTCATAAGGCTATAATGAATCATACTTACAATATGGATCCATATTCATTTCCGCAGCATTTGTCATACCAATTCATTTTATGTTTAATGGTCAATATTCTTAGCATCCCTTGCCGACACCAATGCCGCTTTTACCATTTCAAGACAAGATAATTGTAGTGTTGACCACTGTTCTTCTGTTGTTGGAAGTTTTTGCCCAATAGCACCCATACACCGTTCTTCAAAGATTTTTTTACTTTTTGCCCACCTTTCTTCCTCTCCTAATTCTGGCATGCTATGAGATTTATAGTTTCTTAATTGTCGCAATATATATAATGCGGAAGCTAAGTCCTTAAACGGTACCCTGATTTTCTTATTTCCTGTCCGCATGTCTAATTTTAAATCTCTATTTAAAATGCTGTTAAGACCATCAATGAAGGAATCCCAGTCATCTGGTGTTCTCACAGTTTTACGAGCCTTATTTAACTCAACAGGATTATCCTGATTCTCAAAAATGTTCTTATCCTCTAAACTATTCTTACCAATCAGTAACTGGCGTAACTGGTGTTTTATATTGCGGATTTCATCTACAACTATACTCGATTGAGAATTATTTGAATCATCATCCGGTTTTCTACTATCTTTATCATAACCTTCATACTCTGGAGCAGAAATCTTCTCGGGGCGCAGATTTGCACATATGTTCTCACCCTGAACATTTTTACGACGAACCCATTCTTCAACCAGAAGGCTGCAAAATCCAAGTTGTCCATCACTATCTGTAATAAAAACTTCGTTATCAACAAGACCTTGTATCACGTCCCCACACTGTCCAATACTATTACAATGTTTGAGCATTCTATCCCGAGATGTTCTATGGTCATTTAATAAATCTAGAATCAGATACATAACATCCTGTTCAATATGTCCGATTCTCTCTTGTCTACATATACCTTCCTCAAAATAGGTATCCTGTTCAATGAATCGTTGAATTACAGCCTCGATATCATAATTTGTAACAAAATACCTACGATGCTTGTTTAAAATATCTATTAAATCACTGCAAATTATTTGTATGTGCCATGGGTAGCCTGCAGTCAGTTTATAAATGTAATCCACTATTTCACTTGGGATAATGACCTTGGTCTTTTCCAGTGGAGCAAGAATGGCATTCTGCGCATCTGGTTTGTCTAAAAAAGTAACCTTTTCGCTACGTAAATCTGCCCATATCTGAGCAGGGACCTTATTGGCTAGTTCATCACTGGTGTGCCAATCTGCAAATACAACACCGAGTCCGTATTGGGAATCAGTATAAAAATTTCTCAGATCCCCAAGGCAACCACTATCCACGGTACCCTTATTTATGCGATCGATAAGACCGTGAAACTCATCCAGCATCAGAATTATTCTTTCAATTCCCGCTTCTTGGCATTCATACAATAACTCTGCGAATTCATCTGCATCTTTTGCGATTGGAATATCGGTGCCTATACCTCTCTTTCTAAATTCTCCTTGTATTTGTCGGGATAATTTAAAAAAAATATTTGTCCATGAACCATCCAAAGTGACAAAAACAACCATAAATTTGTTATTTGAGTCTGAAGTAATTTGTTTTTTTAAAAAGTGCAAGATAGATGTCTTGCCAACCTTTCTAACTCCTTGAATAAATGGGCGAAACCTATTTTGACGGACTCCGTTAGACAATCTCCCCAGCAATTCCTCTCTGCCATACAAATTGTCTGGTCCATCCACCCTAGGTTGAAGAGCGTTATGGTCATAAATGGCATCTACATCCATAAACTTTGAGATATTAATAATAACATCCTGAGAATAGCTTTCAGGATTGAGTTGCCTAGGGAGAGAGGCATATTCTATAACAACTCTGATATCAATAGAGCATTCTTGATAGATTTTATTAATGAAGTTAATTGGCAATGAAATATAGAGAATATCACCACTCGGGAGTGAGAGTTCCAAATCATTAGAATAAGAGTTCCATTTATCCTGCATAGGGTTTTGCACCTGAATTCGATAAATTGTTAACCCTGCCAGACCGACATTTGCAATTTTAGCAATTACATTGACACAGATATCACCCGGTATGAAATAACTACCCGTTTCAAGTTCGAGATTAACCCGAGGCTTTTTAAATTGCTGTTCTAAATAATCAATACAGTTTCGTAAATTTTGAAATGCATTTAGCAATGCCCCTCGATAAAGAGGAACTATATTGTCAATCTGCTTATCTCTAATATCTTTTAATTGAGCCGTAATTGCGGGTAGTTCATACCCGTCCCCATTGGATTTATGTTCCAAAGCAATATTGTACAACCTATTTATTAATTCTGGTAGGAGGTTATCTGGTTGCTTTTGTAGCGACATTACTGCATCAGCAATTTTCGGCAATAAATTATAGTAAGCGTCTGCGTCAGAAGCGGAAAACCTGCGATTTAACCAGGTTACCTCTTCAGGCAAGGAAGAGATGTATTTAGATAAATTTTTCATGTCATCTTCTATCTTGGTCAGCTTAGCATCCCAACCCCGCAATGGAAAAACGTTCTTGTAATGCATTAATGTTTGATATGTATCATAGGCTCTATGATAATCCAATAGTTCATGTCTATAAGCCAAAGCTATGCTTCGATATCCATGATATATTTGGTATGGCCGAACAGGCAATGAATCCATCAATAGGGTGGCTTTCTCTAGATTAAGGTAGCCTTCTTCAATTTTTCCCTGTCTGCTCATTGCTTTTCCATAAAATGAATGCGCTAGGGCAAGGCTGTAAATATTTTCAGCATTAGTTTGATTGCATTCGTATTCAACTTCACGAGCATGTAATACATCCAAGAATAGTGTGCATCGCTCTTCGGAACTACCTTTATATGAGGAATAGAAAGACACCATTTGATGAAGATCACGACACCCATGTACCATGTCTTTATAAACCCTGCTTTCCGGATTCAATGGTGGGACAGTATTATGCGAATACTTTGGTATACTATTATTCTCGACTAAGAAACTGGAGGATTCCGGCCATATATGATTCAGTACATCTTTATATTTTATGAGAAAATCTCCAGAAATTTGAGATGCTTTCAAAAGTCGTTCCTCTGCTTCATTATTCTGACTAGCCAAATAAGCTAGCAAGCCTGATACCATCCATGCTTTCGCATTATTGCTGTACTCCTTTTTAGTGAAGCACGAGGAAACCGTAAACGCTGACCCATATTCGCCCAGATAATAATAGGCGCAGGCAACATTCCAGTATACAGCGGCTGGAGTAGAATTATTTTCTAAATGACTTTGTGCTTTCTCTGTAGCATTTTGGTAATCACCATTGGCAACCATGCAATCTATTAATGCCCATTCTAATGGGGTTGAATCAAAGCCTTTTGATAATAATTGCTTGATCAGGTTAATTGATTCTTCTATATCTCCATCTGAATATCTTTCGAGAGATTTAGAATATTCAGATCTCATCTTAAGCCAATTTGAACTCTGCATAAGCTGAGCATATCTAGATGGTGGTCTAGGAATGAGAATGTTTTGAAGGACGCTTTTGACAGATTGTTGATTGGTTTGTGATGAGCTAATATGAGGTGTTTTATCAGCAATATCGTTTTGTTGCTCAGTAGATGTGAGTGATATGTTTTGCTGGAGGGTACTATCAGTGGTTCCTGGATCAGGATCTTTGCATGTCGCAACTTGTTGAAGATCTGTTTTCTTAACAGATGCTTCAACTTCTGCAATATATCTTTGAATTAGATTAGAGTTTTTATTAAGAGCCATTTGCAAATTTTGGCGAGCATTTTCAGTGTCATTACTTTGAAGATTTAATAAACAAAGTAAAAAATGCCCTCTTTCAGGATGCTGTTCCTGCGGATTATCGATCCATTCCTCTATACACTCCTGGCTTTTGCCGATTTGATGTTTAAGGTAATAAGCTTGTGCCAACCCCCACAAGGCAGGACCCACTACTGGGTTTGCTTTGTGTAATGGGGCATAGAATTCAATATAGTCGTTGTATTTCCCAATTTTAAGCCAACAAAGTGTTTCGGATATTCGACTGGTAGTAATTGCCGTTGGTCTATTAGGTAGAGAATTATTTAACTCACGAAATAGCACTGCTGCGGTTTCGTAATCACTATTATCAAAATATTGAGCGGCCTTATTGTATTGTTCTAGAATATTAGGGCGATCAAGTACGTATTTACCTGGTCCAACAGTCCACGAACGATGAAATAATTCGTCAATTAGGCCTAGTTGTATATCGCCATCCAGTATTTGTGATAGAATAATATCAACTTGTTCCATACTTAAACACTCCTTTTTAGGAATAGGGAAGCTCAAACTTAGAAGTCACTCTTTTAATAAATAAAATAAATATTGTCTGCTTGAATGTTCATGCCGCCAAATTGCACGTGAGTATACACTATTGTTCGCGGATACCAAAAGCCTTTACGACCTCCTTTGTTACGTTAAACTAATATAGAGACCCAACCTATCCTTAATAGCTTGCCTAATGTGTGCAGGCGAAATCACCATAGCTGAAGCTCCCAACGAAAGCACCGATCTAATTACTTCGTCTTTGTCGAATTCATAATAGCTTACTTCCAGTATATAAACCCCATCTTCGCGCACATAGGCTTTTCTAACAAAATAAGAAAACAAGGAAAAGCAGCGTTCAATAACATTTTTTTCATCCTTAATAGCAATGACAAGTGGTTCGGACGCTTTTTTACTTTCAATAGATTCAATTATATCCCTATTGTCATTATTTGTCTGCTCTTCAATATCCGAAACATTATATAGCCTAGAAATATTGGCCTTGATAGCTCTGCTTTCAGCCATTGAGTACATGGATACTCTAAACCTGTTCTCAAGTGTTGAGTATTCTATCCTAAACGGTATAGCACGACAGTTTTCATACTTGCGATCATCTAAGGCAATATTCGAATATTGTATTACTGACTTCTTATCTATTGCGTTAAGAATTATTTTGAAGTTGTTAATATAGTCAGCGGCTTTATAATCATCCTTATCTGAATAATTATTTCTAATATCAAAATGCTTGCTGAAATCAAGTGATTTTTGGTCCATATTAATTAGATTAGTTTGGAGTTTATCGATTACATCCTGTTCAAGAAACAATCTAATGCGTTCATCTTTGAGTAAATTTGACAACCAAACTAATTCAATATTCAGGGGCCTTACAGGTATATACCCTTCAAGCTGAGTGTGCGCTTGCTGATTTTTATCAAAGAAAAGTAGTTCGAAATTGGCATCAGCTTCCTTGTTTCGGTTAAGAAGAGCATCTATGTAACCGTATACAGGTTCATTAAAACAGTTTTGCATAAAGCTATCGGCAATCTCATTCTTAGTATAACTATAGCCTGCGTGGAACCGGTTAATTAGGTCAATGGTGTGGGCGATGTATTTGTTTTTATATTCATTAAATAGCTTCATAATTTTGAGCCCAAACCTCCAATTCTTTAAGAAATTCTTCCCGTAGTTGGTGCCTGTCGCTCTTAATAACCTCCACAAATCCCATGAAGGTTCTAATCCACGGTTTCATTTCACGTGGGTCAGTAACATCAATGGCATATAAATATCTGCAATCTCCTAATTTTCGAAGTTCGCCCCACTTGCCTCCATCTTTTATGCGTTTTACCATATATGGTTCATTTTCCGGTGTAAATGTGAATATTAACTCTACCTTAAAAAGACCTAGGTCCCTTTTCAATGGACTGGCACACCAACAAAATTGCATATGCTCATCATAAATAGTATCTAAATCTAGTTCTGCCGGTTTGGTTCCGGTTTCCTTAATAAACCTCATACGATCTATTCTAAATATTATAGGAATTAAATTCGTTTCTTTAAATGCACATAAGAACCGCCTTCCATAGAGTTCGTCAATAATTATTTTGTGTGGAATAACATCCTGGTTGACAATCCACTCTATAGAATCAAATTTTCTATATTCAAATCTGATAAGAGAAGCTTTATTTACCGCAATGATTAATTGCCAAACAGCCTCATCGTCCAGAACATGCTGGAAATGACAGTGTTTAAACATAAACATATCTGCCTGAACCTCATTGCAGCTTTGTTCAATTTGCATATATTGCTTCAGTGTATCGGATAGATAATATCCCGGTGTGCAAGGATAAAAGGTGTTTTTATAAAACTTAACTGCTTGGGCAAGGTTTCTTAGTTCAGAATCTGATAAGTGCTTCAAAATATCATCAGCAACTGCATAATATAGGTTCTTTCCCTTGTATGTACTTTTTAATATGCCGATTCCACATAATTCCGTTAATTTACGATATACGGTATTATGATTATATCTCTCTTGGGGCATTTCTGAATTATAATTTTCTATCATAGCTGAGATTTTATTTTCATCTAATCCTCCTGGATGGCAACTCAATAACTGCATTATCTTCAAGTACAGTTCAATATCCAGGTTAGTAAAGCTCTTGGTTCGAAATGAATCAATTAAATAATTAGTTGTGGTATTAAACATATTGGAACTCATTCTTACATATTTTTTCTTGTTCTCAATCTGTTCCGTAATGTTACTGTTATCAAGAAAACCTAATATCTTGCGTTTTTCATTATCGTATTTTCTAGAACTTATCCCGCGGTATTCAAAGTCTGTTCTGGAAAAGCAGCCATATATAAAAATATCTCTTAAAACGCTTCTGAGTTTTTCGTAGTTGCCGACAAAGTCTCGGTTACTGATTCTTTTCACTCTTTCACCCCCACCCACTATTGCCTATATCGTAATTCATACCCAATCAATAAAATCCATTTGTGATTAAGCACTGAATAAATTTAGCAATTTCGCATGGTTTTTGAAATGCACCAATTTTAATAGGGGCTTATTATAGATACACGCTCCAGGTAATACTGAAGCAATACATCACGAGGAGGTGAAAATACATGTCATTTACAGACAGACTCTCAAACGGTCTCAAAGGAGCTACTATTGGCAGCACTGCCGTTGCTTCACTCGGCGGAAATATCGTCTCAGGAGTATGTCCAGTAGGTGGTTCTATTGTAGGCCCACTTGGAAACGGCATAACAGTCGGTTCTGGTACCGGTGTTGCTGTGATCAGTCTATCGGTACTGTCATAAGTGGATGGTTTCTTTGATGGAGGCTAATCATCCTCTTCAATGCCCAACTACTAAAAAAAGGAGGTGAATCGTTATGTCGTGCAAATGCTTAACTTGCCCGCTATCCTTACTTTGCCTGCTACTTAACCCTTTAAGATGTGGCAGATAGGCTGTTTTACTTTTTCCAGTAAGAAAGGAGGTGTCATTTCCATCAAAATATTGGCTCTGTGAGGGCTAAAAAGGTTAGTTTTTCCTTCTATTTGGAGTTTTAAATCTGGTGGAAGGACTTTTTGCAGTGATACTAGTCTATATTGCAATGGATACTAACGCAATTAAGTAGATATTTGGCGATAGACAGAATTAATTTCCAACAAATTCGCATGCTTTTTGAAATGTTTCAATTAAGGTATGCAGTTACAATAAGTACATACCCTAGGTAATGCTGAATCAACACATAATAAAAGGAGGAGAGTATATTGGAAAACAAAAATCATGGTGGTAGTGTATCTGCTGGTATCAAAGAGGTTTACGAAGCAAAAGTTGGTATTGAGGCAGTTTCAAGAGCTGGTCAGAATAAGAACCTACACGGCATTGTGCACGAAGTGCTCTATAAAGATGCCCAAACCGTTAATCCCTCAAACCTAATTAAAGGTACAAAAGCTGTTCTAACAAAGTCTACAACAGCTGTCAGGGACGATGTTCTCCTAATGAACGCTGGGAAAGTTGTAGGACGGACTCAATTGAAGGATACTGTCCCATCAATCGGAAAAACTGTTAAGCAAGTTGCATCAGGTAAATATCAAGGTACAACCTTAATGGGAACCAAGGAAACGGTTAAGGCTTTTAATTCAGAGGTTGCAAAAGCAGCTTCGAATGGAGCTAAGGTGACTCAAAAAATGCAATCCACCGGAATTTCTTCTGCTGATACTGCGCGCATTGCCGGCAAAGCACTCGGAGGCAATATAACGGGTAAGGCACTTGCAAGCGCTGCAAAAAGTTCAGGTGCAGTAGGTGCAGTGGTCTCTGGCGGTTTTGAAGTCTTTTCCGCAGGCAAAGATCTTTTAGACGGTCAAATAGACGGAGGAGAATTTGTAGGTAGAGTGGCTAAAGAAGCTACTGGCGGCGGTTTGTCAGCTGCTGCCGCTGGTACTGCAGCTACTGCACTAACTACCGTAGCTGCCGGATTACTAGCTGGAAGTACAGCGCCTGTGTGGGTACCGGTTGTGGCTGGGTTTGGAGCTGCAATAGCAGTTGGTTCAGCAGCCAAAGGTTTGTGGGATTTCTTATGGGACTAACAAGAACAAAATATCATTCCAGGACAGGAGGAGATGTCTTTTCCTGTCCTAGCATTTGTAAGCAATTGTAAAAATGAATTTTGATGAGAATTAAAATGTATCGATAGCTTATTGGATATTCTTTGATGAAGTATTTGATGACTATGAGTAATCAGACTCTTTTCAAAAGTCGCAACATTTTCCTCGTTTATCTCTAGCGGAAATTCTTCTAATAAAACCACTAATACCTTTTGCAGACGTTCAATTCCAACTGATAATTGGTATAGCACATGAAAAACTTCACATTCTTCTTCAAACCATTCCATTTTGTCGAAGCATTTCATACCGTTATATATGAATGTACCCGCAATATCTATTTCTCTTCCCAAATTAAAATTTTTATAGAACTGAATTAAATTCATAATTACATAATCTCCCATAAACTATTTTTAATTCTAACACACAACCGGATTCGAATTAAAGTTAGCCCACCGAACTTTATTTTTCAGTGGGCCATTTCACTCAAACTTTATTTTAATTACTCAGACTTTATTTTATATACTCAAACAATATTTTAAATCTACAACACTCTTAATCTTACCCCACCGCTCCTATTCCACCGTGACGCTTTTCGCTAAATTGCGCGGCTTATCGACATCTGCTCCTCTAAAGATTGCCATGTAATAGGAAAATATTTGCAGAGGTACTACTGATACCATCGGGGCCAGGATGGGGTTTACATTTGGCAAGAGTATCTGCTCATCGCATTCCTGACAAGCTTCTTGCAGGTTTTCCTTACATATCGCTACTACTACGGCTCCACGGGCTTTTACTTCTTTGATATTGGACATGGTCTTTTCGACCAAGTTATCTTGAGTAATCAGGGCCAACACTGGTACACCCTCATCGATAAGGGCCAGGGGACCGTGTTTTAACTCTCCGGCGGCATAAGCCTCGGCATGGATATAGGATATTTCCTTTAACTTTAAGGCTCCTTCCATGGCTACGGCATAATCCAGACCTCTCCCCAGGAAAAAGGTATCCTGAACACCCTGGTATTTTTCAGCCAGCTTCTTAATTTTGTCCTCTTCAGTCAAAACCTGCTCCACCAGTTCATCAATATGCGTAATTTCCTCGGCTAGTTCGGCCAACTCTTGCGGACTGCAGGTTCCTCTAACCCTGGCCAGGTGAAGCCCCAGGAGATACATTACCAAAAGCTGGGTGGAATATGCCTTGGTGGAAGCGACGGCTATTTCTGGGCCGGCATGGGTGTAAATGACTCGGTCAGCTTCACGGGCCACAGAGCTCCCTACTACATTCGTAACTGCCAGTACCTTAATACCGTTGCGTTTGGCTTCGCGCAAAACTGCCAGCGTATCAGCGGTCTCCCCTGATTGACTGATAACCATCATTACAGATTTGGGATTCCAAAGAATATCCCTATAACGGAATTCCGAGGCTATGTCCGTCTCCACCGAAATGCGGGCCAGTTTTTCCAGGACAGTACGCCCTACCAACCCAGCATGATAGGCAGTTCCGCAGGCTACAATATATATCTTTTCTACATCGGTAAAAATATCGTCTATCCCTAGATCACTGAGATCAATCATATTGTTTTTTATATTTCCCCGCAGGGTCTCCCTCAGGGCAGTGGGCTGCTCATGAATTTCTTTGAGCATAAAATGTTCATAGCCGCCTTTTTCTGCTGCTTCCACATCCCAGGTGACTTCAAATATTTCTTTGGCAATCGGGTTACCTGCAAAGTCAGTAATTACCACGGAATCACTTTTTATTACTACAAACTCGTCATCCTCAATAATGTATACCCTTTTAGTTTTCCCTATAATGGCTGGGATGTCTGAGGCCAGATAGGTTTCACCTTCACCCAGTCCTACTATCATAGGGCTGGCTTTTTTGGCGGCAATTATTTTGTCGGGTTCATCAGCACATATTACTACTATGGCAAAGGAACCATGCACATAAGTTAAGGCTTTACGGACGGCTTCCTCCAGGGAGCCGTTATAATACTTTTCAATTAGATGAACCATTACTTCGGTATCGGTCTCAGAAACAAAATCATGACCCTCTAATATGAGTTGTTTACGTAAACCGGCATAGTTTTCTATAATCCCATTGTGCACCAGGGCAATACGCCCATTGCAATCGGTGTGGGGATGTGCGTTAGCATCGCTAGGTACGCCGTGGGTAGCCCAGCGAGTATGTCCAATTGCTAAATTAGTGACCGGAAATTCACCCAGTACATCGACCATCTCAGTAAGTCGGCCTTTTTTCTTAACGATTTCGATGCACGCATCTCTATATTCAATAATTGCAGAGCCGCTGCTTTCTTGTTCTCCATTTTGGTCCACCAACAGTGGCTGATGCTTCTTCTCCTGGGAAGCTTTAAACATGGCAATACCCGCAGAATCATATCCACGGTATTCCAGTTTACTAAGTCCATCTATAATTACCGGCACGGCATTACCGTTGCCTATATAACCCATAATTCCACACATAATATAACCTCCGGTCCAATTTCATATTGTTAGTTTAATTTTTAATATAGTTGGATTTTGCCAGCTATTCAAATTATCATCCACATGTATAGCCTTTTACTAACGCATATTACTATTCGCCTTTGTAGCTATACTAACGGTTGTGACAACCGGGGGGCACCCGCCGAATCATTCGATAAACCCCCTCCTCGTCACCCGGCCTTCAACTAACGGTTCTGCCGGGTCAGGCGCTTGCAAGTATCGATTCTGAATTCCTCCTTTATTAGGTTTTTAGTCTTACTCTTAACTATCCTGGGCCTGTTTAATGGAATTGCTTATATCCGCTATCACCTCCTCAAGTAAATACTGATGTGGTCCCTGCGCCATGATTCTAACCATGGGCTCAGTTCCCGAGGGCCTTACCACTAGTTTTCCCCATTCTCCCAGCTTTTCTTCCGCCCGGCTCATGGCTGCAGTCACCAGGTCATGGGAAAGAATGGTGTCTTTATCTTCCATGGTGATATTCACCAGGATCTGGGGCTGTTTCTCCATCTCCCGTGCCAGTTGCGACAAGGGCAGCCCGGTTCTCTTCATAACTTCTACCAGTTTCAATGAGGTTAGTAGTCCGTCACCGGTGGTGGCATGCTCCATAAATATGATATGCCCGGATTGCTCGCCCCCTATGACCGCTCCGGTTTCTTTCATCTTTTCCAGCACATAGCGGTCGCCCACTTTGCAGCTTTCTACGTGTACGTTTTCTCTGCGCAATGCTATATTGAGACCAACATTGCTCATAACTGTAGCTACAACTTTAGAAAGTTTGAGTTTACCTTGACGTTGTAAATCCAGTGCACAGATAGTCATAAGGTGGTCTCCATCTGTTTCGTTGCCGCATTCGTCAATGGCGATACAACGATCAGCATCACCGTCATAAGCAATGCCGATATCAGCTTTAAAATGCAATACCGCCCTTTTCAGCCCCTCAGTATAGGTGGAGCCGCAGCGGTCATTTATATTTACTCCGTTGGGCTGGTTGTTAAGGGCAATAACCCTTGCGCCCAGACGGCTCCATAGCTTAGGACCGGCTTTATAGGCTGCCCCATTGGCACAATCCACCACTATGGTAATATCATTTAATTTCTCCTGTCCAGTATAACAGGAAACCAGAAAATCCAGATAACGGTTCAGAGCCTCTTCCACATCGTAAACTCGACCTATTTCTTCGCCTATGGGGCGGCTCAAATCCCTGGTTCCATCTACTACCAACTTTTCTATTTCGGCTTCTAGTTCATCAGGCAGCTTATACCCATTGGGGCCGAAGAACTTGATTCCATTGTCTTGAACCGGATTATGGGAAGCTGATATGACAATCCCGCATGAAGCCTGGTATTTTTCGGTTAAGTAGGCTACGGCAGGGGTTGGTATTACTCCTACGGTTAATACGTCGGCACCGGTCGAACATATTCCAGCTATCAGAGCCGCCTCCAGCATATCCCCAGATACCCGGGTATCTTTACCCACCATGATGCGGGGCCGTGAGCTAGTATCCTGCTTCGCTAAAACATAACTGCCTGCTCTGCCCAAATTAAATGCCATTTCTGGCGTAAGTTCCACGTTAGCTATACCTCTTACGCCGTCTGTTCCAAACAATGTCCCCACTCTCTTTACCTCCAATAGTCATTTTTTATAGGGTGCTCCCTTTGATCACCTGGCTCTTTTTTATCTCTATCTGGGTGACTGGCCCCCGGTAATTAGAAATAATGCTCTCCGCCACTTTTAATCCATCCACAGCTGCACTCATGATGCCTCCAGCATAACCAGCTCCCTCACCACAGGGATACAGACCGGGTGTATTTACAGAGCAATAACTCGCATCCCGTTCTATTCTCACTGGTGCGGAGGTGCGAGTCTCCACCCCGGTCATAACAGCCTGATCGTTTATGAAGCCAGGCGCGCGTACATTCCATGCTTTTATCCCCCTCTTCATTAGCTCGGCAATTTCGTGGGGCAATAAATTCCATAGGTTAGAGGGCGTAACACCCGGTGCATAACTGGCGATAGAGCCTTCCAGGGAAATACTAGGTTTATAATCTAAAAAGTCCTGCAAATACTGGGCGGGAGCATGATAGTTCCCCCCCCCCATAATAAATGCCTGTTCTTCCAATTTCTCCTGGTACTTAATACCACCCAGGGCTTCATTTTCCCAGTCCACTGGTGATACGGTCACTACCAATGCGCTGTTGGCAATGCCGCTATCCCGCTCGGAATAACTCATTCCATTGATAACCAGCTTTCCCGGGGCAGATGAAGCAGCAATGACTGAGCCGCCAGGACACATGCAAAAAGTATAAAGCGACCTGCCGGTAGTGCGATCCTGCATAGTAAAATGATAATCAGCCGATGGCAGCCGGGGATGACCTGCAAAATTACCATACTGGATCTGATCAATCACCGACTGGGGATGTTCAATGCGCAGTCCCACCGCAAAAGCCTTGGGAATGATCCTCACCCCTTTACGGTGCAGCATGCGATAAACATCACGAGCGCTATTGCCTATAGCCAAAACCAATAACGAACAGGGTAATTCCTCATCATTATTTATTATTATGCTTTGCAGCAAGCCATTGTTCATATTTATATCTGTAAGGCAGGTTTTAAAGTAAAACTCTCCCCCCAGCCGTATGATCTCCTGCCGTATTCTCTTGACTATGGCTCGGATTGCATCAGTTCCCAAATGGGGTTTCTTTAGATACATTATATCTTCATTGGCTCCGAATTCCACAAAGGTTTTCAGCACATAATCCACCCGATCATCACCTATACGGGTGGTCAGCTTGCCGTCGGAAAAGGTTCCCGCCCCACCTTCACCAAACTGTACATTGGAGCGCTCATCCAGATCACCTGCCTGCCAGAATTGTTCAACCCGCTGAATCCGGCTATCCATGTCCTGCCCTTGTTCTATTATCACCGGCTTGTAACCGTTCCGAGCCAGGAGTAGAGCGCAAAAGAGCCCAGCCGGTCCAGAACCAACTACCACTGGAGACTTCTCCAGTATATTGTCACCCGGTACAGGCTGAACTATAATCCTATCTTCTACCAGGGATAAATCGGGCGCTTCCAACATTACGGCGGATATGGTAACGGCCCTGGCCAGCTCTACATCAACTGAGCAAATATAATAGACCGTAGAACGGCGCGCATCCACCGCTTTCTTAACCAGTTTTATAGAATCTATATTTTTGATATCTATTCCCAATCGCTGTGCCGCCAGGTTCATTAAATCGCTGTCTTGAGAATCCAAACCTAATCGTAAACCATGTATTCGAACCTTCATTACTGAACCCCTTTTACACCATTTTTGTTAAGCTTTACATTAATAGTAATTCGGGTCGGAGAAACGATGATCCCTTCGGGCTGAACCAGTTCCACGACCTGGACAAAATCTTCCCCTTTACCGCCTATATCTATAGGCTTAGTGACTATTTCGTTCAAGGCTTCCACCCGCAGCTGATCACCCAAAACCGTTATCTGGACTGGATCGCTTTTTACTTCTCCCAGGCTGAAACCTTCGGCGGCTTTACCGATGAATTGAGGTTTTACGGAAAAAAGTTTACTAATTTGCTTTTTTTCTACAACTATATAAGCATCAATCGCAGCCGGTAGTAACTTTATGCCTTCAGTAATAGTTTTCCCATTCACGTCGCGAGCCTGTAGTTTGACCTTGACGGAAGTGATGTCCTTTATGCTGCCCAAATCTATCGGTGCAACAACTCTAGCCACTCGCCCTACCGCATCCGCCTCACCCTTTACCAGGCAGCTATCAATAGCCAGCAAAACCTCAGTTAACTGGTAGCCTGCCTGGGGATTCTGTTTAACCTCATGTTTGACCTGGAACGCCTTTTCACTAAGTTCCTCCAATGTAATATCCACCTTATCCGGCTGCACTGAGGTAACCATAGCTCCTTTGACTGGTTCCATCTTAACCGGAACTTTGTGTACACCTTTGCCTAGCCCTGATAAATCCACATAGGCTACGATATTTCCCGATCCGTGAAACGACCCCCATAATTTTACAGATACCTTTTCTGGCCCTACAACGGTAAGGTCAGTAGGTGGGTTGTAATATTTCAATTCCACGTCCACCAGATTACTCCCGGTTAAGACATCTCCCTGATTAACCACATAGAACCACAGTAAGATAGCCATGATAACTGACGCAGCTCTAAGCCATATCTTTTTACTTCTCTGCTTCTTTTCGGCCATCCGCTGCCCACCTCCTCCAAAAGCTGTCCCTGCGGCTTCCCCGGACTACCAATTCTTCTTCCAGCAGATCTTTCAGACTCTGGGCATCCAGATAGCGGACTAAGCTGCCCTCACGGGCCACAGATACCGCTCCGGTCTCTTCGGACACAATAATCGAAAGAGCGTCTGATACCTCGGTAATTCCCAGCCCAGCTCGATGCCGGGTGCCCAATTGTCCATCAATACCAGGGTTATTGCTTAAGGGTAAAAAACAGGCTGCCTTTTGAATCCGTCCTTCTTTGATTATCACAGCTCCATCGTGCAGAGGAGTATTGGGAACGAATATATTGATTAAAATCCCGGAGGAAACCAGGGAATCCAAGTTCGTTCCACTATCCATAAATTCTTCTATCCCAGTCTCACGCCCAATGACAATCAATGCTCCTACCCGATTACGCGCCAGTACTTTTACCGCCTCCGCAATCTCCTTGACAACGACTTCATATATATCCATTTTTTCCCCGGAACTAGAACTGACAAAAAACTTACCCCGTCCAAGTTGTTCCAGTATACGCCTTAATTCAGGCTGAAAAACGATGGGCAGAGTAATGGCGAAAATGATCCACAGTTTCTCCAGCAACCAGTTAACCATATCCAATTGCAAGTAGCTTACTACCACCGAAAACACCAGCAGTATAATAAGGCCCTTGAGCAGCTGTTCTGCTCGTGTTCCTTTAATCAGTCCCAGCAGACGATAAAATATATAAGCAACAATGGCTATGTCCAGGAGGCTGCGAAAAATATTCCAGGGGCTGGCAAATACCCCGGATAAAAAACCCCAGTCCAATTTTTTCTCCCCCTTGTTCACAAATTCATTCAGCAATTATATGCACATATCACTAAGCATAGCAGATTAGCCGATATTTTGGGAGTCTCCTCCCGGTTTCTGAAAATAATGAATAACCGCCAGCATGCCTTCCTGCACGCTGATTTTACCCTTGCTTTCAGCCAGCCTATTGGAAATAGCATAAGGATTGCTCTGCTCCAATATCGTATTTTCCAGAGCATATTCAAAACCGCTTTCACTCACCCCATGGGCCTCCTGGGTCAGTGCCAGAACAGAGACAATATCTCCTCGCTGGCCCTCTATTTCAATATCCTGGTTAATAATATAAACCCACGAGTCAGGGGTATAATGAGTTAATCTAATCCCTTTTTGCACTAGCTCCATTCCATAATATAGGTTTGAAAGCGTATGGTCCAATCTTCTCCCTAAGGTACCCAGCATTAATATTTCTGTAGCTCCCAATTCCTGCGCGATATCTAGTGTTAATTGGGTATCAGTAAAATCTTTGTGCCGGGGGAATTTTCGCATCACTACGTTTCTAGCCTCATAAAACTCCTTGACTTCCGGCAGGATGGAATCCATATCACCTATTATACTATCGGGCACTAAGCCCAGCCTATATGCATAGTTTGCTCCTCCGTCGGCACATAATACGGTATCGTTGTCCTGGAATAAATTTTGGTAGGCTTGTATCTCACCGTATTCTCCATTGGCTAAAATGATACACCGCATTGAATTAATCTCCTATCAGATAAAACTCATTCCTGTATAATAACATAAACCAGCCCGGGTGCATCTTTCAATCCCTATTTTTCACAGACAATTTTCAACTAGTAAATTGACAAAAAAAAAGGGGTTAACTATAATGCTATTAATTGATTTCAAAGGAGGCGAATAAAATGGCCTATATAATTACAGACGAGTGTATTTCCTGTGGACTTTGCCCGGATGAATGCCCAGTTGAGGCAATCACTGAAGGCGATGACAAATATGTAATCAACCCGGAATTATGTACCGATTGCGGCTCCTGTGCCGATGTATGTCCGGTAGAAGCTCCCGTGCCGGTTGAGGAATAATTTGCCTATATAAGTCATATCTCTTTAGAAAGGCTCCCTTGAGGGGGCTTTTTTGTTTTTGATAGCCCCTTATATTAAACCAGGATAGTTGTTCTGCCGCAGAGCCTCAAAAAGAATGATCGCTGCCGAGTTGGCCAGGTTTAAAGAACGTCCCAAATTCACCATGGGAATACGAATCTGGGTATCCGGGTAGGCTTTTAATATTTCCGAAGACAGTCCTCTGGTCTCCCGCCCAAATACAAACAGGTCGTCCTGCTTATAGCAATGCTCATGATAACCCCGGGCAGCGTGAGTAGTAGCCAAATAGAAACTATTCTCTTTATACTCCTGAGCCAAATCCTCAAAGCGCTCCCAAATTCTTACTTCCACCTTATCCCAGTAATCCAGGCCCGCTCTTTTCAGATAGCGATCCTCTACCGAAAATCCCAAGGGCTTGACCAGGTGCAAGGTGCTTCCTGTTAATGCGCAGGTACGAGCTATATTACCTGTGTTCTGTGGTATTTCCGGCTCCACCAGGACAATGTGCATACGTTTGACCTCGTTTCTTCAAGGAACTGTCAAGCAATAAACTAGTCATTTACTCCGGTCCTATTGACATTATACTTCGTTCCTTCTTAGCTGAAATTATACCTGAGTTTGCCAGTTATAACAATTTGCTCATTAACAAAGACTAAATGCAAACTTGATAATATAAAAAAGGAGAGATTTAATTGAGAAAAATCCCATTAAGAAAACCTGTGCTGTTACTTCTGTTCACCCTTATCCTATCCCTGGTATGCGTGGCAGGTTGTCAGAAGGCTGCTAAAAAGCCACCCATACTGCCCCAGAAAAATGTGCCTCAGCAAAATGCGCCCCAGGCTCCACTGGCTCCCGAGGTAACTAAATACAGCCAGGAGCCTACCATTTCGCTATATCGCAGCGCCACTGGTCAAAAGGAGCAGCTGAAATTAGAAGATTACCTCAAAGGGGTAGTTGCCGCTGAAATCGGGCCGAATTTCCCCCTGGAAGCTTTAAAGGCCCAGGCTATTGCTGCCCGAACCATGTCCCTGGCCTTAATTAATTATGAACATGGCGCTGCCAAACACGGTACTGATGCCAGCGATGACCATACCGAGTTTCAAGCCTACAATAACAAGCAGATTCCTGATGTCATCGCTAAAGCGGTAGATGAAACCAGAGGACAGATTCTGACCTATAACGGTAAATTCGTTTACGCTGAGTTTCACTCTGCATCCCCGGCGATGACCGCCAGTATAGAGGAAGGTTTTCCCAAGCTAAAAGATAAAGCTTCTGCCTATATAGTGCCCGTTTCCACTGATGGTCTGAAAAATGCCCCTGAAAAGTACCGTGACTGGACAGTAAAGGTTCCTAAGTCAACCATAAAAAATATAATGGGTTCAAAGGCAGGTTCACTGGATGATATTAAAGTTGGACAAAAGGGGCCTTCAGGCCGAGCTCTAACCGTAACCGCCGGTTCTGCTTCTATTGCCGGAGTGGATCTGCGTGAGAAAGTGGGTTTTGATAAGCTGTTCTCCACCTATTTTACCAGTATAGGTGTTGAAGGCAATGACGTGGTATTCAAAGGTAAGGGCTGGGGACATGGCTGTGGTATGGAGCAGTGGGGTGCATTTACAATGGCCCAGGAAGGTAAAATGGCTAAAGAGATAGTAGAACATTATTACCCCGGAACCATGTGGACCCAGCTGTATAAGTAACAGCACGAAAGTGAACAAGGGGACGGTTCTCCTGTTCACCCATTGGGGTGAACAGGAGAACCGTCCCCTTGTTCACTTTCGTGGGTGGCGGCAATATAGATGCCGGTCAGGATGAACAGGCCGCCGATTATCTGATACCAAGCCAGAGCTTCGCCAAATATTATATAAGCAAGGATGCTGGCCCCCACTGATTCACCCAGTATTGAAACCGATACTATGGGGGCCTTTACATATTTTAATGCCCAGTTAAGTGAGGCATGTCCAACTATGCCTGGCCCTAGAGCCTGTAATAGAAACAACCACCAATCCAAACGCGGATACCCGGTAAAGCTGAGTCCTGCCATCTGACAGCCCACCAACAGTACTATTGCAGCAGCACCTGCCGCCAGGTATGTATAAGTCCAGACACCCACTCGCGCCCGGACAGTTCTTCCTATTAAGAAATAGAACGCTACAAAAAGCCCGCTTAAAAGTGCCAGCATATCCCCCATAAATTTTCCCGATTGTAGATCTCCCTGAACAATTAGCAGACTTCCAAGTAGGGCAGTTAGAATACCACCCGTAACCCAGCGGTTTACTTTTTCCTTCAATAAAAGAGCTGAAAAAACCAGCACAAATATGACCTGCAAGTTAGTAAAGAGCACCGAACTTGATATGCTGGTATAACTCAGAGAGCTGATCCAGAAGCCCAGATGCAGGGCCAAGAATACTCCTGAGATGATAATATAGAAAAAATCCCGGCCTGAAAGTTGCTTGAGACCGGTATGCCCCCTACTGCCTAGGGAAGCAGCTACAGCGGAGGTGAAAACCACCCGGTAAAAAGCTATTATAAGGGCCGGAGCCGTACAGTATCTTATAATAATTGAAGAAGTTGACATGCAAAGAACGGAAAAGAAAATAGCCAGGTAAATGGGGGCACGACTCATGCCCCAACCCCTAGGTAAGACTGGATCACCCGGGCGTCGTTCTTAACCTCAGTGGGAGTTCCGTCGGCAATCTTGCGGCCATAGTCCAAGACTGCAATACGCTCACATATATTCATTACCAGGTTCATATCATGCTCCACCAGTATAATGGTGATATGCATCTCATCGCGGATCTGGCGGATGAGCTTCATCAATTCCTCTTTTTCTAAGGAATTCATACCGGCGCCCGGCTCATCCAGAAGTAACAGAGATGGTTCCAAAGCCAGAGCCCGGGCTATCTCCAGGCGGCGTTGTTCCCCATAAGCCAGATTATTTGCATATTCATAACGTTTCTCATGAAGTCCTACCAGTTCCAGCAATTCCTGCGACCCTGTCAGGATCAATCCTTCCTCTTTGCGGCTGGACGGTAAACCCAGCATACCACTCCAAAAACCGCTCTTGGTAACTCCATGGCAGCCCACCCGGACATTGTCCAGAACTGACAGCTTATCGAAGAGCCGAATGTTTTGAAATGTTCTGCCGATGCCCAGACGAGCAATATCATGAGGGGCTGTTCGGTTGATTTTCTGCCCTTTAAAGAGAAGATCACCCTCAATAGGCACATAAATACCGGTAATTATATTAAATAGGGTAGTTTTACCTGCACCGTTGGGACCAATGATGCCAAAAATCTCTTTCTCTTCTATCCTCAAGCTCACACTCTCCAGGGCTCTTAGACCACCAAACTCCTGGCTTATCTTTTCCATCTCCAGAATAATCATATTTTCACCTCTTTTTTGCCCCACCGCTTTTTCAGGTCGTAAACCCGCACATCACCCAGTAGGCCGTTGGGGCGGAATATCATTAGTATCACCAGCAGGGCTCCGTAAAACAGCAGACGGTATTCAGCTACGATCCGCAGCATTTCAGGAGCCAAAGTAAGTATCACCGCACCCAGAATCGTACCCGGAATACTACCCATTCCTCCCAAAACCACCATGTTCAATATTTCAATGGATTTCATAAAACCGAAGTCCTGAGGATTTATGTAGTACATGTAATGAGCGTAAAGCCCTCCTCCTAATCCACCCAGGAAGGAACCTACGGTAAATGCCAGAACTTTCATACGGGTGGTGTTAATTCCACATGATTCCGCAGCTATTTCGTTTTCTCGAATAGCATACAGGGATCTGCCTACCCGCGAAGATAATAGCTTGGTGTTTAATACAATTAGTACGATGACGATCAGCCAGACGATAGTAAAAGTTGTATGTTGGGGTATGCCAGATAGACCCACCGCCTTGCCACCCATGTTGAAGTTCAGGAAGAAGACCCGGATGATTTCCGCAAACCCTATGGTGACCATCGCTAAATAGTCGCCGTCCAATCGCAGAGTGGGAATACCTATAAGAAACCCAAACGAAGCGGCCACCAATGCTCCTGCTAATACAGCTGCAAAGAAAGGGGCGTTAAAATGCAACGACATAATGGCGGCGGTATAGGCTCCCAGGCTCATAAAACCGGCATGTCCCATCGATAACTGCCCGGTCACCCCGGTAATGAGGTTAAGTCCCAAAGCCAGGATAATGTTTATGCCAATAAAGATCATAATGCGCAAATAATAGGCATCCACATATTGCGCCAGGAATGCTTCCAATTTCATTCACCTACACTTTTTTCGATATCTTCTTCCCCATTAATCCTTGGGGACGGATGAAAAGCACCAGGATAAGTATAGCAAAGGCAATTGCATCTTTATAGGAAGAAGATAGGTAAGCTACACCCATTATCTCCATAACCCCCAGAGTCAATCCTCCTATCATTGCCCCCGGCACGGAACCTATCCCCCCTAAGACGGCGGCGGAAAAAGCCTTCATTCCTGCCATCATGCCCATGTAAGGCCACACCGCATTATAGTATATACCTACCATCACGCCGCCAGCAGCAGCCAGAGCCGAACCAATAGCAAAGGTAGCTGATATAACCCGATTAACATTAATGCCCATTAGCGACGAAGCCTCCAGATCCTGAGAACAAGCCCGCATGGCTTTACCAATGCGGGTTTTTTGGATCAAGAGCTGCAAACCCACCATTAGAAATGCTGAGACCAGGAGGATAATAACCTGCAATGAAGATATTTGAATAGAACCCAGATTGAAGGAACTATTGCCCATTATCTCAGGGTAACGGGTGGTATTGGTGCCGCGATACAAAGCCATAAGGGTGGAAAGAAAAATGGACACGCCTATAGCGCTTATCAATGCAGACAGACGCGAGGATTTGCCCCGCAAAGGCCGATAGGCAATCCTTTCCACTAACATACCTAAAAGCATGCAGAAAATCATAGCCCCCAGCAAAGCTACAAAGATATTCATTCCTGCCATCACCAGATAAAGCCCTACGAAGGCTCCGAACATATAGATTTCCCCATGGGCGAAATTAATCAGCTGCACGATACCGTAGACCATGGTGTACCCCAGAGCTATCAACGCATAGCTGCTGCCTAGCGTAAGGCCATTAATTAATTGTTCCCAAAACATAAGCTGCCTCCCTGTTACGAATAGAGTATATACAGTTTAACACAGACCACCTTATTTCTCTTGCTAAGGGATTATGAAATAATGAGGAATTATAATCCCTAAGTCCAGATTTTCTTACCGGGAAAAATAACACCTTATTATTTCGTGATCCCTCAACTGTATATATCCTGACAATGGCCCGCCCTTTGAAGGACGGGCCACCGCAGGTGTGTTTATTCAAATCTCATGCTACTTCGCAATTACCGGAATCTTTTCCAACAGGGCTGGGAATTTATCACCTTTTACGGTCATAAGACAAACCGGGCTTTTAATGGGCTCACGATTTGACCCCATGGAAGTTAACCCAGAAACACCTGGGTAGTCTTTGAGCTTGGCAATTTCTGTCTTAAACACGCTGGGATCAGTACTTTTGGTTGTTTCCATCGCTTTGGCCAGAATCATTACTGCATCATAATACTGAGCAGAGAACATATCCGGTTCTTCTTTGTATATGCCACGGTAGGCTTCTAAAAATTTAGCAGTTT
Organism: uncultured Syntrophomonas sp.; assembly: GCA_964457945.1. GTDB lineage: Bacteria > Bacillota > Syntrophomonadia > Syntrophomonadales > Syntrophomonadaceae > PHAA01. The sequence continues at coordinate 174,126 of CAYWFX010000003.1, forward strand.
CTGGACTGGGTTGGTCAGTAGAGAAGCCAGCATAGAAAATAACCTTTTCCTGTACCGCTGCTCCGCCCAGTTTCACCAAATCCTGCCCATAGAGTCCGTCTCCACCTACTAGGACAATATCCAGATTTTTCTTTTTAGCTTCATTCATAATCAGAGCTGCTTCTGTATAGTATCCCGTGAAGACCAGGGCATCAGCTTTAGCATTTTTGAGCTTGGTCACCTGAGCGGTGAAGTCGGTCTCACTATCGTTGATGCTGTCTTCCAGAACGATCTTCCCACCTTTATCAGCAATGGCATTTTTGAATATGGGAGTAAGGCCGGTGCTATAAGCGTTGTTCATAGATGTAATGACTGCAAGGTTTTTCCAACCCTTTTTATTTATCATCCAATCAACTACCGCCGGGGCCGCCACCGCATCTAAAAGGGTATTCCTGAAAACATAATCGCCAATCTCAACCACACCAGAACTGGTAGCTCCAGCGGATAAGATGACTATCTTGTTCTTCTGAGCAATGTCTGCTGCTACCTTGGTTAGCCCGGTACAAGGGTCGCCCACCAGAGCTACCACCTTGTCTTTAGTTATATATTTGGTGGTAATGTTTGCGATTTCGCTGTTATCTCCCTTGTTATCTTCATAAATTCCTTCGACTTTTTTGCCTAGGATTCCGCCTTTGGCATTCAATTCGTCAATAGCCATCTTCATTCCCTTTTGGCCCGGGATGCCGTAATTAGCTACTGAACCCGTCAGAGCTCCTAAGAATCCTAATTTAATGGTATCGCCTGTTTTGGCAGCTTGGTCCGGAGCAGCAGCCTTACTGCCACAACCTGCCAACAATGAGAACAACATTAATACACACAGAACCAATGCTACTTTTTTCTTACCCTTCAACTTCAATCCATTTCCCCTCCTTAAATTATCTACCAATTAGAATAACCCCTCCTCTAACAAAAAAGTATAACAATTCATGTATTCCCTCTAATCATCAATAATCCTGCTACAAAATAAAAAAACTGTCCTGACCGGACAGCTAATAATTTAATCTCTTTCCTGATACTCATCCACAGCGTACAAGATATCGAAGTTTTGGTCTTCACTGATGATAGCTAGAAGGCGCGCCCTTTTAGTTTCAAACTTCCTGCTTACCCGTAAAAGATCCTGGGTTTTAATCCGTATAAGTAGCATATTATGATACTTCCTTTCAAGCGGTCAGAAAATAGTGCAGCGGTACATCCCGATAATCTTGAGCCTGCAAGAAACTCTTCACGCCTTCACTGTTCTGGTATTCTTCCAATAGACGAACGAAAAGTCGGTCAAAACTACTGAGAGCTCCTGCACCTGCTTCAGTTATTAGTCCCTCTTGCAAGGCAAAGACCTGCGCAGCAGCTGCTCCCGTCCAGGCAATTTTATATATCAGTTCCTCTGTATCACCCAGCAGATGGCTGCAAAGATAAAACCGGCAGATAAGCGATCGTACCTTATATATTGAACAAATATTGTTCTGCAAAAACACACATGGGTTCGGATGCAAACGCAAAAGACCCAAACCCAGCTTTTCCCGGTCAAAATACCCGGCAATAAAAGCTGCATGGTCCAATTCCAAACTAGATGCCATCTTTTTAAAGGATATTAAATCGGGTATTACATAAGCAGTGCTGCAGCAATTATGCTGGCATCCCTTGCACAAGGCGTAATTACCCTCTGCATATTGTTTATAGAGGGACTGATCATCACATAGTGGCTGCCAGGCATCCAACAAATCCTGCACCGTAGCGGGCCCGTTAACCCGAATTCCTATCCCTAATGTGCCGTTTTCCACGGCATTATATACCTCAATATTATTCATGCTCCGGGCTCACCCTTTACAACTCTTTAATAGCCTGTCGGGCCAATTCATCACAGCGCTCATTATACATATCGCCGGAATGCCCCTTTACCTTCTCCATCATCACCCGATTCTTGCTGGTTAGTATGAGCAGCTCCTGCCAAAGATCCTGGTTAGCCACAGCTTCTTTTTTACTGTTTTTCCAGCCGTTTTTCTGCCAATTATCAATCCACTTCTGTTTAAAGGCATTGACCACATAGGCACTGTCTGAATAAACAGTGACATCCCAATCCGTCACCTTCAATGAACTCAAGGCACCAATCACCGCCTGCAATTCCATGCGCTGATTGGTAGTATGGCTTTCGCCCCCGTAGATTTCCTTTTTCTGATCCTTAAAAAGCAGAACTGCACCCCAACCCCCGGGACCAGGATTGCCTGAACAAGCGCCATCGGTATAAATCGTTATTGCTTTCATCGCCTACACCTACCTATGGCGAGGATTGGCGCTAACCTTCTCCACCGCCTCCGTAAGAATTATGATCAGATCAAGATAAAACTGAGTTTCTATGAAATGAGCTCTGGTTATGGCTGCCCCTTTGTCAGTAGCTACATAATGTGGTTTAAGCTTATTCAGGGCATAGGCGGCTATATCGATCTTACAGGTCTCGCAGCAGCAAATTCCTTCTTTGTGATCCATAACCGTGTCCATATTGTCCCATATGATTTTTTCTACGATATTCTCTATTGCCATTAGCATCCTCCTCAGCTACAAGACGAGGGACTATCAAAAAATAAACCAGTCATTTACTCCGGTCTTTTTCACACTATACTACGTTGTAAAAGCTGGAAATACGTCCACCCTTCGGGTACCACTGGTGCTCACTTGAGGACGCCAATAATGTTGCAGTATGACTGCGCTTTGACGCCTTGTCTAGCGTGAAAAATCCTAGGAGTATTCCGCCTTTTTTATTCATTGATAGCCCCTAAGGGACTAATCTGCGAACAAAGTAAGCAGTTCTGTTACTCTGCGAATATGATAATCACAGTACGGTGTCTTTTCAAGCGCTTCGGGTGCTAACCAAACGGCAGTCATCCCAGCCTTTTTAGATCCTATTACATCAGTACTGCTATCATCGCCTATATGAGCCGCTTCGATATTCTTAACCTGTAGGTTATTAAGGGCATAATTAAATATTTTCACATTAGGTTTGGCCCAACGGACTTCGTCTGAAAACACCAAAACATTGAAAAACTGATGAATATCATCGACCTTCATGATTTCTCTGAGAATCAAACCCGGGGTTACTCCGGTGTTGCAGATTACCGCTAACTTGTATTTCCGAGCCAACACGGCCAGCGTCTCCCTAACTCCCTCATTTAATTGGGGCGGAAAATCAATAAGTACCGACGTATATACCTTATATACCCGTTCCCAATCTTCCGGGCTAAGCTTTAGCTGCAACTGACCCAAGATAAAATCGACATGACCCGTGGGGGTAATGTCCAGGCCATAATCTAATTGAAATTCATGAGCATATTGCCAGCAGTCCTGGAAAGCCTCACGCACCGCCTCATCCTCAACCTCACACCCCATAGATTTTATAGTCTGATTGAAGGCGGCTACTCGCTGGCCGGAAATGATCAAGCCTTCAGGAACTTTATAAAGGGTATCCCAAAAATCGAAGGTGATTGCTTTAAGCAAATCTTTCACTCCTATTGCTTCCCTAAATTTTGTTAATACGCCAAAAGAATACAATTATCCTTTTTATCGTGAAAAAATCCCCGCCCAGGGGACCTCAGGGACTATCAAGAAATAAACTAGTCATTTACTCCGGTCTTTTTCGCTCTATACTTCGTTATCAAAACGCGCCAATACCACCAGTATTACCACGCTTTGACGCCTTGTCTAGTACGAAAAATCCTCGGAGTATTCTGCCTTATTTATTCCTTGATAGTCCCTTATGCTTCAACAGCTTTTTGAGTGGTATTTTCAGACTGCTCGACATAAGACTTAACATCGCCATCCAGAAGAGCCTGATTATCGGTTTGACGATCTTTGTTAAGACTGCGTACCCGGTCTTTTAAGATTTTGTTATCAGTGCTATAAAACCCTCCACCTTTAAGAACGATCCCAACGTTCTTACTTATTAACCTTTGTACATGTCCCCCACATTTCGGACAATCCTGCAGTGCTTCCTCGGTTATCCTCTGCACCTTCTCAAAACGCCCGCAGTTATCACATTTGTAATCATAAATAGGCATTACTGTCACCTCTCCAAACTTTTATAAAAATAATCTTAACGGTCTACTGAGGGGCTATCAAAGAATAAACTAGTCATTTACTCCGGTCTTTTTCGCCCTATACTTCGTTATCAAAGCTGGGAATACGTCCAGTATGACTGCTCTTTGACGCCTTGTCTAGTGCGAAAAATCCTCGGAGTATTCTGCCTCATTTATTCCTTAATAGTCCCTTATAACATAGCCCGAGATAAACTAATGTAAATCAGGATAGACATAACTCCATTCCATACCCCGTGGGCAACAGCAGAAACCAGAATACTACCACTCTTCTCGTAGATATAGCAGAGCCCTATCCCCCCTAATGCCAAGGGTATCGTACGCCAAAAATCCCAGTGGGCCATACCAAAAACCAAACCAGCCAGGATAGCTCCCCACACGGGTCCCAGGTGCTTTCTAAATACCGGATAAATCATGCCCCGATAAAAAAGTTCCTCGGACAACGGCGCGAGAATTGCCCCAACCACTAAAATAACCAAAAAATCTGAGAGTCTCGTGGCTGACCTCAACATTTCCTCATAGTATTGTGGCTGTAGGTCAGGCTGCAAATATTTTAACACATAGCCTATGACCAGCACCATAATGATTAGCAATATACCGCCTATAACTCCATAACGGAAATAAGAACCGGGCCGGGCTTTGCTAATACCAAGATCTTTCCATTGGCCCCTTGGAAATAATACCGCAAATAGATATACGAAGCCAATGGTGGCCAGAAACTGCACCAGGAATCCAGTGAGGAAAAAGCCCATCTCTCCTGCTCCCAGCTGGACGGGCAGAAAACCGAGTATTTTTTTTCCCAGCATGCTAGTCAAAATACCGACGGCCATAACCCCTATGTAAACCAGTATGATATCCATAAATCCCCAATGTGGTCTTTCCGTCAAAGCAGTTCCCTCCTAATCTAACCCATTATACTCTATATGCCCCATTTACGTCCGGCATATTTAACAGGGAATATAACCCTGCGGGTACCACTGGTGTTCCTTCCAGTCACCAATAAGGTTGCACCCTTCGGGTACTACTAGTGTTCCTTCCAGTCACCAATAAGGTTGCTAGCGCTTACTAATAATGCTGCAAGGAATAAAAGTGCTTATTAAATTAGCTAGATAGGGAATACTATTCTAAAATATTCAATTTATTAACGGAGGTATGTTATATGACGCCTTTGCTTTTCATTTCAATCGTAGCCGTGGTTTTGACCATGCTGGTCTATTGGGTATTAAACACCATTGAAACTGACGAAAAAAGAATGACGAGAACCAGCATCTTTGATTTTGAAGCTGCTCCTGAACTGGCGTTAAATGTCGCCGATGAGTTTTATCTAGCCCGTAACACCATTAAAATACAACGCAGCGATGATGAATATGGTCTGGTCTACTGGAACTTGAGCCGCTCCAAATGGGTGGAGATTTGCGCACAATACGGAATGAGCCTGGATATGCGTCGGATTGTCCTGCGGGTTAATGAAGCTGGCGAGCAACTTCATTACTCGGATATGTGGGTTAGAACTATCGCTGGTCAATGTCGATTTCGCCTTCAGCCTCAAAAAGCCTATTATGCAAGCCTGGGAATAAAACGTGAAAAACGCTTCATACCGATTTTAAGCTCCAATACTATAATGTATCAGAGTTAAGAAACGGCTCTTATCTTAATTGCCTGGCAAAACAGCAACCCCTAAAGCCAGATGATCCCAGAGAGTTTTTTTCACTTGTTCAACTTGATGTTGCTCACAATTAACAATGAGAAACAGCTCTCCATTATTATCAGTGCGTCTTTCTTTCGAATGTTTCAGCTTGCTGAATGAAATATCGAGCAGTAAACCGACCAGGAATCCTCCTAACAATCCCAATAATCCCCATATTATCGGCCCCCATGCCAGCACGAAGCCATATATAACCCCCACAACCATGCAGGCAGTGCCAAGGATCGCTCCCCCATCAAACATGCTAATCCCATCAGCATGATGAATAGTATCTAATATATTGCGCTTTTCCCCCCTTATTTCCAGGGGCACGGCTAGTATCTGTTCTTTCTTAACACCCAGTTCTTCCACCTTAGCAATAGCTATTTCGGTATGAAGGGAATAATGAAACGATGCTACCAGGTACATTTGCATTCCTCCTTATACAGATTATATTGGCATTTTGAACAGGTGACTCTGATAATTATTTCTTAGGAACTGGGCCTGTTCCTGATCAAATATCTTATTTATCTCCACTGATTTTGCATAGGCATCGTAAATACTAAAACAATAAAAAGAAGGCACGTTCAAGAGCCACTGCCAATCAACTACCGCTTTTGCTTGGGCAAATTCTCCTAATGCGGTGTAGTGAATAGCTGGAAGGAAGTGCGCAAAATACATAATTGATGCTCCTCCTATCATCATAAATAGAGCTTGAACAAGTGTCATGCAATAAAGGTGACCTGCCCCCGGTATTAATATGGCCCAGGCCAGAGCTACCCAGGGATTCCGTTTGTCCATAGCATTAATTCCTACCGACCCAATAGCCATCGGAACCATTGGAGCATTTTCGTGGTCAGCCAGAACTGAATACTTGTTTATCTCTATAGACACCCGGTAACTATCCCATACTGAATACACCAGTATTCCACAGTAAAGCAGTAACAATTGCGTATTTAAGACCTGTTTGGCCATGGCAAAATTACCGGTGAAGCTGTATAAAATGGCTAGATTAAGGTTTGACTTCAGATTTATCACCAGTTCACCGATGAATAAAAAAATCCCTTTGGCAGTACTAATTACTCTTAGATGTCCAAATCCGGGATAAGCTAACGACCACCAGGCAACTACCAATGGATTTCGCAAATGAAAGGCATTGATGGAGTATCCTGATAGTGCAACTTTAGGTCGGCGTACTATTTGATTCTGTGTTTGTTGCAATCCAAATAACACCTCGTTTCTGGCATAGAAATCTATCTAGTCACCTAATATGATTCTTCACTGCCGTGCTGGCAGGCCATAATCTTCTCCACTACCCATTTCCAAAAGACTGCCAGCGCGAAATAAATCGGAAACGAATAAATACTTTTCCAGGTATATAGTTGATAAAGCCCCAGCCCTTCCATAGCTTTTTCCAAAGCAAATGCAAAGACTGCTGCCAATATAACGCTGGCTATAATAAAAGGTTTCCATTCCGAAAAGTACTGATAAACCAGCATGTAGATTACCGGAATAAGCACATAATCAATGGGGAACAATCGGGGTATAAAGGGAAGCATTACATCTGGATATCCCCAGAAAACAGCTTGTGTACCCCATTCGTCCATTAATGTTGAAGTCATAGTCACCAGTAAGCCATAAGCCAATATTTCCAAAACTCTTTTACGATCAACTAGTTTCCACCAAATTATCCAAGGCGCGATAGTCAAAACCACGTTTAACCACCAGGTCCATTTATATAAATCGTCCTGCAGCCAATGGGCCACCGTCAAGTCTTGTAATTCTCTTCTGGCTTTAATTATTTCTTCAAACGAAACCCTTTCTCCATTCAATCTAGCCCCACTCTTCCTTTCTCGTTAATTTCATCAAATCAAGTATGCCCTCCCCTAGCTGGATTATGCCTAGGGGCTATCAATAAACAAACCTGACAGAATACTCCGAGGATTTTTCACGCTAGACAAGGCGTCACCCTCCGGGTACTACTGGTGCTCCCTAGCGGTCGCCAATAATGTTGCAAAGCGCAGTCATACTGACGTATTTCCAGCTTTGAGAACGAAGTATAGCGTGAAAAAGACCGGAGAAAATGACTGGTTTATTTATTGATAGTCCCTAGGTCAATTCCCCTACATTTATTAGCTTCATGTTTACATTTATCTGGATAGTGACATTCTCTATAAAATCCTCATCAACTCTGTCCTGCAGCTCTTCTTCCCATTTGGCCAGAGCATATTTGCTTATATCGATGCAGTCTACTTTATATTCCTCCTGCATTTTCTTAATAAATTTATTACAATCCTCTTTGACATCAGACGCTATTTGATCTTCAATCATCTTCCGCAGGTCTTCATTTTCAGTAAATAATTTTCCAAATTGGTGTTCAACCAGATTTCCTGCCAGCATAATAGTTATCTGAAAGACATATTCATCACCGCTCTGCTCCACCTTTACTTTGCGACTATTATGTAAATCAACTGAGCCCTTATCTAGTATTCTGCCATCTCTCTTTATGATAAATGCTATATTACCAGTTGATTCAATACCCCGCAGCATCATTAGGGAACGAGTTTCGTCCAAATTGGCCTTAGCTATCATTTTGTCTTTCCTGAAAATGGCAGCGCCTACAAATTCCGCTTGTTTATCCTGGGCTTTTAACAACGGCATGATAGGATTTTTACCTGGTGCTTGAAAAACTTCAAACTGGTGCAGAGTGGTGACCGGAATAAACACCCGTTTATCAGATTGCCTTAAGAGCCCCTTGAGAAAATCCCCCATATTAGGGTAGTCTTCTACCGGAGCATTTAGGATATTTTCTCCCCTTCCTTCAGCAACCGCTAAATTCTGAATATTAGAAATTAGCGGACCTCGTAACAGCGCTTCAAAAACATTATATAAACCTGTATTGGACAGGTCTTCTCCTAAGATTAAAATCCCTTGGACACCCGGCGAATATGTCCCAGGGAACGAATAAGGCTTTTGGCCACGGCTTTTACCAACCGTTATTCCCGATGTTTTCTCAATTCTAAAATTTGATTTGACATTCGGATCAAGGTTTGGAAGTATGGTCGTTAAATCAAGCATCTGTTCTTCTTGATCCTTTTTACTCGCGGCAGCTTTAGTCTCTTCGTGCAGATCATAGGAGACAGCTAAGGGGAAATTCACTTTATTAATATCACGATAATCCCAGCAACCTGAAAGGCCAATAATCTGTAATCCAATGATGAAAAGCAGCCCGAGTTTTCTAAACACTCTTTTCCACCTTCCCTCCCCGCCAAAACACTGCCATATGAAAAAGCAAAGGATAGCCAAGCCCTATTACGAAAAAGACATATCCGGCATAATCTGCCAGCTTGAAAGCTGCTAAAGCATCATTAGGAATAAGGGCCAGTATATACAGGCCCAGCCCAATAAACATTAAAGAATAGGTATTATATTTTTGTTCATCAATATTTAACAACTGGCTTAACGATAAGGAAGCAGCAAAGCACATGTTAAGCGCTGGCCTGGCACCCGTTCCCAGCCAGAAAAACAGGAATATAAACTCCAAACGCTCAAATAATGGTACTTGGGTAATCTTAAGCAAGATCAAACCAGGCCATATTATCTTTTGCAGAGCAATCACTCCGAAAACCAATTGACATATTACAACCATAGCCAGATATAGCAGCACTGTTATCAATAGAGCCATACATCCCGCTTTTAAAACCTCCTCCTTCTTGCTTACCAGCGAATAGAACACCAGGAGGATTTCGGTACCGGCATAGTAATAAGAAGCAGCTATAGCTCCACTGACAATCTTGCCCAACCCCGCATGACCTACGGGTAAAAGGTTGGTATAGTCTGACTGCCCCAGAGGTATTAGTAATACTAAGAGAGCTACTAAGAGGAGATAGAACATTAACTCATTTAACCTTCCTATTACTCTCGCTCCTTTAGTCCCAACATATATAATTACCAATACATACATAAACAGTACTACTGCCAGTGGTGTTTGGGGTAAAAGATACAGCTTGGTAACCTCAGAAAAAATACGTACTACAATAGACTCAAAAAATATTACATAAGCAATGAACAGGCTTATCAGCAATGACCCTATTCGCTTGCCAAAAAGTGCCTGGGCCATCTGGGTAAAAACCATCTCTGGCATACTTCTCCCTAAACGTTCAATCAAGTATATGGAAAGAAATGGAACTATGGCTCCCAGGATTACAGCCATCCAAGCATCCTTCCCCGCTTTGCCAGTAATAAGTCTTGGTAAGCTAAAGATGCCCAGACCCATTTGTGACCCGACAATAATGAATATTAACTGTTTGCTGCTAATCATTGAGCCTGCTTTATCCTTCAATTTATTACTGCCCCTTTTTACATTCCCCGGTCTTAACCCCTAGGTTAATTCCCCTACATTTTTCAACTTCATTTTGACCTCAACATTAATATTGACATTTCCAATAAAATCCTGATCAACCTTATTTTTTAATTCTTTTCTCCACTTGGCTAGGGCATATTTGCTTATATCTATGCAGTCTACCTGGTATTGCTCCTGCATTTTTTGGATGAATTTTTGACAATCCTCTGTAATATCAGCTGCTATTTGATCTTCAATCATTTTGCGCAAGTCTTCGTTTTCAGTAAATAATTTTCCAAACTGGTGTTCGACAAGGTTTCCTTCCAGCATAATCGTTATCTGAAAGGTAAAATCATCACCGTTCCTTTCTACCTTTACCTTGCGACTATTCTTTAGATCAACGGAGCCCTTATCCAGTATCTGGCCATCTCTCTCTAAAATAAATGGAATATTGCCAGTGGCTTTAATACCGCGCAGCATCATCAGAATACGAGTCTCATCCAAATTTGCCTTGCCTATCATTTTATCCTTTTTGAAAATGGCAGTACCTGCAACCTCCACTTTTTCATCCTTTAAGGTCAGCAAAGGCATAATTGGGTTTTTGCCCGGGGCTATATTAACCCCAAAATGGAACAAGGTACTGGACGGAATAAAAGCTCTGTTTTGCGATTTTTGCAAGAGTCCCCTGAGATATTCTGCCATACTGGGATAATCCTTGGTAGGGACACGCAGAATACTTTCTGCCCTGCCTTCTGCAACCGCAAAATCCTCCGTCTTAGGAATTTGAGCTCCCCTCCTTAGCGCTTCGACAACATTATTTATACCTCTATTGGCAGCTAAGTCTTCTCCAAAAATGATGACCGCAGCAACACCGGGCGAATATGTTCCCGGGGACGAATATGCCTTTTGCCCACGAGCATTACCAATCATTAGTCCCGATGTTTTCTCAATTCTAAATGGTACCTTTACGTCCTCAGAAATATTAGGAATTATCACCGTTAAATCAACCATCTGCTCTTCTTCCTCCTGCTTAGTCACAGCAGTTTTGCTTGCCTCGTGCAGGTCATAGGCTCCGGTCGTGGGAAAATTAGCTTTATTAATGTCACGGTAATCCCAGCAGCCCGAAAGTGAAATCATCTGTACCCCTATGATAAAAACCAGCAGTAGTTTTTTAGCCATTCTCTCCTACCTTCCCCGGGCGCAAGAACGCCGCCATATGATAGAGCAGGGGATAGCCAAGCCCTATAATAAAAAAAGCATACCCGGCATAATCAGCCCATTTAAATGTCACTAAAATATCATGGGGAAGCAGAGCAAGTATATACATCCCCAAGCCAATCAGCATCATAATATAGGGCAGGTATTTTTTTTCATCGATTTTGAACAGCTGGCTTAAGGATAAGGAAGCGGCAAAGCCCATATTAACCAATGGTCTTGCTCCCATTCCCATCCAAAAAAACAGGAATACAAACTCCAAGCGTTCAAATACAGGTATTTGGGAAACCTTGAGCAGTAATAAACCTGGCCACATTATTCTTTGCATACTAGTTACTCCAAAGACCAATTCGCATATAATTACCATACCCAGATAGAATAGCGTTGTTATGGCCAGAGCTGTAGCGCCCGCCTTCAAAACCTCATCCTTCTTAATTACCAGAGTATATAAAACCAGCAGTATCTCTATACCTTGATAACTATAGGGAGTTGTCAGAGCTCCGCTGACAATCCCCTCCAGCCCCGCCTCACCTACCGGTAAAATATTGGTATAGTCCGCCTGTCCCAGAGGTATTAGTAATATTAAAAGGTTAAGCAAGAGAAGATAGAATAGCAGTTCATTTAACCTCGCAATTACTCTTAGCCCTTTAGTTCCAATATAGATCATAGTAAAGATAAACATAAAGAGTATGACAGCAAGAGGCGTTTTAGGCAAAACAAACAGCTTGGTAACTTCGGAAAGAATACGCACGATTACGGATTCAAAGAATATAATATAGGCCACAAACATGACTACCAGAAATGAACCTATTATCTTGCCAAATAGGGCCTCTGTCATCTGGGTAAAACCCATTTCCGGCATACGCCGGCCCAAACGTTCAATAAGGTATAGGGAAATAAACGGAACTAAAGCTCCCATGAGAACGGCGATCCACGCATCCTCCCCCGCTTCAGCCGAGACCAGTCTCGGCAGGCTAAAGATTCCAGTAGCAACCTGGGCCCCGACAATCATGAAGATTAGTTGTTTGCTGCTAATCATGGAACCCGCTTTATCCTTCACTATTATTACTGCCCCCTCCGGTATTTCCCTGTCGTTTTCTATCCTGCATAGGTATGGACACGGGCCGCAGATTCATTTTCCAGAGGAAAGTATGGAAAAAAGAATCCTTCAGATCTGAAAAACGGGTAGGAGCTAAAGGAGCAAAATAAGGAACCCCCATGCTCTCCAGACTGATTAGATGAGCCTGCATAATGATCCACCCAAATGATAAACCGAATAAACCAAAACCAGCTGACAATAACATCATAGGGAGCCTTAGTAATCTGGTGGCCAATACCATGCTGGCTGAAGGAAGGGCATAGGTGCATATAACCGATACTGATATAATTAGGATGACGCTGGGACTGGCCAGCTTAGCGCTAATGGCAGCCTGACCCAGTATTATCCCGGAGACCACTCCAACCGTCTGCCCAATCTGGGTGGGAAGACGCAATCCCGCCTCAATAACCAGTTGGATTATGATTTCCATAAGCAAGGCCTCGATTACTACCGGAAAAGGAACTGCCATGCGTGCTTTGGAGAAACTTATCAGCAAATCGTAAGGCAAGAGCTCCGGTTGATAACTTAAGAGCGCTATATACATAGCTGGTAAAGAAATGGCGATCAGCAAGGCTGCGTATCTCATTACCCTAATATAACTAGCAAATAGATTCCTTTCGTAATAATCTTCTGATGCTTGTATAAACTGTACAAATAAAGCCGGAACAACCAGCGCTAGAGGGGTATTATCCACCATAATTGCTATTCGCCCTTCTAGCAATAACGGTACCAGCCTATCGGGCCTCTCGGTAGTAAAAGTCTGAGGAAAAATGCTGTAAGGGTTGTCCTCAATGAATTGTTCAATATAGCCAGAAGCAACTATTCCGTCAATATCTATCCGGTCAACTCTCGCTTTTACTTCACTTACGATCTTAGGATCGGCAATATCTTCAATATAGACAAGCGCTGTCTGAGTGCGAGACCTCCTGCCAACCATGGTTTTTTCCACGACCAGCTTAGGGTCCCGCAGCCTGCGTCGGACGAGGGCAATATTGATATCTAACCTTTCAATAAAACCTTCCCGGGAACCACGCATCGTTTGCTCGGCCGGGGGTACATCAATATTTCTAAATTCACCCCCGTGAATATCTATTACTAAAACTTCTTCCAGGCCATCAAAGATCAAAACTGTCATACCATCAAAAATGTTCTGTACCAGTGAAAAAAAGGTATTTGTCTTAGTTATTTTGCTCAACGTTATTGAGGTCTGGTAGATAGCATCCACCAGGTTTTGGGAACCCAATTCCTCAATACTCTCCCTCCTGCAATTTAGCATTAAAGGCCGGAGAATATGCTGGTTAAGGTCCTCCTCATCAATCATTTTATTTATATGGATAGATAGTGCTTCCAGGCGGGGTTCACCCTCCAAATAGAAGGGATGGCTTATAATATCATGACTTTTTTCCAGGTAAGGCTTTAACAGCTGCATTTTCTCACTTAAAGCTGCCGGAAGTTGGGTCTCCGGTATCTTCTGCTTCTCTTCTTTCCAGGCTTGATCATCTGCCGGTGGTTTTCTGGGAATTATCTTCATGCCAAAACATCTCCTACGCAATTTGCTATATCTTTCCCTGGATAGGAATCACTATTCAACATTCAATTATATTAGGGACTATATATTCCCGAAATAAACTTTGCAATTATCATTGTCACGGGGGGCAGTTTTACTCCCGCAGCCATCAATATACTTAGGGTGAGCCCTGCAGCCCACAAGACCAGAAAGGCAGTTAATTCCCGCCACCACTCTTTTCTAACCAGACCAGGAATTTGTATTAAGGCCACAATTCCGAACCCAATCAGCAATAAGGCAATCATGCCTTCTCACCCCCTGTTTGAGGCAGCTTGCGTAGTTTTGCCACAATAAGCGTTATAAGCGGAATTCCAAGCTCCCATGGAATGGTATAGATAGGAAACTCTTCATTTGCGAAGGCATACAGCTCAGTACTGCTTCCCACATTGGTCAAGGCTAGAATGATCATCAGTATACCTATGGGAATTATAAGCGGGCGGTATGAATGCAGGTTTAAAACCTGGGCCAATCCCAAAACTATTCCGTAAAGGAGGACTGATATTTTGAGAAATACCGTAAATATAAAAAACACAGCAACTACAACCTCTAAACGGCTAAGGATATCTCCTATGTCGATCATTTGTACTGCCAAATACGTAGGGTATTCATAAACAGACTCCATTGGTCCCAGTACCAGCGAATTGCGTGCGACTGGCAGGGTGAGAGTTAGCCCTCCAATGAGTATGGCCGTGACAACAGGAGCGTATCTCCCTTTCTTGTCATTTACAAAAGCAAAAATCATAGTAAATGCTACTGTTTCCGCAAAGGGGAATATAGCCGCGCCATGAGCCGCCCATAATAGTTTCCCCACTGGAATATCTAAAATAGGCAGCAAATTTTTAATATCCATAGTGGGAATCGCTAAGAACGCATCATTAATGATGACTAATATACATAATGACACCAAGACAACACTACATCTAGCCAGAACTTCGATGCCCCTTCCCACGGTGGAGGCACAAACCGCCACAATGAATATGAGAATTACTGTCTTGGGAGTAGCAACGTAAATTTCTGTAACAAAGAAACGGTTAAAGACAGTTAAAACTAGTGCACTCAGGTGAAATAAATACCATATAAAAATCAAGGAGATGCCTTTCCCCAGAATGCGGCCATATACTAGATCATTGATCTCAACCAGGGTTTTATCCTTAAATTGATTGGCTAAAGTGCAGAATACCCAGGCAATTAGCCAAGCTTCCATGACACCTATAAGACTTGCGATCCAGGCATCATGACCTGCAGACCGTGCCGGAGACACAATCACCGAAGTGCCATATATTAAACCCACCATCAGCATAATAAGTTGGAACCTGGATATTCTGCCTGCTTCTAATGACATTAATCATGCCCCTATCGTACCTTATTGTGGAATAATCGCTTTGCTCATATCTCCATTTTCATTAACATGGGTTTTTACCTTGATAACTACATCAAGGTCAGGATATATTTCATCCCACCGGGAAGCCAGGTCCAGCCAATCCTTTTTATATTTTCGGTGTACTGTTTCGCCGAAGCCAAAGATGTCTGTATTTAAAGCAATGGATTTGTTAAGTGCTGACATGACGTCACTTTTAATTTTTTCAGCCTGACGTTCCTCAAGTTGCTTAAGTAGGGTATCGTTTATATTTTGGCTGCCGTTGTACTCCGTCAGGTTACCCTCTTCTTCAATCTCAATAGTAATGGTAATTTTGCCATTAATCAGTTCAGGCTTTATTTCGCTTTTGGCCCGGCTGATGGACAAGCTTGCGTTGCCTGATCCATCAGGTGTATCAACCACCACAATTCCTTTTTTTATCTTGTTAATAGCCCATAGTAACCCTCTCGACTCCTGTTTATTGAGTTCACCGACCATCTTGTCCCTTTTAAATACTGCTGTCCCCGTAACGCATACCTTTTTGGACTTTTTTCCTTCCACTCCGGTATCTTCAAATATACTTAGTATGGGGGCAATGGGCGCAGTGGTCTTGCTCATCAGGCGGTTGGCGAAATCAATTATCGTTACAGCAGGATAGTTGGAGAATTCTGCCGATAGTTTGAGCTCGTTGGCTATCCCCATTCCTTGTACAGTTTGCATCCCATCTTGAGCCGCCAGGATATCACTGGCTTTATCCTGGGCAACGGCGAGAAGGATGCTCGGGCGAGTCTCTGGAAATCTGGCATTTACTTGAATAGTTGAATATAAGCCTTGTTTAGCCAATTCCTTACTACAGATGTTGAGCATGTCATCCGGATAAAACTGGATGCGGTCCCCATGGGTATAATAGTTGCTAAATGACTCAATCCAGGTTGAGCCCCTGGTGGAATATAACATAACAGCTGGTGATATTCCTCCTGTAGGCTGCTCCCCTGATCCACTCGTCCCAGCAGTACTTTTTACCTTACTAGGAATAATGGTTTGGTATGTCATTAAAGCATCTCCAGTTTCCGGGTCAATATCAAAACTTACCCCGGACGAAATGCCCAGTTTGTTTAACTCCCGGCTATCCCAGCATCCGGATATCAATACGGAAAACGAGATGAATATGATAGACACAGCCAGGATTGTGTAATGCATTTTATTCTTCAAGGTTTTTTCCCCCTATCATGGCCGGGTTTCTGCCCGCTTGCCTGCCGCTCTAAATCAGGGGAACCAATGCTCTGCGGACGATTGTCCATAACCCACAGGGGTGCTCGCAGGAAAACATCTTTTAAGTCACCAACATTTAGAGGTGTTATAGGAGATAAATAGGGTATCCCAAAAGAACGTAAGGCCGACAGATAACTTAGTACCTCTATTGATACAATAATGATTCCAAACATTCCCATAAAACCGGCTACGATAACCATTAGAAAACGCAACAATGCTCCCACATCAGCATGGGGAGGTGCTAGAAATGAAGCAATAGCAGTAGTTGCAACTACAATCACCAGTGGCGCCCCTACCAGGCCGGCTGACACTGCCGCCTGCCCTATAACCAAGGCTCCCACGATACTAACAGCCTGACCGAGAGCCCGAGGCATTCTGAGGCCTGCCTCTCTAAGGATTTCAAACATCGTAACCATCAATAAAGCCTCTATAATCACCGGAAAGGGTACCCCTTCCTTGGCCGCTGCCACCGTAATCAGTAAAGGAGTTGGGAATAACTCCTGGTGAAATGACATTAAAGCAACATACAGTGCCGGCAGATAGATACTAATACCAAAAGCTAGAAACCGAATCCAGCGTATGAATGTTGCAAAAAAGGGCCTGGCATAGTAATCATCCGGGTTTTGGAAGCCTTCAATGAAAACCATGGGCATCGTCAGTGCCGAGGGGCAACCGTCAACTAGAATTGCTGCCCGACCTTCCAACATTCGTGCAGTCACCACATCCGGCCGTTCACTATTGCCTATAGTGGAGAAAAGGGATGCGGGTTTATCTTCAATAAATTGCTCAATATAGCCCACATCTAAAATGCCATCAGTGTCAATTCGCTTTAAACGTTGTTTGATTTCTTCAATTAGACTATTATTAGCTATCCCCTTAATGTAAGCCACAACCACATCTGTATCGGTCCGTTCTCCTATCTGTATGGATACAAAGGTTAAACGAGGATCTCGGATTCTTCTTCGCAGCAAAGCCGTGTTGGTACGTAATGTTTCAGTGAAACTATCTTTTGGCCCCCGAACAGACACTTCGTTTTTGGGTCCCTCAATATTTCGGGTTTCCCATCCCCGCAAATTGATGACCAGAGCCTGGTTAACCCCTTCAATCAGGATGGCTGTATTACCTGCCAACACTGCCTCGGTCACAGATTTTATAGCCTTCAAGGGAGCTATATCCCCCGCTGTTAATACACTTGTTTGTATGAACTCGAGAAGATTGGAATGCTTTCGTTCAGTATCATCGTCTACCATTTGCATATAGAACATCAGAGGCCGTAATACATCCTGGTTCAGCAGGTTTCTCTCCACCAGACCGTCAATGTAGATGATGGCTGCATCCTGCGCTCCATGGAAGCCTATCTTCATCTTATGAATGATTACATCACCGCTTTGACCCAGGATGTTTCTGATATTATTGAGGTTGTCGTCCAGGTTCTTGGACAGGTCATTAGGGGAAGCATTTTGTTCTGCTTTTGAATTGTCCTGGCTTTTGGGAGAACTCAAAATACCCAGCTTTTTTTTCAACAACCTAAACATTAGTAGTAATCAACCTCTCCACGGAATCTCATCTTATTGGATATATTTTTCATATAGATAATCTAATGACCAATTTGCTATATCTTTCCCCGCATAGGAATCGGTATGCAGAATGAAACTATTTCCACAGCAACAAGCACTTTGGACCTTGTCATTTCTTTAGCTGTATTCTATAATTCTTAGGTAAATAGTCGTATTTGCAAACAAGAAAGGTCGTTGGTCTAATGAATATGAAAACCGGGCAGGTTCTGGCCGTAAACATCTCCGAAAAACGGGGAGAGAAGAAGCATAATATTAATGAAGCTTATATTAAGTCTGACTGGGGCATCGAGGTGGATGCACACAGCGGAGACTGGCACCGCCAGGTAAGCCTTTTGTCACTTTCCAGCGTAGAAAAAATGCGCGCTTTGGGAGCTGTCATTGACTATGGAGATTTCGCTGAAAATCTGACCGTAGCAGGTATTGATGTCGCTGCCCTGCCAATAGGTACCCGCCTTCAGATAGGAGAAGTGCAGATGGAAGTAACCCAGATTGGTAAAGAGTGTCACAATAAAGCCTGCGCTATAAAAAAGCAGGTCGGAACCTGTGTTATGCCCATTGAAGGTATTTTTGCTAAGACGCTTAGTTCCGGGTGGGTAAGAACTGGTGATAACGTAGAAGTTATAGGAGAGAAATAAATATACTTGACATTCCCTATAGGGATTGTGTATATTGATTTTGAACTTAGTAACCGCGATCCAGGGTAAAGGAGTGGGTCTTAAAATGCCCGAACCATCAATCAGCCAGAATCGAGAGATTACCGTATACAACCATGGTACAATAGAACATATTGAGGATTCAGTTGTCCAGGAGACTCCCTTAACACTTTTTCTGAATCATGTCGAGCTGGCCACTATGGTCTGTTCTCCAGGCGGGTATGAAGAGCTGGGCGTGGGTTTTCTGCTCAGTGAAGGTTTGGTGCAAAAGCCTTCCGATATTCTCGAGATATCCTGTCGTGCAGAAGAGGGTTTACTGTGGATAGAAACTAGTTCTCCGGTTCCTCAGACCAGCAACTTCTTACGCCGTCATATCGCCAGTTGTTGTGGTAAGAGCCGGGCTGGACTTTATTTTATAAACGACGCCCGCCAGCTTAAACCGGTACAGTCCAATGCGACATTTACGGCCGCTCACCTGCTAAGAATAATAAATCTATTAGAAGAAAGATCAGATACATTTCACCGAACTGGCGGGGTACACAGCGCCGCACTAGCCGATGATTCAGGATTATTGTGTATGTATGAAGACATCGGTCGTCATAATGCCGTGGACAAGGTTCTCGGTTACGCTTTTAGAAATAATATTTCAACCGATGATAAATGCCTGCTGCTTAGCGGGCGCATCGCCTCAGAAATTCTTATCAAGGCCGCCCGCGCCAATATTCCACTGGTACTGTCGCGCTCTGCGCCTACCGGACTAACGATTGAATTAGCTGATGAGATGGATATCGCCGTGGTCGGGTTTGCCCGGGGCCAGCGGTTTAGTATCTATAGCCATTCAGAAAAAATAATTTTATAGGTGGTGATAGGATTGAGTACACCCGAAGATAAGCTATTAATGGAAGAAATTAAACGAATTAAGAATGAAAAATCCGTATACATTATCGCTCACTATTACCAACGTGATGAAATACAAGATATAGCTGATTTTGTAGGTGATTCATATTCTATGGCAGTAGCTGCCAAGAATTCCCCCTGTGATACCATCCTGGTAGCCGGGGTTGACTTCATGGCTGAGTCTGCGGCTATTCTTTGCCCTGCTAAAACAGTTCTGTCTCCTGAACCGGCAGCAACCTGCCCGATGGCGAACAGCATAGAAGTTAGCGATGTCTTGAAGTATAAGCAGGAACACCCGGACGGACTAGTTGTCAGCTATGTTAACACTCCGGCAGCTATCAAAGCGGTTAGCGATATTTGTTGTACCTCCTCCAATGCGGTCAAGATTATTGAGAAGTTACCGCTAGATGCCCGGATCTTTTTTATACCTGATGAAAACCTGGGAAGATATGTAGCCAACAAATTAGATAGAACCTTGGATTTTTATCCCTCAAGTTGTCCCATTCACGCTGCAGTGACCAAAGATGACATTTCACAGCGTAGAGCAGAATATCCCGATGCCGAGGTTTTGGTTCACCCCGAATGCAGCCCGGAAGTTGTCGCTAGCGCGGATTTTGTAGGTAGTACAGCTGGAATGGTTGCTTATGCTGCCAAGTCCAATGCGAATGCTTTTATTATTGCCACCGAATGCGGCATCATGCATGAAATCAAGCAGTCAAACCCTGGCAAGAACCTGATTCTGGCCGAGCAAGAACTGATTTGCCCCAATATGAAGAGCATTACGCTGGACAAAATTCTCTACTCATTAGAGACAATGCAAACCATAATAACGGTTCCAGAGGATATCCGGGTGAAAGCCGCTGTGGCATTAGAAAAAATGATTGCTTATTCTTCATAGCATGAACAGTCTAAAAGCAAATGGAAAAACTATAAAAGGGGTAAGTGCACATGAAATTATCCACCAGAGGTAGATATGGACTCCGGGCCATGATTGATATGGCTCAGAGCGATGAAAAAGGGCCGATTGCTACCCGTACCATTGCTGAACGCCAGGGCATATCGGAGCGGTACCTGGAACAGCTTATGGTACCCTTAAAAAGAGCCGGACTGATAAAAAGCGTTCGGGGATCCCAAGGCGGCTATACCCTGGGTAAAAGCCCCCAAGATATTACCGCCGGAGATATCATTCGCGTATTGGAAGGTCCAATTGCACCAGTGGAATGCGTTAGCGAAACCAATCCCGAAGCATGTTCGCGGGCTGACTATTGTGTAACCCGCGTGATATGGACTAAAGTAAGGGATTCTATTGCAGAAGTCCTGGATTCGTATACCTTGGTTGATCTGGCCCGGGAGTCGCAAAAGCTGCCTAGAAAGGATTCTTTTGTATATAGGATATAACTGATTAAGGCGGAAAAGTAAAGGGACGTGTGCCACTAATAATCGTCCCCCTGTCACACGTCCCTTGCTTCTCCTTGTTACACTAAACAAAAAAAGATTAGGAGGTAATGAAAATGAAATCCATATATATGGATCACAGTGCTACTACTCCGGTTGACCCAGAGGTTTTTAACGCCATGATACCCTACTATACCGATATTTTTGGTAATGCTTCCAGTGTTCACTCCCAGGGTCAGAAAGCTGCCCGTGCGGTTGAGCAAGCTCGGGAGCAGGTAGCCCAATTGATAGGCGCTTCGCCGGGAGAGATTGTTTTCACCAGCGGAGGTACGGAAGCGGATAACCAGGCTATTATCACTATTATGTCCGCTAATAATAAAGGTAAACATTTTATCACCTCGGCCATCGAACATCATGCAGTTTTGCATACCGGTGAATATCTGGTCAAGCAAGGTTATGAATTAACCGTCCTTCCCGTAAACTCGGTTGGACTGGTAGAACCTGATACCCTGCGGGCTGCGCTGCGAGCTGATACCGCGCTGGTTTCCATTATGCATGCCAACAATGAAGTGGGAACCATTGAAGACATAAAAGAACTGGCCGCAATCAGCCATAAGGCTGGTGCAGTCTTTCATACCGATGCCGTACAGTCAGTAGGTAAGATTCAGGTAAATGTGAAAGACCTGGGTATAGATCTGCTTTCGGCATCCAGCCACAAGTTATATGGACCTAAAGGTATTGGATGTCTGTTTGCGAAGAAAGGTGTTGGCATCAGTAGTTACCTCCACGGTGGAGGACATGAACGCAATTTAAGAGCTGGTACAGTAAATGTACCCGGTGTGGTAGGATTCGGAAAAGCAGCCGAATTGGCCCTCCAGAGACTGCCCCTAAATGAAGCTGCTTTAAAGGATCTAGGGCAGCGTTTAACCCAGGGTATTTTAGATGCTATTCCCAATACCAGGCTTACCGGCCACCCGGTGAACCGATTACCAGGCAGCGTGAGTGTATGTTTTGACTATGTAGAAGGAGAGTCCATCCTTCTGATGCTGGACAGCTATGGAATCATGGCCTCCAGTGGCTCAGCCTGTACCTCCGGTTCACTTGACCCATCCCATGTACTGCTGGCTCTGGGTTTGCCTCACGAAACCGCTCATGGCTCTCTGCGCCTGACGATGGGTAAGGACAATACCAGAGAAGATGTCGACAAGGTCTTGGAGGTTCTTCCGCCTATTATTAAAAATCTACGCTTAATGTCCCCCTTGGGACAATAAAGGAGGTCAAAGATTATGTATTCGCAAAAGGTAATGGATCATTTTATGAACCCTCGTAATGTTGGAAAAATTGACCTGGCTAATGGGGTAGGAGAGGTAGGCAATCCTACCTGCGGAGATATAATGCACATCGAAATCGAGGTGCAGGATGACCTCATAAAGGATATTAAATTTAGAACTTTTGGCTGTGCCGCCGCCATTGCTACCAGCAGCATGGTAACGGAAATGGTAAAAGGCAAATCCCTGGAAGATGCAGAAAAAATTACTAATAGAACTGTGGCCGAGGCTCTGGATGGATTACCCCCGCTCAAAATGCACTGTTCTAATCTGGCTGCCGATGCCCTGCATGAAGCAATTAAAAATTACCGGCAAGGGGACAGTTCTCCTGCCCTCTTTGCAAAAGGTTGTTGTAAACAGGAAACCCACACCTGCTGTGATAAAGTGGAAAAATAGATTGAACAAGAAAGTTATTGTAGCTATGAGCGGCGGTGTAGACAGTTCGGTTGCAGCCCTTCTCCTCAAGCAGCAGGGCTTCGAAGTAATCGGTATTACCATGCAGATCTGGCAGGAGGTCCTATATCAGACCGGGGCTTGCTGCAGTCTGGAAGCCGTAAGCGATGCCCGGCAAGTGGCCTGGCAACTGGATATTCCTCACTATGTTTTTAACTTCAGGGAAGAATTCAAGATCAAGGTAATCGATTATTTTTGCCAGGAATATCTGGCCGGACGAACCCCCAATCCTTGCATAGCATGTAACCGCCACCTTAAATTTGAATCGCTATTGCAGAAAGCAATTGCCATGGATGCAGATTACATTGCCACTGGCCATTATGCCCGGATTGCCAGAGATGATTCCTCGGGCCAATATAAGTTATTGGCCGGTATAGATAATAATAAAGACCAGAGTTATGCACTCTATTCTATGAACCAGTACCAACTGGAACATACGCTGTTCCCTCTGGGCACTTATACCAAGCAAGAGGTGCGTCGACTAGCTGAAGAAGGCTGCCTATCGGTTTCCGCCAAAGCGGAAAGTCAGGACTTATGTTTTGTCTCTAGTGGCCGCTACGGCGAGTTCGTGGATAACTACTTGGGTTTAGAGAAGCAACCCGGTATATTCCGTTCCTCCACTGGTGAGTGTCTAGGACATCATAAGGGAATTCACCACTATACTGTGGGTCAGAGGAAAGGCCTGGGATTGCCTCTGGGATACCCCACTTATGTCACCGGTATCGATCCAGATACTGGCACGGTTTGGGTCGGAAAAAACCAGGAACTATACCAAAGCTGCCTAACTGCGGAAGACGTTCAATATATTTCAGGGATTCCTTTAGAAAGCCCTAAGAATCTAGCCGTAAAAATCAGGTATTCATCGTCCCAAGTTCCTGCCCTTATTACTCCCTTGGATAGGAATAGAATCCGGGTGGATTTCGATACCCCCCAAAGGTCTATCACCCCCGGACAAGCTGTGGTCTTATATGAAGGGGATCAGGTATTAGGGGGAGGAACCATTAACTCGGCAAGTAATAGATAGAACGGTTAGCTACAGATGGGAGAATGCACTTAAGCGCATTCCCCCATTTTAGTTCATTTTAGTTCATCCAGGTCGTACGGTGTCTCCTGGTATACGTGATAATTCAACCAGTTAGTGAATAACAAGTTAGCATGACCTCGCCATTTCACCAGGGGAGTTTGGCTCGGGTCATCATTCGGGTAATAATTCCTGGGAACGGCTATATCCAGTCCTTTTGCCACATCGCGGTCATACTCTGACTTAAGACTATTGTCATCATACTCAGAATGTCCGGTAACAAAAATTAGGCGCCCGTCTTTGGAAGATACAATGTATACTCCTGCCTCTTCAGACTCAGATAGGATTTCTATTTCCTCAACCTTTTCAATATCCTCTCGCCTTACTTCGGTATGCCGGGAGTGAGGCACAAAGAACTCATCATCAAAACCTCGCAAAAGGGGTACATTTCTTTTATTAATCCTATGCTTGAAAACGCCAAACATTTTAGCATCAAGCGGGTATTTGGGAACCCCATAATGGTGATAAAGTCCCGCCTGCGCCCCTACACAAATATGCAGGGTTGAAAACACATTGTGAAGCGACCAGTCCATAATTTCCTGTAATTCTTTCCAATAACTCAGGTCTTCAAATTCCAGTAGTTCCACCGGCGCCCCAGTTATAATCAGACCATCAAACTTTTGATCCTTAATATCTTCGAAGGTATTGTAGAAATTTGCCAGGTGTTCCTGGGAAGTATTCTTGGAAATATGAGAATCAGGATACAAAAGAACTACTTCCACCTGCAAGGGAGAATTACCCAACAAACGCAGCAGTTGAGTCTCAGTAATACTTTTTAATGGCATCAGGTTTAATATGGCTATCCTGAGAGGACGTATATCCTGGGAGTAAGCCCTCCGCTCATCCATGACAAAAATGTTTTCATTGCTTAATATTTCAGTTGCCGGAAGGTTATCCGGTATTTTAATGGGCATCTAAATCCCCCCTTTATTTCAAAAAATATAGTTAAAAGCCTCGCCAACATTATGCCTCCTGGAATACTGGGTGAGACAGATATCTTTCCCCGGTATCCGGGAGCAGAACCACAATCGTTTTGCCCTTATTTTCAGGTCTTTTAGCAATTTGGGTAGCTGCGAAAGCTGCCGCACCGGAAGAGATACCCACCAGCAAACCCTCGTTTTTGGACAGGCTTCGCGCAGCCTCAAATGCATCCTCGTTCTTAACCTTATAAATCTCGTCAACTATTGCACGGCTAAAAACGCCAGGAACAAAGCCCGCACCTATGCCCTGAATTTTATGTGGTCCGGGGGATCCTCCGGAAAGAACCGGTGAATCAAAAGGCTCTACAGCTATGATTTGAACGCCCGGCTTCTTCTTTTTCAAGGCTTCGCCTACTCCAGTTACGGTCCCACCGGTTCCAACCCCAGCGATAAATATATCCACAGCACCGTCTGTGTCTCTCCATATCTCTTCGCCGGTTGTTAATCGATGAATCTCTGGATTGGCCGGGTTTTCAAACTGGTTGGGAATAAAGGAATTCGGGGTTTGGGCAGCCATTTCTTCTGACTTTCTTATGGCCCCTGGCATACCGTCTGCGCCGGGGGTTAAGACCAACTCAGCTCCCAGGGCCTTTAAGAGGCTTCTTCTTTCTATAGTCATGGTATCAGGCATAGTCAGTATCAAGCGGTATCCCCTGGCTGCTGCTACGAAAGCAAGCGCTATCCCGGTATTTCCGCTAGTAGGCTCGATAATAATGGAGTCTTTGTTCAATAATCCTTTTTCTTCAGCATCTTTAATCATAGCATAACCGATCCTATCTTTTACGCTGCCAGCCGGATTAAAGTACTCCAGCTTAGCAATAAGCCTGGCTTCCAACTTATTTGCCTTATTGTAGTTGGAAAGTTCCAACAAAGGGGTATTACCAATTAAATCGGTAAGGTTTTTTGCTATTTTGCTCATATTATTTCCTCCAATCTATTCATTAACTATCTTTTCATTCATACTGCCGGTTCTGTATCCCTTTAGGTCCAAAGCAGTGTAGGTAAATCCTATTTGTCTAAATTGCTTATCAACCTGATCCATAATTTTTTCATCCGCAAAGCGGGTTCGTTCCTGGGGTGATACTTCAATCCTGGCTATATCACCATGGTGACGAACCCTAATTTGCTGAAACCCCAAATCCAGTAAATACTGCTCAGCTTTATCCACCATGGACAGTTTCTCTCGGTTTATTCTTTGCCCATAAGGGAACCGGGAAGCCAAGCAGGCAAACGCCGGTTTATCCCATGTGGGCAGATGCATATCTTTAGATAATGCCCTTATATCATTCTTAGTCATATCCGCTAACCACAACGGACTGATAATTCCCAACTCACCCAGCGCTTTCATACCCGGTCTGTAATCTCTGCTATCATCAATATTTGAACCATCAGCCACCAATTCAATATTATTTGCGTAAGCAATATTAACTATTTGGATAAAAAGTTCACGCTTGCATAAATAGCATCTGTTTACTGGATTATCTGCAAAACCCTCAATTTCCAGTTCCTCGGAAGCAATTACCAGATGTTTTATTCCAGCATCATGTACAAAATCTATAGCTGCCCTAAATTCTCTTTCTGGGTAAGTTGAGGAACTTGCCGTTACGGCAATAACCCTATTCCCCAGAATTTCATGAGCCACCTTCAGTAAGAATGTACTATCCACTCCACCTGAGAATGCAATAGCCAGACTGTCCATTGACTTTATCATTTTTTGCAACGCACTTAACTTCCGGTACAGTGGCATGATGATTAACCCTGGGCAGCTTTTGCCAAAGCTTGGTCAAGATCGAATATCAAATCCTCAACATCTTCTATACCAATGGAAAGCCTGATCTGATCAGGAGTAACTCCTGCATCCTTCAGCTCTTCTTCGGATAGCTGTGAATGTGTGGTGCTGGCAGGATGAATAACCAAGGACTTAGCATCGGCTACATTGGCCAGAAGAGAGAATATTTCCAGGCTGTCGATAAACTTTATACCTGCCTCAACTCCACCTTTAATGCCGAAGGTGAATATCGAACCCGAACCTTTGGGCAAATATTTTTGAGCCAAGTCAAAGTATTTATCACCTTCGAGACTAGGATAATTAACCCAAGTAACCTGGGGATGCTCTTTTAAATACTTGGCAATTACTTTGGTATTGGCAACGTGCCTTTCTACCCTCAACGATAGTGTCTCCAGACCCTGTATGAATAAGAAACTATTAAATGGGCTTAACGCTGCACCGGTATTCCTGAGCAGGCCTACCCGGGCTTTTAGTACATAGGCCGCCGCTCCCACATCAGCTACATATCTAATTCCATGATAGCTGGAGTCAGGCTCAGTTAATTCAGGAAATTTTCCGCTGCCAGCCCAGTCAAATTTTCCGGAATCAACGATGATTCCACCTATAGAGGTTCCATGCCCGCCAATAAACTTGGTGGCGGAATGGACAACAATGTCTGCTCCAAATTCAATCGGCCTGATCAGGTAAGGAGTACCGAAAGTATTATCAACAATAAGTGGGATACCGTTATCATGAGCAATTTTAGCCACCGCTTCGATATCAATCAGGTTGATGCCCGGATTACCAATGGTTTCGATGTAAAGTGCTTTGGTTTTTTCATTGATGGCCTTTCTAAAGTTCTCAGGTTCGTCTGGATCAACAAAGTGAACCTTTATTCCGAAATTAGGAAATGTAGCTGAGAATAAATTATATGTTCCGCCATACAAAGTACTGGCTGAAACGATCTCATCTCCGGTTTTAGCAATATTTAATATAGCATAGGTAATGGCTGCTGAACCCGAAGCCACTGCCAGAGCACCTACCCCGCCTTCCAGAGCCGCTACCCGCTGTTCAAAAACATCGGTAGTGGGATTCATAATTCGGGTGTAGATATTTCCAGGTTCTTTCAAGGCAAATAAATTAGCGGCATGTTCCGCATTTTTAAAAACATAAGACGTAGTCTGATAAATAGGAACCGCCCTGGAACCAGTGGTGGGATCTGCTTGTTGACCTGCATGAACCTGTAATGTGTCAAATTTTAACTTTCTTTCACTCATTATAACCTCTCCTTTTGTTTATATTATTATTCCTATTGTTATGGTATGCTTTGATTGTAAAAAATTTTTAGATGTAAAACATTCGTGATATGCTTCCGTTCATGGTTTTATATCGATCAACTAAATCCTCCAGGGTTATGGAATCAACAATGCTACATATACTAGCATTTATCTTTTCCCATACATTCTCTGAAAGGCAGTATTCTATCGTACTATTAACTACTTCTTTGTCAGAAGATTCAGCAACTGAAAAAAGCTTTCCTTCCAGTAATCTTAGCACAGCACCCACTGTTATTTTGGAAGGGGAATCTGCCAGAGCATACCCTCCTTGAGAACCCTTTATGCTCTTAACCAGGCCACCTTTCCTCAGGGCAGAAAAAAGTTGTTCCAGGTAGCTTTCTGATATGTTCTGTCTTTCTGCTATGCTATTCAGCGCTACATGTTCATCAACTGAATAAATTGCAAGGTCCACCATGGCCCTTAAGCCATATCTTCCTCGGGTAGATATCTGCATCTATAACACCCCCCCAATGCCAAGTAATCCTATCAGGATAGTACCATATTAATTAATTCAAAACATCTTGTCAACTACAAAACAGAAAATTATTAATATTATTTAAATTATTTCCCAACAATATTCATTCCATATTGCACAATACCCATCGATTTGATAGAATATCAGAACGCCTTCCCATTTCTTAAGACAGTTCATTAAATAAACCAGCTAACTAATAGGGAGAGAATAAAAATGAGCACCCAGCTAAGCATTAAGGAACAGACACAGGATTCCAATATTTTAAGCATTGGAGATCGGCTGCTTCGTAACCAAGATACGCAAAATGCGGTTAATTCCCTTCTGCGTATCTCCCATGATAATACGTCTATGGAAGACGTACTAAGAGATGCTCTCGATCTGGTCGTCTCCATACCTTGGCTTTCACTACAGGCCAAGGGCGGTATTTTCCTCGTCGAGAGTGAGCCCAAAATCCTGGTTATGAAAGCACAGAGTGGGCTTGCTTCACCGTTGTTGGAAAAATGCGCACGGGTTCCCTTTGGCAGATGCCTATGTGGGAGAGCAGCATTGAATCGAGAAATACAATTTGCCAATTGCCTGGATGACCGTCACGAAACTCGTTATGAAGGTATACAGTCTCATGGTCACTATTGTGTACCCGTTCTACATGCTAATGAAACTCTGGGAGTTATTAACCTGTATGTAGAAGAAGATCACCAACACAGCCAGCAAGAGGAAGAATTCCTGACTGCAATTGCTGATACCCTGGCTAGTATCATAGTTCGCAAGCGAGCCGAAGAAGAATTGCGGCAAAGCTTGCAGACTATGCACCTTATTTTTGACGGAACCGTAAGCGCCCTGTCGGCTGTTTCCGAACAAAGAGATCCTTACACAGCAGGTCACCAGCAACGGGTAGCTCAAATGGCCTGCGCTATTGCTAAGGAGATAGGCCTTCCGGAAGATAAAGTGGAGGTCATTAGAATTGCTGCCGTTCTTCATGATATTGGCAAAATATCTGTTCCTGCTGAGATCCTGGCCCGACCAGGCAAACTTTCCAATGCCGAAATGACCATTATTAAATGCCATTCACAGTCTGGATATGAAATCTTAAAAACCATACCTTTTGGTACACCGGTGGCTGATATTGTTCTACAGCACCACGAACGCCTGGATGGCTCCGGCTATCCTTCAGGATTATGTGGCGAAAATATTTTACTGGAAGCTAGGATATTATCGGTAGCCGATGTAGCAGAGGCAATGGTCTCCCACCGTCCTTACCGTCCCGCTCTGGGGATATATCAAGCCATCGAAGAACTCACCCGTAATAAGGGTATTTATTACGATCCTAACGTAGTAAACGCTTGCTTGACGATATTAAATGAAAAAATTGTGGCATCCTTGGAGAGCAGTCAATTGTAGAATAATAATTCCAATAAGCGAGGTAATTATGATGAAACTAGCGACTCAACTTGCCCAGGTAGGCTGTAACCGTGATGAAAAAACTGGAGCCATCAGCACCCCTATTTATCAAACCTCAACTTTTCGCCATCCTGGGCTCGGGCAAACTACTGGATTTGATTATAGCCGCTCCAGCAATCCTACCCGGCAGGCTTTGGAGGAAAGCATTTGCGCCCTGGAAGGTGGACACCGCGGACTAGCTTTTGCATCCGGTATGGCTGCCGTTGCAGCAGTTATGAGCCTATTTAAACCGGGTGATCACCTACTGGTTTCAGATGATACCTACGGTGGTACTTATCGCCTGTTTACCACCCTGGGAGTTCAAAATGGTCTAAAATTTTCATTCCTGGATTTTACTCAGTTAGACTCATGGACCAATTACATTACTCCGGCCACTAAAGCCGTTTTTGTAGAAACCCCTACTAATCCTCTTATGAAGATCATTGATCTAAAATCTCTAATTGAGCAGGCCCATCAATATGGACTTTTAGTGATTGTTGATAATACTTTTTTCACTCCCTATCTACAGCAACCAATAGAATTGGGCGCCGACCTGGTGCTACACAGCGCTACCAAATATATCGGTGGACATAATGATGTTGTAGCTGGTTTATTAGTTAGTGCAAGGGAGGAACTGAGTGAGCAGCTGGCCTTCATTCAGAATGCTGTTGGGGCAATTCCCGGTCCTCAAGATTGCTGGCTACTTTTGCGAGGCCTAAAAACATTGGCCGTTCGCTTGGAATGGTCACAGCGGTCAGCACTTCGTCTGGCAAAATTTCTAGAGCAGCATCAGTCAGTTACAAAAGTTAATTATCCCGGCTTGCCCCATCATCCCGGCCATGATCTCTGTCAGAAACAGGCCCGAGGGTTCGGAGCGATGCTTTCTTTCGAAGTAGAATCCAAAGAAATTGTGGCGAGTGTTCTGGAAAGAGTAAAACTTATCTCTTTTGCTGAAAGCTTAGGAGGTGTTGAGTCTCTAATTACTTACCCGGAAACCCAGACCCATGAAGCCATTCCTTTAAAAATAAGACGTCAACTGGGAATCAGTGAGTGTCTCCTAAGATTATCCGTGGGATTGGAAGACCCAGAAGATTTGGAAGCTGATTTAAACCAGGCTTTGGGTGATAAAAATGAGAAGGAGGGAAATCATGGGTAAAGGAACTCAACTTATCCATGCCGGCAGTGTTATTGATCAGACTACCGGCGCGGTTAGTACCCCCATTTATCAAAGCGTAATATTTGCCCAAAAGGATGTTGATACCCCCGGCAAATGGGAATATACCCGCTCAGGCAACCCCACCCGGGCAGCATTGGAAGAGACTATTGCTGAATTAGAGGGGGGAAAACACGGATTCGCCTTTGCATCAGGGATGGCAGCTATTTCTGCTGCATTTTTGCTGTTTTCGGCTGGTGATCACATACTGGTCTCCCGGGATGTTTACGGCGGCACCTTTCGCCTGGCTAACCGGCTGCTTCCACGTTTCGGATTCGACATCGACTTTGTAGATACCACTGACTTGAATCAAATAAAAGGTGCAATCAGGCCAGAAACACGGGCTATTTTTTTAGAGACACCTTCTAATCCGCTGATAAAGATAACTGATTTCCGTTCCATCGCAGCGTTGGCTAAGGAACATGGCATCATCACCATGACCGACAATACCTTTATGACCCCCTATCTCCAGCGCCCCCTGGACTTAGGAATTGACATCGTGATTCACAGTGCCACCAAATACCTGGGAGGCCACAGTGATTGCCTGGCCGGTCTGGTGGTGACGGATGACCGGGAATTAGGGCAGGAAATCGCTTTTTTACAAAATGGTCTCGGTGCTGTTTTAGCCCCCCATGAGTGCTGGTTAATCTTGCGCGGAATAAAAACTCTTAAGGTTCGGCTGGAACAACAGCAAAAAACCGCTGGTCTACTGGCAGAATGGCTCCTAACTCGACCAGAGATCACCGAGGTATATTATCCAGGTTTGCCCGGACACCCCGGAAGATATCTACATTTCTCCCAGGCAGAAGGAGCCGGAGCTATGTTGTCTTTCCGTTTACAAGATGATGAAAAGGCCCGCCAGTTTACCAACCACTTGCGGCTACCGGTGATCGGTTCCAGCCTGGGAGCGGTGGAAAGCATTGTCTCGATCCCGGCCATCATGTCGCATGCTTCCCTTACTGAAGAGATGCGCCAGGAGTTGAATCTGAACCGAAGCCTGGTGCGCCTCTCGGTGGGGCTGGAGGATTTTGAGGATTTGCAGAAGGATATCATCCAGGCATTAGAAGGTCAAGGATAATCTTATAACTCATTTTTTTGCATATGAACAAAGGCGGTTTAGCAGACTTAGATATTTAGGCGTAAAACATCTATACAATAAGCCAGTACAAAATAAAGAGCATCGTCACATCTAAGTCTGATATATAGCCGCCTTATTCTGCAATCTTTTTTAGCAGCCAGGCCATATTCTCCCCCAGCACCTGCATGGTCTGCATACCTTCCATATCAGCCTCAACTTCGCCCTTTTCCCTACCAATACCCAGATTCCAGTAAATAGACCCGGGTACGATCATTTGACTAATTAAGAACAGGTGATTGATCGAATCAAGGGTATGAATGGCTCCCGCCCTTCGCACGGCAGACACAGCCGCCCCTACCTTACGTTTCAATAAATCGCCGTTGGCCCTTGATACATAACCAGCCCGATCAATAAAGGCTTTCATTTCCGCGGTCAAATCGGCAAAATAGGTAGGTGATCCCAGTATAATCCCATCGGCTTCTAAAATCTTTTCATAACACTTATTAAATGAATCATTATTAACTGAGCAACGTTTATCTTGGTTCTCCCGACACTTTGAGCAGGCTGTACATCCCCTGATCTTCTTGCCTGCCAGTTGAATTAATTCTGTCTCGATGCCTTCCTTTTCAAGTTCTGCAAAAACTCGTCGAATGAGAATAGCCGTATTCCCATCCTTCCTTGCGCTGCCATTAATCCCTACCACTTTCATTTAATAATCCCCTCCCTATCAGTCCAGTTTGCTTCTCTCATAGAATTCGCAGCTATATAACCAGTATATAGCTAATTCCCCCCTCCTAGTTAGTCCTTTTTATTCGCCAAAAGCTTAATTATATCTTGGTGTATATCTGCAACATCAGGCATCCTATCTTTACCTATGGCATCTACAGTCAGAAGTCCACTGTCAGGTTCCATAACATGAAACCCATAGTCCAGCAAGGTTTTAATATTTTTTTGCACTATAGGGTTTTTTAACATATTGGTATTCATTGATGGCACTAGCAGGACAGGAGCTGTATTGGCTACAATCAAGGTAGATAAAAAATCATCAGCTAATCCCATAGCCATTTTGGCAATAAAATTTGCAGTTGCAGGAGCAATTACGAGCAAATCAATTTGTTCAGCGATACTCAAATGCTGAACCTTGTACTCCCGGGGTTTAGCCCACAGGTCAGTAACCACTTCCCTGCCGGTAAGAGTTCTGAAAGTTAAGGGAGTGATAAATTGGCACGCTTCCTCGGTCATTATGACCACGACATCCAGATCATCTTTTTTAAGTTTACTGACCAAGCCGGCTGTTTTATAGGCAGCAATCCCCCCGGTAATACCGATCCCAACAGTCTTAGCCATGTAGTGAGCCTCCTTAATATAATATCCCTACCCGGCATTTATTGGCATCTAGAATCAAACCCAATAAACTCTGTTTAATAGCCGCTGAACATACTATCACTATTATAATATCTTTTTCTTGCCTTCGTTCATAATCAATTTGCCTATTTACTGTGTAGTTTCTAATATCACAAAATATCTAATCCAAATGATACCCTACCAATCCCATGTATTTTGTATAAATGTATTGACAGGTGGAGCCTCTGGAATTAAAATATATTTATTCCCTAGTATTTCAATCTACATAATAGGTTATTAACGATTAGGTTAGAAAGGTGATTATTATGGCTATCCTTATTGTCGGTGCTGATCGGCTGGGAAATATACCTGAAAAACTATATAGCGAAGGCGTTCAAGAGATTATTCACTGGAGTGGCCGCAAGAAGTCATACCAGACAAAATCAATTCCTAAAAATGTTGATACCATAATTCTATTTTGTGATTTCTTGAATCATCGTTTGATGTATAACATCAAGCGTCAGGCTAAAGCAGTTCGTATCCCCATAATATTCAGCAAACGCAGTACAACCTATCACTCCAGTTGATGGTATCCAAAATTTCGACTTGTCAGGAGGAATGATTTTTGCATTTAAATGAAGGTACTTTTACAGGTACCAGAGATATAGAACTTTATTACCAATCGTGGCACCCTGCCAGCCCTTCTCAAGCTATAGTGATCGGCATACACGGACACGGTGATCACAGTGGCGGGCTTCGCAACATCATTAAGCATCTTGTTTCTTCAGGATATGCCTGGTATGGCTTCGACCTAAGGGGACATGGCCGCTCCCCCGGAATTCGAGGCCATATAGAGCACTGGTCTGACTTTCGGGGTGACCTCCAAGCCTTCGTTAGTTGGGTCAAACACATTGAGGGTGAAAAACCAGTATTTTTACTCGGACACAGCCTGGGCGGTTTGATTAGTATTGAATATGCACTGAGAAACCCAGAGGGTCTCAGCGGAATCATCTCCATCAGTCCAGCACTCGGTTACTCAAGGCTATCTCCATTTAAATCAATACTATTTCGCGCGCTTTCTTACTTAAAATTAAACCTGACTCTTAAGTCTCAGCCCGACTACGCCAAACTGACTCGCGATACAGAGGTCGTGGAAATTCTAGCTGCTGACCCGTTACGCCATGAACAAATGACCCTAAAGTTATGGCGAGAATTTCTTAACGCTCGAAACTGGGTGAGGGCACATGCCACTGATCTGCGACTACCATTACTGATGCTATACGGGTTGGGTGATACAATCACCCCGGCCTCAGCCAATCGCCAATTCTTTAATTCTTTAGTATTTAAGGAGAAGGAGCAACACGAGTATGAGCAAACCCTGCACCGCCCCTTCGACGATGTCAATAGAGCCGAGGTCCTCGCACATTTAACAGCCTGGCTTGATCGGTACAACAATATCACTTAGATTGACGAGCAGCATCGTCCCTGAGCCTATTTAGTCGCCCGGATGGGGGCCGCCTAAATTTTATTGGTAATCTTCTTAGATTACTTTAACTATTATTTCATCCAGGTTTTTTCGCGGCCGGGGGAGTGGTTTTTGATCCGCAAAACCGACCGGAAGCAAGCAAAATGGATACAGGTTATTGTCTAACTGCAGCCATCTTGCCAGCTCTTTGCGGTTAAACATCATGACCCAACAACTTCCTAATCCTAAATCAGTGGCTCTTAATATCATATGTTCTACAGCTATGGCCGTGTTTTGATTAATATAGCCCCGTACTTGGTCCTCGTTCATTTTTCCAGATTTCTGACTGGATGATTTCGGAGCATCAAATACGACTCCTTCAAAAGCCCCTGCCAGGGTCAGTTCTTTTAGTCTTTCTCGCTTTAACTGATCAGCAGTCAAATCCGAACAGCATACTATAATAACCGGAGCATTCGCGACAAACCCCAAGGTGAAATCCTTCAATTTTTCTCTCGCTTCTGGACTTTTTATAACCACAAATCGCCAGGGCTGAATATTGCCGCCTGACGGAGCCAGACGCGCCGCATCCAGTATCTCATTAATGTACTCGTCAGGAATAGAATCGGGAAGAAATTTGCGGATACTGCGCCGAGACTCTATAACCGATTTTAACTCCATTTGTTCTTACCTCCATTCTGTAGGCTGGCATAACACCAACATCAACTAATACATCGCCCCATAGCTTCGCTTGGATCATAAGCATCTAATAGTTTGGAATATCCCTCAATAGCAAAACGATACATATCATACCTTTGTTTTAGTTCTTCCAGATAGCCTGGAAACGTATCTGCATTAGTAATTCCAACATGGTCGTAACCAATTTCCAGTGCATAACTTTTAATATCCTCACTTAAAGACATACCCAGCCCCCTAACAAATTTTCTAATTGTACTTCCCGCACCCACTAATCCTTATCGCCATAGGCAATAACATCATCAACTTTTTTTGATGTTATAACCCAGACAATGCGACCCTAATGATCCTGAGTTAATATTTGGCCTATAGTAGAAACATACTAACAGCAGTCGCCATCACCACAACAAGGCTCCCCATTTTTTAGCTTCCCCCGAATTATGGCGCCGGCGCACCCCACTCCAGCTTTTACCGATATAGCTTCGAAAGGGCAGTTGAGGGCACAGGCGCCACATTCCATACAGGCATCCCGGTCAATAATATGCGCTTTCTTATCCTCTATAGCCAACACTTCATGAGGGCAAACTAATATACATATCCCACAGCCGGTACATTTATCATCGCTCATCTGCAGGGTCACGACATTTTTAAGATAACGGAGCTGCATTAAAAATCCTTCCCTTCAATGCTATTACTCTATATAAAATGGCCGACCAACCAGGTTACTAATCCCAGCAAGGTTGAGCTTATTATCGCTGGCACCGCTACCTTCATTTCCTTGTTCACTCCCGAAGGGGATGTATAGGTAGAAGCACCGGTAAATTGCAATGCTAGGTACGCAGATATGGCCGGCAAAATTAGTATTTGAGATAAGGCCATCCATAAGCCGTGGGGTCGGGATAAATATCCCCCCCCATTAATAACAACTATAGCCCAGAGCATTCCCAGCAACCATCCTTTCCAGGCGAAGGCCTTCCCCGGTATCCAGGGAAGTAATACTGGCGTAATCACAGCACCGATCAAGATCGCGCCCAGAAAAGCATATAAATCAAGCGGCGTAGTTCTGAACAGGCCGGTTATGTTAGTGATTAGAAGCGCGAAAGCAATAATCAAGAATGGTTTAAGCATCCCCTTGAGCTCTATCGGCGTTAACACCAATCGGTCATAGAAACCGAACTGAACCCGTCGCATCTCCCTAGTTGCTTTCATCCCGGACTTCATAAAAGACTGGATGTCTTCGGCTCCTACTGGCCCGTAAATTACTTTAAAACCGGTCTGTTTACGAACTTCATGCGCTGCTACCCCGGTAGCACCAAGCTGAGGTAGGATAATTGTGCGGTGTGACACCACCTGGCTGAGCCCAGCCAGGGCTATTCTTCTTATCAATTCCGCCGTTCCGAAGGTCCCTTTGCCAGCAGCACACCAGACATTTATTCCCTTGGTATCAAGAACCAATATCCAGACGTCCATTCCTGACAGCGCTTGTCTTACCCGGTCAAAGGTCATTTTATAGTTAGCGGTTACAAATACTGGGGAGCTTTCATCAGGTTCTCCTACGCAGTAAAGACCAGGAGACACTGAAAAATTCATACGCTTGATACCCCAACGGGCTTTCCATGAACCTATAATGTCGTTAAAGACTAATTCGGTTCCAACTCTGGGTATATCACCAACCAAGCTTTTCTTTCTGCTTATTATCCAGGGAGCATCCGGTATCCTGGCAAATAAATTATCCGGTATACGCAATCCTTCCGCCAAATTAACAACCTCCAAACTTTGCGATGTAATATTTCCTTAGTACCTACCGCCAAATATACAATCATCCGGTTAAAGACTACTATGTAAATAAGTCATTTAATGATGACAGCCAGTATAACATCAACTTTTTTTGATGTGTTACCCAAAAAATATACCAATGATCTACTCTAAATTAAAATTCCTCTTCAATTGATCAACATAATCCAGCAATTTTTTCTTATTGACAAAATAATACTTCCACTTCCCCCGCGGTTCTTCATTTACCAAACCGGTTTCAACCAGTTCCTTCATGTGGTAGGAAACCCGCGACTGAATCATGCTGAGTTCATTCATAATCTCACAATTACATAATCCTACAGGAGAATCTCCATCATTATTACTAATAACCGGACAGCAAGCAGTCTCGCTGCGTACCAGCATCATTAGAATCTTATAGCGAATGGGGTCACTTAGTGCTTGAGAAATCTTCACATTATCCATGCATCGATTATATCAATATATTTTGATATAATCAAGCCGATTTATAAATTGATACACATGTTTTAAAAGGGTTGTGAACAAAATCTTTTCATTACCAGCTAAAAACAACCTAACTAGACAGTTTAGGGATGCACATTTTACACTTGCTTGTAGTGGTCAATTCTCACTAATGCTAAATCACCTGTTTTCTCGGTTGATATTTGCAGAAGATATGTGCTGGTTTTATCCTTCTTTTTGACCTCCAGTGGACTCGACACACTTTTAAAAGAATCACCGTTGTTAAAAGCCCCAACAATTGCAGCCTTAATTTTACATTCCTCACAGTTTATGTCTTTACCACAACCTAACTCCGTGAATGATTGAAGACAATCAAACACCTGTCCACCCCTATATCCTTCCATTTCAGACAATTCTTTGCCAAACAATTCGAGGGCCTTTTTATTTGCTGTATAGACCTGCCGCGGTTCAGCTTGCATAACCAAGATTGGGGTATTGATAGCATCAATAAATTCCCTGACTGTGGAAGCATCGTTTAACAAAGAAAACTTTTTGGTACAAGAAATACATAAACCTCCTGTTACAATAAACCCTGAAGACTGTTCGGAAGTCACACTAAATTCTGTTTCACACCATCTGCATGTCTGTCTCATGTCCCCAATGTGATTTTCATCTAATGGTGTCATAAGCAATTCCTCCCATAAATTTACTGGTCAAGAGTTTATACTACTTCAGGGTTACAACTTCCATTCCCGTAACCCTCACCTTTTTATCTCGAATTAGTCGGGTGATAAAGTAAAGAGCCGCATCTTCACTAATTTTAAATTGTCTAGCGATATTTTCGGGCTCAACCTGACCTTTACCCTGTATTCCCTGCAAAATTTCATTGGCCAATTCTGAAGCCCATTCATCGAATAAGGCTCTAACTTCTGGAGTCGCATATCCGGCCATTTGCGCCGAGGTGACCACTGCCCCCATCATGCTGTTGCACATTTCCATCGGATCGGAGCACCCACTTGGCATACAGCCCCCCATCATTCCAGAAATCTTGGACTTGATATCTTTCGTTTCACTCCCACAACATCCTTCAATCT
Source organism: uncultured Syntrophomonas sp. (assembly GCA_964457945.1). GTDB lineage: Bacteria > Bacillota > Syntrophomonadia > Syntrophomonadales > Syntrophomonadaceae > PHAA01. The sequence continues at coordinate 213,286 of CAYWFX010000003.1, forward strand.
TCATTACTGATTAACCCTCCTTTATTAATTTATACATTCAGAGCATTACTGTTCTATCCCCGGAAAACAATTACACCGAAAACTGGGACCTGATTTACCGTCATTGTTTTTTTGATAGTTTCTAAACTTACAAATCAGTGGGATCAATTCGCCATCGCAAACTGAGTTAAAAACCAGAGTACCCTGACGAGAAGCAACCACTAGCCCCGCTTCCCTGAGGACCTTTAAATGAAACGAAACCAAGGGTTGAGAAAGTCCAGTTTTCTCAATTACCTGAGAGACTGAAAGTGGGTCATGTTCCAGGGAAAATAGGATCTTGAGACGATTAAGATCGCTCAACAATTTAAACACAGAAGACAAATCGTTTATATGATCACCCTCTTTATATTTAATGCCACTTATATAAATGATAATTTATATTATATATCGTTTACGAAGAAAGTCAAGTAGGTTTCAACAGATATTTCTGGGTAGAAAAACTGGACAGCAGGTTGTTTCGCTACGTACTAACATCATTTATTAGCTTTTGACTGAATTGCCTTTTCATGAAATTGTGCATATAATATTCTCATAATCGTTTAAGCGTATATGAGAATATTATCTCAAACAAAAGAGGTGGCCTATGGAAAAACTATTGGACGTTTTAAAGGCTCTATCAGATGAGACGAGACTAAGAATTTTAAGCCTTTTATATGAAAAAGAGCTTTGTGTTTGCGACATAATGGAGACATTACGGATTTCACAGGCCAAGGCATCCAGGCATCTTATTTATCTTAAAAATGCTGGCCTGGTAAAGGATCGCAAATATGCTCAATGGGCATATTATTCAATGTCCAAGGATGAACAATTGAAGTTCATTGACAGCTTGGTGTATGACAATCTCAGAAATCTAGAACCATATAAAACTGATATGGAAAACCTAAATGAAAGATTAAGCCAAGAAAATATCCGGTGTAATTAGTAAAATTAAAGGAGAGATGTTTTATGGTGAAAATGAGTATTTTTGACCCCGCAATGTGTTGTTCAACAGGTGTTTGTGGACCTGCAATTGACCCTGAGCTTTTAAGGGTAGCAACAGTTATAAATAATCTGGGTAAAAACGGGATAAAGGTTGAAAGACATAACCTTAGCAACGATCCGCAGGCATTTGTAGATAACACAATTATAAATGAAAAACTGAACCAAGATGGAATTGATATATTACCTGTAACGATTGTTGACGGCATCGTAGTCAAGACTAAAAATTATCCTACTAATGATGAGTTTATTAAATTATTAAATGTACCTGAGAGCTATTTAATTTCTCAAGAAAAATCTAAATCAACAGATTGCAGCTGCAAAGGCGGTTGTTGTTAATTTTGAGATTACGAGGTGGATATGTTGTTTGAAATATATAATCCTAAACAGATAAAACTTACAAAATATTTATTTTTCACCGGCAAAGGTGGTGTTGGGAAAACTTCCACTGCTTGTGCAACCGCTGTAACTCTTGCAGATGAAGGAAAAAAGATTTTACTGATTAGTACCGACCCTGCTTCAAACCTGCAAGATGTATTTAACAGACAGTTAAACAACAAAGGTGTTGCTATAAAAGATGTGCCTAATTTGATTGTGGCCAACCTTGACCCAGAAGAGGCTGCCCGAGAATATAAAGAAAGTGTTGTTGCCCCCTTCAGAGGGAAGCTGCCTGAGGTAGTAATAAAAAATATGGAGGAACAGCTTTCCGGTTCATGTACTGTTGAAATCGCTGCCTTTAATGAGTTTTCAGCATTTATAACTGATGAAAAGGCTCAAAAAGAATATGACTATATTATTTTTGACACAGCGCCTACCGGGCACACCCTTCGAATGATGCAGCTGCCTTCAGCCTGGAGTAATTTCATCAGCGAAAACACCCATGGAGCATCATGCCTAGGACAGCTATCCGGGCTTGAAAGCAAAAAAGAGATTTACAGGCATGCAGTAGAAACATTGGCTAATAAAGATATGACCACTCTGATTCTAGTTTCTCGTCCGGAAACTTCACCTCTAAAAGAGGCCCAAAGAGCTTCGCAGGAGCTTAAGGATTTAGGCGTTAATAATCAAATACTGGTAATCAACGGTGTGCTGCAAAGCTATGATGATAGAGTTTCAAAAAGTCTTTTTAATAAACAACAAGCAGCCTTGCAAAACATTCCCCTTGATTTAAAGGACTTTATGACCTATGAGATTCCTCTTCGGGCCTATAATGTTACAGGTATAGATAACGTTAGGGCATTCTTACTCAAAGACAATGATAATATTTACACTGAGAAGCTTAATCCTAACCGGATTCCTGAACTCAAAGATGTTATAGATGATCTATATGCTTCTGGCAAAAAAGTTATATTCACCATGGGTAAAGGCGGAGTGGGAAAAACAACTGTTGCCGCAGCAATTGCATTAGGTCTTGCCCGTAAAGGTGCTAAAGTTCACCTAACAACAACAGACCCTGCTGCTCATATTAAATTTGTTATAGAAGAAAATAACGCTATAAGTATAAGTAGAATTGACGAACACCAGGAGCTTGCCAAATATAAGGAAGAAGTGCTCAAAAAAGCCAGGGAAACAATGGGTGAAGATGATATTGCCTATATTGAAGAAGATTTAAGATCACCTTGTACGCAGGAGATTGCTGTGTTTCGAGCGTTTGCGGGGATTGTAGAGAAGGCCGAAAACGAGGTTGTGGTTATCGATACCGCTCCCACCGGACATACGCTATTACTCCTTGATTCAACCCAAAGTTACCATAGAGAAATTAAACGATCCCAGGGGGATATACCAGAATCAGTTAAGAAACTGTTACCCCGGTTAAGAAATGCTGATGAAACGGAGGTTCTAATCATTACATTAGCAGAGACTACACCCGTGTACGAAGCAATGAGGCTTGAAGCTGACTTAAAACGTGCCGGAATTAATAGCAAATGGTGGATCATTAATGCCAGCTTATATGCAACTGCCACAACGAATAAAACGCTCAAGGCGAAGGCAAGCAATGAGATTGAATGGATTAATAAGGTTAACGAACATTCTAACGGAAATTTTGCAGTCATTGAATGGAAAGCAAATGAAATCAAAGGCGCAGAGCTACTCGATATAATCAATTAATATTACCAGACAAATATCGCGGGCAATCACTGCTAGCCAGTACAGCAGGTGCAGGTACAAGCTGTGGGGGAGCAACTGTAAGTAATAGGTGGATAAGGTACCTACCTCTGCCCCACTGGAAAAAATTGATCTTGCCTCCCAGCATTCCTCCTGTATGAACCCTAACTAAGACCTGCACTTGCTCATGCAGGCATAGTAAAAGAGCATCATTGAAATACTCCGGTAGCAATCAATAACGTACCTCATTTATAAAACGATCAGATTGTGTTTATTTCTGCTAATTTTCCATTTTGAAGGTAGTAGCGTTTCTTGGCTTGCATAGCTAAGTGGGTATTATGAGTAACCATAATTACGGCACCACCCTTTTCACTTATATCTGACAAAGATTCCATAATTATTTCAACCCATGCTTCGTTTAAATCATTTGTTGGTTCATCTGCCAAAAGCAGCATGGGATCATTTAGCAGTGCTCGGGCAATAACTAAACGACGCCGTTGTCCAACGCTGAGTTGATAAGGCAAAAAGTTGATTCGGTTCATTAAGCCAAATTTTTCTAACAAATAATCGATTTTAGCCGGATCTTTCTTTTTATTGAATTTCTGAGAGAAAAGCAGGTTTTCTTTAACTGTAAGAGCCTGAAACAGAATAGCTTCTTGAAAGATAAAACCAATTTTTTCAGCGCGCAAACGGGTCTTTTCCTTTTCAGACAGATTGGCGATATCTTTATCAAAAAGATATATCTGACCATGACTAGGCTCCAGCAAACCAGATAGGGTATAAAGCAAGGTGCTTTTCCCGATACCGGAAGGTCCTTCAATAGCTATGAAATCTCCAGCTCCTATGCGAAAGGTAATATTATCCAAGGGTTTTACGGTTTCCCCCATGGTGTAATACTTGCTTAAAGAATCAACGCGACAAATTGTCATACTAATCCAACTCCCCTCGTGTAACCGTTTCCTGTGGACTTAAAGCGGCACTGCGCCAGGCTGGATAGGTAGAAGATGCCAAACCTAAAAACAGGGCCAGCATTAGTCCCCAAAAAGCGCTAACCAAGGCAGCGGAAACCGACCATTGGGTTACCGGCAGTTGGAGTGACTGGGCTAATAATTTCAAAAGAGGGGATGCTGCTAAAACACCTGCGGTGCTCCCCAGCAATCCACCTGTACCCGCCAATATCCCTGACTCAAGAATAACCAACCAAAAAACACTGGTCTTCTGCACGCCTATGGCTCTTAAAAGCCCAATTTCTTTTTTTCGTTCCTTGGCCAAAGCAGTAAAGCGGCCAATCAGTGCTAAGGCTGCTACCAGCAGCAGTGCCAACCATATCCCCAAAACAACCTTTTGGATGGTTTCAATTTGATTGCGTAAATTACTGATAAGCTCGCCGGTAGTAAAAGCTCTAACGGGGAGATCCAGATCATTAATTGCATTTGCTATCTCAATCGGTTGATGATTGGCATCTACTCGAATTAATACCGAAGAGATTAATTCATCAGGACTATTGTCTGCCCATAAATAATGCAAGAATTCGCTATTGGTAGCCAACCGTCTGGCAGTTGTAATGTTTATAAAAGTGGTTTCATCCATGCCACTTCCAGTTGCCTCAAGTTGGCCAACCACTGTAAAGTTCTCTCCCAGCAATTTAGTATGGCCTCCCAACCAGGATGCCACCTTGGCACCGGTTAATATCTCGTTATCTGCCAGAGAAGACTTGTTTTGGGAGGCAAACCAGGGAGCCAGGATAAAATCAGTTTCCGGATCATAACCCACCAGCCGCATTTCATCTTCAACCGAGCAGCAGTCCTGGTTAAGTGTCTGGGTGTAAAATTGAGAAGTCATTTGCTCTATGCCCACTATCCTCGCAAAGTCATTTAATAAATCCCGTTTCATATAATGCTTGGATGGTTCCGCTGTAAAAACTGTTTGAAAACCGTCGTCGTGCGCTTCATTGGGTAAAACAATAACATCTGCCCCTAATCGTCTGGCAGAAAGCTCCAAGCTGCTTTGGACCGTAGAAAAGACCAGAATTATTAATACAAAGGTAAAAATAGTCAGCGCAGTAATACCAATAGTCAGTAAAGATTGACCTTTTCTGCGGCTGGTGTTTCGCCAAGCCAAAAACCACATATTATTTAGCCTCCAATATTCCTGATGTGACAACCTAAAAGTATATTCGCCGGCAAACATCTCCTGGATAACGAATTCCAAGCATCTTATGAACTAATTACTCCACCTGATGCTTGGAATTCTGTTTATTTCGTTGATGATGTTTTTATTACAGCGTTATTGAATGGATTTATTACGATTTACTCCAATATCCAAAACGCCGGTTAAAATGGCTATAATTCCGCTGCATCTGATCCATATGGCGGTAGTATTACAAGCCATGGTAGTCTTTTTACAAATACCAATTCCGATCGCCGAGTCAAGCGTGTTGGCAACAAGCATAATTCCCAGTAGTATGACAGCCCATTGCACTTTGCTATGATCTGCTTTAGATAAATAAGCTATGATAGCAGCAACTAATAATACTATAGCAAGGAGAATCGAAGCTTGTCCGGTATAAAAACACTTCATATGGACCATATTGCCATTTTCCAATTTAAGCAGCCCATTGCATACCGGCTCCCAAAATACAACCGCCCCTACAATAAGTACCGATGCTAGTAACTGCATCCCCAACAATATTTTCGATAAATTCTTTTTCAAATCAATTTTCTCCCCAAATATTTATTTTTACAGGAACTGCCGATTAATTAGGATCCACTGTAGTTCTGTACAGCTATATAAAGCAGAGACAACCGTACATCTTCACCGTCTGCCATCCCTGTTTCTATTAATTAAACCTTTGGAGTTGTACCTGACATATCTACGTAAACCTTATTAATAAGTGCTTCCCCATCATAATCAGCCGGCAGTATCTTGCCCATCTTATATCGTTTTACCGCCTGTCGTATCGCTTCTTTGCCCGTTACGGCGTCTGTTTGATATTTGTAAGTGTTAATAATTGTCAGGTTTAATTCTTGATCACCTTGGTTATATCTTTTATCCAGCATGATTTTGACGGCTTCAGCCCGATTCTTATCAACCCATTCAGCACCCCTGACCACTGCTCTGGTTAGTCTCCTGATGGCTTCCGGATCGTTGCGCTGTCTTTCCCCGTTCACTGCTAAATGACAGCAAGTTTCACTGCCGTATGGTTCATCCAGTGCCTGACTGCTGAGCATTCTCGCCTTACCGTCTCTGATCCACATATACGCCATTGTGTCGCCAGTTGCCGCCGCCTCAACCTCACCCTTTTGCAATGCTATTAATAATTCCGGGTTGGCATAGGCCTTCCATGTCACATCTTTTTCCGTCAAGCCATTCTCCATTATGGCACCCATGGCGAACATATGCGCACCGGAACCCATGCCGGTGCAACCAACAACTTTCCCTTTTAAGTCGGCCAAGGTTTTAATAGGAGAGTTTACCGGTACAACTACAGCCATGCACCCGGTATGAATACCAGCAGATATGTTAATGTCCATTCCTTCAACCCATGACATCAGGAACCCCATCAAAACAGTATCAGTGGCATCCAGCTTGCCCGTAGCTACACCTTCTTTTCTGAAGTTGCCATCGCCTTGGATCAGGGTCACATCAAGGCCCTCTTCCTTAAAGAAACCTTTTTCATAAGCCATAAAAAAGGGCGCTTCGCAGATTGCACCGGTATGTCCCAAATTAATTTTATTTGATTTCATGGTCGCGGTGCCATTAGTTGCCTCACTGCTGGTTTCCTTGGCAGCCTGCTTACCGCAGCCAGATAAAAGTCCCAGCGCAAGCAGCAGCGATAGAGATAATAAAATAGCTATAACTTTCTTTGGCATACTTTTCTCCCCTTTTAAGTAAAATTTAAAATTTCCAATATCCGAGCCTTGATATGCATAAAAGATTGATCCGTACGGGTTCTGGGCCTTTCCAATGGCACATTAACAATCTCATGTATTTTCCCCGGTCTTGAGGTCATGATAGCTATTCTGTCACTTAAATAAATAGCTTCGTCAACATCATGGGTAACAAAAATCATAGTGGTGCCGCGATCCTGCCAAATACGCAAAATTTCGGTTTGCATCTGCATTCGGGTAAAAGCATCCAGGGCCCCCAGGGGTTCATCCAACAGCAATACCTTGGGATGGTTAATCAAAGCTCTGGCCAGCGCAGCCCGTTGGGCCATACCACCGGAAACTTGATAAGGGTAGTAGGCCTCAAAGCCTTCTAGTCCTACCAGGTTTACATATTCCTTGATTTCATCCTCCTTTCCCTTCAAAATTCCTCTCGCTTCCAGACCCACCGTAATATTTTGCACAATGGTTTTCCAGGGAAACAGGGTCGGATCCTGAAAAACAAATCCCCGCAGGTAATTGGGACCATGAATTTCCTCTTGATCCAAAGTAAGCGTCCCGGAAGTAGTAGTTTCCAAACCTGCAACCAGCCTCAAAAGGGTAGATTTCCCACAGCCGCTTGGCCCCAGCAGAGATACAAAACTGCCCGGTTCAACCTCCAGATCTATGTTACTTAAAGCTACCAGTTCAGTATCTGAACCTTGATTAAATACTTTACTGACTTTTTTGATACTCACTTTTCCCGGGATGATTCGTTCGTCTACCATTCAATCATTCCCTTCTGCCATACCAATACTTTGTCTCTGACCTTGAAGAGGAGAGTGGTAATACTTGAGAAAAGAATGGCCATAACTATAAGGGTAGCGTAGACTTTATAATATTGCGACCAAGAATAGCTCCACTGCTGATACCAACCCAATCCTGCTCTTACCCCTAACATTTCAGCCGTGACCAGAACAATAAACGAACCACTAAGGGCTTTGAAGAGACCAACAAAAATAACCGGCAGGGAAGCTGGCCAAACGATGTGGCGCAATATATACCTATCACTGGCCCCCAGAGTTCTGGCTACTTCATAATAAGCTTTGTTGACATTGGCCACCCCTGACCAGGTTAAAATTGTCATAGCAAACCAAGTTCCAAAGGTGATCAAAAAAACGCTGGCCCAAAAACTGGTGGGTAATACTGCCATAAAAATAGGTATCCAGGCTATAGATGGAATGGGACCGATCATCTTAAGAAGAGGATAAACCCAGTAATGAAATCTTTTCGACCAACCCAGAGCAAGTCCCGTCAGTATCCCCGACACCAATCCAGAGAAGAAGCCTAATGCCCAGAGCCGCAGAGAATATAGTATGCCAATACCGATAAGATCCCAATCAGTTCCAAAGGTTGATAATATTTTTACAATAGAAGGGAAAAAAGGCATTGGAAAAAAATTGGATTTCAGGGTACATAACTCCCACAGAATAATGAAAATACAACCGGCTGTTATCAGTGGCACATTATAATCCAGCTTTTCTTTACGGGCAGGTGAATAACGGGAATGAACCGCTATAACCATATAAATCCCGGCCAAAGCCAGTACAGTCAGCGCAGCTTCAGTCATTCCCCCTATTTTTTGAGCATTAGGGAGAAAGTAATAGATCAGGCCTAGCAAAATCAGCAGTATCGCAGGCATACTTAGCTTAAACCCAGCAAGTACCATTTTCCCCGGACTGACACCGATTACGGCTTTAGATGGTCGGAGAGATTCTTCCAAAAACGACATGTAAACACCTCCTAATAATTTGAAACTAACTAGCTTAATAGATTTAAAGGGTAACTCCCTCGTTTTATAGATCGTAGCTCCCAAAGTCCCGAGCTGCTTTTATCATCGCATGAACATTTACCGGTGGTGTCAGGGCAGGCAACGCACAACTTGGCATGAGGATAAACCCGCCCGGGTGGTATTTCATTTTCTCGATGACCTGTCTGCAGGCCTCATAGACCTGATTAGCTGTACCAATATTCAGCAGCGTTGTGGAAATATTTCCGGCAATAATGTGGTCTTCTCCCAAGGCCTTGGCAAAAAACTCAATATCATTCTCATCCCCAAGATGAAAAGTCGTCCGGGGAGCCAGTAGAATCTCTCTAGTCCAATAGGGCAGGTTCTTAGTGTGATCACCACATAAATGGACCCTCCACTTTTTTATACCTTTAGCCATGAGTTTGGTGTGTATTTCCTGAACATAAGGCAGGGTAAACTTTTCAAATATTTGGGATGAAACTAAAGCATGGCAGTCGACCGGATAAGTAGAAAAAGCAGAACAGTTCTCAACCCCAAACTCTGAAATACGCCTATCCGCAAGCTTTAATAAGTAGTCCGTTGCCAAGCGCAGAACCCGATGGACAACTTGCGGTTCTTTAATTAACCAGCGCATCAATTTTTCGATACCCATAATACCAGCAGCTATCCCCATCGGTGACCCTGCCGAAATTGATACGCCATATCCTTTTTCCCGGGCTATCCTGCTAAACCTCATCACCCGGCTTCCAGCTGGGGCCTGGTCAAAATCCGGCAATTGCAGCCCTTCTACATCTTCCGGTTTATTAACTGCCCTTTTACTCAAATATGGCAGGGATATCTTGGGAGACTTAGGAAAGACCATTTCCCCTCCGAAATCCCAACCTACTCCATCTGGTATATTATAGGATGGCGCTCCGTCATATTTATGCAGTTCCAAAGCCCACACTCCGGCTTCCATAGCCATTTCAGGATTAAGGTAATAATCCTGGGCAGACATTCCTGAAATGGCAGCAGCATAAAGACTAGCTCCCGCATTAACCGGAACCCTATCCAAGCCAATTTTGGTCTGGATAGCCTTCATTCGTTCAGCTGTGGTCAATCTATCACCGTTCATTGGTCTTTACCTCTCTTTACGATCCTGGCTAAAAGAGCCCGCTCAGGAGGAAAACCCGTCACGGGGTCCAACTGCTCACTGTCAGTAAGGATATTGCTATTGGCCGAATCCCAACCGTGGGGTGTATAAATAACACCGGGGTTAAGTTGCGTACTGAAACCTGTTTTCATTTCGATGCTGCCGCGCAGAGATTCAACGATAACCCACTCCCCTTCAGTAATACCCAGTTCTTCTGCTTTAGCCGGATGCAGAAGAACCAGTGGCTCTGGCATCAGTTTGTGCAGTGATGGAATGTTACGGTAGCGGGAATGGTAATAACCAATTGTCCTGGCCCCAGTAGATAAAATTAACGGATATTTTTCTGCCGTCTGGGGGGTGGAAATTGGACTTTCACTAGGCTCATGGTACACTGGCAGCGGATCGTATCCGTATTTTGCTAATTCTTCGGAATAGATTTCCACTTTGCCCGAGGGGGTTTTGAAACCAGCTTGCTCATATTTTTTTTCAACTCTTTCACCATAAAGCATACTATTCCCATTTTCCTTTAGCTGCTCATAAGATAATCCCAGAGGTTTTAACCTGAAGTTGATGGCATCCACTTCCGATACCCAGGGAAAGTATTCTTCATAGCCCATACGCTTAGCTAACTCACTCCAAAATTGCCAGTTACTAATTCCATCTTCCTCAATAACCTTATCACTGAGCGAAATAAGAGGAGTTGCATAAATGGACGCAGCGTCGTTGAGATCATAGTGACCCAGGATTGTTGCCACTGGTAGAATCAGATCAGCTAAACGACCTGTTTCCGTAATAAAATGATCGATAACAACCAAAAAGTCCAATTTGGATAGGGCTTCTTTAACCTTGGAAGCATTGGGCCAAGTCATGATCGGATTACTACCATCCACAATCATTCCCTTGATAGGATAAGGTTTACCCTCCAGGATAGCTTTATATATTATATTTGCCTGGGCTTTTTTAGTATATTTATAAAATACAGGAAACTCCTGTGACCCAATAGCTGCCCTGGCTATCCCTTTGGTGGATATCTCCAAAGATGCAAGCCTTGCGGGAGGGGCAAGTACAGCTCCTCCGCTGATATCCATATTCCCGGTAATAGCCTGTAAGATAGATAAGGCACGAATGGTCTGAAAACCGTTGGTCTGGAGTTCTAATGAATTTCCCATAGAAATATGTGCTGGTGAAGTTTGGGCATAAAGGCGAGCTGTTGCTGCTATTATGTCAGCGGGAACCCAAGTGATTTTTTCAACTGCTTCCAAGGTGTATTCATTAACAAGTTCACGTAACTTATCAAAGCCAATGGTCCATTTAGCTACAAAATCCTTATCATATAACTGTTCGTTTATAATTACATTTAGTATCCCTAGGGCTAGCGCTCCGTCAGAACCTGGCCTCAACTGCAGATGTATATCCGCCTTTTGAGCTGTTGGTGTAACCATAGGATTGACCACGATCAGTTTGGCCCCTCGAACTCGCGCCTTGTTTATGTCATTCATTTGTGGCGGACATGCGTTTGCTGGATTATATCCCCATAACACAATACAATCACTGTTCAAATAATCTGTAACGGGTAAAGCTCCATAGGTTATTTCGTTGCCTAATCTCTTTGACATATGGCAATGACTACCCGCCGAAGAGCAATTGGGCGTACCATATAGGGCTGCAAATCGGTCCACGTAATGGGGGAATTCTTTTTTCACCCCGCTTTGGCCCACATGTATATCAAGAGCTTCCGGTTCATTATTATCTTTTAAATTCTTTAATTTATCTACGATATAGGTAAAGGCTTCATCCCAGGATATTTCCTCCCACTTATCAGGAGCAACCTTTCTGATAGGACTTTTAATCCTGTCCGGTGCATATACCATTTCCCTTAATGCCATACCTTTGGGGCATATATAACCGTGGGTCAAGGGATGCTCTTTGTCTCCTGCAATTTTGGTGATAACCCCTTCACGCAATTCGAGGCTAATTCCACATGCTCCGTTGCAAATGTAACAAATTGTTTTTATTGTCTTGGAATCATTAGAATTCATCGATCTACAACTCCTTTCCTAGAATAATCTGATGATGTGCACATACGAAAAATGATTATATTAAAGGCAAACTTAATATCCTCTTTCTTTTAATATCCTTTTAGGGCCAAACCTTATATATATAACAGCAATTAGCAGGATACTTACCACTCCACAGAAATAGAAACTGTTGGCGGGACCAAAATTTTGGGCTATATATCCAGTTAAGAAATTGCCTATAGGAGTAGTTCCTACAAAAACCATGGAATATACGCTCATTACCCTGCCACGATATTCATCATTTGAATTCAATTGAATAGTTGAATTTACAGTTGTCATAAAAATCATACTAAAAACACCAAATAAAACCAGAATACCAAGCAGGTGATAATAATTGCTGGTCATACCTGCCAGAAATAAGCAAATCGATACACCTGAAGCAGAGAAAACTATGCCATTGCGGGATGATTGTTTTTGAGACCTGGCAGCAAAGAATAGTGAGCCTATAAGTGCACCAACCCCAATGGCAGATAAAAGGAAACTGTATCCTTGCGCTTCCTGGCTTAGAATTACCTTCGCAAATACCGGAATAATAACATCCGTATTCATAGCAAACGTTCCTATGGCAAGCATCGCCATAACTGGATATAATATTTGTTTTTGATTCCTTATATAGTTTAGTCCGTCCAAAATCTCACTCGTAATGTTCTGTTGTTTAATTCTTATGTTTATGGTATAAACATGAATTTTGAGCAGGCTAAATATCACGGCCAGATAGCTTATTCCGTTAATAAAAAAACAAAAGGCTATACCGAAACGTGCCATGGTAATACCCGCCAGTCCAGGACCAATAATCCTAGCAATATTCACCATGGTGGAGTTAAGACCTATAGCATTCTTAAGATTGTTCCGTCCCACCATTTCAATAATAAATGAATGCCGGGTGGGCATTTCAAAGGTATTGGCTAAGCCAAATATCGCTGCCAGTATAAAAACATGCCAATACTCAACTATGCCTAACCAGACTAAAGTTGCCAATGTAAGTGCTTGCACCATTTGCATTACCTGGGTCAACAAAAGTATGCTTTTTTTGGGAATACGGTCCACATATACCCCCGCCAGCAGCGAGAACAAAAGCATGGGAGCAAACTGACATACTCCTAATAAACCCAGTAAAAAGGCAGAATCGGTAAGGGTATACACCAACCATTGCTGAGCGGTTCTTTGCATCCAAGTACCTATGAGTGATACCGATTGACCGGACAGAAAGTATCTATAATTATCATGTTTAAGAGAAATAAATGTTTCTGCAAGTAAATTCTTCGTATTATTGACTATATTCACTTTTCTGTCATTCCATTGTCCCACCTGTAATTCTTCCGACTATCATCAGATATTTGATTGATCTTTGCTGTCTTAGCGAGGGAAAATGACCATCCAGTTAAAACTACTTGTGGCTACCTTCTCCGGGAAAACTCATATGCTGCACAAATAGCTTTTCGAAATTCGGACAGGACTCAAGTTCTATATAGTCAACCTCTTTCGCAATATCTCCCATTCGAATACGAGCACTGCTTGATAATAATGCCATCTTTGCACCGGCCTTTGATGTGTTGCCTACAAAAAATATCCGATCGCGCCAGGCATCCGGGAAAAATCCGAGGCGTATAAGGCATTCGGGACTAAGATATGCACCAAAGGCCCCAGCCACGTATACCTTATTTACCTCTATCTCATTTATACTAGCCTGCGCCAACAGGGTTTTAATCCCGGTTACAATGGCACTTTTAGCCAGTTGTACCTGCCGTATGTCGGCTTGACTAATAAATACCCCGTTGGGGTTATTATCTGAGGATGGTATTAGCCAAAATCTTCTTTTACCTGCTACTTCATCTATTTGTTGTACCAGTGGATTTTGAGGATACGTCTCTAGAAATCTATTTTTATCCATAATCCTCCCAGCCGTGTTAAGCATACCGATGTCAAGCATAGCAGCCACCACATCCAATAAGCCACTGCCGCATAAACCCTGCGGAGGAGCATCACCAATAGTGCGCCAACGCATTAAATTATTTTGCAGCCAAACTTCTTCCACTGCACCATTAGCAGCACGCATCCCGCAGGCAATGTTCATCCCTTCCAGGGCCGGCCCAGCCGCAGTTGAACATGCTATAAGCTGGTTGTCTTTATTAAGGACAATTTCACCATTGGTACCAAGATCTAAAAACAGCACTGTCCCATTTATCCGATCTAATTCGGTAGCCATAATACCGGCTATGATATCAGCCCCAATAAAACCCGATACCAAAGGCAGACAGTATACTTGGGCAAAGGGCGATACCGTAATTCCCAGCATATTGGCACCTACCATCTGTCCTTGCCTGAATACTGGATTGTAAGGAGCGCGCCCCATTGATGCGGGGCTAACTTTAAGAAGCAGGTGCAGCATAACTGTATTAGCAGCTGCCGCAATTTCATACACATATTGTGGGTTTACTCCGCTCTGCTCACAGAGTTCATCAATCAGCTTATTAAGGCATTCTATTATTAAATCATTTAACTTATTAAGAGATGCAGGATTTTGCCCGGCGAATTGAATCCTGGATAAGACATCCAGTCCATAGTGGGTTTGAGGGTTTAAGGCAGAGGCTACTGCCAATTCAGCACCACTGCTTAGATCCAGGAGTGCGGCCACTACAGTTGTGGTGCCGATATCTACTGCCAGTCCATAATAATGCGGCGTAGTATCATTAAGTTCTAATCCAATAAGGGCATTATCTCTAACAACTGCAGTTAATATTTTCGTTCTGGCATTTTCACCTAATAAGCGTAGGATATTAAGCGAGGATTTAAGATCAACACTTACTCCCAGTTGGCTCAAAATTTGATCTAATAATGAAGACCCTTCATTATCCTGCACAAGAGATAGATGCTCTTTGCGGATTGCAGGTTCCAGTTCAAAAGAGGATTGCAAACCGCTTTCCAGAACTCTTATATCTTGTGCTGGCTGCTCTGCCCGCAATAAAACTTCGCCCTGCACCAAGCAATAACAAGCCAGGCGAATTCCCTTTTCTAAGTCTCCTAATGATAATAGGGCCATTTCTTCAGGCCCTGCCGGTAAACTTTTTCCATTTAAAATTTGCACACGGCATTTACCGCAGGTTCCAGTGCTGGCACAAGAGTTTTCCAAATCAATGCCAGCATCCTCAAGTAAATCTATCAGCAATTGGGCTTCACTACTGCTGCCCGAAATAATCTGCATTTCTCCAAAACCGGGCGCTGCTTGCTTAGTCAAGACAACAATCCCCCTGGTTCTGGTAATCAAACTCGTGTACGGCCCTAACCATAGCCTGCAAATTAACCAGGGGGGTGCTGGGGCTGATTCCACAAGCCGGAGACAATACCGCCGCCCCTTTGCTCAGGCAAGATAAGGCAGAAGCTTTGACTCGCTCGGGCTGCCCATTTTGCAGTAAATAGGTACTAACATTACCGACAATTATCTTGTCATCCAAGGCTGCTTTGAGTTTAGTTACGCTGGTTGCTGAATCTATACTTATAGCACCCGTTTCCAGTTGGTTAATCTCCGTGAATATACTGTGCAGACGACCACAGATATGCACCATACTGGCCTCATAATCACCCTGCAAACTATTCAGGATACGATTAATATATGGCAGGGCAAATTCAGCAAAACGACGCGGTCCTAAAATTTCTCCAGTCCCACTGGGGTCAGCAACAGTAATAATCTGTGCCCCAGCTTGAAGTAATGACCTGCCAAAGATAATCAGGTTATCAGTAATAAAGGATAGAAATTCATGGACCATTTCGGGTTGTTTGCCCATCGCTTTAAAAAAGATCATAGGCTCGATAAGTGAGGTAGCCAGACTAATCGGTCCGGTTAAATTGACAATCACCGGCAACTCAGGGTTATTGGCCGCCAGGATGTTAACAGCTTCAGCGACCATGCTAATTCTACCTGTTCCCGGCTTTATCTCCGGTAAACTGCTCCAATCCTGTAGCATTGATAAGGGATAGCCTACTACCCGGGGCTCAGTTTCCATAGAGCCCAAACTAATTTTGGCTCCCATGGCTTCAGCTTCCACGGTCATACAAAAAGGCACCCCCAGGTTTTCTATGCCGGTTAAATTATGTACTCCCAGGGCCAGTTTAGCTATGGCCTGTGGATTTTGGTGGGCCTCCGGCCACAGACTGCCAACCTGGCGCATAACATCGGTGGTTACCATATTCATCATTCCGCCGGGACAGATGCAAGGTGGGCGGTCAGCACTTTCCCCTTTCAATGTCTTGATTAATCTGTCTTTGGGTGTCAGCACTTAAACAGCCACTCTTTTTTCAGATAATAAACGTTGGGCTGCTTTAACTGCTCCGATGGCATTTTCCGAGTAGTCATCCGCACCGATGCGATCCGCAAAAGCCTGAGATATTGGGCCTCCACCTACCATAACGATAACCCGCTCACGCAAACCTTCCTTTTTTAATAGTTCAATCACTTCAGGCATTCTATCCATGGTAGTGGACATCAAAGTGGATAGACAAACTATATCCGCATCAACTTCTTTAGCTTTGCTAACAAAATTGGCTGGAGGAACATCTCGCCCCAGATCATATATATCAAAATCAGCAACTTCCAACATTAACTTAACCAAATTCTTACCTATGTCATGGGTATCCCCCTCGACAACGCCAATAACCACTCTATATTTTTTCTCTTCTGATGTTTTTTGAACATGGGGACTTAAAACATCCAGACCTGCATACATAGCATCTGAACATAGGAGTAATTCAGGCACAAAATACTCTTCCTGCTCATAAAGCTGCCCGGCTTCATTCATCCCCGTAACCAATCCCTGGTTTATAGCTGTCAAAGCATCTATGTTCTTATCTAATGCTTCGTGAGAAGCTTTTACCGTGAGGTCTTCATCCATTTCCCTGACCCCTGCGGCCAGACGATTCAATATTTCTTGATTATTAGCCAATTATTAACACCTCCCTAATTATTTTTACTCAGGCAAAATTTTCAGGATTCATAGGATAGCGCCCATATTGGCGGGCGGCATTCATGAAGCAGGTAATGTTTTCAGGTGGCGTACCCAAGGGTATTTGACAGCCACTGGCCAGAATGTACCCTTTGGGGCTGTTATAGGCTTTACGCAGACAGTTTCGAACTTCATCCTCAATCTGTTCGTGGCTTCCCTTCATTAGGGTTTCAACCGGTTTGACATTACCCATCAAGCAAACCCGGTGACCAACTTCTTTTTTAGCTGTAGCCAGATCTACAATATTATCTAGACTTAGAGTTGATGCTCCAGTATCAGCCATGTCTGACCAGAGAGGAGTCGAATCCCCACAGATGTGCAGCATAGGGCCGTTGCCTGAGCGTTCTATAATTCGGTCCGATAGGATTTTGAGGTAGGGTTTAGCGAATTCCTGGAATTGCTTGACACTTATTAAGGTTCCTGATGCGGTAGGATCAGCAATACTCACGCTACAGCCAAGTTCACATACGGCATCTATGTAATGCAGGGTACTTTCAGTTACCAGTTGTAATAGACGGTGCACCATTTCAGGATTGCGGCGCAGGTCTTTCAAGAAATTCTCGGTCCCTCTAACCAGAGCAGCGGTAGTAAAAGGTCCTCCTACACCGCTTCCTACCGGCACATCATCTCCAATTTTTTCTTTTATCATTGCCAGTGCTTCCAGGTACATCGGTAATTTACCATTTTTATATGGATCAGCTGGAGATAGTTTATCGAAATCGGACCAGTTCTTGAGAAATGGCTCGGCAACAAACGGAATGTTGTCTTCGGGATATTTTAAGGTAGTGCCCATAGCTTCCGCTAAAGCTAGGAACCCCGGGCCGACTCCTGCCCCATCATGACCAAACATTTTGGATGTAACTATTTCCACTTCAGCCATCAATTTTGCTGAATGGCGATACTGGGATACCGTGATTCCGATAAGATGACAAGCCGTCTCTCCCATGAATGGGCTGCAAGGTATGCGGTCTATTTCCTTGCCAGTCGCAAATGCAGTCATCCTTTCTTTGGGAGTCATTTCATCTCTAAACGCAGTATTCACCCAATGCACCTCCAAATATTGGATATTATTTTATTAATATCTTAAACATCTATGAAAGTATTTATAATCATTAGTTATACATAGCATTACATATCGTTGAATTAGTTGTTATTTTAGAATAGAATCTTACACAAGTCAACCATATTTTCCCTAAAAAGATAAAATATAAGTCTATTTGTCATGCTTAGACATCTAGAGATAGTTAATCAGGCCAAGTCCTAAAAGCTATGTAAAACAAGGTAAATTTGTCTATCAAATTGATGTGGTTATCGAAAATATCTAGTAGCTCTTACCCGATAAAGATTGATCACAAGTCATTTACTTAAAGTTCTTTATTCATTAATAATCCAGTAATACTGTTGACAGCCAAACATGGTTGAGTTAATCTTTAGTATATCCATGGGTATTATATGTTATTAGAAAGGTATGATATCATGACAAAAGAAGTTGTGGAAAAAGGTAGTTTTGCGTTAAAGAGCGGCCTGGCCCAAATGCTTAAGGGGGGCGTCATCATGGACGTTACCACCCCAGAACAGG